>CALUGI010000029.1 GCA_944320135.1 uncultured Phocaeicola sp. | reverse complement strand
GCCCTTGTCCTGTTTCTTACATTTCACATGTTGATGAACCTTGTCGCGCTGTTCTCGGCGGAAGGTTATAACATGGTATGTGAATTTCTGGGTACTAACTGGTATGCCCTGTTGGGCACGCTGGCATTGGCTGCTCTGTTCGTGATTCACATCATCTATGCCTTCTGGCTGACAATGATGAACCGTGCGGCGCGCGGAAACGAGCGCTATGCGGTGAGCGCAAAGCCTAAAACGGTGGAATGGGCTTCTCAAAACATGCTCGCTCTGGGCGTTGTCGTAATTCTGGGCTTGGCACTTCATTTGTTTAATTTCTGGTACAACATGATGTTTGCCGAACTGATTGGCAACCCGCTGATGGGCGGTTTGAGCGCAACGGATGGTTACGGCTACATTGTGGAGACTTTCTCGAATCCGGTGTTCTTCATCCTTTATATCGTGTGGCTGTGCGCCCTGTGGTTCCACCTGACCCACGGTTTCTGGAGCGCGATGCAGACTTTGGGCTGGAACAACACCATCTGGATCAACCGCTGGAAGTGCATTTCTAACATTTACTCTACTGTCATCGTGCTGGGCTTCATGCTGGTAGCGGTGGTATTTTTCGTGAAGAATCTGTAAGCGTCAGTTTGAATCCTGCGTTTTTCAAACCAACCCACTTGCAAACTTAAAATCAAACAATTATGGCTACTAAAATAATCGATTCTAAAATTCCTGAAGGTCCGATAGCTGAGAAATGGACCAACTATAAAGCTCATCAGAAGCTGGTGAACCCGGCGAACAAACGCCGTCTGGACATTATCGTGGTAGGAACCGGTCTGGCAGGCGCATCCGCAGCCGCTTCTTTGGGCGAGATGGGCTTCCGCGTGTTCAACTTCTGCATTCAAGATTCTCCGCGCCGCGCGCATTCTATCGCCGCACAGGGAGGTATCAATGCTGCCAAGAATTATCAGAACGACGGTGACTCCATCTATCGTCTGTTCTACGACACCGTGAAGGGCGGCGACTACCGTGCTCGCGAAGCCAACGTTTACCGTTTGGCTGAGGTCTCAAACAATATCATCGACCAGTGCGTGGCTCAGGGCGTTCCGTTCGCACGCGAATACGGAGGTCTGCTGGCCAACCGTTCTTTCGGCGGCGCGCAGGTTTCCCGCACATTCTATGCAAAAGGTCAGACCGGCCAGCAGCTGCTGCTGGGCGCATACTCTGCATTGAGCCGCCAGGTAGGTGCAGGCACCGTGAAGCTGTACACCCGTTATGAGATGGAAGACGTGGTAATCATCGACGGACGCGCGCGCGGAATCATCGCCAAGAACCTGGTGACCGGCAAACTGGAACGCTTTGCTGCTCATGCCGTGGTTATCGCTACAGGCGGTTACGGAAACACTTACTTCCTGTCTACCAACGCAATGGCTTGTAACTGCTCTGCTGCAATGGCCTGCTACCGTAAAGGCGCATGGTTCGCTAACCCCGCTTACGTGCAGATTCACCCGACTTGTATCCCCGTACACGGTGACAAGCAGTCGAAACTGACTTTGATGTCTGAGTCTCTGCGCAACGACGGACGCATCTGGGTGCCGAAGAAGCTGGAAGATGCGAAAGCATTGCAGGCTGGCACGAAGAAAGGCTCTGACATTCCGGAAGAAGACCGCGACTATTATCTGGAACGCCGCTATCCGGCATTCGGAAATCTGGTTCCTCGCGACGTGGCTTCACGTGCGGCCAAGGAACGTTGTGACCACGGCTTCGGCGTGAACAACACAGGACTTGCTGTATTCCTCGACTTCTCTGAAAGTATCGAACGTCTCGGCCTCGATGTAGTTCGCCAGCGTTACGGCAACCTCTTCGACATGTATGAAGAAATTACCGATGTAAATCCGGGCGAACTGGCCAACGAAATAAACGGAGTGAAGTATTACAATCCGATGATGATTTATCCGGCTATCCACTACACGATGGGCGGTATCTGGGTTGACTATGAATTGCAGACTTCCATCAAGGGACTGTTCGCTATCGGCGAATGCAACTTCTCTGACCACGGCGCAAACCGTCTGGGAGCTTCCGCTTTGATGCAGGGTCTGGCCGACGGTTATTTCGTGCTTCCGTACACTATCCAGAACTATCTGGCCGATCAGATTACTGTTCCTCGCTTCTCGACAGACCTTCCTGAGTTTGAAGAAGCGGAAAAGGGCGTTCAGGCTAAGATTGACCATCTGATGGGCATTCAGGGCAAGCGTTCTGTTGACTCTATCCACAAGGAACTGGGACACATCATGTGGGAATATGTCGGAATGGGACGCACGGAAGCCGGACTGAAGACTGCCTTGGCTAAATTGAAGGAAATCCGCAAAGAGTTCGAATCGAATTTGTTCATCCCCGGAAAGAAGGAAGGCATGAACGTGGAACTGGACAAAGCCATCCGTCTGAATGACTTCATCACGATGGGCGAGCTGATTGCATACGATGCGCTGAACCGCAACGAATCGTGCGGCGGCCACTTCCGCGAAGAATACCAGACAGAAGAAGGAGAAGCCAAACGTGATGACGCCAACTACTTCTACGTGTCTTGCTGGGAATACCAAGGCTCAGACGATAAAGCTCCGGTTCTCTACAAAGAACCGCTGGTTTACGAAGCAATCAAAGTTCAGACTCGTAACTACAAGAGCTGATCAGTGAAGTTGAACAATTAAAAGAATCTAAGTAAAATGGATAAGAATATATCATTTACGCTGAAAATTTGGCGTCAGAACGGACCGAAAGAACAAGGTCATTTCGATACATTCCAGATGAAGGATATTCCGGGCGACACTTCGTTCCTGGAAATGCTGGATATCTTGAACGAACAGCTGATTGAAGAAGGCAAGGAACCGGTAGTGTTCGACCACGACTGCCGTGAAGGTATCTGCGGCATGTGTTCTCTGTATATTAACGGACATCCGCACGGACCGGCTACGGGTGCAACCACTTGCCAGCTCTATATGCGCCGTTTCAACGACGGTGATGTGATTACTGTCGAGCCGTGGCGTTCAGCCGGATTCCCGGTTATCAAGGACTTGATGGTAGACCGTTCGGCATACGACAAAATTATGCAGGCGGGCGGATTTATCAGCATCCGCACGGGCGCTCCTCAGGACGCGAATGCCATCCTCATTCCGAAGTCTGTAGCAGACGAGGCGATGGATGCCGCTTCGTGCATCGGTTGCGGAGCTTGCGTGGCGGCCTGCAAGAACGGTTCCGCTATGCTGTTCGTATCTGCAAAGGTGAGCCAGCTGAACCTGCTCCCGCAAGGAAAGCCGGAGGCTTTGCGCCGTGCAAAAGCTATGATTTCCAAAATGGATGAGTTGGGCTTCGGAAACTGCACGAACACTCGTGCATGT
The DNA here is from genome assembly GCA_944320135.1 of uncultured Phocaeicola sp. Taxonomy (GTDB): domain Bacteria; phylum Bacteroidota; class Bacteroidia; order Bacteroidales; family Bacteroidaceae; genus Phocaeicola. The sequence continues at coordinate 35,819 of CALUGI010000029.1, read as the reverse complement.
GAAGCTGAATGTCCGAAGAACGTTTCAATCAGCAATATCGCTCGCTTGAACCGCGACTTTATCAAGGCCAAACTGAAAGACTAAAGTCTGTAGCTTTATTTGATAAATAATGGTGCCGCTCTGCGGAAAGCCTTGCAAGGCTTTATCCGTGGAGCGGCTTCTTTTTGTGAAATAATATTAAATATATGGCAGAAAAAGTGGACAGAGTTGTATATGTCAATTGCACTCCGTATATTTGTCATGTGATTTTTTTCATAGTATTAGATTTAAGGTTAACAAGGTTGGGAGAAAGCGTTCTCCCATTTTTTATGTCTTTACTTTTCGTGCCCGCGCCTTTATGAAAAGGCGGGGAAGTTTCGAGGAAAATGCGGCGGAATTTTGCGGAACGACGGCGGCGAATTGTCGGTTTGCTGCACGCATTCCCAAGAAAAAGCGTTCAGCCAATCAGTTTGTACATGCCTCCCGCCAGCGCACGGATTACTCCTTTCATTTCAAGTTCAAAGAGAATGCCCGTCAGACGGTTGATGGCAATGTTGCTTTCCACTACCAACGAATTGATTTGCTGTCCGTCCGGTTGTTTGCGCAACAGGCTGACCACAAGTTCTTCATCGGGAGATAAGTCGGGAAAGAGCTGGCGCTGTATCGTTGTTGGCTTTTTGTTTTTCGCATCCCAACACATGGCTTTGACAAATTCTTCCGCGTTTTGCAGCAGCATTGCTTTGTTTTGCCGGACGAGTTCGTTGCATCCGGCGGAATAAGTGTCGTTGATGCGTCCCGGAAAGGCGAAGCAATCCCGCTGATAGCTTCCGGCGATGTCTGCCGTGATGAGCGAACCGCCTTTGAGGGCCGATTCGACGACAATCGTCGCATCGCTTATGCCGGCTACGATGCGGTTGCGTTTGACAAAGTTCTGTCGGTCAGGATTTGTTCCGCTCGGAAATTCGGTAAGCAGTCCTCCGCAGGAAATCATTTCTACCGCAGTGTTCCGATGAGCAGGCGGATAGATGCGGTCAAGCCCGTGTGCCAGTACGCCCACAGTAGGCAGTCCGTTTCTGAGTGCGGCGCGGTGTGCGTGGATATCGATGCCGTATGCCAGTCCGCTGACGATGACCGCATCGGGAATCAGTGCTTTCAACTCCTCCAGAAAATCGCCGCAGATGCCTTTCCCGTAGTCCGTGGCGTTTCTCGTGCCTACTATGCTGATAATATGCAGGCTGTTCAGGTCTGCATTCCCTTTATAGAAAAGTACCATAGGCGCATCGGGGCATTCTCTCAGGCGGGAAGGATAATCCTCGCCGGAAGGTATGAGGCATTTGATGCCGTTTTTCTCGGCAAACAGCAGTTCCGCTTCGCAGAGGCGGACGACATTTGGGTCGTTCATCGACTCTGCTTGCTTCAGCGTGAATCCGGGGATGTCTTTTGTCAGTTCTTTGGCATGGCGTATGATGTTGGCGGCGCTCCCGGCTGCGTTGAGCAGGTTGTGCGCGCTTATCGGTCCGATTCCGGGAGTGCGGGCCAGCACCAGCGTGCAAAGAAGTTCTTCGTCTTTCATTCGCTCAAGTAAGGTGTCAGGATTTGGTTCAGCGTTTCGCTCTCTTTCAGTTTTCCGTTGATGAGGCACACCGTTTCTACAGTCGCCTTGATAACCGGCTTCAGGTCGGGCAGGCGGAATATGTCTTGGTAGAACACGTATTTGATGCCCTCTTTCTTGACGTACAGTTTCGACAGGAACTCGTCGCGGCTGGCAAGCGGAGTTTTGAAAGCCATGCTGAGGCGTGCCACAACTGGGTCGATGCCTTGCCGGTGCAGTTCGGCAAAGCTGATTCCGGTGGAGGCCAGAAACTCATGGCGTGTGTGTTCGATGTAATGTTGGTAGTTGGCGTTGTTCACAATGCCTTGCAAGTCGCATTCGTAGTCGCGGACTTTCATTTTCAGTTCGAAGACGTATTTTCCCATTGTTCTTTTCGTTTTGTGGCAAAGGTAATGATTTTAGCCGACAGATTGCGTATCAGCCGGACGTGCCTTGAGATATTCGTAACCGATGCGGCAATGCAGGCATTTCTTCATGTCGCAATAATTCTTTTTCAGCTGGATTAGCGCCTGGCTGTCTCCGGCATGTGCGGCTTCTAACCCGCATTCTTTCCAGATGCGTATGATGTAATTGTTTTCCGGCTTCATATCTTCCAGCAAACTGTTGGCCCGTTGTTGCATTGCATAGTCCCCTTTGTGTTTGCCGTAGGCGTACAGGAAAGGAATGACCGTGTTGATAATCAACAGGTCGATGGTGGAGTTGCTGAGCGTTTTAGGCTGCATCGGAGACGTTTCTCCGAACACGTAGTGTGTGAGCCAGTATTCGGAAGTGCCTCCCCGGAGTATGTCTCGCAAGTCTTTCAACGTTTCTGTTTCCATTATTACGGAGAGCAATCCTTGGGAGCGGTGGTAGAATGTGGCAAGTTGGGCGATTCGCACATGAGGGAAGTTGCCGGGGCGCATTCTCAGCAGTTTCCAGCGGCAGTTGTCGGAGGGGGCTATTCCGAACTTGTGTCTCAGATAAGCGTATTCCCTCATCAGTTTTTCCGTATAATCGTCCGCCGGAACTTCCTGAAGCAGCCCTGCCTGTCCGAAAAAGAAAGCCTCAATCTGGAGCAGGCTGTCCCGGTGTTTGTTGACCGCTTGCAGAGGGACGGTTTCCGCCCAATATTCAAACGCTTCGCTGTTGGTGCCGAATCCGAAGCTGCGGGCCAGAGTGATGAAAAACACATGCTCCCAATCTTTGCCGTGACGGTTAAGGAGTTGCATGATGCGTTCGGTCTTTTGCTCGAAACGTTCCACTTGCAGGTGCGACAGCCAGCTGTGCAGCAGCAGTTTCGGAAGCTCCGGAACCAGAAGATAGCAGGCGGGATAACGGCTGGCTTCAATCAGCTGCCTGTAATTGTCGAGCAGATAAGGCGGACAATGCAGTTCCATCTGAGGGATAAGCTCGCCGTTGGAGCGATGCACTTCGGCATCGATGCAAGAGGCTACATGGAGGATTACCGAATCGTAGTTCTTGTCCAGGTGATGTCCGTGGCGTTTCCAATCGGACGATTGCCGGTGGATTTCCACATTTCCTACCCACAACACCCCTCCAATCTTGATTTTCGCATTGAAGAAGTCGGGCCCGGCGTTCGAGTTGGGCAATCCGGGGTCGATGATTTCGATACTTTCCCCTTGTGTGGTTTGCAGGGGCTTTAGCGGGAGAAACTTGTGTTTCCAGGCATAGTGTAGAAGCTGTTCCATGTTAACGAGGTGTAAATGTTCGGTAAATGTAATGATTAATAATGAAAAACGCTATCTTTGCGGACAAAATTATTTGTGAATTATGAAAATAGCACTGATTGGATATGGAAAGATGGGGAAGGAAATCGAGAAAATCGCACTTTCCCGCAAGCATGAGATAGTATGTATCATTGACGTGGACAATCGTCGGGATTTTGATTCGGAGGCTTTCCGGTCGGCAGATGTGGCGATTGAATTTACTGCGCCTTCCGTTGCTTACGGCAACTGCATCGAGGCTTTCAAGCAGGGAGTGAAGGTCGTTTCCGGAAGCACCGGATGGATGGGCGAACACGAAGACGAGATGCGCCGTTTGTGCAGGGAAGAAGGCAAAACGCTTTTCTGGGCCTCTAATTTCAGTTTAGGTGTAGCCATATTTTCGGCGGTGAACAAGTATCTTGCAAAGATTATGAACGGTTTCCCCAACTATGACGTGTCGATGGTAGAAACGCATCACGTCCATAAACTGGACGCTCCGAGCGGAACGGCCATTACGTTGGCCGAAGGCATTCTGGAGAACCTTGAGCGCAAAAGCAAGTGGGTGATGGGGACGTTGACCGCTCCCGACGGAACGGTGACGGGAACTGCCCGATGCGCTCCCGACGAGTTGCCCATAAGCGCAATCCGCGAAGGCGAAGTGCCCGGAATCCATACTGTCCGTTACGAATCGGAGGCCGATTCCATTATTATCACTCATGACGCGAAAAATCGAAAAGGATTTGCTTTGGGCGCAGTGCTTGCAGCCGAATATACGGCCTTGCATACCGGTTTCCTCGGAATGAACGACTTATTTCACTTTTGATTATGAAGATTGAGGCTTCGCGTAAACAATGGATAAAGTTCGGCGTAGTGCTGGGACTTTATCTGATATTTTTGCTTTGGCTGAAAAGTTGGTTGGGGTTGGTTGTCATTCCGTTTATCTTTGATGCGTATATCACGAAGTTTATTCCGTGGACATGGTGGAAGAAATCGAAGAACAAGACCGTACTGGCGGTGATGAGTTGGGTTGACGCGATTGTATTCGCTTTGGTGGCGGTGTACTTTGTCAACTTGTATTTCTTCCAGAACTATGTGATTCCTTCATCTTCATTGGAAAAGTCTTTGCTGGTGGGCGATTATCTGTTTGTCAGCAAGATGAGTTACGGAGCGCGTATACCGCAGACGCCCCTTCACATGCCTTTGACCCAGCATACGCTGCCGATATTCAACTGCAAGTCGTATTTGGAATGGCCGAAATGGGATTATAAGCGCGTGTCTGGTTTGGGCGAGGTGAAGCTGAACGACATTGTGGTGTTCAATTTTCCGGCAGGCGACACGGTCGCTACCGGAAATCCGGCGGAAGACATTTACCGCATGAGCTATCAGTTGGGCAAGCAAATGTCCCAGCCTATTGACATGTCTCGTCTGTCGGCAGAGCAGCAGCGCGAGGTGTTTGATTTCTATTATCATGCAGGAAGAAGGTATATTGACGAGAATCCGCAAATGTTCGGGGAAGTGGTTGTCCGTCCTGTTGACCGGAGGGAGAATTATGTGAAGCGTTGCGTAGGGCTTCCGGGGCAGACTTTGCAGATAAAGAACCGCATCGTTTATCTTGACGGCGTTCCCGACAAGGAGCCGGACAACGTGCAATACCGCTATATAGTGCATACCAAAGGGCCGTTGCCCGAAGATTTTTGCCATGAACTGGGAATCAGCCAAGAGGATTTGAGCGCATATTTCGTGAAGGAGTCCGTTTACAACATGCCGCTTACCGAAGCCGCAAAAGCTGCCCTGCTGGGGCGCAAGGACTTGGTAATCTCCATAGAGAATGTCCCTGACGACGATGCCGGAGGTTTGTATCCGAACAATAAGCTGACGGGATGGACGGTAGACAATTACGGCCCGATATGGATTCCCAAGAAGGGAGAAACCATTGATTTGACCTTGGACAATCTTCCGGTTTACGAACGGCCTATTGCGAACTATGAAGGCAATTCGTTGGAAGTGAAAGGCGGAAAGATTTATATCAACGGGCAAGAAACCTCAAGATACACGTTCAAAATGGATTACTATTGGATGATGGGCGACAACCGCCACAATTCGGCCGATTCCCGTTTCTGGGGATTTGTTCCGGAAGACCATATTGTGGGGAAGCCGGTGTTCATTTGGCTGTCGCTCGACCCGGACCGCAACTGGCTGAACGGAAAAGTCCGCTGGAACCGTCTGTTCAAGTTTGTGGATTCCATCAAATAATCTATTAAGCCTATGGGTAAGTCCGGCAGATGGTGGGTGAGGACTGTCGGCTGCATCGTGTTGGCGGTCGTATTGGTCCGGATGCTCCTTGTGACGACTTGCGTCATTCCGTCCTCCGGCATGGAGAACAGCCTCTATAAGGGCGAGCGGATTCTGGTCAGCAAGTGGAGCTACGGGCTGCGCGTGCCTTTTCCGTCTGTGTTCGGGTATCGTCGTATCGCCGCTTCTGCGGCAGAGAAAGGAGATATCGTGCTGTTCAACAATCCTCATCCGGAAAATTCAGAATCGCGAATCGAGAGCAGGGAACTGTTCATCAGCCGGTGTGTCGGCCTTCCCGGCGATACGCTGATGTTAGACGATGACTTGGCGGAAGTGGACGGAGAAGTGTTGAGTCCTGACAGCAAAGCATTGTATTCCTATCCTTCGGAGATGGAGGACGTGATGCTTGCCCTGCTTGCATCGTTGGGGCTTTCCGGCAACACGCTGGCCGGATACACTTCCGACGGAAACTATATCCGCAGTTTCAGCCATTATGAATATTATTTGGTGTCCCAACGTTTGGAAGGCCGTTTCGTCTTGATTCCGACGATGGGGAGAGGCAGCCGGAACGCGCACCCTTTCGTAGTGCCCGAAAAAGGCAAGCCGGTAAGGGTATATCCTTGGAACATCACGTTGCTTTGCAACACAATCGTGTCTCACGAGCATCGCCGGGCGAAAGTGTCGGGCGATTCGCTCTATGTGGACGGGAAGCCGGTCGAGACGTTTACGTTCAGCAAAGATTATTATTGGGTGGCTTCGAATGACCCTGTGAATATATGCGATTCGCGCCTGTTCGGTTTCGTGCCGGAAGACCATCTGATAGGGAAAGCCTGGAGGGTATGGTATTCTCCGCATAAGGGGCGGCTTTTCCGTCGGATAGAATAGGCCGGAAAAGGCGGGCGTTCATCTTAGGAAAGACGGGCGTTGAAATTTAGAGTATGAGCATGAAGAAGAAAGTAATTTTAGGGTCTGCTTATCTGGGCCCTGTGGAATATTATACGAAACTGTTCGCGTATGGCGAGGCACTTGTGGAGCGTTATGACCATTATGCGAAGCAGACCTACCGCAACCGGTGCGTGATAGCCTCTGCCGACGGGCCGCTTGCGCTGACTCTTCCTACAGAGAAAAGCGAGAAATGCCTGATGAAGGATGTCCGCATCTCGGACCACGGCAACTGGAGGCACGTGCATTGGAACGCTTTTGTGGCCGCATATCGCCACAGCCCGTTTTTCGACTATTATGCGGACGAGTTCCGGCGGTTTTTCACGCAAAGGTATGAGTTCCTTTTCGATTTCAATATGGAGCTTTGCCGATGGGTGTGCGGCCAGATAGAGCTTTCCCCGCGTATTCGTCCGACAGACGCTTATGTAAAGGCTCCGGAAGATGCCGACGATTTCCGGGAGGCGATTCATCCGAAACGGAGTTTTGCGGAAGCAGACCCGGACTTCGTCCCTGCGCCCTATTATCAGGTTTTCAGCCAGAAGCACGGGTTCCTTCCGAACATGAGCATCGCCGATTTGCTTTTCAACATGGGGCCGGAAAGCGTGCTCGTGTTGCGCGACAGTATCGCCAAAAATCGGACAGACCTCTTGCGGTAAAAGAATAATGTAGTACATTTGCAACTGAATCAATGGCTTGAGAATATGAACAATCTACCGACGATAACGAAAAATCTGCTGATTATTAACGTGCTGTGTTTCCTTGGCATGTTTGTGGCGAGGAAATACGGAATAGACCTCAACGACTTGTTGGGACTTCACTTCTTTCTGGCTTCCGATTTCAATCTGGGGCAGCTTATATCTTATATGTTCATGCACGCCAACTTCTCGCACATCTTTTTCAATATGTTTGCGGTGTGGATGTTCGGGCGTGTGCTGGAACAGGTGTGGGGGCCGAAACGCTTCCTTACTTATTATATGGTGTGCGGCGTGGGAGCCGGGCTGGTTCAGGAGCTGGTGCAGTATATGGAGTACGTGCTCGTGTGGTCGAATTATGATTCGGTCAATACGGGGATAAGCGTCATCCCGATGGATGCGTTTCTGAACGAACTGACCACAGTAGGCGCGTCGGGAGCCGTTTATGGCATATTGCTGGCTTTCGGAATGCTGTTCCCGAACAGCCCGATGTTCGTGTTCCCCATTCCGATGCCGATCAAGGCGAAATATTTTGTCATCGGATATGCGGCGCTTGAGCTGGCGCTTGGTTTGGGGGGGAGCGACGGCGTGGCTCATTTCGCCCATCTGGGAGGAATGCTTTTCGGCTTGATACTTATCTTATATTGGAGAAAGAAAAATGGGAACGGGCAGATTTATTACTGATTTGAAGAGAAGGTTCTCGCAGGGGGATACGGTAATGCAATTGATTTACGTCAACGCAGCCGTTTTTCTGGCGGTTGCCGTATGCAATATCGTAACCACGCTGTTCAACCTTCCTCCGGCAGCATGGCTGCAGTGGCTTGAGCTTTCGGCGAATCCGGAAACCTTTGTCCGCCAGCCTTGGTCGTTGTTTACTTACATGTTCATGCACGCCGGCGTGTTCCATATCCTTTTCAATATGCTTTGGCTGTATTGGTTCGGGCGGCTGTTTCTGAACTTTTTTTCATCAAAGCATTTGCGCGGGCTGTATGTGTTGGGAGGCATCTGCGGAGGACTGCTTTTTATGTTGTTTTATAACGTGTTCCCTTATTTCGACGATAAATCTCCCTGGATAGTGGGTGCTTCCGCTTCGGTGCTGGCCATTGTGGTGGCATCCGGCGTTCGCGAACCGAACTGTCCGGTGCAGTTCATGTTTATAGGTGTGGTGCGCTTGAAGTATGTTGCCGCCTTTATGGTAGTGTTGGACCTGTTGTTCATGACATCCTCGAATGCGGGGGGGCATATCGCCCATTTGGGCGGTGCTTTGTCCGGATGGTGGTTTGCCGCAGGTCTTTCAAAAGGCCATGATGCCACGAAATGGATAAACGGCGTGTTGGATTTCTTTTCTGTGCGCAGAAGGAAAAAGCCCAAGATGAAGGTGTATTACGGCGACAAGCAGAAAGATTATGATTTCAATGCAAGAAAGAAAGAGCGCGAGGCCGAAGTAGACCGGATTCTTGACAAACTTCGCAAGTCGGGATATGGGAGCTTGACCGAAGAAGAAAAGAAAAGATTGTTCGATGCAAGCAAGAAATGAAGAGGCAATGAAGTTCAATATTATAGGATATACGCTTCACGGACTGGCCTTGTTTGTCAATGTGCTGGTCGGAGCGGGTTTCCTTTTCTGTTCTTATAGCCAGTATTTGTCTCCTGTGGCACATCCGCTGCTCTCATGCGCAGGATTGTTTTTCCCGTTCTTTTTGTTTTTGAACTCGCTCTTTCTGGTGTTCTGGCTGGCCTTCCGGTGGAGGTATGTCGCGGTGCCTTTTTTGTTTTTCCTTGCCGGATGGGGAAGTGTCAAAGCATACATTCCTTTCGGTTCGGCCGATGGTCAGGGAAACGGAAAGACGTTGAAGTTTCTCACGTATAACGTGATGGCCATGCCGGCGGATAAAGAAACCGGTGCTAATCCGATTGTGGAATATATACGCCGATGCAATGCCGATGTGGTGTGCTTGCAGGAATATCCGGTCAATAACAAACAGTTGGAAAAGATGCTGTCTTTCTATCCTTACGTCAGGACGCTTGAGGTCGCCGGATGGAACGGAATGGCTTGTCTTTCGCGTTATCCGATTCTTTCTGCGGAACGCATCGGTTATAAAAGTGCGGGCAACGGGAGCTTCTTGCTCCGGCTGAAACTGGAAGAAGATACGATGGTCATCGTGTGCAACCATCTGGAATCCAACAAGCTCGACAATCATGACAAACAAGTGTACGAAGATATTTTAAAGTCGCCCGATGAGAACAATGTAAAAAGCGGCGGTGCGCATTTGTTGCGCAAACTGGCTGATGCAGCCGCTATCCGTGCTCCTCAGGCAGACTCTGTGGCTATGGCGATAGCGGAGAACCGTGCCGAATACATGCTCGTTTGCGGAGACTTTAACGACACTCCGTTGTCGTATGCGCATCGGGTGATAGGGAAAGGACTGCATGATGCGTACATAGAAGCGGGGCGGGGGCCGGGCTTTTCATACAACCGGAATTTCCTTTATGTCCGGATTGACCATATTCTGGTGGGCGAAGGTTTCAAAGTGTTGGAAGCGAGGGTCGATGACTCAATAGGCGCGTCAGACCATTACCCTTTGTGGTGCGTTGTAGAGAAACTATAATTTAAATAACAAACAATGAAACAATTTGTAATTGCTGCTATGACATGTATGTTGTGTGGATGCGCACAGAAGGCGGACGAGGCCGCCAATCCGTTTCTGTCGGAGTTTCAGACTCCTTACGGGACGCCTGATTTCAACCGTATCAAGACGGAACATTACGAACCGGCTTTCCTTGCGGGAATCGACCGCCAGAATGAAGAAATCAAGGCGATTGTGGAGAATCCGGAAGAGCCTACTTTCGAGAACACAATCGTTGCGCTTGACAATAGCGGGGAGGTGTTAGACCGTGTGAGCGGGGTGTTTTTCGCTTTGACCGAGGCAGATACCAATGAAAGGCTGATGAAGCTGGAGAGCAAGTTCGCTCCAATGCTTTCGGAACACAGCGACAATATTTTCTTGAACCAGGATTTGTATAAGCGTGTGGCTGCCGTCCACGAGATGGAAGCCGAAGGGAAAATCCGTCTGACTTCCGAACAGCATTTCCTTCTTGACAAGTATTATAAAGGCTTCGTGCGTTCAGGTGCGGCGCTGGATGCGGAAAAGCAGGCCCGTTTGCGCGAAATCAACAAAGAACTGTCAACTCTGACTATCGAATTCGGCAACCATGTGCTTGCGGACAACAACGCCTATATGCTGGTGGTTGACGACAAAAATGACTTGGCCGGGTTGCCCGAAACCGTAATTGAAGGAGCCGCCCATGAAGCGAAGGCGCACGGAAAAGAGGGGAAATGGGTGTTTACGTTGCAGGAATCCAGCCGTTTGCCGCTGTTGCAGTATGCCCAGAACCGCGACTTGCGGAAAGACATCTATCTGGCGTATACGAACATGGGCAACCATGACGATGCGAACGACAACAAAGCGCTGCTGAAGCGGATTCTGACCCTCCGTCTGGAGAAGGCAAAGCTGATGGGATACGGCAACTATGCGGAATACAAGTTGGCGGAAGAAATGGCAAAAACTCCGGAGAATGCGCTCGATTTGCTCTACGGCCTCTGGGAGTATGCCGTTAAAAACGCGAAGAAAGAAGCTACCGAACTGCAGGCAATCATGGACCGAGAGGGGAAAGGCGAGAAACTGGAAGCATGGGACTGGTGGTATTATGCAGAGAAACTCCGCCAGGAGAAGTATGACCTGAACGAAGACGAAATCAAGCCTTACTTCAGCCAGAAAGACGTGCATGACGGGCTTTGCCACGTGGTGAACAAACTTTACGGCATTACGCTGACCCCGACGGACAGCGTCTCGGTGTACAATCCGGACGTGAAGGCTTACATCGTGAACGATGCGGACGGTTCTCTGCTGGGAGTGTTCTATAGCGACTATATGCCCCGTGACAACAAGCGCAGCGGCGCATGGATGGGCAACATGCGCGAAGCGAAGGCAGGCGTGCGTCCGTTGATTTACAATGTGGCGAGTTTTACCAAACCTGCGGGCGACATGCCTTCTTTGCTTACCGTTGACGAGGCTCGAACGATGTTCCATGAATTCGGACATGCTTTGCACGGACTTCTGACCCGCTGCCAGTATAAAGGAACTTCGGGAACGGCGGTCGCTCAAGACTTCGTGGAGCTTCCTTCGCAGATTATGGAGCATTGGGCGATGGCTCCGGAGGTGCTGAAGGTGTATGCCAAGCATTACAAGACCCGCGAGGCCATCCCCGACGACTTGATCGGGAAGATAGAAAACCAGTCGCATTTCAATCAGGGATTCATGACCGCCGAACTGCTGGCCGCTGCCATTCTGGATATGGAGCTGCATTGCCTGACTTCTACCGACAGCTTGGATGTGGTTGGTTTCGAGAAGAAACTGATGGACAAAATCGGGCTGATACCTCAAATCGCTCCCCGCTATCGGGTGACTTATTTCAACCATATCATGGGCGGATATGATGCCGGATATTACAGTTATGTATGGGCGGAGCGTCTGGACACCGATGCGTTTGAGGCTTTCAAGGAGCATGGGCTTTTTGACCCGGCCACTGCGTCTTCTTTCCGCAAGAACATTCTTGAAAAAGGCGGTTCCGACGACCCGATGAAGCTGTATGTGTCGTTTCGCGGTGCGGAGCCGAGCCTCGAACCTTTGTTGGAAGCTCGCGGGCTGAAATGATTCGTCCTGTAAAATAAAAAAACGTCAGGGCGTTTTGATGGAAAGTCGGGTAATTTCATTCAAAACGCCCTGACGTTTTTTTTGAAAAGCGCGGAGGCGGGAAAAGATTCTTTGAAAATAACGTTTTTTCCCGGCTAATATTTAAATATTTGCAGTCTGTTTCCGCTTATCTGATGAAAAAAAACTATATTTGCAACCTTGAAAACACGTATCAAATTAAAATTAAATAATAAATTAAAGTAACATGCAAAACAAAGGATTTGTAAAGGTTTTTGCGGTATTGCTCACACTTGCCTGCATCTTCTACCTTTCGTTCTCGTTTGTCACTCGTTATCAGATGAACAAGGCGGAAAAGGACCCGAAGGGCGCAGAGCATTATCTGGATTCGATGCAGAACCAGAAAGTGTGGTTGGGCATTTACACGCTGAAACAGTGCCGTGAAATGGAAATCGGGTTGGGACTGGACCTGAAAGGTGGTATGAACGTGATTCTGGAAGTGTCTGTGTCCGACGTAGTGAAGGCTTTGGCGGACAACAAGCCGGACGAGGCGTTTAACAAGGCTGTGGCGGAAGCCGCCAAACAGCAAGTCACCAGTCAGGAAGACTTCATTACCCTGTTTGTGAGAGAATACAAAAAGCTGGTGCCCGACGGAAAGCTGGCCGAACTTTTCGCTACCCAGCAGCTGAAAGATAAAGTGAATACCCGCAGCACGGACGCGGAAGTGGAACGGGTGCTGCGCGAGGAAGTGAAAGCGGCTGTAGAAAACTCCTACAATGTGTTGCGTACACGTATCGACCGCTTCGGCGTGGTGCAGCCCAACATCCAGACATTGGAAGGTTCTATGGGGCGCATCATGGTGGAACTGCCGGGCATCAAAGAGCCGGAACGTGTCAGAAACCTCTTGCAGGGTTCTGCCAACTTGGAGTTCTGGGAAACCTACGAAGCGAAAGACATCGTTCCCGTACTTGTATCTGCCGACGAGCGCGCACGCGTACTGCTGAGCGCCGCGTCTGATTCTGTGAATACAGATGCTGACGCCGCCGAAAAGACGCAGGCTGCATCGGCCGTGTCTTCAAAAGACAGTCTTGCAGCCGTATTGAAAGGCGAAACGGCAGACAACTTGTCGGCCAATGCAGAGCAGTTCAAGAAAGACCATCCGCTGCTGTCCGTGTTCCAGCCGAACCAGAGCGGCATAGGCTCCATCGTAGGTTATGCCGACTATAAAGATACGGCGGCGGTAAACCGGATTCTGAACATGCCCGCCATTAAAGGAATCATGCCTCGCGACCTGAAACTGATGTGGGGAGTGAAGGCTTCCGATATGGACAAGACCGGACGCATCTACGAACTGTATGCTATCCGCGCTACGGAACGTAACGGACGCGCTCCTCTGGAAGGCGACGTGATTACTGACGCGAGAGACTCTTACGACCAGTTCAACAAGCCGTGCGTAACGATGTCGATGAATACGGACGGTTCGCGCCGTTGGGCTGCGCTGACCAAGAAAAACATCGGAAAAGAAATCGCCATTGTGCTCGACGGATATGTGTATAGCGCTCCGCGCGTGAACTCTGAGATTACCGGAGGAAACTCTGAAATCACCGGCAACTTCACTCCGGAAGTGACTAAAGACTTGGCGAATGTATTGAAATCCGGTAAGATGCCGGCTCCTGCACGTATCGTTCAGGAAGATATCGTAGGTCCGTCATTGGGACAGCAGTCCATCAACCAAGGTCTCGTGTCGTTCATCGTGGCTTTGATTGCGCTGATGACATACCTTTGCGTGATGTACGGATTCATTCCGGGTATGGTTGCTAACGGAGCCTTGATTTTCAACTTCTTCTTCACTCTGGGAATCCTGACCTCATTCCAGGCTGCGCTGACATTGTCCGGTATTGCCGGTATGGTGCTCTCTTTGGCGATGGCGGTCGATGCGAACGTGTTGATATACGAACGGACGAAAGAGGAAATAAAGGCCGGAAAGACCATCAAGGAAGCAATCTCTGCCGGTTATTCGGGCGCTTTCTCGGCTATCTTCGACTCAAACTTGACTTCTATCATCACGGGTGTGATTCTGTTCTACTTCGGAACAGGTCCTATTCGCGGATTCGCCACTACGCTGATTATCGGTATTGCCTGCTCGTTCTTTACGGCTGTCTACATGACTCGTCTGGTATATGAGCACTACATGAAGAAAGACAAATGGCAGAACCTGACTTTCTCTACGGGAATCTCCAAAAACCTGTTCCAGAACGTTCATTACAACTTCATGGGAATCATCAAACGTTCGTTTACGGTGTGGGGCATCCTTTTGCTGGTTTGCATCATTTCGTTCTTCACTCGCGGATTGTCGCAAAGCATCGACTTTACGGGCGGACGCAACTTCGTGGTTCAGTTCGACAAGGAGGTTCAACCGGAAGTGCTTCGTGACTTGCTCGACGCGAAAGTGGGCGATGCGAACGTACAGGCTATCGCTTTAGGTACGGACGGAAAGCGAATCCGCGTGATGACAAACTACCGCATCGACGAGTCTGACCCGAAAGTGGATTCTGAAATAGAAGCCTTGCTTTATACGGCACTGAAAGAGGGCAATCTGGTTCCGGAAGGAGTTACGCTTGCACACTTTGTCGACCGTGACACCCAAGACGGATGCTCGATTATCAGTTCGCAGAAAGTAGGTCCGAGTGTGGCTGACGACATGAAGACCTCTGCCGTTTGGGCGGTTGTGTTCGCATTGATTGCTATCGGCTTGTATATCTTGGTTCGTTTCAACAATATCGCCTACAGTATCGGTGCGACAGTGGCGTTGGCTATTGACGCGGTGCTGGTTATCGGTGCTTATTCGTTGTTCTATGGCATCATGCCGTTCTCTTTGGATGTCGACCAGACGTTCATCGGTGCCGTGCTGACGATAATCGGTTACTCTATCAACGATAAGGTGGTTATTTTCGACCGCGTGCGCGAGTTCAGTCACCTGTATCCGACTCGCGAGCGTGCGAAGATGTTCAACGATGCGTTGAATACCACATTGGCGCGTACATTGAATACCGGCCAGAGTACGTTGATTGTATTGCTTATCATCATTATCTGGGGCGGTGACAGCATCCGCAGCTTCTCGTTCGCGATGATTCTGGGTGTGGTAATCGGCACATTCTCGTCATTGTTTGTGGCAGCCCCTGTAGCTTATCTGACTTTGGGCAACAAGATGCCGAAGCAGGTTGGAGAGACTGTAGCAGATGCGAAAAAAGGCTGAGCGTTTTTCTATCTAAATATATCCGCAAGCCGGATAAAAAGAGCCAACTGATTCCATTGTGAATCGGTTGGCTCTTTTCGTTTTTTGGGGAAATCAGTATTTTCTTTCGGAGAGTGTTTTATTTTGTTAAATCATTCCGCAAGTGTAAGTGTTTCTCTTTGCAAGGCTGTTTCTTTATAAAATCAAAGGTGCAGAGTGGCGGGAGGCCGGTATCCTTAAAGACGGCTTTCTGTGTCTTTGCTTATTGTGGTTATTGCGTTGAATAGTTGAAAATTGTTTGTTATGAAATGTTTTATATTCGCATTGTGGGCGGCTGGACTGGTTCTTGCGGTTTGTGGCAGCTGCTCTCAAAACACTTCTGAAGATTATGTTTCGTCCGTCAATCCGTTTATCGGGACGGACTTCACGGGAAACACCTATCCGGGTGCGCAGGTGCCTTTCGGCATGGTGCAGTTGAGTCCCGACAACGGCCTCCCCGGATGGGACAGGATTGCGGGATATTTCTATCCGGACAGCACGATAGCCGGATTCAGCCATACGCATCTGTCGGGGACCGGGGCAGGAGACTTGTACGATGTCTCTTTCATGCCGGTCACGCTTCCTTACAACGAGGCGGAAGCTCCGCTCGGCATTCATTCCAAATTTTCGCATGACGACGAGAAGGCTTCCGCAGGATATTATCAGGTGAGGCTGACCGATTATGACATAAACGTGGAGCTGACCGCCACCGAACGTTGCGGCGTTCAGCGTTATACTTTCCCGGGAGCTCATTCCGCCATTTTCCTGAACCTGTCCAAGGCAATGAACTGGGATGCTACCCAGGATTCATACGTGGAGGCGGTCGATTCGGTGACGATACGCGGTTACCGCTATTCCGACGGATGGGCGCGCAACCAGAAGGTTTATTTCTGCACCCGTTTCTCCCGGCCTTTCGCTTTCATGTCGGTTGACAGTACGGCTATTGAGAAGGACGGGAAACGGATAGGCACTGGCATGATTGCCCGTTTTGATTATCCCACACGACAGGGAGAACAGATAACCCTTGTTACGGCTCTTTCAGGAGTAAGCATGGACGGAGCGGAAAGGAATCTGAAGGCTGAGGCTCAGGACAATGATTTTGATTCGTACCGCCGGAAGGCTGAAGCCGGATGGAATGAGGCATTGGGGCGAGTCTGTATTGAAGGCGGAAGCCGTGACGAACGTACCGTATTCTATACGGCATTGTATCACAGTATGCTTGCTCCTACAATCTATTGCGATGCGGACGGGCAATATTACGGTCCTGACGGGAAAGTGCATCAGGCGGACGGATGGACCAACTACAGCACTTTTTCTCTGTGGGACACTTACAGGGCGGCACATCCGCTTTTCACGCTGACCTATCCGGAACGGGTGGGCGACTTTGTGAAATCGCTGCTTGCCTTTTATGAGCAGAACGGCCGCCTTCCTGTATGGAATTTCTATGGAAGCGAAACGGACATGATGATAGGCTATCATGCCGTACCCGTAATTGTGGACGCTTATCTGAAAGGTATTGGCGGTTTCGATGCGGAGAAAGCGTTTGCGGCTTGTGTGAAGACCGCCACTTTGGACAATTACCGCGACATTGGCGTGTACAGAGAGAAAGGATACATTCCTTACGATTTAGGTGACGAGTGGTCGCTCTCTAAAACGTTGGAATATGCTTTCGATGACTATTGCATTGCAGTGATGGCGGACAGTATGGGGAAGAAAGAAACGGCGGAAGAATTTTATGCGCGTGCCGGGAACTATAGGAATGTATACAATCCGTCTACTTCGTTCATGCAGCCGAAAGACAAGGACGGCCGTTTCATCGCGGACTTTGACGCGGAAGGTTATACTCCGCACATCTGCGAAAGCAACGGATGGCAATATTTCTGGTCGGTGCAGCATGACATTGACGGGCTGATTGAACTGACGGGAGGAAAAGAGCGGTTCGCCCAGAAGCTGGACAGCATGTTCACATACCACCCCACCGACAAGGACGAACTTCCGATATTCAGTACGGGAATGATCGGACAGTATGCGCACGGGAATGAGCCGAGCCATCATGTGGCGTACTTATATAATAAGGTAAAGCAACCGTGGAAAGCTCAGAAATATCTGAGCCGGATTATGCGCACGTTGTACACGAATGCTCCCGCAGGTCTGTGCGGCAATGAAGATTGCGGACAGATGTCGGCCTGGTATGTGTTCAGCGCGATGGGACTCTATCCGGTGAACCCCGTGTCCGGACAGTATGAGATAGGCACTCCCATGTTCCCGAAAGCGACATTGCGGTTGTCGGGAGGGAAGACCTTTGTAGTGTCGGCTCCTGGAGCCAGTGCGGAGAACTGCTATGTCCGGTCTGTAAAATTGAATGGGAAACCGCTTGACAGAAGCTATATTACTCACCGGCAAATCATGGACGGCGGAACATTGGAGCTGGAAATGGGAAACCTTCCTGGGAAGGCGTGGTGGTGATATTCTTGTTGAATAATGTTTTTTAACATGAATAACGTAAGTGTTTTTGTCCGGACGCTTGTTCTTCTTGCGTAAAAAGGATATATTGGGTATAGTTTTTAAGGAAAAGATGGGAAAGATTGATTATGAAATGATTGTCCGCTATTTCAACGGCAAGTGTCAGGATGATGAAAAGCGGCAGATAATCCGTTGGGCAAACGAATCGGACGAGCACGCACGTCAGCTCTTTGAGTGGGAAGAACTTTATTTCCTCGGAAAGCGTGCGGATGAATCGGAGAAAATCAAGCTGCAGCAGGCGGAACGCCGCCTTTTTGAACGGATAAGAGAAGAAGAAAAAGCCGGGAGCGACACAAGGAAGGTGTTCCGTCTTTCGGTGTGGATGAAATATGCGGCGGTCATAGCATTGGTGGTCGCTTTTTCGGGGTTGGGTGTCTGGTATTTGGGCGACGGTTTGCGTGATGAGTGGAAGACTGTCGCTACAGCCGAGGGGGAAGTTGTCGAGGTAGTGTTACCGGATAGCAGCCGTGTGTGGGTAAATGAAAATTCGGTGTTGGAATATCCGGAACGTTTTACAGAGAAGAATCGGCGGTTGAGGCTGTCGGGTGAGGCCTATTTTGAGGTGACTAAAGACAAGCACAAGCCTTTCATTGTATGTGGTGAAGATATGAACGTACAGGTGTTGGGAACGAAATTCAATTTCAAGAATGCTCCGACCTGCCGGATTGTGGAGGCGTCGTTGCTTGAAGGAGAAATAAAAGCGGAAGGGGTACATACTGAAGGAACTATAACTTTATCTCCGGGCCAGAAGGTGGAGTTGAACAAAGGAACAGGCCAGATGAAAGTAATGGCTACGGATGCCATGCTGGATGCCGTTTGGCACAGCGACATGGTACGATTGCAGAATGCCGGTATTATCCGGATAGCCCGGTTGCTTGAAGAAATTTATGACGTGACAGTGATTCTTTCGCCGGACGTGGAAAAGGTTGCCACTTACTCTGGCGAACTGAAAAAGAAAGGAACTGCCACCGAAATGCTGGATGCGTTGAAGCAGACGCTTCACATTGAGTATAAGAAACACAACGATGTGATATTCGTATCACCTGACCGGCAGTAAATAATCTCAAAATTAAAATATTATGAAGAATGCACCTATCGTTTTAGTTGCTTGCACATTCGGAGCGGCGTTCTGCCTCTTTCCATCGTGTGTGAAAGAGAATGCAGGTCTTGACTACGCATCTTATGTGAATCCGTTCGTAGGGACGGGAGGGCATGGTCATACATTTCCGGGTCCTGTAGTTCCTCATGGGATGGTTCAGCCGAGTCCCGATACCCGTATCGACGGATGGGATGCCTGTTCGGGATATTATTATGCCGATTCCACTATCAACGGGTTCTCGCATACGCATGTCAGCGGTACGGGATGTGCCGATTACGGTGATTTCCTTCTGATGCCGACCGTGGGCGAACAGCAGTACAATCCGCAGGACTATTCTTCACAGACACTTCCTTACGCATCCGCTTTTTCCCATCAGAACGAGACGGCCGAACCGGGATATTATTCCGTATTCTTGGAACGTTATGGAGTGAAAGCGGAATTGACGGCAACCTGTCGCGCGGCTTTGCACCGTTATACTTTTCCTGAAACGGAAGATGCGGGATTTGTTTTGGATTTGGATTATTCAATCCAGCATCAGACAAACCTGGACATGCAGGTGGATGTAGTCAGCGATACGGAAATCAGAGGAAGCAAGCTGACCAAGTACTGGGCATTCGACCAGCAAGTCAGTTTTTATGCCAAATTTTCGAAACCGTTTGCCGCTACTGTCGTTCGGGATACGTTGTCTGATCAAAACGGCAAAATGCAGCCTCGTTGCAAAGTGCTGCTGAGATTTAACACGGACAAGGATGAGCAGGTGCTGGTGAAAGTAGGCATTTCAGCGGTGGACATGGAAGGGGCCAGGAAGAATTTGGAAGCGGAAATCCCGGACTGGAACTTTGACGAAGTGCGTGATGACGCTCGTAAGATGTGGAATGAGTATTTGTCAAAGATTGATGTGTCGACAGACAACGAAACAGACAAAACTGTTTTTTATACAGCCATGTATCATGCGGCGGTCAGTCCGAACCTTTTTATGGATGTAGACGGAAGGTATCTGGGCATGGACTTGGAAACGCATCAAGGAAATGCGGAGAAGCCGATATACACTGTGTTCTCTTTATGGGATACATTTCGGGCATTGCATCCGTTGTATTCTATCATTGACCCTCAATTGAACAATGATTTTATCCGGTCACTGTTGCAGAAGAACCGGGAAGGCGGAATCTTTCCGATGTGGGACTTGGCTTCCAACTATACGGGAACCATGATTGGCTATCATGCAGCTTCTCTTATAGCCGATGCCTATACGAAGGGATATGCGGACTTTGATTTGCAGGAGGCTTATAACGCTTGTCTGAGAGCGGCCGAGTATGACACAACGGATATTAAATGTCCGTCGGCTGTGTTGCCGCATCTGATGCCGAAAGCCAAGTATTATAAGAATACAATCGGTTATATTCCTTGTGACCATGAAAATGAATCGGTGGCCAAGGCTCTAGAATATGCTTATGACGATTATTGTATTTCTGTGCTTGCCGAGGCTGTTGGCGATTACAAGAATTATCAGAAATATACTCGGTTAGCCAAGGCTTACGCGCTTTATTTTGACCCTTCTGTCCGTTTCATGCGGGGAGTGGATTCGGACGGGAACTGGCGTACTCCGTTCAACCCGAAAGCCTCGAACCACCGGAACGATGACTATTGTGAGGGGAATGCATGGCAGTGGACGTGGTTCGTGCCGCACGATGTGGAAGGATTGGTTGAACTGATGGGAGGCGAAGACGCTTTTGTAGGGAAACTTGATTCTTTGTTTACGGCCGATTCCACTATTGAAGGTGAGTTGGTTTCGGCTGACATCAGTGGTTTGATTGGCCAGTATGCTCACGGTAACGAACCGAGCCATCATGTCATTCATCTGTACAATTATGCTAACCGTCCGTGGAAAACCCAGGAACTGATTGACCGGGTATTGAAGGAGCAGTACCGGAATGCGCCGGACGGACTGTCTGGGAATGAAGACTGCGGACAGATGTCGGCATGGTATATCCTCAATTCAATGGGATTCTATCAGGTGTGCCCCGGAAAACCGGTATATTCTATCGGTCGTCCTCTATTCGACCGGGTGGATATCAGTTTGCCCGACCGGAATGTTTTCTCGATTGTGACGAAAAACAATTCAAGCGAGAATAAATACATCAAGTCGGTCACGTTGAACGGCAGGCCGCTGGACGAGCCTTTCTTGAATCATCAGGATATTGCAAGAGGCGGGACGCTGGAAATCGTTATGTCAGCCGAACCTACAAAATGGGGAGTAAAACCTTCTAAATAAATAACCATGAGAAAACATTCGTTATTGTTGTTTTTGTTTCTTGGCATCTCCGGCCTGGCAAGGGCAAAGGACTATGCGGATTATGTGAATCCGCTGGTGGGAACTCAATCTACGTTCGAGCTGTCTGCCGGAAACACCTATCCGGCCATTGCCCGTCCGTGGGGAATGAACTTTTGGACTCCACAGACCGGGAAGATGGGGGACGGATGGCAGTATACCTATACGGCCAATAAAATCAGAGGATTCAAGCAGACCCATCAGCCGAATCCGTGGATCAATGATTACGGGCAGTTCTCCATTATGCCGATGGTGGGCAAGCCTGAGTTTGATGAGGAAAGACGTGCCAGTTGGTTCTCGCACAAGGGGGAAACAGTCAAGGCTTATTATTATAAGGTGTATCTGGCCGAGTATGACATCGTGACGGAAATGACTCCGACAGACCGTGCGGCGATGTTCCGGTTCACTTTCCCTGAAAACGAGCATTCGTATATTGTGGTGGATGCGTTCGACAAAGGTTCGTATGTGAAAATTGACAAAGACAACAATCGGATTCTGGGATATTCCACCCGCAACAGCGGCGGAGTGCCGGACAATTTCAAGAATTATTTTGTAGTCGAGTTCGACAAGCCGTTCGTTTACCGGGCTACTGTAGCCGACAGCGTGCTCTATGACGGCAGTATGGAGCAGAAAGCCGGCCCATGCGGGAGCTGTTGTCGGTTTCAGTACACATAAGGGGGAAACCGTCCATGCCCGTGTGTCGTCTTCGTTCATCAGCTTGGAACAGGCACTTCTGAACTTGAAGGAATTGGGAGATGATTCTTTCGATGCCCTCGTGCAGGAAGGCCGGGACGCGTGGAATGAGGCACTTGGACGCATTGAAGTGGAAGGAGGAAATCTGGATCAGTACCGCACGTTCTATTCCTGCCTCTATCGCTCCTTGTTGTTTCCGCGCAAATTCTATGAAATAGACAAGACGGGACAGATTGTTCATTACAGCCCTTACAACGGAGAGGTCCTGCCCGGATACATGTACACGGACACCGGGTTCTGGGATACGTTCCGTTGTCTTTTTCCGTTGCTTAATCTGATGTACCCTTCGGTCAACAAAGAAATTCAGGAAGGACTGATAAACGCATATAAGGAAAGCGGCTTCTTCCCCGAATGGGCCAGTCCCGGCCATCGCGGTTGCATGGTAGGCAACAATTCGGCTTCCGTTCTGGTAGACGCTTATCTGAAGGGCGTGAAGGTGGAAGATGTGGAAACGCTCTATAAGGGTCTGATATACGGCACGGAGCATGTGCATCCGGAAGTGTCTTCCACCGGACGTCAGGGGTATGACTATTACAATCGGTTGGGGTATGTCCCTTATGATGTGGGCATCAACGAGAATGCAGCCCGCACGCTGGAGTATGCCTATGACGACTGGTGCATTTACCGCCTGGCCAAGGAATTGAAACGTCCGAAGAAAGAAGCGGAGCTTTTCGCGAAGCGTGCCATGAACTACCGGAACCTGTTCGACCCGGAAAGCAAGCTGATGCGGGGGAAGAATGCCGACGGCACGTTCCAGTCTCCTTTTTCTCCGTTGAAATGGGGGGATGCGTTTACAGAAGGGAACAGCTGGCATTATTCATGGTCTGTGTTCCACGACCCGCAGGGGCTGATTGACCTGATGGGAGGAGACGAGATGTTCGTGATGATGATGGATTCGGTGTTTTCCGTGCCGCCTCTCTATGATGACAGCTATTATGGCTTTCCGATTCACGAAATCCGCGAGATGACCGTGATGAACATGGGAAACTATGCGCACGGGAACCAGCCGGTTCAGCATTTGATTTATCTGTATGATTATGCCAAGCAACCTTGGAAAGCGCAGTATTGGGTTCGTCAGGTGATGGACAGGATGTATACTCCGACCCCCGACGGCTATTGCGGTGACGAGGACAACGGGCAGACTTCCGCATGGTATGTGTTCTCGGCTCTGGGATTCTATCCGGTGTGCCCGTGTACCGACCAGTATGCGGTGGGCGCTCCGCTCTTCAAGAAAGCGACGCTGCACTTTGAGAACGGCAAGACGCTTGTCATCGACGCGCCGGACAACGGCATCCGGAATCTGTACATTGAATCGATGAAGGTGAACGGACAGGAGTATACCAAAAATTATCTGACTCATTCTGCTTTGCAGAATGGAGGAAGCATTGAAATTGTCATGGGAAGCGAACCGAACAAGGCAAGAGGCATTTCTCCGGAGGATGCTCCTTATTCGTTCAGCAAGGAGGTGAAGGATTGAGAAAACGGGCTGAAAGAATGTCGGAAAGCCGCGATGCTTGCATCAGAACGCCCCGGCGTTCAAACTGGAACGCCGGGACGTTTTCAGGCATCTTCAGCAATCATTCGGACGATTATGGAAAACATGCAGACTGACAGGAACGCAAGGAGAAGCCCTATCGCTTGGGTGCCTACCGCTTATTTCGCGATGGGACTTCCCTTTGTCGTGCTCAATATGGTGACGGTGCTGATGTTCAAGGGATTGGGAGTGGAGGATAAACTGATTACCTTCTGGACTTCGCTCATCCTGCTTCCCTGGACGCTGAAGCCCTTGTGGAGTCCTTTTCTTGAACTGTTCAAGACAAAGAAATTTTTTGTGGTGGCCACCCAGCTGATAACGGGGACAACGTTCGGTCTGGTGGCCTTTTCGTTGAATCTTCCTCATTTCTTCAGCATTTCCATCGCGCTGCTGGCTGTAATAGCCTTCAGCGGGGCTACGCACGACATCGCGTGCGACGGAGTTTATATGAGCGAACTTTCACCTTCCGACCAGGCGAAGTATATCGGTTGGCAGGGGGCATTCTATAACATCGCGAAGATTGTGGCGACCGGCGGACTTGTGTATCTGGCGGGGTATGCCATCGAACGTTTCGGCGGAGGGACGCAGGACAAGACACTGCTTCTGGATGCCAACCGGCGGGCATGGATGCTCATCATGGCTGTGCTGTCTGGAGTGATGGCGCTGCTTGGCGCTTACCATGCGTTCATGCTTCCTTCAGGAAAGAGGAACGCCGGCGGAAATCTGCGCACCGCGCGGCAAGTGCTGGCGGAACTGGCAGAGGTGCTGGCCGACTTTTTCCGCAAGCGCCATATCGTGTACTATTTGTTCTTCATAGTCCTGTATCGCTTTGCCGAAGGATTCGTGATGAAAGTCGTGCCTTTGTTCCTGAAAGCGGAAAGAGCGTCGGGAGGGCTGGGGCTGAGCGAGAAGGAGATAGGTCTTTATTACGGCACGTATGGTGCGGCTGCCTTTGTGTTGGGCTCTCTGCTGGCCGGATACTACATCTCCGCACGCGGATTGAAGAAGACTTTGTTTTCGCTCTGCTGCATCTTCAATCTGCCGTTTGTGGTGTATGCGCTGTTTGCCGTTTTCCAGCCGGAAAGCGGCCTGCTGGTTTGCGGAGGCATCGTGTTCGAATATTTCGGATATGGTTTCGGATTCGTGGGGCTGACGTTGTTCATGATGCAGCAGGTGGCTCCCGGAAAGCATCAGATGGCGCACTATGCTTTGCTTCGGGCATAATGAATCTTGGCGTGATGCTTCCGGGGATGACGAGCGGCTGGGTGTGCGAGGCGTTGGGCGAGTGGTTCGGCAAGCCGGGCGGATATGAACCGTTCTTCATCTTTGTGCTGACAGCTGCGGTTCCGGCATTTCTGATTACCTATTTCGTGCCGTTCAAGTATGCGCCCGACGGCTCGTTGCTGGAAGGAGAAAGGGAATGAGAGAGCGGATTAATGAATCGGTTTGCAAGGATTCGATAAAACAGATTTTCAGTTTTGTATATTAACTAAATAATTGCGATGGAAAAGATTAGCATACCTTGGGAAGAGCGTCCGGAAGGATGCGTCGACGTGATGTGGCGTTATTCGAAGAACCCTGTTATCGGGCGTTATGACATACCCTCGTCAAACAGTATCTTCAACAGTGCGGTAGTGCCTTTCGGCAACGGCTTTGCGGGAGTGTTCCGTTGCGACAACAAGGCGGTTCAGATGAATATATTTGCAGGATTCAGCAAAGACGGAATCCATTGGGACATCTGTCATGAACCTGTCCGTTTCAAGCCGGGAAATACCGACATGATAGAGTCGGACTACAAGTACGACCCGCGTGTGACATGGATTGAAGACCGCTACTGGATTACCTGGTGCAACGGTTATCACGGCCCTACGATAGGCATCGGCTATACGTTTGATTTCAAAGAGTTCTACCAGTGCGAGAACGCGTTCCTCCCGTTCAACCGGAACGGAGTGCTGTTTCCTCAAAAAATAAACGGGAAATATGCCATGCTCAGCCGTCCGAGCGACAACGGGCACACGCCTTTCGGAGACATTTATATCAGCTTCAGTCCGGACATGAAGTATTGGGGCGAGCATCGTTGCGTGATGAAGGTGACTCCTTTTGAGGACAGCGCATGGCAATGCACGAAAATCGGAGCAGGCTCCGTGCCTTTCCTGACCGAGGCGGGGTGGCTGCTGTTCTATCATGGAGTGATTACCACCTGCAACGGCTTCCGCTATTCGATGGGGGCGGCCATATTGGACAGGGAGAATCCGGCGAAGGTGCTGTATCGCACCCGCGAATACCTTCTGGCTCCGGCCGTTTCTTACGAGCTGCAGGGAGACGTGCCGAACGTGGTGTTCCCCTGCGCGGCTCTGCAGGACGGCACCCGTGTGGCCGTTTACTACGGAGCTGCGGATACGGTGGTGGGGATGGCGTTCGGCTATATCCGTGAAATAATCGATTTTGTCAGGCGCACATCTGTGGTCTAACGGCCAGACCTTATGGTCTGGCCGTTAGTCTGTACGGTCTGGCTGCCGGACTGTACAGACTTGCAGCTGGACTATAATACTTTCGTGCGCTTGCGAGGTTTGTTTGCGGAGAAAATGAAAAGATTTCCGGGAGCTTTTTATAGGAAACGGCGGTTCAAACGGTCTGCCTTCTTTCCCGTTCCATGCTTTTTATGTCCGAAAACATAGTTTAGTAACACGAGGGCATCTGTTGCTTTTTCCGATTTTAATCTCTAATTTGCGAATCGTTTAAAAAGAGATATGGAAAGCATATCTTTTTCATTCATTAATTTAATCTTGGGATGCCATGAAAGTATATCAAACAAACGAAATCAAGAACATTGCCCTCCTTGGCAATGACGGCTCAGGAAAGACCACTCTCACTGAAGCGCTGCTTTATGAGAGTGGCATCATAAAACGTCGCGGCAGAATCACTGCCAAAAACACGGTCAGCGACTATTTTCCGGTAGAGCAGGAGTATGGCTACTCCGTATTCTCTACCGTTTATCATGTGGAATGGAACGGCAAGAAGCTGAACATTATCGACTGCCCGGGAAGCGATGATTTCGTGGGAGCGGCAATCACGGCTCTGAACGTGACCGATACGGCCATTCTGCTGCTCAACGGCCAGTACGGGCCGGAGGTAGGCACGCAGAACCATTTCCGCTATACGGAGAAGCTCGGCAAGCCGGTCATCTTCCTTGTGAACCAGCTGGACAGCGAAAAGTGCGATTTTGACCATGTGCTCGAACAGCTGAGGGAGAATTACGGCTCTAAGGTAGTTCCGGTGCAGTATCCTTTGTCTACGGGACCGGACTTCAACGCGTTGATTGATGTACTTTTAATGAAGAAATATTCTTGGGGGCCCGAAGGGGGCGCTCCGACAATAGAGGACGTTCCGGCCGAAGAAATGGAAAAGGCGCAGGAATGGCACAAGGCATTGGTGGAAGCCGCTGCCGAACACGACGAAACGTTGATGGAAAAATTCTTTGAATCGGAATCGCTTACGGAAGACGAGATGCGCGAAGGCATCCGCAAGGGACTTGCCGCACGCGGCATGTTCCCCGTGTTCTGCGTGTGTGCGGGCAAGGATATGGGCGTGCGCCGTCTGATGGAGTTCCTCGGCAATGTGGTTCCGTTTGTCGACGAAATGCCTCCTGTGCATAACACGCGCGGCGTAGCCGTTCCGCCCGATCCGAACGGCCCGACTTCGCTGTATTTCTTCAAGACGGCGGTCGAACCGCATATCGGCGACGTGCAGTACTTTAAAGTGATGAGCGGAGTGGTCCGTGAGGGAGACGATCTGACCAATGCCGACCGTGGCTCGAAGGAGCGTATGGCCCAGCTGTATGTCTGCGCGGGAGCGAACCGTGAAAAGGTGGACGAGTTGCGCGCCGGAGACATCGGATGCACGGTCAAGCTGAAAGACGTAAAGACCGGAAACACGCTGAACGGAAAGGATTGCGACAACCGTTTCAACTTCATCAAATATCCGAATCCGAAATATACCCGTGCCATCAAAGCCGTGAACGAGGCGGATACGGAAAAGATGATGGCCGTGCTTCACCGTATGCGTGAGGAAGACCCGACATGGGTTGTCGAGCAGTCGAAGGAACTGAAGCAGATTCTGGTTCACGGGCAGGGCGAGTTCCATCTCCGCACGTTGAAATGGCGTTTGGAAAACAACGAAAAACTTCAGGTGCAATACCTCGAACCGAAGATTCCGTATCGTGAAACGATTACTAAAGCGGCTCGTGCGGATTACCGCCACAAGAAGCAGTCGGGCGGTGCCGGGCAGTTCGGTGAGGTTCATCTGATTGTAGAACCTTATTATGAAGGTATGCCCGCTCCCGACACGTACAAGTTCAACGGACAGGAGTTCAAGATGAACGTGAAGGGGACGGAAACCATCGACCTTGAATGGGGCGGCAAATTAGTTTTCGTTAACAGTGTGGTGGGAGGTGCCATCGACGCCCGTTTCATGCCTGCCATCCTGAAAGGTGTCATGAGCCGCATGGAGCAGGGGCCGTTGACAGGTTCTTATGCCCGCGACGTGCGTGTCATTGTTTATGACGGCAAGATGCACCCGGTTGACTCCAACGAAATATCCTTCATGCTCGCCGGCCGACATGCGTTCAGCGACGCGTTCAAGAACGCCGGCCCGAAGATTCTGGAGCCGATTTATGACGTGGAAGTGTTCGTGCCGAGCGACAAGTTGGGCGACGTGATGAGCGACATGCAGGGCAGAAGAGGCATGATTGTCGGCATGAGCAGCGAGAAGGGTTATGAAAAGCTGATGGCGAAAGTGCCTTTGAAGGAAATGTCGAACTATTCGACTTCTCTGAGTTCGCTGACTGGCGGACGCGCTTCGTTCATCATGAAGTTCGCAAGCTATGAACTCGTGCCTACCGACGTTCAGAACAAGCTGATGAAGGAATTTGAAGAGCAAGACAAGGACGAACTCTGATAAAGCCCGCCGCATTTGACGGTAAAGGAGGCCGCATTTCTTAAAAATGTGGCCTTTTTTATTTAACCAGCCTTAAACATTTAGTCAGTTTTATTTGTTGTTAGTTTAAATTTTTGTTATTTTTGCGGATGTGGAGGTTGGATTTTTTCTTATAGTGAATGTTCTGTGAACTAAAATCGGATATTCGGTTAATATAAGAAAACGGCAGTTTAAAACATGTTAAGTCCGGTAGCAAGTATCGGTTTGGCTGTTAAATTTGTTGCCATGAAAAAGTCGACTATTTGGACATTAGGAATTGTGATGGGGCTGTCTTTCCTCAGTTTGCTTTACTTGCAGGTAAGCTATATTGAAGAGATGGTCAAGATGCGTCGCGGACAGTTTGAAGAGAATGTGAACCGCAGTCTCGGAAAAGCTGTGCATAACTTGGAGCTGGTTGAAACGAAGAAATACCTCGAAAAGGACGTAGCGGCGCAGGAGCGTGCCGCTCTTCTGTCGAAAAGCTACCGGCAGAAGAACGGGACAGGTGAAAATGTGGTGGAGCATCATCGGTACACGATAACCGCGCCCGACGGCTCTACCTACTCTACGTTTGAGCTGAAAACGATTCTGAACCGGCCTGCCAATGTGCCGAAGGTGATTATCTCTACGGGAAAGACGATTCCGCAAACATCGAAGGCTTTGCAGGAGATTGTGAAGGAGCGTTACATTTACCAGCGTGCATTGCTTGATGAAGTGGTCTATAACATTTTGTATACGGCAAGCGACAAGCCGCTTAAAGAGCGTGTTAACTTCAAGCAGCTTGACCATTTTCTGAAGTCGGAACTGTTCAACAACGGGATAGAGATACCGTATCACTTTTCGGTAACCGATCGTGACGGGAAGGAGGTGTACCGTTGTTCGGACTATTTGTATGACGGGGAAAAGGTGTATTCGCGTCTGTTGTTTGAGAATGATCCTCCTGCCAAAATGGGGTTTGTGAACATTTTCTTCCCCACGTTGGACGATTATATTTTCAGCTCTGTGCGTTTCATGATTCCTTCGATTATCTTTACGGTGGTGCTGCTGATAACATTCGTGTTCACTATCTATATCATTTTCCGCCAGAAGCGGTTGACAGAGATAAAGAACGATTTCATCAACAATATGACGCACGAGTTCAAGACCCCGATTTCCACCATTTCTCTTGCCGCTCAAATGCTGAACGACCCGGCTGTAGGGAAGTCGCCGGTGATGTTCAAGCACATTTCAGGGGTGATTAACGACGAAACGAAGCGCTTGCGCTTCCAGGTGGAGAAGGTGTTGCAGATGTCGATGTTCGAGCGCCAGAGCGTAACCTTGAAAAAAAAGGAAGTGGATGCCAACGAACTGATTAACGGCGTGGTCAATACGTTCCGCCTGAAGGTGGAAAGCAGCGGAGGTACGCTTGACGCAGAACTGAATGCAGAAGACTCGATTGTGTTTGTCGATGAAATGCACTTTACGAACGTAATATTCAATTTGCTCGACAATGCGGTGAAATACAAGCGTGCCGATGTGGATATTGCCTTGAAAATAAGAACATGGAACGAGTCGAACAAACTGTGCATTTCGATTGAGGACAACGGAATCGGCATCAAGAAAGAAGATTTGAAGAAGATATTTGAAAAGTTCTACCGTGTCCATACCGGAAACCGTCATGACGTGAAGGGATTCGGTCTCGGACTGGCCTATGTAAAGAAGATCATTTCAGACCACAAAGGCACCATTCGTGCAGAAAGTGAACTGAATGTGGGAACTAAATTTATTATTGTATTACCTTTATTTAAAGACGAATAGTTTTATGGACGAAAAATTGCGTATTTTGTTGTGCGAAGATGACGAGAATCTTGGCATGTTGTTGAGAGAATATTTGCAGGCGAAAGGATATTCTGCGGATCTTTTTCCGGACGGAGAGGTCGGGTTTAAAGCCTTCCTGAAGAACAAGTATGATTTGGTGGTGACCGATGTGATGATGCCCAAAAAGGACGGATTCACTTTGGCGCAAGAGATTCGCCAGGCCAATGCGGAGATTCCTATTATCTTCCTGACGGCGAAAACGCTGAAAGAAGACATATTGGAGGGCTTTAAGATTGGAGCTGACGACTATATCACCAAGCCTTTCAGCATGGAAGAACTCACTTTCCGTATTGAGGCCATTCTGCGTCGTGTGCGTGGAAAACGAAACAAGGAATGCACCGTGTATAAAATCGGGCGCTTCACTTTCGATACTCAGAAGCAGATTTTGGCAATCGGCGACAAGCAGACCAAGCTGACCACTAAGGAGTCTGAACTTTTGGGGCTGCTTTGCGCTCATGCGAACGAGATTCTTCAGCGTGATTTCGCGCTCAAGACAATTTGGATTGACGACAATTATTTCAATGCCCGCAGTATGGACGTGTATATCACCAAACTCCGCAAGCATCTGAAAGAGGACGATTCTATTGAAATCATCAATATTCACGGAAAAGGATACAAACTTATCACTCCGGACAATGATTGACGGACGGGTGAGGAATAAGAAGCAAGTTCCGGAAACCATAAATCGCTGCCTGCAAGATTCAATCTTGGCGGGCAGCGGTTTTTTTATGCAGTCGGCGAGTTCGGATTGCAGCATGTTTTTTCCCGTTTGCAGCCTTTTGCGCAGTCGCTTTTCTTGCGGGAGCGCTATAGTTCTGAAAATGCCGTGCGTTTTTCCGCAAAAAGCCGGCGCGTTCCGAACAAAATCTCCGCGCATTCCGATTGAGGCGTGCGGGCGGATAAATGATACAACTTTTTATGTTTTTCTTGTCACGAATACAATTCTTTTTGTATATTTGCTTTCTGTATGAAAGACAATTGCAATGAAAGTATAGAATTATGAGCGAACGTGTCAGTTTTGGAAGCAGGATGGGCGCCGTTTTCGCCGCCGCAGGCTCTGCGGTAGGGTTGGGCAACGTGTGGCGTTTCCCGTATGAAACGGGCAATCACGGAGGGGCTGCCTTCATTTTGGTTTATTTGGGATGTGTCTTTATTTTCGGACTTCCCATCATGATTGCGGAGTTTACCATAGGCCGCCGTTCGAAAGCCTGTACGGGAGGGGCATACTCTATGTTGGCTCCGGGCACGCCTTGGAGGTGGGTCGGCTATTTAGGGGTGTTGACCGGTTTTTTGATTTTGGGATATTATTCGGTGGTTTCCGGATGGACGCTCGAATATATCTGGCAGGCTCTTACGGGCGGCTTCTCAGGAAAGACTTCCGGCGATTATGTCGCGATGTTCCAGGACTTCTCGCAACATCCGTTCCGTCCTTTGGTGTGGCTGCTGGCTATCCTGCTCATCACCCATTTTGTGGTGGTAAAAGGGGTGAAAGACGGCATCGAGAAATCTTCCAAAATCATGATGCCGCTTCTTTTCGTGCTCGTCATTCTGCTGGCCGTCTGTTCGGTTTCCCTTCCGGGAGCGGAGAAAGGGCTTGAGTTTCTGCTGAAGCCCGATTTCAGCAAGCTGACTCCCGACGTGTTCTTGGGTGCTATGGGGCAGGCGTTCTTTTCGCTGAGCCTCGGCATGGGTTGTCTGTCGACATACGCTTCTTACTTCGGCAGCAAGACGAACTTGGGGAAGACGGCGATGGGGGTCGGTTTGATTGACACTTTCGTAGCCGTGCTTTCGGGACTGATTATTTTTCCGGCCGCTTTCTCTGTAGGCATCCAGCCCGATGCGGGGCCCTCGTTGATATTCATCACCTTGCCCAATGTGTTCCAACAGGCGTTTGCGGGCATTCCCGTGTTGGCATACGTCTGTTCGGTGGCGTTCTATGTGTTGCTTGCGCTTGCAGCGATTACTTCCACAATTTCGTTGCATGAAGTGTCGACAGCGTTTCTTCACGAAAAGTTTCATTTCACGCGGAGCCGTGCAGCTGTTCTGGTGACATCCGGATGTATGCTGGTCGGCATCGTGTCGTCTTTGGCTTTGGGAGAGTGGAGCGCGTTCAAGATTTGCGGAATGAACATTTTTGACGCTCTCGACTTCCTGACCGCCAAGATTATGTTGCCGGTGGGAGGGATGTTTGCCGCAGTCTTTGTCGGTTGGTATCTCGACAAGAAGATTGTAAGGGGAGAAGTGACCAATTATGGGTTGCTGAAAGCGCCTTATTATCCGATATACGTGTGCATTCTCCGTTTCGTGGCTCCGATAGGGATTTTGCTGATATTCGTAAACGAGCTGGGCCTGTTGGGGTGACGTGCGGATGTGGAAAGACTTTTTCTATTATTCCAAGTCGGAGCGCAGGGCGATAATCGTGCTGTTGGCGCTGGCAGCGGTAGTTTTGTCGGGCATTCTGTTCGGGAAACGGTTTGGAGGACATTCT
This sequence comes from uncultured Phocaeicola sp., assembly GCA_944320135.1. Classification (GTDB taxonomy): domain Bacteria; phylum Bacteroidota; class Bacteroidia; order Bacteroidales; family Bacteroidaceae; genus Phocaeicola. Next base: position 3,056 of record CALUGI010000029.1, on the reverse strand, counting down.
TCGGTTGTCCGGCAAAGTGCGAGTGCGGAAATAGATTCTTTCATCGCGCAGATAAAAGACGATGAGCGTCGTCGGTTTGCGGATGCGGCACGTTTCAACAAACGGAAAGAGGAACCTGTTCCTGTCATCTTGCAGCCGTTTGATCCGAATACGGTCGATTCCATGTCGTTGCGCAGGTTGGGGCTTTCCGCGTTTGTGGCGCGAAACGTGTTGCGATACCGTGCGAGCGGGGGAGTGTTCCGCGCTCCGGAAGCGTTTGCCCGCATTTATGGCCTTGCAGACAGTCAGTTTCTGGCGTTGAAGCCTTATATACGTATTTCTTCGGAGTTTACGTTGCGCCGCGACACGCTTCTTTTTGCGCGTCAGGAAGCAAAGTCTGATTCCGTGCCCTTCAAATATCCCGAAGGCACTGTGGTGCCTTTGAACAAGGCGGATACCTCCCAGCTCAAGCGCATACCGGGGATAGGCTCCGGATTGGCGCGCATGATCGTGGCTTATCGGAACAAATTGGGCGGTTTCTGCCGGGTAGAGCAGTTGCAGGAAGTTCCCCATGTCGGCCCGGACTTCAACCGGTGGTTTGTGCTTGATGAAGGTCCTTACCGCAAGCTGCGCGTGAACCGTGACGGGCTGGACCGGTTGCGCTCTCATCCTTATATGGATTTCTACAAAGCCAAAGCCATACTTGAGTACAGACGGAAGCGCGGAAGAATCAAGGGTATGTCCCAAATAGAGATGTTCAAGGAATTTTCGGAAGCAGACATTCGCCGTCTTTCTCCCTACTTGTCGTTTGATTGAGAAGAAAATAGTTCGGTTTTCGGGTAGACGTATGCAGATATGTTCGTTTTTATTGTTGTACGGGAAACGTTTCCCGTAAGAAAACAATATATTATGAACAAAATTATTTTGATGGGGATTTGTTCGTTGCCCTTGTTGGCCGGGTGCCAGCAGAATGAAACGGAACGGGAGTTGTCTGCAACAGAAATGATGAGCCTGCAGGCGTCAGTGTCGAACCTTTCTTTGTCGCGAACGGTAACGGATGCCGCAGATGCAGCTACAACCTTTGAAGCCGGTGACGAAATAGGCTTTTTCATGCCTGAAGAAGACGCTCCGGTGAAATGGACGCTGACCGGAGACGGATGGCAGTCGGAGACGCCTTTAGTGTGGGAGGATAAAGTGAACGAGTTCGAATTTTGCGCGTATTATCCTTATTCGGAAGAGTCCGCTGTGCGCACAGCTATTCCTATGCCCGACTTGAGCGCGCAAACGGGCGAGTTTTCGGCTTTAGGCGAGTTTGATTTTCTTGCGGCGCGCTGCACGAGCGGATACAAGACCAATTCCGGCGCTGTGTCGTTTACGGGAGCTTATGCGTTCAGGCATGTATATTCGTTGCTTTCCATTACCGTCAAAAAGGATAGGGCCGAAGAAAACGTGAGCATTTCCAAAGCCGTGCTGAAAGGAAGCGGTCTGTTTAGCCGCACGTCATACCGGTTCGGGGAAACTTCGGAGGCCGACGGAATCGTGGCGGCGGCGGACGCTTCGCCTGCGGATGAACTGTCATTGGCATACGATGTGCCGGCAGAGGTGGCGAGCGAAACGGGATACTCGTTGACATTGCTTTGCAATCCTTCCGTATTGGAGGAAAATTCGGAGTTCTCCATCTCCTATATGCGCGACGGCATCTCTTATACAGCCACGACCGACAAGCTCGGAAAGGAATTTCAGGCCGGTACGTACAACAAATACACGTTGAAACTTACAAAGGAAGGTCTCGTGCTGATAGGGCAGGAAATTGTCGGATGGAATGAAGAAGTGATTCCTGACATTGCGTTTGAAGAAACGCCTGTGGAATAATTTTTTCGTTTTTTCGTTTGATTATCGCCCAAGTTTGTTTAGCTTTGTACAAACTTGGGCGATTCTTGTCTGGAAGGCGTTTTATGGCGGATTGCAGTATGCTTGGCATGAAATTCTATGTCGTCCGCATGATATTCAAGTTTGATAAGCCAAAATAACATCTTTTCATTTTGATATATCGTAAAATTGCCTTTTCTTTGTGCGGAAATAGAAAAATAACAGCTTTTACCATGAAATTCTGGACAACCTCAGTGCCGCGTGTACTTGTTTCCTACTCTAAGGCTTTAAAGCCGGAGGAAGGTTGGGCTTCTGCAAGGAAACGCGTTGGTACTCTGTTAGCTATGTGGTTGTGCCCTTATAAGACACATGATGGATGCTATGAAAAACATCGTTTTGTATCGGGCAGTTTCCTGTCTTCCTGTAGGAGAAGTCGTGGTTGTAAGGCTTATGTTGTTGTTTCTAAGTGTGAAAGATTGAAATTCACTAATTTTTAAACATAAAAAACAATTAATCTTATGGAAACTAAAACAACTAACAAAAAGCAAGGTTTCAAAGGTATTGAAGCTGCTGGTTTGGTGATTATCGCGTGCTTTATCATCGCGTTGTGTATCTACAAGTTTATCTTGGGTGACCCCTCGAACTTCATGAACAACGACCCGAACAACCACCCGCTGCCGGGTAACATGCTGGGAACTATCTATAAAGGTGGTATCGTCGTTCCGGTTATCCAGACTCTGTTGCTGACTGTGTTGGCATTGAGCGTTGAACGCTATTTCACTATCCGTGCCGCTTTCGGTCGTGGCAAATTGGTTAAATTCGTTGCTCAGATTAAGGATGCTTTGGCAAAGAATGATATGCAGGCTGCTCAGGCATTGTGCGACAAGCAGCGCGGTTCTGTAGCAAATGTTGTAGGCGCTACTTTGCAGACTTATCGTGAAATGGAAGAAAACACTGAACTGGACAAGGATCAGAAGGTATTGGCTATCCAGAAGTCATTGGAAGAAGCTACTGCTTTGGAAATGCCGATGCTGCAGCAGAACCTTCCGATTATCGGTACCATTACTACTTTGGGTACATTGATGGGATTGCTCGGTACCGTTATCGGTATGATCCGTTCATTCGCCGCTCTGTCTGCTGGTGGTGGTACTGACTCAGTTGCGTTGTCAACCGGTATTTCTGAAGCCTTGATCAATACCGCATTCGGT
>CALUGI010000028.1 GCA_944320135.1 uncultured Phocaeicola sp. | reverse complement strand
AGCTACAATTTGATACACCTAAATTGTGCTTTTTCAAAAATATTTTGTAATGTTGCACTTGCTGTTGGACTCTGCACCAAGAAGAAAAATCAAATTCGCCTGCATTTTTTCAGTCTAAAAATTGTTTGTTTCCAAAATAAAGTCTACATTTGCACAACCAAAAAATGCGGCAGTAGCTCAGTTGGTAGAGCATCAGCTTCCCAAGCTGAGGGTCGCGGGTTCGAGTCCCGTTTGCCGCTCTGTGAAAAGGAGGAAAATCATCACCGATTTTCCTCCTTTTCTGCTTATTGTAAATTTTGACAAACAATTGCAGTGCTATGAAATTTTTAGGGATTATTCCAGCAAGATATGCGTCTACGCGCTTCCCGGCCAAACCGTTGGCAATGTTGGGAGGGAAAACCGTGATTCAACGAGTGTACGAACAAGTGAAAGATGCATTGGACGAGGTGTATGTGGCGACCGATGACGAGCGGATTGAAGCTGCTGTAAAGGCTTTCGGAGGAAAGGCTGTGATGACCTCAACGAGCCATAAAAGCGGCACCGACCGTTGCTATGAAGCATATTGCAAAACAGGTGCCGACTATGACGTGGTAGTCAACATTCAAGGCGACGAACCTTTTATCCGCAAGTCGCAAATAGAGGCTGTGAAAGCCTGCTTCGATGACGATTCTACACAAATCGCTACTTTGGTCAAACCGTTCGTTCCCGCAGACGGATACGATGCGCTGGAAAATGTGAACTCTCCCAAAGTTGTGGTGAACAGCCGGATGCAGGCTTTGTATTTCAGCCGTTCCATCATTCCTTTCCAGCGCAACCGCGACCGCAAAGAGTGGCTTGCCAACCATATATACTACAAACATATCGGGCTGTATGCCTATCGGACTTCGGTGTTGAAAGAAATTACCGCTTTGTCCCAATCGCCGCTGGAGTTGGCAGAGTCGCTCGAACAGCTGCGTTGGCTTGAAAACGGTTATACCGTCAAGGTCGGCATCAGCGATGTGGAGACAATCGGTATCGACACGCCGCAGGATCTGGCGCGCGCTGAAGAGTTTTTGCACCAACATCAAGAATTGGGATAAGTATGCTCGACAGGACGATAGCCCCTAAGATCCGCCAATTGGACGATTTTTCGATAGCCCGCCCCGAAAAGCGGCTGATGCGTAACGGAATGCCTCTGTTCACCATACAGGCGGGAAGCGAAGACGTGGTGCGGTTTGATTTGGTTGTCAGGAGCGGCCAGTTGCGGCAATCCCAACCTTTGCAAGCCGTTTTCACCAATCGAATGCTGAGGGAGGGTACGAAACGCTTTCCTTCCGCCGAAATAGCGGAGGCGTTGGACTATTACGGAGCATGGCTCGACTTGTCGGTATCGGTAGACAGCAGTTTCGTGACGCTCTATTCACTGTCGAAATATTTCGGGAAAACCCTTGAAATCGTGGCTTCAATGGTAAAAGAACCTGTTTTCCCGGAAAAGGAATTTTCCGTAATCCGCGACATCCACAAGCATCAGTTTATGGTAAACAACCAAAGGGTGGAAGTGCTTTCCCGCAAGCTGCTCAACCGCTCGCTTTTCGGAGAAAGCCATCCGCTGGGACGCTATGCGGAGTTGGACGACTACGATAGTATCGACGTGGAGCGGCTGAAAGACTACTACCGTTGTAATTACAGTTCCGGCAACTGCTCAGCTTATCTTTCGGGAAAAGTGACTCCGGAAGCGGTGCGTTGCATAGAGTCGCATTTCGGCGATGCAGAATGGGGAAGCTCATTCCTTTCGTCCGGCATTCCGGAAATTCCGATAACGACGGATTCGCGCAAGCGTGTATTTGCGGAGAAAGAAGATGCCATGCAAAGTTCGTTGAAAATCGGAGGGTTCACGCTCGACCGCAAACATCCTGATTATCTGAAGCTGCGCGTGCTGGTCACCTTGTTCGGCGGGTATTTCGGCAGTCGCCTGATGTCGAACATTCGCGAAGAAAAGGGATATACATACGGCATAGGGGCAGGGCTTGTGGCCTATCCCGGAACGGGACTGCTGGTGATAAGTACGGAAACGGGAAACGAGTATGTGGAGCCGGTGATAAAAGAGGTTTATCATGAAATGGACCGGCTGCGGGAAGAACGAGTGCCGGAGGAAGAACTGGAAATGGTGCGCAACTATATGTTGGGAGATATATGCCGTTCGTATGAAAATCCGTTTTCTCTTTCTGACGCATGGATATTCATCGAAACGGCAAATCTCGACCACGACTTTTATCGGCGTTCGCTGGACGCTATCCGTGAAACGTCGCCCGAAGACATCCGGACTTTGGCGCAGAAATATTTCCGCAAAGAAAACTTAATAGAAGCGGTGGCAGGCAAAAAAGTATGAACGGGCGGTGCGGGCCAACGGCAAAAGCACTAATTTTGACAACAACCAAACAAAGAATCAACGATGAACAGATATAGCATTTTATTGTTCGCTCTGCTGGCAGGTGCAGGGCCAGTATCGGCTCAGATGTCTTTGGGCTATTACAAGTTTAAAGACGGAGCGGAATACACGGGAGAACTGAAAGGACGACGCCCCAACGGAAAGGGCCGGACAGTGTTCAAGAACGGCGACGTGTACGAAGGCGAATACGTGAAAGGAAAACGTCAGGGACAAGGCACTTACACGTTCAGCGACGGAGAAAAGTATGTAGGCGAATGGTTTCAAGACCGCCAGCACGGCAAAGGCACCTTTTATTTCATGAACAACAACCGCTATGAAGGCTTCTGGTTTGAGGATTTTCAGGAAGGAGAAGGCACGATGACCTATTACAACGGCGACTTGTACGTCGGAACATGGCATCAGGACAAGCGCAACGGAAAGGGAACTTACACGTGGAGCGGCGGCGCTTCTTACACGGGCGACTGGAAGAACGACTTGAAAGACGGATACGGAGTGATGGTGTGGGAAGACAAGTCGAGGTATGAAGGCGAGTGGAAAAACGGTATGCGCGAGGGAAAGGGCACTTTCTACTACACAAACGGAGACAAATACGTAGGCGACTGGAAAAACGACGTCCAGGAAGGAAAGGGAATCTTCTGCTTTCAGAACGGAGAGAAATACGAAGGAGACTATGCCGACGGCAGGCGGACGGGAGAAGGCATCTACACTTATCCCAACGGAGACAAGTATGTGGGCCAGTTCTCAGACGGATGGCAGAACGGGACGGGCATGTTCACATGGGCCAACGGAGCCGTATACGAGGGCCAATGGCTGAGAAACCAACGTTCCGGAACGGGCACTTACCGATGGGCCAACGGCGACGTGTATGAAGGCCAATGGAAAAACAATATGCCCGACGGCAAAGGCACGTTGCGCGCGGCCGACGGCTCGGTCTATACGGGCGGTTTCGTGCGCGGCAAGGAGGAAGGCAAAGGCACGCTCGTCAGCAAAGACGGAATCCGTTTTGAAGGTTTCTTCAAGCAAGGGAAAAAAGACGGGCCTTTTGTTGAGACCGACGCGAACGGGAAGGTCATCCGCCAGGGCACTTTCAGATACGGACGCTTGCTGGAGGAAAAGAAATGAGCCTGAATCTGCCGGAACTTACGTCAAAAGTCCGCCGCCTTGCAACGGAAACCGGACGCTTTATCCGTCAAGAGCGGCGGGGATTTTCGCGCGTCCGGGTGGAGAAGAAACATGCGCACGATTACGTGTCTTACGTAGACAGGGAGTCGGAGCGGAGAATTGTGTCCGGCCTGAAAGAGCTGCTCCCTGAAGCAGGCTTTATAGCGGAGGAAGGCAGCATGGGATTCAACGGCGAACCTTATTGCTGGGTGGTCGATCCGCTGGACGGGACAACCAATTTCATTCACGACAATGCGCCTTACTGCGTGAGCATTGCCTTGCGCGACCGGAACGAGATATTGCTTGGAGTCGTCTACGAAATCTGCCGTGACGAATGCTTCTGGACGCATAAAGGCGCGCCGTCCTATCGGGACGAGGAAGTGATTCATGTGTCGGACGTATCTTCTGCCGACGACGCCTTTCTGGCCCTCGGCCTGCCATACGACGCGGAAACCTACAAGCCCGTCTTTCAGAAGCTGATTGCCGGAGTTTACGGCAACGTGGCCGGAACGAGGGTCGTGGGAGCTGCCGCAGCGGAGATGTGTTATGTGGCTTGCGGACGTTTCGACGCCCGCGCGGAAGCCTTCTTGGGCCCGTGGGACGTTGCCGCAGGCATTCTGATAGTGAAGAATGCCGGAGGACGCGTGACGGACTTCAGCGGAGGAAACGACTGCGAATCGGGACAGGAAGTGGTAGCTTCCAACGGCAAAACACATGATTTTTTATTGAAAATGCTGGAGAAGAACTAAAAAATCCCCGTTTTGTTCGTTTATCGGAATAAATTTCGTAAGTTTGTGTAGCCGCCGCAGTTGCTGGCGGCAAACCAATCCGATTATTTAATATTAAAAACATTTCATTATGGTTATTGACAGATTAGAAAACTTGGAAAAGTACGTATCTTTGAACCCATTGTTCGCCCAAGCTGTAGACTTTCTGAAATCAACCGACTTGGAAGCGCACGAAACGGGAAAAGTGGTCTTGAAAGAAGGTGAACTGATAGTCAATTTCTCGCAGGCTCGTCCGAAAACGAAAGAAGAGGCCAGAATCGAAACCCACAACAACTTCATCGACATCCAGATACCTCTGTCGGGAGTGGAAGGAATGGGATACATGCCCCGCGCCGACTTGCCGGAAGCCGCATACAACGCGGAAAAAGACATCACTTTCTACGAAGGGCTGGCAACGGACTATCTGACAGTGAAACCGGGAATGTTCGCTATCTTTTTCCCGGAAGACGCGCACGCGCCGGGAGTAACTCCTGACGGGGTGAAGAAAGTTATCGTGAAAGTACGTGTAAAATAATAAAAAATGTCTGCGTTCGTCCGGGATGCAGGCGTATAAAAAACAATAGTCAAATCAAAACAACTGATACTATGGACGGAGTATTGAACATTATCAAGAACGACCCTTGGCTGGAACCGTATGCTGACGCAATCAACGGACGTCATCTGTATGCTGTCGCAAAGGAAAAAGAGCTGGTGGGGAAAAAGAAATTGTCGGATTTCGCCGACGGACATCTGTATTTCGGGTTGCACCGCACCGACAAAGGATGGGTGTTCCGCGAGTGGGCGCCGAATGCTACCGACATTTACCTCATCGGTGATTTCAACGGCTGGAAAGAAACCCCTGCCTATAAAATGAAACGTTTGCGCAACAGCGGAAATTGGGAAATCAAGCTCCCCGAAAAGGCCATGAAGCATGGCGACCTCTACAAACTGAAGGTGTATTGGGACGGCGGATGCGGAGAGCGCATTCCTGCATGGGCCAGACGAGTAGTGCAGGACGACGAAACCAAGATTTTCAGCGCGCAGGTGTGGAATCCGGACAAGCCCTATAAATTCAAAAAGAAAACATTCACTCCGAATGTAGGCCCGCTTATGATTTATGAATGCCATGTGGGCATGTCGCAAGATGCGGAACGCGTGGGCACCTACAATGAGTTTCGCGAGAATATCCTGCCGCGCGTAGCAAACGACGGATATAATTGCATCCAGATTATGGCCATTCAGGAACATCCTTATTACGGAAGTTTCGGTTATCATGTGTCAAGTTTCTTTGCTCCGTCTTCACGTTTCGGCACTCCCGACGAACTGAAAGAATTGATTGATACGGCCCATCGCATGGGAATTGCCGTCATTATGGACATTGTTCACTCACATGCTGTGAAAAACGAAGTAGAAGGGTTAGGCAATTTTGCGGGCGACCCGTGCCAATACTTCTATCAAGGAGACAGACGCGAGCATCCGGCATGGGACTCCCTTTGCTTCGATTACGGAAAGAACGAAGTGCTGCATTTCCTCCTGTCCAACTGCAAGTATTGGATGGAAGAATTCCATTTCGACGGATTCCGTTTCGACGGCGTAACTTCCATGCTCTATTACAGCCACGGGTTGGGAGAAGCCTTCTGCAATTACGGCGACTATTTCAACGGACACCAGGACGACAATGCCATTTGCTATCTGACTCTTGCCAACAAGCTGATTCACGAAGTAAATCCGAAAGCCATTACCATTGCCGAAGAAGTTTCGGGTATGCCGGGACTTGCGGCTCCGTTTGAAGATGGAGGATACGGCTTCGACTATCGCATGGCGATGAACATACCAGACTATTGGATAAAGATTATCAAGGAGCGTCGCGATGAAGACTGGAAACCGTCAAGCCTGTTCTGGGAAGTGACCAACCGGCGCAAAGACGAAAAGACCGTATCTTATTGTGAAAGCCATGACCAAGCGCTGGTGGGCGACAAAACCATCATTTTCCGCCTGATCGATGCCGATATGTACTGGCACTTCAGAAAGGGAGACGAGAACGGCACGGTTGAACGGGGCATTGCGCTTCACAAGATGATTCGCTTGCTCACTGCTTCCACCATCAATGGAGGATACTTGAACTTCATGGGAAATGAGTTCGGCCATCCGGAATGGATTGATTTCCCCAGAGAAGGCAACGGCTGGTCGTATAAATACGCGCGCCGCCAATGGCATTTGGTAGACGACAAGAGCTTGTGCTATCATTATCTCGGCGATTTTGACAAAGAGATGGTCCACTTGCTGACAAGCGTAAAGAACATTCAGAAATCAGACGTGATAGAAGTATGGCACAACGACGGCGACCAGATACTGGCTTATCGCCGCAAGGATTTGGTTTTCGTGTTCAACTTCAATCCAACCCGTTCGTTTACAGATTACGGCTTCTTGGTTCCGCGCGGCGCTTACGACGTAGTGCTGAACACTGACAACAAGGCATTCGGCGGTTTCGGATTCTCTGACGATTCGTTGCGCCATTTCACATGCGCCGACCCGCTTTATGCGAAGGACAAGAAAGAGTGGCTTAAACTGTATGTACCTGCTCGTTCCGCCGTGGTGCTGAAGCGGGTGAAAGACTGATTAGGTATGAGTTATTACAATTCGTTTTATAAGAAGACCGCACGCATTATGATCGTGGTATGCGGTCTTCTTTTTTCTGTTTTCAGTTTCGTTTATCTGTATGTATTCCAGCGCGAAGTGCTGGAAGCGTTGCATTATTCGCTGGCTCACGGGAAAACCCGTTTCGCGCCGGTTGCAAGTGCAATTGTGATTACCCTGATTCTTTTGTTGGTCAGGTGGGGAATGAACAGTATGTTGGGGCTGAAAGGAAGCATCCGTGCATTGTCGTATGTGCCTTCGTTCCTGATGCTGTGCGCGCTGACCGATGTCGGGAGGAATGTGTACATATCTTCTTTCCATTCATGCTGGCCGTGGCTTCTTCCGCTGCTGATAGCCGTGTTCATTGCAGTCGCCTATTGGCTGAGAAGGACGTTTAGGGTGCAATTGAACCGTGAAGGAAGCGTTATGGGCGTGGTCAACGGCAATTTGTTCATCATATTGGCATTATGCGTGGCAACCGTGTTGTGCGGCAACACGGACCGCGCTTTCCACCATGAACTTCAGGCGGAACACTATCTGCACAACCATGCGTATGACAAGGCGCTGCACGTGGGAGAAAAATCGCTTGAAGCGACCCGAACGTTGACGGCTTTGCGCACGATGGCAATGGCACGGACCGGGACGATGGGAGAACGTCTGTTCGACTATCCGCAGTATTACCGTTCAGACGGGCTTTTCTTCGCTGACGATTCGCTGGAAACGCTCCGCTATACAAACGATTCCGTTTATTCCCTGTTAGGAGCAGAGCCGTATGAGGGGGAAGGACGAACGGCTTTCCTGCGCAATATCTGTTATAAAGGCACGGGCAAACACATTTCGCTCGACTATTATTTGTCCGCCTTGCTGCTCGACAAGAATCTGGAAGGGTTTGCGGTTGCCGTAAGCGACTTCTATGAGGAAGAAGACACCTTGCCGCGTTTCTACCGGGAAGCGATGACGCTGTATCAGTCGCTCCATGCAGATTCGGCCTTTGCCGTAAGGGATACGGCCTGCCTGCGGCGTTTTATGGAGTACAGAGAAAAGGAAAAAGAATACACCGCTTCGGCCAAAGAACGCGAGAACTGGATGCGCCGTCATTACGGCAACACCTATTGGTGGTATTTCGATTATCAAAACTAATTGCTTTTCCGGATGAAACTTTTGGTGGTTAACGGAAGTCCCAGAAAACAAGGGAATATCTTCCGGATGCTGTCTGCCATAGACGAAGAAGCGAAGGCAAGAGGAATTGAAACGGCTTTCGTTTCAATCTCCGATTTGCACGTTGCACCTTGCAACGGATGTATGTCGTGCAGAAGCAGCTTGAGGTGCGTATTGCCTGAAGATGGCGCTCAACGCCTGCTCCGCCTTATAGGGGAATGCGACGCGCTGGCGGTGGGCGTTCCTTGCTATTGGGGGAATATCCCCGGCCAGCTGAAAACGGCGTTCGACAGAATCGTGTACGGCATGATGGGGGAAAGCCCGAACGGGATTCCGAAGCCTTTGCACAAAGGCAAGAAAGCCATTATTGTAAGCGCTTGCACCACTCCGTTTCCGTTCAACATACTGTTCCGCCAGTCCGAAGGAGCGGTGCGTGCGATGAAAGAGATTCTGAAATGGAGCGGTTTCAAAATCGTGTCCGTCGTTCAGCAGGGCGGAACGAAAGCGCATGCCGTCAGCGTGAGAAAGCTGGCGGCATGTCGCAAGGCGGCAAGAAAACTGTAACGCCATTTTGAGGATATTGGCAGAGGGGGTGCGCTATATGCGCATCCCCTCTTTGTGTTCAAGCCCGCCGTCAACGGATGCGCTTGCATTTTGCGCTGACCCGCTCGATGTCGAGCCGGATGATTTCCGTCCGCGCGAACGACTTGTTGGCGTATTCGATGCCGCGCATCTTGTCGTCGGGGCAGTACTTGCTCAGAAGCAGCGAAAGCGCCGACATGCGTTCCGCTTCGTGCAGGCTCCGATGGGCGGTGCATTCCAGCACCACGCTTTCGTAGGCCGTAGTGAACCGGTCGGGGATGACTTGCGTCTTTCCCACTATGCAGAACGAGACTGCCGGACACGCATCGATACACCTCAGCTTCCGCCCTGCCGGAGCGCAATGCAGATAGATGGAGTTTCCGCGATCCCACACATAGCTGACAGGGATTCCATAACCTCCCTCCCCGTCTTCCGACATCATGGACAACACCCCATATTCTCCTTCTTTGACGATTTCCATCGCACGCGCTTCATCAAGCAGGCGGTCCTGGCGGCGCACTTGTTCGTTGCTGAATATCATAGCCGAAGAAGTTTAGCTGTTGGCGATTTCATAGATTTCGCGTGTGGCGCGGCGGTCGAGCCGGACGTAATTGCCCACCAGCTCCCCTTTGTTTTCATGCAGTTTCCGAACCAGCAAGTCGATGTCCGGGCGTTCGATGCCCAGTTCCTTGAAGGTGGTCGGCATACCTATCTCGTGCAGGAATGCTTTCATGCGGGCCGCTCCTTCGAGAGCCATCGCCCTTTTGTCGTCCGATTCGGGCACGTCCCATACCCGGTTGGCGAACTGGGCTACTTTTTTCGCGTGGTGTTCCGCCATATAGGTCAGCCACGCCGGGAACACTACCGCCAGACCTGCGCCGTGCGACACGTCGTAGACCGCGCTGATTTCATGTTCCAAGAAGTGGGACGCCCAGTCTTCCTCGCATCCTACGCCGCAAGTGCCGTTGTGCGCGATGGTGCCCGCCCACATGATGTTGGCGCGTGCGCCGTAGTTGTGCGGCTCCTTCACCAAACGGAGAGCTTCTGCGACGATTCCCTTCAGCGTCCCCTCGCACATCCGGTCGGGCACGTCCACGTCTTCAGTGTTGCTGAAGTAACGCTCCATGATGTGCGCCATCATGTCCGTGATGCCGCATGCCGTCTGCCACGCCGGAAGGGTGAACGTCAGTTCGGGATTCATGATGGCGAATGCGGGGCGAAGCACCTCAGGCGTGCGCACGCTCAGTTTGCGCAGTCCGTCCACTTTCGTGATGACCGTATTGCCTGAGCCTTCGCTTCCCGCCGCCGGAATCGTCAGCACGACGCCCAGGCGCAACGCCTTCTCAGGCACGGCTTTCCCGATGAAGAAATCCCAGAAGTCGCCCTCGTAAGGGATTCCGCAGGCAATGGCTTTGGCCGTATCGATGACCGACCCGCCGCCTATGGGAAGCAGGAAATCGACTTTTTCGCGCCGTCCCAGCTCGATTCCTTCATACACTTTCGGATCGGTGGGGTTGGGCTGCACTCCCCCCAATTCCACGTGGGCGATATGCGCTTCGTCAAGCAACCCTTTGATTCTGCCAAGAAGTCCGCTTTTCACGGCCGACCCTCCGCCGTACACAATCAGCACCTTCGTGCCGTGAAACTTGGCCACCATTTCCGCCGTTCTCGCTTCCGTGCCTTTCCCGAAAACAAATTCGGTGGGGCTATAAAAGATAAAGTTGTTCATATCGTTTGAAGTTTGGTTTGCGTCAGCAAAGTTAGAAAAATCTGCGGAAAAACCTTGTTGGAAATGCAGATAAACGAAGAAGGATTCCGCACGGCCCTCTCTTTAATTTCATGTAGGGGCAGACCTGCGTGTCTGCCCGATAACGTCAGGCTGATTCATTCGAGCGGACGTGGCATGGAAGCCGGCGGAGTTTTCCCGGAAGCGCCGGGACGTTTTCTCTCGAAGTCCGCCGCGTTTGCCGAAAATTGCAAAACTTTTCTTACCTTTGCGTCTCAAAAAAGCAAAAAAGACAAAACAGATGAAGTCGGACATAGAAATCGCTCGCAGTATCGAACTGGTGAAAATCAAGCAGATTGCACGGGAATACGGCATTCCTGTCGATGAAATATCCAATTACGGACGCTACATAGCCAAAGTGCCGGAAACGCTGGCAGACGAGGATAAGGTGAAAGAAAGCAACCTGATTCTCGTCACTGCCATCACGCCGACCAAGGCGGGAATCGGAAAGACTACCGTGTCCATCGGTCTGGTGTTGGGGCTGAACAAGATAGGAAAGAAAGCCGTTTGCGCGCTTCGCGAGCCTTCGCTCGGCCCGTGCTTCGGCATGAAAGGCGGAGCGGCGGGAGGCGGCTATGCGCAAGTGCTCCCGATGGACAAAATCAATCTCCACTTCACCGGCGACTTCCATGCCGTCACCTCTGCGCACAACATGATTGCAGCTTTGCTCGACAACTACATGTATCAGAACAAAGACAACGGTTTCGCGCTGAAAGACGTGCTCTGGAACCGTGTGCTCGACGTGAACGACCGGGGTCTGCGCTACATCGTGACGGGATTGGGAGGAAAATCCAACGGAATCACCCGCGAATCGAGCTTCGACATTACTCCCGCTTCCGAAATCATGGCGATTCTCTGTTTGGCAAAAGACGAAGCCGACTTGCGCCGCCGCATCGAAAACATTCTGTTGGGATTCACGGTCGACAACAAACCGTTTACGGTGAAGGATTTGGGCGTGGCCGGGGCAATTGCGGTGCTGCTGAAAGATGCTCTTTCGCCCAATCTGGTGCAAACCACGGAACATACTCCCGCTTTCGTGCATGGAGGCCCGTTCGCCAACATCGCGCACGGATGCAACTCCATCCTCGCCACCAAACTGGCGATGACGTTCGGCGACTATGTGGTGACAGAGGCTGGCTTCGGTGCCGACTTGGGAGCGGAAAAGTTCTATAACGTGAAATGCCGCAAAGCGGGAATCCAGCCGAAACTGACAGTTATCGTGGCCACAGCCCAAGGACTGAAAATGCATGGAGGCGTGGCGCTCGACCAAATCAAGAAACCGAACATGAAAGGACTTGAAGAGGGAATCAAGAATCTTGACAAGCACATCGAAAACCTGCGTTCGTTCGGACAAACCGTAGTGGTGGCCTTCAACCGCTACGCCAACGATACCGACGAAGAGGTGGATTTCGTGCGCCGCCACTGCGAAACGGCAGGAGTGGGCTTTGCCGTAAACAATGCTTTTCTGGAAGGTGGAAACGGAGCGGTGGAATTGGCCAATTTAGTGGTGGACACAATTGCGTCAAATCCCTCGAAGCCCCTCTCTTTCACATACAACGAAGAAGATTCAGTAGAAAAGAAAGTGGAAAAAGTGGCCTGCAAGCTGTACGGCGCCAAGCAAGTGCTCTTTTCTCCCGCAGCCCAGAAGAAGCTCCGCATGATAGAACGGTTGGGATACACCCGCTTCCCTATCTGCATCGCCAAAACTCAATATTCATTCTCAACCGACCCGACGCTCTACGGCGTGGCCAAGGACTTCAATTTCGGGGTGCGCGACATCGTAATCAACGCCGGAGCAGAAATGTTAGTCATCGTAGCAGGCGAAATGATGCGTATGCCGGGACTTCCCAAAGAGCCGCAGGCTTTGCACATCGACATTGTGAACGGAGAAATAGAAGGACTGTCGTAAAAGAGGCGTTCAACTTTCTGTCTGAAAAGCGATGAAACCACAATTCATTTTAAGTCCGTTGGCTTCTGACAACGGAAAGATATTGCTGTCAATGGGGCTGATGCGCGCTCTCGTCCGCAGAGGCATGAACGTGCAGACATTTGAGTGCGGGCCCGACTTGTCGGACACGGTGTGCCATGCGGCGGCTACGGGCAACGCTTCAGTGAATCTCGACACATGGTATTCTTCGCGCACGCGCATTCAGTCCTTGTACAATACGTATGGCGAACACGCCGACGTATGCGTGATTGACAATGCAGCCGGCTTGTTCGACGGATACAGGAAATGGCAGGGAAGCGGCGCAGAACTGGCGAAAACGCTTTCCGTCCCTGTGGTGCTGACCGTCAACGCCCGTACTGCCGCTTACTCGCTTGCTCCGGCGTTGTGCGGGTTCAAGCACTTCCGCCAGGGGGTAAAGATTGCAGGAGTGATTTTTTACCAAGTGCATTCGCCGTCGCAATACGGATTCCTCCGCGAGATATGCGCCGACGCAGGAGTGGAAAGCCTCGGATACCTTCCGTGTTGGGACTCGCTGCGGATGCCTGCCCGCTATTCGGCGCTAACATCTTCCGTAAAATCGGAACTCGACAAAACGGCCCGGCAAACGGCGGAACTCATAGAAAAGACTGTAGATATTGACCGCCTTCTTAATCTGGCCACCCGCATTTTCCCGTGCGCCTACAGCCTTCCTTATACGTCGGAAGCAGAGCCTCGACTTCCAATATGCCGGAAAAAGCTGCACATAGCGGTTGCCTCCGATCCAGCTTTCTGCTTTTTCTACCGCCAAAACATCGACAGCCTGAAAGAAACAGGCGACATAAGTTTCTTCAGTCCGGTTTACGGCAACGACCTTCCTCCGGCAGACATGATATACCTTCCCGGAGGCTATCCTGAGCTGTTCGCTCGCCAGCTGCATCGATGGAAACGCCAGCTGCAGCAGTTGCGCGAATATGCCGAAGCAGGCGGAAAAGTGCTGGCAGAAGGGGGCGGAATCGCTTTGCTGGCAAACACCATGACTGTGAGACAAGGCGGAACCCCTTACGAAATGGCAGGAGTCCTTCCGTTCGACATCACAGTGAAAGATGCCCGCCTTTATTCGGGATACCGAAAAGCCGAATTTCGCAAACATAGTCTGAGGGGGTATGAATACCGCTATTTCGACGTATCAATCAATGAAGCAAGCGTTCTTCAGACTGCGTACATGACGAACTTGAAGGGTACGGAAACGCCCGCATCTTTCATCTGCCGCTACAAGAATGTGATTGCCTCTACCGCTCACTGCTGCTGGGAGGATACAGACATATTTGAATGGTGGCAGTAAGCCGTCTCCATACCGCTTGCTTTTGGGGAAAGCCCAATTTCCTGACACCGGCGCAGCGCTTTTTCAAAAACATTGCGTAACGTTGCACTTGATGATGGTTGACTCCGCCATTTTTCTTCAGCCGCATCCCTACTCCCCGCCCGCTTCCTTAAAAACGCGCGGGCATTTTTCCGAAAACGCGCGGACGCTTTTCTGTCCTGCCGTTCCCCTTTCCTGCGGGCCTACAAACAGTTTTGCAGCGCGTCCCGCTCTTTCTTCGGCAAAGAGGCTGCCACTATGTCATACGACTGGCGCACGAGTTCGCGAATCAGGCTGTCGGGTACGTCGCTGCCGAAATATACGTCACTCCACAAGCGTTTGTTCATGTGCCATGCCGGACGGATTCCGCCGTATCGTCCGCGCAGTTCTTCCGCTATTTCCGGCTCTGTCTTGACACAGCAGCGGTCGAACGCTTCTATGTTGACGTAGCAAAACCATTTGCTCCCGACGTAAAAGCAAAGCACATTGCGGCTGTACGGGTCTTTAAGTGCCGTAAAAGGCATTTTCTCCGTCACTCCGGGCAGGGAAAGGCAGTAGTTGCGAAAATCTTCAATGTTCATGATATGCTCAATAGGTTTCGATTTTGTCGAGTATTCCGGACAGAAAAGCGATGGCTACTCCGTAGTTCGTCATGGGGACGTGCTGCCTTTTCGCCGAAGCGATGCGGTTGAGCACATGCTTGCGGTTGAACATACATGCCCCGCAGTGGATTATCAGGTCGTAGGAAGCGAGGCTGTCGGGGAAATCGTTGCCCGACACGATGTCAATCTGCAACGCCTCTCCGATACGTTTGCGCAGCATGGCCGGGATTTTCACCCGCCCGATGTCTTCCTGCATCGGGGCGTGGGTGCAGGCTTCCGCTATCAGCACGCGCGACTGTTCCGTGAGCCGGGATATGGCTCGTGCGCCTTCCATGTAATAGCCGATGTCTCCCTTGTGGCGGGCGAAGAGCACGGAGAAAGAAGTGAGCCGGCTTTCCGCCGGTTTCTTTCCGTAAACGGTTTTGAACGCCTGCGAGTCGGTGATTATCAGCTTCGGGGGGCTCGACAATGCTTGGAGCATCCGGTCTATTTTGTCGGTGGTGCAACTCATCACCAAGCACTTCCTGTCGAGCAGTTCGCGGAGGGTCTGCACCTGCGGCAGAATCAGCCTTCCCTTGGGTGCCTGGATGTCTTGAGGCATCACCAGCATCACCGTGTCGCCTTCTTCCGCCAGCCCGCCTAAAAGCCCCTGCTCCATCGTTTCATCGGGCAGGAGCTGGCGGATGCGGAGGCGCACGTCTTCTATACCTTTCCGGCTTTTCGCGCTGACGAGCAAGGGCACCTGTCCGCATTGCTTCTCGATGCTGCGCATGGTTTGCTCGCCGTTTTCCGGCAAATCGCACTTGTTCAGAATCCAAACGACGGGCACGTCTTTTTCTTTCATTCTCCGGCTCCATTGCAGTTCGTCGTCGATGTGCTCGTCAGTGCAGACCATCAGCGCGATGTCCGTGCGGTCGAGCGCGCGGAGCGTCTGCCCTATGCGCAGTTCGCCCAGCGTGCCTTCATCGTCGAATCCGGCAGTGTCGATGAACACACACGGCCCGATGCCGTAGATTTCCATCGCTTTGAAAACAGGGTCGGTGGTGGTGCCGGGCACTTCGGACACGAGGGATGCCGCCTGTCCGGTCAGTGCGTTGACAAGCGACGACTTTCCGCTGTTGCGCTTGCCGAACAAGCCGATATGCAGGCGGTTGGAGCGTGGGGTTTCGTTCATATATCGTTACGTTTATGGTGGCGCAGTTTAAAAGCGGAAATCGCGTTTGCCCTCCTTGATGCGCGCCAGATTCTCTATGGCGCGGCGGCGTATGGCCGGATTGGGGATATTTTCCATCTGGCGGCGAATCATCTCCGTGCCAATCGAGCGCGTTTCGGGCGAAGCGTAGTCCTCCAAATATTCTTGCAGGGTCATCAGCGCGTTGGGAGTGCAGCAGTTGGCTATTTGTCCTGTCTTGACTAACGACATGAAGCGGTCGCCCGTGCGCCCTTCCCGGTAGCAGGCCGTGCAGAAGCTGGGGATATATCCCAATTTCAGCAGCCATTCCACCACCTCATCGAGCGTCCGATGGTCGCTGATGTCGAACTGGGCGGAATTCTCCTTCTCCGCTTCGGCATAGCCGCCCACACTGGTGCGCGACCCGCCGCTTATTTGCGAAATTCCCAGCTCAAGCACCTTTTCGCGCGAGCGTTGCGACTCGCGAGTGGAGACAATCATTCCCGTATAAGGCACGCTGATTCGGATAACCGCCACTATCTTTTGGAACGCTTCGTCGGGAACGGCATCCTTAAAGTCGCCCGCGCTGATGTCATCGGCCGAGCAGATGCGGGGAACGCTGACGGTGTGAGGCCCCACTCCGAAGGCGGCTTCCAAATGTTCCGCGTGCATCAGCAGGCCCACAAGGTCGTATTTGTAGGTATTCAACCCGAACAACACCCCTATTCCCACATCGTCAATGCCGCCTTCCATTGCGCGGTCCATCGCTTCCGTGTGGTAAGAATAGTCGCTTTTCGGCCCTTTAGGGTGCAGTTTCTCGTAGCTTTCCTTGTGATAGGTCTCCTGAAAAAGGATATAAGTGCCTATGCCTGCATCATGCAGCTTCCGGTAGTTCTCTACCGTGGTGGCCGCTATGTTGACGTTCACCCGGCGGATGGCTCCGTTTCTGTGCCTGATGCTGTAAATGGTTCGGATAGATTCCAGGATATAGTCTATCGGATTGTGCAGCGGGTCCTCCCCCGCTTCGACGGCCAGGCGCTTGTGTCCCATATCCTGCAAGGCGATGACCTCCCGCCTGATGTCATCTTGCGTCAGTTTCTTGCGGGCGATGCTTTTGTTTTTGACGTGATACGGGCAATACGTGCAGCTGTTGACGCAATAGTTCGACAGGTATAACGGGGCGAACATGACGATGCGGTTGCCGTAGAGCTTCCGCTTGATTTCGCGCGCCAGCCGGTAGATTTCTTCCGTCAGGGCGGGGTCGTCGCACTCCAACAGCACGGCGGCTTCCCGATGAGTCAGCCCTTTGCAGGCACGCGCCTTTTCGAGGATAGAGCGCGTCAAGGCAAGGTCGTTGCGATGCCGTGCTGCAAATTCGAGCGTGTCGAGTATTTCTTCATGGCAGATGAATTCTTCTGCCTTCTTCGAATCAATCTTATACATATATTATCATCTGTCTGTTGTCAGCGGGCTGTCTCCCCGACTGTAATCGATTACATATCCGATGCGTTCCAGCGACCTTTCGAGCAACCGCAGCCCTTCCGCAGCCTCGGCTCCGGTGGAAACTTTCCGGTCGTAGAGCGAGTATTTCCCCCTTTCGCCTGCGGGTGAAAGGTTGGGCATCACCACGTTGGCTCCTGCCAGTATGCCCAATTCGCGCCCTTCGGGAGAATGTGTGGCAAGAGCGGTCGTCGCCGGGATGAGCGCGCGGGGGTGCATCAGGCGGAATACGGAAATCAGCAGCAGCGTTTTTGCCAAACTTCCGGCGTGGCATTGCGCGAAAGGCGTGTCGCGGTGCGGAAGGAAAGGACCGATGCCAATCATGTGAGGGCGGAATTCTTCCATAAAAAGGATGTCTTCCACCAGA
This sequence comes from uncultured Phocaeicola sp., assembly GCA_944320135.1. Classification (GTDB taxonomy): domain Bacteria; phylum Bacteroidota; class Bacteroidia; order Bacteroidales; family Bacteroidaceae; genus Phocaeicola. The sequence goes on along the minus strand of CALUGI010000028.1, from coordinate 24,180 downwards.
TTTTCAACGGTTTGTCCGGGGCTTCCGACCATGATGCCCGTCCCAGTCTGGAAACCGATTCGCTTCAAGTCGCCAAGGCAGCGCAGGCGGTTGTCGAGCGACATGGCCTCCGGATGCAGGAAGCGGTAGTGCTCGCGATTGCGCGTTTCGTGGCGCAGCAGATAGCGGTCGGCGCCTGCCCGGAAGAAGCGTTCGTATGATGCAGTCGGCTTCTCGCCCAACGAAAGCGTGACGGCTGCATCGGGAAACTCCTTCCGGATTTCCTGTATCAAGTCCGTCATGGCATCGTCCGCAGACTCGCTTTCTTCTCCGCCTTGCAGCACGAATGTCCGGAATCCTTTTCCGTATCCCTCGCGGCAACACGCTAAAATCGTTTCCTTGTCAAGGCGATAACGTTCTATCCGGACGTTGCTCCGGCGGATTCCGCAATAGTAGCAGTCGTTCCGACAGCGGTTGCCTATCTCAATCAGTCCCCGGATGTAGATTTTGTTTCCGAAAACCGACTGAGCCACTTCCCGCGCTTCCTTGTTGGCGGCGACCAAGGAAGAAACGTCGCACCCGTTCAAGAGCGCGCGAAACTCGTCGGGCGACAATGTACGTTCCCGACGAAGGCGTTCAATCAGCTCTAACATAAAAAAGTCGGCGGTTTGTCCGCACATCTGCGCCCGCTTTTGCCGGAAAGCCTCAGCGTCTTTCAGCAAAAACGGGCGGACATTTGCGGTTATTCCTGACGGAGGTTCTCATATTTCAGCGTGCGCTTCAGCAAATCCTGGTTCAGCTGGCGCCGTCCGGCCGTGGGGTCGTTGTGCGCGCTCGGTCCTGTCACGCATCCTCCTTCGCAGGCCATCATCTCGATAAACTGGGCGTCCACTTTTCCGGTCTTGGCGTATGCGCGGAGCACGCCGATGTTCTTCTTGTTGAAGTCGGAGAACTGGAGCATCTTTATGCCGTCGGCCTTCGCTCCCAAGTAGGATTTTACCGCACCGGCCACTCCGCCTGCCTGCGCAAACCCGTGGGCCTCGCATACAGACTCGCAGGCGGGTTTGTAAGGATTGGCCTGCTCCAGTTCGATGCCCAACCCTCTGAATATCGGATGCAGTTCTTCGAACGTGATGACGTAGTCCACGCACTCGTCTCTTTGCGCCTCTTTGCGTTTTGCAATGCACGGGCCGATGAACACGACTTTCGCATCGGGATACTTTTCGCGTGCGATGCGCGCCGCATAATACATCGGCGACCCGGTGGAAGAAACGTAAGGCTTCATGGCGGGGATATGCTTGTTTACCAATTCGATGTACGACGGACAGCAGGAGGTGGTCATAAACTTCTGCCCTTCTTCCAACTTCTCCAGCAGTTCATGAGCCTCGTTGCTCGTGGTATGCATGGCTCCTTCGGCCACTTCAATCACGTCAGCGAAGCCGACCTGCTTCAACGCGCCGTACACCTGTTCGATGGTTGCGTTGAACTGGCCGAGCACGGAAGGGGCCGGGAGGGCGATTACCTGCTGTCCCCTGCGGATTTCTTCCAACACGTCGAACACCTGCGAAATTTCAAATATCGCTCCGAACGGACATGCGTTCAGGCACTTTCCGCAATAGATGCACTTGCTCTCGTCGATATGCTCGATGTAGTTTTCATCCTTGCTGATGGCTTTTACCGGACAAGCCTCTTCGCAAGGAACAGGGATGTATACGATGGCATGATACGGACAGCTCTTGTGGCACAGGCCGCAACTGATACATTTGTCGTGGTCGATATGCGCCTGTCCGCTCTTCTTGTCGAAGTGTATGGCCCCCTTCGGACAGTTCATATAGCAGCTTCTCGCCACACAGCCCCGGCAAAGGTTGCTCACTTCATAATTGACCTGCACGCACGACGAGCAGGCTTCGTCAATCACGCAGAGTATATTTTCTTTGATTTTTCCGCAACGTTCCAACGCTTTGCGGGCATAATCGGAAAGAGGGGTCAGCTCATCCGTTTCATCGTTCATGTCCCATCCCAACAGCGGAAGCAGTTTATATTTGTTGACAGCGCGCTCCTTGTGGATGCAGCACCTCCCCACCGGTTGCGCACGGCGCGGAGTCAATTCGATTGGTATGCGGTCAATCTTTTCCACAAGTTGGTTCTCTTTCCATAAAGCAACCAGGTTTTCCAGCAATTTGTGCCGGACAATCATCACATTGTTCGTAAAAGCCATGATTAAGTAAGTTTATGGTTCGTTTTTCCTCTGCACTTACATACAAGGGCAGAACTATAATTTGCCGTCGTCCGGCTGAGACTTTTGCAGAATAAGGGTAGTGGCTCCTAAAGTCACCACATCTCCGTCTTCAAGCCGAATCTGGTCTTTAGGCCCCAGCAGTTCGTTCATCAGGAACGTGCCGGTAATGCTGTTGTTGTCGCGCAAAGTATAGACAAGCTCCCCTTGCTTGTTTCGTTTCACGTTGATGTAGCAATGACGACGATCCAGGCTCGGATCGTTGCTTTCGATGGGGATATCCACTTCAGTTCCCCGATTGCGCCGCCCTATCAGGTTGTCTCCCTCATGCAAAGGGAACACCTGCTTATAGGCGAACACGTTCTCAATGACGATGATGTTGCCGAATTCCTGCAGTCCGTCGCTCTCGTCAGCCTTTTCTTCACGGCGGCTGCCCGCATTCAGCTTCGACTTTCCTATACGGATGCTGAACTGCTTCTGGCACTTGTCGCATACAAACACCAACGATTGCCCCGCTTCGTATTTGGTTTCGTCAAATTGTATATAATTGTCACACTTCGGACATCTCACTCGTTTCATGTATTGTTCGATAAAAGGAGTTATCGGGCGGTAAAGACCCATGCGTTTTTAAATTCTTCGTTCTTTCTCAACTCCGTCACCTTGCGGTAAGCCTCTGCCGAGTCGGCGTAACGGCAGAGCGCGATGCGGTAGCGTCCGTTTGATTCTACGACTTCAGCGTCTTTATACCCGCTTTTATGAAATTTTCTCAAGGCACTTTTTGCATCATTGTCGGTAGTCAGGCTGGCCACAATGATGTAAAACGAAGATGAAGCGACTTTCGTTTTCGGCTTCTCCGCTTGCTTGACAGGTTTTTCAGCCTTCTTCGCCTCTTTCTTCTCTGCGGCTTTTTCCGCCGGCGGCGCCGCTACCGTTTCGGTCCTCACAATGACAGGCTTCAGCGTATTGACATTGTTGCGTACTCTGGACGTTTTCGAAGTTTCCCGGACTGTCTCGCTTTCCTTGCGTTGCCCCTGCAAGGCGGTAGCCATCGACTTGTCGCGAATGGCATCGAACATGTCAATCGAGCCTAACGAGGCAAAGTTGCCTTCGTCGATATAAGTGTTTTCTACTGGGGTAGACAATATGAAAAACAACAGCACCGCCGCAGCCACCGCTATAGCGCCTCGCAACCAGTTGTAGAGCGGAAGCATCGGCTTTTCCTCGTGTTCGGACGCAGTTTGAGCCGCAGACATTTCGCGCTGTGCGGGAAGAGGCGGCAGAACGAACCCTCCCAAACCATACAGGTTCGGCGTAAAGAATGAACTTCCTGCCGGTTCAAACTCGTAAGTCCCGTTCATATTATAATAGAGCGTGCCGATGCGGTCCAGTTCGACATGCCCTTCTTGATAGAGCTGCTCTTTCAGGGCGTTTACCGTTTTCTCGATTTTTCGGGTGGCGTCCGGGAAGTCGGTGTTGTACGTCTGCATGTATGACTGCACCAACAGCCCGTCGTTGATGACCAGCTGCGGATTGAATCCCAAGGTTCGCATCGGAGGTTCGAACGAACTCTTCTCGAAAGAATAAACGGCTGCCCGGTTATGGGCGATGAATCCTCCCAATCCCGGAATGATGACGCAGTCGTTTTCGAGCAGCAATACTTCTATATGTTTGGCTAATTCGATCATATCGCAAAATTAATATATTTTTCTTGCATATAAGGCATCTTTCAGGGGCAATTTTCCCGTTTAATCTAAATTTGTTATAATTTTGCGCGCTGAAACATCAAATAAAAATCGAAAAGATGAATATAGCTATTGTCGGAACAGGTTATGTAGGCTTGGTGTCGGGCACGTGTTTTGCCGAGACCGGGGCGAATGTGGTTTGCGTGGATACGGATGCTGAAAAGATCGGCGCGCTGAAACGGGGAGAAATCCCCATCTACGAACCGGGACTGGAAGAAATGGTGGCACGAAACGTCAAGGCCGGAAGGCTGAAATTCACCACTTCGCTTGAAAGCTGTCTGGACGACGTGTCTATCGTGTTCAGCGCGGTAGGGACTCCCCCGAACGAAGACGGAAGCGCAGACCTGCAGTATGTGCTTGAAGTGGCCCGCACGATTGGAAAACATATAAACCGATACGTGCTGGTAGTGACCAAAAGCACGGTTCCCGTAGGGACAGCCAAGAAGGTGAAAGCCGTTATCGAAGAAGAATTGCGCAAGCGCGGTGCAGAGATTGATTTCGACGTAGCTTCCAATCCGGAGTTCCTCAAAGAAGGAAACGCCATCAAAGATTTCATGACCCCCGACCGCGTTGTGGTGGGAGTGGAATCGGAACGCGCCAAAGAGCTGATGACCAAACTTTACCGCCCGTTCCTGCTGAACAATTTCCGGGTAATCTTTATGGACATCCCTTCGGCGGAAATGACGAAATACGCCGCCAATTCGATGCTGGCCACCCGCATCAGCTTCATGAACGACATTGCCAACCTGTGCGAACTGGTGGGCGCGGACGTGAACATGGTGCGCAGCGGATTGGGTTCGGACACGCGCATCGGACGCAAGTTCCTGTATCCGGGATGCGGATACGGCGGCTCCTGCTTCCCGAAAGACGTGAAGGCGCTCATCAAAACCGCCGAAGAACACGGCTATTCGATGCGGGTTCTCAAAATGGTAGAAGCCGTCAACGAAGACCAGAAAGACATTCTCTTCCGGAAGCTCCAGAAATATTACGGCGGAAACCTGGAAGGAAAGACCGTTGCGCTATGGGGACTGGCTTTCAAGCCGGAAACGGACGACATGCGCGAGGCTCCAGCTTTAGTGTTGGTTGACAAGCTGCTGAAAGCCGGATGCCAGGTCCGCGTATACGATCCGGCCGCCATGAAGGAAGCGCGCCGCAGGTTCGGCGAGTCGGTTTACTACTCCCGCGACATGTACGACGCGCTGCTCGACGCAGACGCGCTGCTGCTCGTAACCGAATGGAAGGAGTTCCGCCTGCCGACATGGGGAGTAATCAAGAAAACGATGAACCGGGCCGTCATTTTCGACGGGCGAAACATCTACGACAAGCAAGAACTTGACGAACTGGGCATCGCTTATCATTGCATAGGAAAATAAGAACGCTTTAGCCGGACATTCCCGAAAGACGTCGGGGCGTTTTGAAGAAAACCTCCCGGCGTTCGGGGATAAACGCCCCGGCATTTTGAACGTGACTTGGATTATGAAAAATATTTGTCTGACAATATCCTGCGCACTGCTGTGCGCGTCATGCGCCGCTCCGCAAAGCGGAAACACGGAAGCGCAAAAGGCCGATTCCGCCGCCATAGAAGAGCTGCAAGGCGTGTGGTTAGACGACAATACGGAACTTCCCCTTTTCAGGATAAAGGGCGACAGCATTTATTACGCCAGCCAAGTCAATCTGCCAATGCCTTTCACCGTAAGGAACGACACGCTGGCGGTGTTCAGCGCAGACACAATCTGCTATCCGATAGAAGAAAGGGGGAAGCATTTCCTGCGCTACCGGACGATGGCGGGAGACGCAGTGTCGCTGCACAAGGCGGAGTCGGACACGATTTCTTTCGGCACGGCAGTTGACGTGCCGAAAGCGGGCCGTGAAGTCATCGAGAAAGATTCCGTCATCCTGTACGGCGGCAGGCGGTTCAGAGGGTATGCCTACATCAACCCTACCACCAAAAAAGTAATCCGCATGGGCGCCAGCGAAGAAGGACTTCCGGTAGAAAACATTTATTACGACAACATCATTCACATTTGCATTTACGAAGGAAAGCAACGCTTGTTCGCACGCGATGTCGACAAAGGGATGTTTGGCAGCGCAGTGCCCTCCGACTTCCTCCAGACCGCCATCCTTTCCGACATGGATTTCACCGCTGTAGACGAAAAAGGGTACTGGTATCTTGCCACCATCTGCGTGCCCGACGGAACATCCTGCTATAACGTCAAGCTGAACGTCGGTTGGGACGGACAAATCAGGCTGTCGGTGCAATAAAAAACGCCCGCTCAATTCAGTGAAGCGGACGTTTGCGTCTGGGAAGAGTCCGGCGCGCCAAGCCGGAAACGCTTTTGCGCTATGCTTTGGTGGTGCGGCTTTGAGAAGAACCTTTGCCTTTTTCTTTCCATTTGCTGCCGCTGTTCCTTTTCCGCGAGAAGGACTTTTTCTTGTATCGCCCTCCATCGCCCTTTGAAGCGCGCGGAGCATAAAGCGGAGCTTCTCCCAACTCTTCCGGAACGGGGATTTTGTAAATGGTCTTCCCCAAGAAATCTTCAATCTGCTTGAAGCGCGTCTGCTCGTTTTCGCTTACGAAAGTGATTGCGCAACCGTCGTTGTTGGCGCGTGCGGTACGCCCGATACGATGCACGTAGTCCTCGCTGTCGTGAGGCACGTCGTAATTGATAACCAGACGTATATCATCGATATCGATGCCGCGCGCCACGATGTCGGTAGCCACCAGCAGGTTGACATGCCCGTTGCGGAACCCGTGCATGATTTCGTCGCGTTGGCTCTGCTCCAAGTCCGAGTGCATCTCTCCCACATTCAGCCCAAGATGCTTCAGCGCCTTGGCCACCTCCTTCACTTTCAGCTTGGACGAAGCGAACACAATGACGCGCTCCGGCTTCTGCTCCTTGAAAAGCGAACGGACGATGCCCAGTTTCTGCGCTTCATAGCACACGTATGCCGCTTGAATAATCTTTTCCGCCGGTTTCGATACCGCCAGCTTCACCTCCACGGGGTCGTTCAGAATCGTTTTGGCAAGCTGCTGTATTTTTGTCGGCATAGTGGCCGAAAACATGATGGTCTGCCGTTCCTTAGGCAAATACTTCACGATTTGCATGATGTCGTCCGAGAACCCCATGTCGAGCATTCTGTCCGCTTCGTCGAGAATGAAGAAAGACACCTTCGAAAGGTCGACATATCCCAAACTGATGTGGCTGATAAGCCGTCCCGGTGTGGCTATCACTACGTCGGCCCCCAAGGTAAGTCCTTTTTTTTCCTGCTCGAAACGGATTCCGTCGTTGCCGCCGTACACCGCCACGCTCGACACGGGCATGAAGTAAGAGAAGCCTTCCATCTGCTGGTCAATCTGCATGGCCAGCTCGCGTGTCGGCGCCATCACGATGCAGTTGATGGCATCTTCCGGATAGCCGCCCTTGCTGAGCCGGTTCAATATCGGAAGCAGATAGGCAGCCGTCTTGCCTGTTCCGGTTTGAGCCACTCCGATGAGGTCGTGTCCCTCCAGTATGACCGGAATCGTCTGTTCCTGCACGGGAGTACATTCCCGGAAATTCATCGCGTCCAACGCATCCAGGACGCTGTCTTCTAAATTCAGTTCTGAAAACTTCATATATTGCTTTTCTTGTTATTTCTTTTTCACAGTTTGCCGCGTTCTTCAAGATACGAATCTTTGAATCCCAGGAAATAAAGCACTCCGTCAAGCCCGATGGTGTTGATTGACTGCCGGGCGTTCTCCACCACTTTGGGCTTTGCGTGGAAGGCGATGCCCAACCCCGCAGCGGAAAGCATCGGCAAATCGTTGGCGCCGTCGCCGACAGCGATGGTTTGCGCGATGTCCACCTTCTCCACCTGTGCGATGAGCTGCAGAAGCTCCGCCTTGCGCTTGCCGTCGACGATATCGCCTATATACCGTCCGGTCAGCTTGCCGTCGACGATTTCCAGATTGTTGGCATACACATAGTCGATTCCGAACTTCTCTTTCAAGTAGTTGCCGAAATATGTGAATCCTCCGGAAAGAATCGCTATCTTGTAACCGTAATGCTTCAGCACGTACATCAGACGTTCCACGCCTTCGGTGATGGGGAGGTTTTCCGCAATTTCACGCATCACGCTCTCGTCAAGTCCTTTCAGCAAGGCTACCCGCTCGGTGAAGCTCTCTTTGAAGTCGATTTCTCCCCGCATGGCGCGTTCGGTAATGGCTTTCACCTGGTCGCCCACCCCGGCACGCATGGCCAGTTCGTCAATCACTTCCGTCTGTATCAGGGTGGAGTCCATGTCAAAGCAGATAAGCCTTCTCATGCGGCGGTACATCGTGTCTTGCTGGAACGAGAAGTCCATCGAAAGCGAAGCGCTGAGCTTCATGAGCTGGTGCTGCAGTTCTTCGCGGTCTTTCGGGGTTCCTCTTACGGAGAACTCGATGCAGGCCCTTACGCTGGCTTTCTTTTCATCGAGAGGGATGCGTCCCGTCAGACGCCGGATGCCGTCGATGTTCAGCTGGTGCTCCGCTAAAATTTTGGTGGCACCCGCTATCTGCGCGGCCGTCAGTTTGCGCCCCAGAAGCGTAAGTATATACCGGTTTTTCCCCTGCATGTTCACCCAATCTTCGTATTCTTCAGGAGAAATAGGATAAAAGCGGAGATGAATGCCCAAATCCGATGCTTTGAAAAGCAAGTCTTTCATCACGTTTCCCGAATCTTTCTCGCTGCATTTGAACAGGATTCCCAATGACAGCGTGCTGTGGATGTCAGCCTGCCCGATATCCATTATATCTACCTGATACCTCGACAGGATTTCAGTGATGGACGCAGTCAAGCCCGGACGGTCAATTCCGCTGATGCGGATCAATATCAATTCTGTACGGTGTTCCATGAATTTGTTGCGTTATATCGGCAAATATACGAAATGTTTTTGAAAAAGGCCCTGCCGGAGTTGGGAAATGCGGCATCTTTCCGAAGCCGCCGTTTCCGGACGCGCGGGTTTGTCCGTTTTTGCGCGCGCAAAGACATGCAGACGCGGGCGCGCCGGCCCAGAAAGGCCGCCGAAAAAAAAGAGGACATGCCGGAATGCACGTCCTCTTTTGCTTTTTGTTGTATTCAATTTGATTCTTTTTCTTGGCAACTCCCGGCAAATGGGTCAGTCCAGAAAACCGGCCAATTCGTCAGCAGTTACGTTTTTGGCAACGATTATGCCTTCGTCGTCCAACAGATAGTTCGTAAATCCGTCCTTTAGGCCGTAGGATTTATAAACATCCGAGTTTTTGCCGTCCATTTCCCAATGGCAATCGTCAAGATTGCCTCCGTCTTGCTCGACCGCCGCCCTCCAGACGGACTCGTGGAGGTCGAATGAAATGGAAACCATCCGTATGCGCGCCTCGTTTTCAGCCGCATAGCTCAGACTCGCGTTTTTTGCGCGAGACACCGCATCGTAGCTTGCCCAAAAGCTCAGCAGGGTGAATCCTCCCTTTGCCGGCTGCAAGTTGAGCGGTTCCGATTCGTTACAGAGAACTACCTCAGGGGCCTGTTTCCCTACGGGCAATTCTTCCGTCAAAGTTCTTCTCTTGTCAAAAGACAGAGAAATCAAGGAGCTGACAGTTAATACAACAAAAAACCATTTTACATTTTTTACCATGTAATTTGATTTTAGTTAATACTATCCGGCGCTGTCCTTACAGCCACTTCCCGGCCGGAACATTCACTTGAGGATGCTGCGGATCACTCCGGAGAAGCCTCGCAACTGATTGGAAGTCCGGTGCAAAGGTACGCTTTATTTCGGAAAGCGGTGCATGTTTGGCGGAATTTTTATGTTTTTCAGCATATTTTTGACCTATATCATGTCCGGACACCGTTTTTTTTCGTCCTGTTTTCCCTGCAAACGGGCGCATTTGCGAAGCCGCAGCGAAAAGATTTCGGAATAGGATGGCAGCATACGTTTTTTATGCGTATCTTTGGGAGAGATTTACCGGAACTGTCAAAAAAATATGCGAAAGATATTCATCATCGGAACGCTCCTGACGGCTGTTTTTCTGTCTGGCCCCGTCTGCGCGCAGAAAGTGGGCTTGGTGCTTAGCGGAGGCGGCGCCAAGGGCATCACCCACATCGGCATCATCCGCGCCCTGGAAGAAAACAATATCCCCATCGACTATGTGGCAGGCACCTCTATGGGCGCTATTGTCGGCTCGCTTTACGCTATGGGCTATTCGCCCGACGACATGGAGAGGCTGCTCAAGTCGGATGACTTCAAACGCTGGTACAGCGGAGGAATCGAAGAAAAATACATTTATTATTTCAAGAAGAATCCCCCTACCCCGGAGTTCATCAATATCCGCGTGTCGCTGCGCAATCCGCTCCACAAGGTGAAAACTCAATTCCTCCCGTCGAGCGTGGTCGACCCGCTCCAGATGAACCTTGCTTTTCTGGAACTGTTCGGAGAAGCCACGGCCGCATGCAGCGGAGACTTCAACCGGCTGTTCGTGCCCTTCCGCTGCGTAGCCTCAGACGTTTACAACAAACGTCCCATCATCTTCAGAGACGGCGATCTGGGAGACGCCGTGCGCGCGTCGATGAGTTTCCCTGCCATGTTCAAGCCGATTGAGGTTGATTCCGTGCTGGCCTACGACGGCGGAATATACAACAACTTTCCGGTCAGCGTGATGACGGAAGACTTCCGTCCCGACATTATAATAGGAAGCGCCGTCAGCTCGAATCCGGGAAAGCCCCGCGAAGGAGACCTTATCGGCCAGCTCGAAAGCATGATTATGCAGAAGACGGACTATACCCTGCCCGATTCGCTGGGCATCTTGATGACGTTCAAGTACACGGACGTAAATCTGATGGACTTTGACCGCTACGACGAACTGCACGATACGGGATACGAACGGGCCGTCGAACTGATGGACTCTATCAAAAGCCGCATTTCGCGGAGGACCGATTACCGGCAGCTGAACAAGAAACGGATTGCCTTCAAAAAGCAGATGCCGGAATTCCGCTTCCGCGACATCACGATTCATGGTGTCAACGAGCAGCAAAAGCGTTATATCAGAAAGGAATTCCATGCCGATGACGACGGCACCTTTCCGCTGGAAGAGTTGCGGCGCGGATATTTCCGCCTGATGTCGGACAATATGATATCTGAAATCATCCCTCATGCGGTCTACAACCCGTATGAGCGGGAATATACGCTCGACCTGAAAGTAAAGATGGAAGATGACCTCTCCCTGCGAGTGGGCGGGAACGTAGGTTCTAACGGCGCGAACCAAGTGTATGTAGGCGCAACCTACCATAATCTGAACAACTATGCGAAAGAATTTTCCATCGACGGACAGTTGGGGCAAATCTACAACAATCTCCAACTTTCCGGAAGAATCGACCTCCCTACCCGCCTGCCTACTTCTTACCGCCTGGTAGCCTCCCTGTCCACCTACAACTATTTGAAGCAAGAAAAATTGCTGAACAAAGGCAATACGCCGATATTCAACAAGCAAGAAGAAACTTTCGTGAAATTTTTCGTGTCGCTTCCGTTTCTGAGCAGCATGAAAGCTGAATTCGGCATAGGCGCATCCAGCCTTGAAGACCAATATTTCCAAACGAACGTGATAGACTTCAGTACGGCAAGGCGCGACCGGAGCACATACAAGATATTCGGCGGCTCGGTAGCGATGGACGGAAATACGCTCAACAGCCGCCAGTTCGCCACATCCGGTCGCAGGGAACGCCTGTCAGCCCACATTTACAGCGGAATAGAAAGATACTATCCGGGGCAAGAACAAGTTTCCGCAGACAACAGCAACTACAAGTATATCCAATCGTGGCTCAAACTTTCATACGAAATGGAAAAATATTTCAACTTCCGCCATAATTTCACGCTTGGAACCTACTTGAACGTTTATTATTCTTCGCGCAATTTCAGCCACAACTACCGGGCAACGATGATGCAAGCCGGCGGGTTTACTCCTACCGCCCATAGCAGAATCACATACAACGAAGCGTTTCGGGCCAATCAGTATGTAGGGTTAGGAATAATTCCAATCTATCAGCTCAGCAACGTTGTCCATGCACGTTTGGGCATCTACGGTTTCGCTCCGGTATTCCCAATCAAAGAAGATGAAGGACACAAGGCATATCTCGGAAAACTATTTTCCCGACAAGAGTATTTGAGCGAATTGGATATTGTTGTAAGGCTTCCGTTCGGTTCCATAAGTGCCTATATCAATTATTATAGCTCGCCAAGCAATAATTGGAATGTCGGACTTTCACTGGGCTGGCAGATATTTGGAGGCAGATTCATGGATTGACAAAAAAAGATGCGAAAAAACTTGCACGGTTCGATTAAAGTCTTTATCTTTGCAGCCGTAAAACAAAAAGACATCGGTCGCGTAGCTCAACTGAATAGAGCATCTGACTACGGATCAGAAGGTTACAGGTTTGAATCCTGTCGCGATCACAAGAGGCTGCCTCAAGAAGATTTTCTGAGACAGCCTCTTGTGTTTCTATCCAACGCATTGAATCAATGTAAAAGCCAAGGAATCCCCAAAAAACAAGGCCGCCTCACGTTTGCTTGAGACGGCCTCCTATCACTCTAAAGAAACTTTATTGCAGTTTATCAGCAAAGTTTGCGCGAACCATCACTGATTACGACATCGTAAACTTTCGGGCTTCGGCCGAATTTTTCTTTGTATCTTTCTTTCGCTGTCGAGATGAAGGTTTCATACAACTCGTTCTTCACAAGATTAATCGTGCAACCGCCGAAACCGCCTCCCATGACACGCGAGCCTGTCACGCCGCAATCGAACGCCACGTCGTTCAAGAAATCAAGTTCTTCGCAGCTCACTTCATACAACTTGCTCATGCCATGATGTGTTTCATACATCTTTTGTCCAACCGTCTCGTAATCGTTTCTTTCCAAAGCGTCGCATACGTCAAGTACACGCTGGATTTCTTCAATTACATATTCGGCACGCATATAGTCTTCTTCCGAGATTTGGGCTTTCACCTCATTCAACATCTCCATGTTGCAGTCCCTCAGGTATTCCACATGCGGATGTTTTTTCTGAACAGCAGCCACCACATTCTCGCAACTTTGGCGGCGTTTGTTATAAGCAGAAGACGCCAATTCATGCTTCACTACCGAATCAACCAATACCAAGCGGTATCCTTCCGGTTTGAACGGGAAATACTGGTATTCCAACGAGCGGCAGTCAAGGCGTATCAGATGTCCTTCTTTACCGAACACGGAAGCAAACTGGTCCATAATTCCGCAGTTTACCCCGCAATAGTTATGTTCAGTGGCTTGGCCTACCTTCGCCAATTCAAACTTGTCGATTTTGTTTTCCCCGAACAAGTCATTCAGCGCATAAGCATAAGTCGACTCCAACGCAGCAGAAGACGACATGCCGGCACCCAAAGGCACGTCACCGGAAAAAGCCGTGTTGAATCCTTTCACTTCTACTCCCCGCTTGATCATCTCGCGGCAAACGCCGAAGATATAACGCGCCCAGCTCGCTTTCGGAGCATCTTCCTCATTCAAGCCAAACTCTACATAGTCTTTCAAGTCGATAGAATAAGCACGAACCTTATCAGTGCCGTTCGGCTTGATTTCGGCAACCATACCTTTATCCACCGCACCGGGGAATACAAAACCGCCGTTATAGTCAGTATGTTCACCTATCAGATTGATTCGTCCCGGAGACGCATAAACGGAACCTGTCGTACCGTCAAAGTGCTTCACGAAGCGACTTCTTACATATTCTATATCCATAATAATGATAAAAATTAAAGGTTAATATATTTCCGTATAAAACAAAATGATGAAGAATGAAAAGCTCCCATTCTTCATCATTTCATATTTTTGTCAATCAACAGGAATGTCCTTGTTCACATTCTTGCAGCCGATAAGACCATAGTACAGCAAATATGCAAGCATCGCAATGATGAGCCAATAGCTTGCCATATAACCTGCCGCATCTGAGATAACTTGTTGCAGCAACGGGAAGATACCCCCTCCCACAACCATCATCATGAAGATACCGGACGCTTGGGCGGTATATTTTCCCAGACCTTCAACTGCCAGATTAAAGATGCCTCCCCACATTACGGACGTACACAAACCGCAAAGCACGAGGAACAGTGCGCTCAGCGGAACGCGAGGCGTTTCCATTGATTTCATCACAGCTGCGGGTGTCAGGTTGGCAGCCTGCAGCGCATCTGCATGTGCGGCTAAAGCATCTTCCGACGGATTGCCGACAAACGCAGCCGCTTCTTCCGCCGTCAGTCCAGCTTCTTCAAGAACTCCTGTAGTCGTCTCTACCGGATCGTACACCATCGTCGGCACATTGAATCCGACAGATTTCGGAGTGAAAATCGCAATCAGCACAAAGATAATAGCCACTCCCGAAGCTGTAATCAATTGCGAACGGGTAGAAACTTTTCCGCTGATGACGCTACTTGTAAGACGACCCACCAGCATCAGCAACCAATAAATGGCAGCAATCGCTCCACCGATAGCAGCGCCGTTTACCAAAATGCCTGCACCTTTGTCGCTTGCATCGGCAAGATAAAAATTCAATGTTCCGGGTATGCCGATTTCAATGCCCACATAAATAAAGATACCGATAACGCCCAACACCAGATGGCGGAAACTCCAAGGCGAATGAGCAAATTTCTCTTTCTTTACGTTCTCGCCTTTCTTGCGCATGTGGGGCTCCGGAATGCTGACAAACGAAATGACGATAAAGGTAAACGCGAATACGCCCATCGCGATGAACAGCAAAGGAGAAACGTCAGACATAGCCGTATCCGGAGTGACGGTTCCGATAAGCACGCCTACGAAGAGCGGGGTCAACGTACCTGCCAAAGAGTTCAGCGCACCGCCCGTCTGAATAAGCTGGTTGCCTCTGTTGCCGCCTCCGCCAAGCATGTTCAGCATAGGGTTCACCACCGTATTCAGCATACAAACAGAGAAACCGCACACGAAAGCGCCCAACAAATAAACGATGAAGTTCAGCATAATAGTAAACTCGCCCATGACGAACACTTCCGTATTAGCGCCGAACAAACTTGAAAAATATTGAATCAGCAAGCCAAGAAAACCAACTGCAATGGCAGTCAGCGCCGTTTTCTTATAACCGATGCGAACAAGCATGTTGCCGGCGGGAATTCCCATAAAGAAATAGGCCAAAAAGTTCATCATGTTTCCCATCATCCCCAAGGTGTTCGACCCGGCATACTGGTTTTTCCAGATCGTACCGAAAGGAGCCGCAAGATTAGTCACGAATGAAATCATCGCGAAAAGAAAGAACATCGTAATGATTGCGACCACATTAGTGTTCTGTTTTTGTTGATTCATGATTTGTTAAAGAGTTTAAGTGTAATGAATTAAGTTTGTTATTGATTGAATATTCGTTAGTCTTCCACGCCGAACTTGTAAACGGTTACCTGACGGTATACTTCGCCTGCATCCAGTACGACGGAGGGGAAATGCCCCTTGTTAGGAGTATCGGGAAAATGTTGCGCTTCAAAACAAATAGCGCTCCGCGCAGGGAAAGTGGCTCCGTGATAACCTTCAAAGCCGTTGTGCCAATTGGCCGTATAGACTTGTACGCCCGGCTCGGTAGTGTACACCTCTAAAGAGCGCCCGCTTATCGGCTCCACGCATTTAGCGGCAAATGTCAGTTCGCCCGGCTCCCTTTTGTTCAGCACGTAACAATGGTCATATCCTGCGCCGAACACCAATTGCTGGAAAGGCTCGTTGATTCGGCTCCCCACTGTATGCGGAGTGCGGAAATCCATCGGAGTGCCTTCCACCTTCGCTATCTCCCCTGTCGGGATAGACACTTCGTCCATCGGCGTATAGAAATCCGCGTTCATGGTCAGCACGTTGTTGTCAACTGTGGGAGTCGGATCGGCCAGCCCTGCGAGGCTGAAAAAAGCATGATGGGTGAGATTGACTATCGTCTTCTTGTCTGTAACGGCACTGTAGGTGAGAATCAGTTCGTTTTCATCGGTAAACGTATAGGATACCTTCACGTCAAGATTGCCAGGGAAGCCCTCTTCTCCGTCTTTCGAGAGATAGTGGAACGTTATGCTCTGGCAACTTGTCTGCTCCGCGTCCCATACGCGGCTATGAAAGCCCGTCGGTCCGCCGTGCAGGGAATTGGGTCCGTTGTTGACGGCCAGCTGATACTCTTTTCCGTCGAGGGTGAACTTGCCTTTCGCGATGCGGTTTCCGTAACGGCCTATCAGCGTGCTGAGGAAAGGCTCGTGACTGTTGATTACATGGTCGATGGTGTCATGCCCCTGCACCACGTTGGCCAGCTTGCCGTTCTTGTCCGGAACCATCACGGCCAGAATCGCGCCTCCATAGTTCGTCACCGCAACTTCCGCTCCGCTGTTGTTCGCCAAAATAAACAAGTCCGTTTCCTTTCCGTCAATTGTTTTTTGAAAATCAGACCTTTTCAGGCCGCTTAGATTGTCTTCCTTATAGAATGTGTCATTCATATATTAAAATCTTTTGTTTGCATACGTAATTATTATGCAAATAAAGAGATTTTATTCAAGAAACCCAAACATTTCTGATAAAAGATGCGGGCTATTTGTTTAAAGAAAGCAAATCGGCAACGATAAAGCTGCTCCCTCCTACGAAAACGAAGTCTTCGGAACCAGCCTGCGCCAGAGCAGCCTCGTAAGCGGTTTTCACGTCAGGATAAGCCTCCCCTTCCAGACCGTAGCCCTCGGCCATAGCCTTTACCTCGCCGGCCGGGAGCGCTCTTTTCACGCTGGCTTGGGTGAAATAATAGCGGGCTTTCCGGGGAAGCAGCGCAAGCACTCCGGAAATGTCTTTGTCGTTGACCATCCCCATTACGATATGCAGGGTTTCGTACTTCTGCCGCCCCAGCTGTTCCACGATATAGCGGATGCCTCCCACGTTGTGCCCTGTATCGCAGACCACCGTCGGCCGATCGTGCAGCTTCTGCCAGCGGCCCGCCAGTCCGGTCAGTTCGCACACTTGCGAAAATCCCTTCCTCACGTCCGCATCCCCGATACGGTAGCCCGACTTCACAAGCACGCGGATGGCCGAGAGCAGCGTGTTCGTGTTCTTCTCCTGACAAAGCCCTCCCAGTTCGCCTTTCAGGTTCTTGTAGTGCTTCGTCTGGTAAAGATAGGTTCCGTCGTCGTTGCGTCCGGCTTCATAGAGCAGGCGTTCGTCTTCCGCAAAGAAGACGGGCGCGCCCGCTTCTTCCGCCTTTTCGAGAAACACGGGCCGCGTTTCCGGCGTAGTCTCCCCTATCACTGCCGGAACGCCTTTCTTGATGATGCCCGCCTTTTCCGAAGCTATCTTCGCCAGCGTATCGCCCAAGAACTGCACATGGTCGAAGCTGATGTTGGTGATGACGCACAAGTCGGGACGGATGATGTTGGTGCAGTCCAGCCTCCCTCCTAATCCGACTTCAACCACCGCCACGTCTACTTTGCGCTCCGCAAAATAAGCGAACGCCATCGCGGTTGTGAGTTCGAAAAAAGACGGGCGCAGAGGCTCGAAAAAGCGGCGGTGCTTCTCTACAAAGTCCGTCACGTATTCCTCTTCAACCGGCCGTCCGTCAACCCGGATACGCTCGCGGAAGTCCACCAAGTGGGGCGAAGTGTAAAGCCCCGTGCGGTAGCCCGCCGCCTGAAGGATGGCCGCCAGCGTATGCGAACAGGAACCCTTTCCGTTGGTCCCCGCCACATGAATCGTATGGAACTTGGTGTGCGGATGATTAAAATGCTCGTCGAGCGCAAGGGTATTCTCAAGCCCCTCCTTATAGGCTGCCTTCCCTACCTGCTGGAAAAGCGGCGCGCTGTTGTATAAATAAGTAATGGTTTCCTGATAGTTCATCGCAAGAAAGAATTTGTTACCGCCAATAGCAACCGTTCGGATACTTCACTCCCTCCACTCCGAAGCTGATGGAGCCGCTCTCCCCCAACTTGAAATTGACCATACCTCCCAGACGGTCGGGAGCGGAACCGGGCATCAGCCAGCCATACGGCGCACGCTTGGGCATGAACGACTTGTTGCCGTAAGCGTAAAGGCTGATGCGTTCGTTTACCTTGAAGGCCGCAACTCCCGCAAATCCCACGTCCCGGCAATGAATGAATCCCCAATTGAAGTTGCGGGCATAGAGGCCGCCCGCCACGCTCAGCCGTCCCGTCAGGGGCACGGCGTACATGAAAGCCGCATCCTGCCCGAATCCTGCACCCGACGGCGCGAACCGGCTCGGACTGAAAGTGACGCTCAAGCCGATTGAGGCGTTGAATCCCTTATGAAGCTCCCATGAGGCGTAGCCGTAGTCGAACGGCGCAATGCCATACATGCCGAACGGCACCGCGTCCGCACGCGGGACGGAAATCTCCAACGGCACGCCGAGCGTGTCCGCTTTCATCTCCATTTCTGTCCTTACGGAATCCTTTACAGCCGTCGCCGCCTCTTGTGCGCTTACATGCGCCGCACACGCCAAGGCAATTGCCGCCCACATACGAGTTTTCATAATCCTCACGTTTGTTTTTGTCCAAAGATACGCAATATATGCCGGAAGCGCATCGGCCGGCTTACCTTTTTAATATAATTCAGCACCCGCCCCTCCGTATATAACGATAATTTAACTCACCGTAAAGACGGAAACCGTCCGGACGGCCCGACAGCAGCCTTGCCTCTCCGAACGGTTTCCTTGATACGGTTGCGTCTGCCCGACATCAGTCGAACAGGCTTCTGAATTTCTTGAATATCTTTTCTTTCAGCGTCATGTTGGGCTTGAAGTTTTCGGCTTCCTGCCATTTTTCGAGGGCCTGCCGCTCTTCTTTCGTAAGCGTTTCGGGGATGTAGACGCTCACGTTCACTAACAAGTCGCCCGTACCCGTGCTGTATCCGTAGCTGTTGATGTTGGGCAATCCCTTTCCCCGCAGGCGAAGCACCTTGCCCGGCTGCGTGCCCGGCTCTATCTTTATCTTGGCTTTTCCGTCGATGGTCGGAATCTCTACGGTTCCTCCCAGCGCTGCGGTAGGCACGCTCAGCAGGAGGTTGTAAATCAGGTCGCTCTCATCGCGAATCAGTTCCGGATGCTTTTCTTCTTCAATCAGCACTAACAAGTCGCCCGGCACTCCGTTGTGCTTTCCGGCGTTGCCTTTGCCGTTGATGGTCACCTGCATTCCTTCAGCCACTCCCGCAGGAATCTTTACGGTCACCACCTCTTCTCCGTAGACGACGCCTTCGCCGCCGCATTCCTTGCACTTGTTTTTGATAATCTTGCCTTCGCCGCCGCACTGGGGGCAGACGGTCTGTGTCTGCATCATTCCGAAGATGCTTTGCTGGGTGCGCGTCACGCTTCCCGTTCCGTGGCAGGTGGGACAGGTTTCCACTCCGCCGCTGCCTTCCGCCCCCGTTCCGTGACAGTGGGAGCACGTCACGTATTTCTTCAGCTTGAACTTCTTCTCCACTCCCGTAGAGATTTCTTTCAGGGTGAGCTTCACCTTTACGCGCAAATCGGAGCCGCGAAACCTGCGCTGGCGCGACTGCGCCCCGCCGCCGAATCCGCCGAAACCGCCATGACCGCCGAATATGTCGCCGAACATGGAGAAGATATCGTCCATCGACATGCCTCCGCCTCCGAATCCGCCGAAGCCTCCTCCGGCAGCCCCGTCCACTCCGGCAAAGCCGAACTGGTCATAGCGCGAACGCTTGTCGGGATTGCTCAGCACCTCGTATGCTTCCGCCGCTTCCTTGAACTTCTCTTCCGCTTCCTTGTCGCCCGGATTCCTGTCCGGGTGATACTGAATCGCTTTCTTGCGGTAGGCTTTCTTTATCTCGTCCGCCGTGGCCGTTTTCGCCACCCCAAGCACTTCGTAGTAGTCTCGCTTCGCCATAACTATATTCTTACAGAGTTACTGACTATTGCGCGACCACCACTTTAGCATGGCGGATTACTTTCTCATTCAGCTTGTAGCCCGTCTGCACGCAATCGAGCACTTTTCCTTTCTGTTCTTCGCTCGGAGCGGGCACCAAAGCGACCGCTTCATGATAGTCGGTATCGAAATCTTTCCCCACCGGCTCCATCTTCTCCAGCCCTTCCTGGTGCAGATTTTTCAGGAATTTCTGATAAATCAGATTGATTCCGTCATAAACGGCTTTCACGTCTTCCGTGTTCTGCATGTTCTGAAGCGCACGTTCCAAGTCGTCCAGCACGGGCAGCACGGCGTTTATGGCCTTCTCTCCCCCGTTCTTTATCAGTTCGCTCTTCTCCTTCATCGTGCGTTTGCGGAAGTTGTCGAACTCCGCCGACAGGCGCAGGTATTTGTCCTTCTGTTCCTCGATAGTCTTTTGAGCCTCTGCAAGGTCTTTCTCCAACTTTTCTTCAGGAGTCAGTTCCTTTTCCTCCGCCTTCACGCTTCCTTCCTCTGTTCCGCCTTTTTGAGTTTCCGCTTCCTGAGCTTTCAATTCCTCTTCTTTCATTTTATCCTTATCCATACTGTTGTTTTTTACTTGCGAACGCCCGCATTTTCGCCGTTGCCCTTTCAAAAAAGGCGGCGGCACGTTCCGGAAGAAACGGGCGAACATTTCCGCCAGAACGGGCAGACATTCATTTCAATTGTTGCATTAAACGTTTACTTTTCGCTCTACAAATTTCGTGCCCAAACAGCAGAATCTTTAAAAGCGGCGCAAAAATAATAAAATTCTGTCAGAGTGGCACTATTGCGCGGCATAGAAACGCCACATAGCTGAGGCATGTAAAATTCACCTTATTCTGTTCAAAAAATCAATCACTTCACGCTTCTCCATAAACTGGCATTGAATCACAGAATCATTGCTGTATTTCACTATCACCTCGATACATTCAAGACGATGCCCTTCAGGAAGGCCCGAATAACCGGCCACATAACTTATAGCTTTGTCAATGTCCGGTATCTCTACCCGCACTCCATGAAGCGGAAGCAAACTGACACTTCTTATCCTCCGATTGCAAGCAAACGAAAGTTCGCTCACGAACTGCCGGATTTCATCTCGACAAGACTTCAGCAAGTCTGCGCACACGTCATCCAGAATCGGACGATTGGACTCTTTTGATACTTCCGCATATTTTCTTTCCAGTTCCATTTCTGAAGTATTTTCATCAAAATACACGTCCAACCCGTGCTTTCTAAAAGCCTGGACGAACTTGTCAAAGGGAATATACAAGACATGAAAATCGTCGTTCTTCAGCTGATTCAACGAATTTTCCGTAAACTGTCCGCTAAGTATCGCCCCCTTGAAAGGATTAGTTGCCTCATACCTCTGACAAATGGGATTGACCGCACCTGATATCTCCTGCACCTTATTCTTGGAATGCTTAGTATATCTTCGCCAAGCCAGCTCGATAAATGCGACAGGCTCCCCGACCGCATTGTCGGTTCCGCCTTTTTCCAACACAAAATCCAAGTCATGCTTGCTGCCATGAATGTCGGTCCACGTCACCTTTTTCCCCTTTCTTGCCTTTCGTTCTCCGAAACAGTCAAAGTAAAGTCCGTTGGCTGCGGCAAATTCTCTGACGGGTTTCTTCATCAGATTCTCGAAAAATGTCCCTAAGAATTCTCCAAGAGTGTGCGATTGAGATGTTGCCATTTCTAATTTTTATTTGTTAATCCAAAGTCGGCCCTCCTTCAACGGAACGCGGTGTTTGCGGTTTTTCCACTTCGTGTTGCGGTCTCGCAGCTTTTCAAAGGAGTAATCATTGAAACCCGCCGCCTGCGCAAGTTTCCCAAGCCATTCGTCCACAGGAATGTGTATGCCATAAGGTGCCGAATCACCCACGACAAAACACATAGTACAATTGTCGGACGTAACCCTTTCGAGCGACCAGAACACTTGAGCCATGTCGTAAAAGTATGCCGCTACCATCGTGTGGTAGTTCTTTTTCCCGCCATGTTTGGAGCGTTCGTCTTTCAGTAAAAAATACTTTTCTTCTATCTCGTCACGAATCGGCGCCAACAGCTCGGACGACATATAGCCGACAGAATCCTTCAACGCAGAAACATGTTGCGTACACGCACGTATCAGATTGACTCCCACCTTGTCCACCAAATCCTTCCAGCCGTTTATATCGTCCCAAAACAGCATTTCCAGCCGCATGGCATCAGCATAATCATAATTGTTGGCATAAGGCGGAGAGGTTATCACCATATCGGCCCATTTCTCCGGCACGGAAACGATGTTGCGCGCATCTTCTTTCAAAATTACAGCAGAAGAAGATGCTCCGAACCTTCCTTTCAACTTCTGAATGTCCTCAAGCATTTCCGCAAGTTTGCTCTCGTATGCAGCAAACGGATCGAGCACCTTTGCCTTCGTCTTGTTCGGCTGAATATATTGCCATTGTGCGGTTCCTACAGGCGAGGCGGAACGAAGGATGGAAGTGATGATGAACCATACGATGTTTCTCAACTTGTCATCTTCCACTTCGCGGCACGACACCTTCAATGCTTCCAACTTCTTCAACGTGTCCGGCGGGAAACATTTTGTAATCAATGCCGGATATTCAGTCCTGCTTATCTCCTTCAGTTTCGCCTTTCTGAGCACTTCAAGGCATCCGCCAGCCAATTCTTCCGCATCAAAATCGTCCCATTGCAGCTTGGCTGCCGCTATGTTGTACACATAAGGATGGGACTCAATGCCAGAAGCGTCCACCCCATGCAACATGCTCTCTACCAAAACTGTACCCGAACCTGCAAACGGATCGAGCACCCTGCTGCGGCCTTCCCGCTTCCATTTCTCCAGCATTTCTCCGACCCATGCGCCGGAAAAGCCGGCCGTATAGCGATACCACCTGTGCAAAGGCAGCTTCATATTGTCTTGAAAGGTCGTAGAGGCAACGCTGTCCGCCAAACCGTATGTAGGAAACAAATCTAATTGTAACATTCCAATCGTCTTTTTTACCTGCACAAAGATACAACTTATTTTTGAGATAATCCCGTTCGCCCGGCTCCGGCCGGGCATTTCCGCAGAGAAACGCCCGCGCCTTTCCTGCGGAATGCGGGCGGAAACGCTTCCGAACGCGCCCGCCCGACACGACATTCCCCGCCGATTTTTCCGTCCTTTCGCCAAAATGTCGTATCTTTGCCGCCTGTTAAGGCAATAAAGCAAATATACATAATTATAAAAGATGATTACAGTTTCAAACGTAGCCGTTCAATTCGGGAAAAGAGTGTTGTATAACGACGTGAACATGAAGTTCACCAACGGAAATATTTATGGCGTCATCGGCGCGAACGGAGCCGGAAAATCCACTTTCCTGAAAGTGATTTCGGGAGAACTGGAGCCGACCAAAGGAAGCGTCACGCTGGGGCCTGGCGAACGCCTTTCCGTGTTAAGCCAGGACCACTTCAAGTTTGACGCTCATACGGTGCTCGACACGGTGCTGATGGGGCATACTGTTTTGTGGGACATCATGAAGCAGCGGGAAGCACTGTATGCAAAAGAAGAGTTCACCGACGAAGACGGCATCAAAGCTGCCGAACTGGAAGAAAAATTCGCCGAACTGGAAGGCTGGAACGCGGAAAGCGATGCGGCTATCCTGCTGAGCGGACTTGGAATAAAGGAAGACAAGCACTATACGCTGATGGGCGACCTCAGCGGAAAGGAGAAAGTCCGCGTAATGCTGGCGCAAGCTCTGTTCGGAAATCCGGACAATCTGCTGCTTGACGAGCCGACCAACGACCTCGACATGGACACCGTGACCTGGCTGGAAGAATACCTCTCCAACTTCGAGCATACGGTGCTTGTAGTGAGCCACGACCGCCACTTCCTCGATTCCGTCTGCACGCATACGGTAGACATCGACTTCGGAAAAGTGAACCTGTTCGCCGGAAACTACAGCTTCTGGTACGAATCGAGCCAGCTGGCGCTCCGCCAACAGCAGAACCAGAAGGCCAAAGCCGAAGAAAAACGCAAGGAACTGGAAGAATTCATCCGCCGCTTCTCGGCCAACGTAGCCAAGTCGAAGCAGACCACGAGCCGCAAGAAGATGCTGGAGAAGCTGAACGTGGACGAAATCAAACCGTCGTCGCGCAAGTATCCGGGCATCATCTTCACGATGGACCGCGAACCGGGCAACCAGATTCTGGAAGTTTCGGGCCTGAAGGCGGTGACCGACGACGGCACGGTGCTGTTCGACGACGTGAACTTCAACGTGGAGAAAGGCGACAAAATCGTGTTCCTCAGCCG
>CALUGI010000027.1 GCA_944320135.1 uncultured Phocaeicola sp. | reverse complement strand
AGGTTGGACTTGAACCAACGACCCTCTGATTAACAGTCAGATGCTCTAACCGACTGAGCTACTGAAGAAGGTTTTTTTCTAATTGCGTGGCAAAGGTAGCAGGTTATTTTGAAATATGCAACAACTCGGCCAAAAAAAATAAGCGAAAGCGCAAAAAAATCCGCCCGGCGGCTTTTATTAAGAAACGCCCCGGCATTCCGGCCGAAACGCCGGAGGCTTTTCCGCACGCCCCGCCGAATCTTCCGAAGGAAGCAGGCGAAACAAATTTAAGTTAAATGTTGGCATGGTTCTATAGCAATCACAAGAATAATGTGTTTATTTGCGATTTGCTAATTTGATTGAAGAACTATTTTAGACAATATGAACACAAAGAAATCATTGGTCGGAGTTTTCGCCGTCCTGTTGGGATTGGGACTGGCAAGTTTCAAGGAAGACGACCGGAATTTTCAGATAGCCAAGAATCTGGACCTGTTCAACGCCATCTTCAAGGAGCTGGACATGTTTTACGTAGACACCGTCAAGCCGGAAGAGATGATTCAGAACGGGGTGGAAGGAATGCTGGCGCTGACCGACCCGTACACGGAATATTACCCGGAAGAAGAAGTGAGCAGCCTGAAAGAAATGACCACGGGAAAATACGGAGGCATCGGGGCGGCCATCCGCTATTATGAAGCGAAAGACCGCATCGCCGTCATCGAGCCCACAGAAGGAATGCCTGCGGCGGAAGCCGGAGTCAAGGCTGGAGACATCATCCTCTCGGTGGGAGGAAAGGAAATGGTGCGCGGCGACATGAAGCCGCAAGAGTTCTCGACAAAGGTAAGCGAGGCGTTGCGCGGCGAACCGGGCACCTCGTTCGTGCTGAAAGTGCTGCGCCCGCTGAAGAACGACAGCTCCGAACTCGAATTCCAAATAACCCGCAAGAGCATCCGCACCAACCCCATACCTTATTACGGAATGGTACACGACAGCATCGGCTACCTCGCTTTGGCCAGCTTCACGGAAAATTCGGCAAAAGACTTCAAAAAGGCGTTCATCGAACTGAAGCAGAAAGGCGCCAAATCGCTCATCATCGACTTGCGCGACAACGGCGGAGGCTCTTTGGCAGAAGCGGTGGACATCGTGAACCTGTTCGTGCCGAAAGGACAAGAGATTGTGGTGACAAAAGGAAAGCTGAAGCAAGGGCAAGGCTCGTTCAAGACGCAAAGCGAACCGGTGGACACGCAAATTCCCATCGCCGTATTGGTGAACGGGGGGACGGCATCGGCATCGGAAATCGTGAGCGGCTCGATGCAGGACCTTGACCGCGCGGTGATTATCGGGACGCGCACCTTCGGCAAGGGGCTCGTGCAGACCATACGCCCGCTGCCCTACAACGGGACGCTGAAAGTGACCACATCCAAATACTACATCCCCAGCGGACGGTGCATACAGGCCATCGACTACGCAAAGAAAAATGCCGACGGCTCCGTGGCACGCATACCGGACAGCCTGACCCACGTGTTCCACACGGCAGCCGGACGCGAAGTGCGTGACGGAGGCGGCATCCGTCCGGACATCGAAGTGAAGAGCGACCGCATCCCGAACATCGTGTTCTACCTGATGAACGACGACCTGATATTCGACTACGCCACCCAATACTGCTGGGACCATCCGGCACCGGCTTCCGTCGACTCGTTCAAACTGACGGACCAAGACTATAAAAAATTCAAGGAATTGGTGAAATCGCGCAACTTCACCTATGACAGGCAAAGCGAAAAAGCGCTGAAAAGCCTCAAGGAGATAGCCGAGTTTGAAGGATATATGGACGAAGCCGCCGAAGAGTTCAAGGCACTCGAAAAGAAGCTGAACCATAATCTCGACCGGGATTTGGACGTTTTCGCAAAGCCGATAAAGGAATATATCTCGCAGGAAATCGTCACGCGCTACTTCTACCAGCGGGGAGCCGTCATGGAACGTCTGAAGGACGACGAAGACCTGGACAAAGCCATCGAAGTGCTTTCCGACACCGCGCAGTACGCAAGCATACTGTCCGCTCCTGCCGCAAACCTGCCGAAGGAAGGAAGCGCTTCAAAATAGGCCGCCCCTCACAAGCCCGGCGGACAAGCCACCGCCCCTTGCCGCCCCGATTCGCCGCACAGCCGCCGATGCTTCTGTCACACTATGTCAAAGACTTCCTGCCCGTTGCCTCCTTCGGCATTTTTCATACGGCAAAGATAAAGGGAAACGGCGGAGAAAATCCGGCACGAAGGCGGTACGGCAGGTGGTACGGACAATTTCAGGAAAGACAACACAGCGTTACAGCGTAATGCTGCAATCAAAAAAACACCGCACATTATCAGTTCGTTGCGCACACTAACTACGTTTTTTTGCACATTTCTGCACGTTTGTGCGCACTCCGGCATCTTTGCAAACTCCGTGCGGGAGAAGTTGCCTGTCTTTGTCACAGCGACGGAAAGAAAGCCCTCCCCCCCCTGCCGCAGAGAACGAAAATTTTACGACCGACCACGAAAGATTATGGAAACTACCGCCCCAGATTGCAGCAAAAAAGGCCGAAGACGAGCGGCCGTCTCCGCGAACCCTAACGCACGCCTCCGGACGTTGAACAGACAAGCCCGGCAAGCTGACGGGTCGACGAGAAAGCAAGCTGGCAAGGCTTTGAAAACCTCGTCCCCTCGTCGACTGAAAAGAATGAGAAACCGCTACAGTTTTTCGTCCGCTTCAATCAGGGCAATCAGTTTCTCCACGGCCTGCGCTTCCGGAATGTTCTTTTCGATGCACTCCTTCTTCTTGTACAGACTGATTTTGCCTCGACCTGCGCCGACGTAGCCGTAGTCCGCATCGGCCATCTCGCCCGGACCGTTCACGATGCAGCCCATAATACCGATTTTCAGCCCTTTCATGTGGGCAGTCGCGGCCTTGATGCGGGCGATGGTGTCTTCGAGGTCATACATCGTGCGCCCGCAACCAGGACAGGAGATGTATTCCGTCTTCGAAGTGCGCACACGTCCCGCCTGAAGGACTCCGAAGGCGATTTCGTCCACTTTCACGTCCGGGATGTCCTTGCCGTGGTTGTAAAGGAGGATGCCGTCGCAGAATCCGTCGAATATCAGCGCGCCCATATCCGCAGCAGCCTTGATTCCCAAGTCTTCCACGTCTTTCTCCTGATAGAACTGGAAGAATACGACCGGGTTGCCGAGCCCCTCGTTCATCAGCTGGTGAACCAGCCCCCGGAACTCTCCCAAGCGGTTCGGATGGTTGCTCTGAGCCACCAACACCACCTCCGGATGCAACCGCAGGCAAGAGATTGTCTCGTCGTTCAGTCCCATATAGGTGACGAACAGAAACTTCATCTCCGCACCGCAATGATGCAGCCCTATCAGCTGCTCGGTGTTGAACGCGGGCCAAGTGTTCTCGCTCCCGTCCCATGCTGCGGCATCCACGATGTAGCCGGTGTCCGTCCTGCGCTCTTTCGGCATCGAAAGGCCGCAATAGATGTAGTCAGGCTTGAATTGCCCGCTCACCTCCGGATTACCGTCCAGACGGGCGGAGATGACCACGGGGAGATGCTCTCCGCCGATGTTGCGCACCGCTTCCGTATGACGGCGCACGGGGTTCGTATAGCAGAATCCGGGAGCCTCCGCACCCGGAATGTAGGGATGCCCCTCACGCTTCGTGACGTAGTCCACCAGCTTGCGCGCCACCGGAATCTCTTTCTCCGGCGCTTCGCTCAACGACACGCGTACCGTATCGCCCAGCCCGTCGGCAAGCAGCGCGCCGATGCCCAAGGCAGACTTAATGCGCCCGTCTTCCCCGTCACCGGCCTCCGTCACGCCCAGATGCAGCGGGAACGCCATGCCTTCCTCGTCCATCCGCTCCGCCAGCAGACGCACGGTCTTGACCATCACCGCCGTATTGGACGCTTTAATGGAGATAACGACATTCATAAAGTTTTCCTCCACGCAGATGCGCAGGAACTCCATGCACGACTCCACCATGCCTTCGGGCGTGTCGCCGTAACGTGACATGATGCGGTCGGACAACGAGCCGTGATTTACTCCGATACGGACGGCCGTATGGTTTTCCTTGCAGATGTTCAAGAACGGGACGAAGCGTTCGCGTATCTTTCCGACTTCCTTCGCGTATTCCTCATCCGTATATTCCAGTTTCTTGAACGTGCGGGGCGAATCGACATAATTTCCAGGATTGATGCGCACCTTCTCGGCATACAATGCCGCGACATCCGCCACTTTCGGATTGAAATGCACGTCCGCCACCAGCGGCGTGCCGTATCCCTGGGAGCGGAGAGCGATGTTGATGTTCTTCAGATTCTCCGCTTCACGCACGCCCTGGGTGGTCAGGCGCACATACTCGCCTCCTGCCTCAATGATGCGCTTCGCCTGCTCCACACACGCTTCCGTATCCATCGTAGAAGTATTGGTCATGCTCTGCAAACGGATAGGATTGGCGCCACCCATAGGAGTGGCGCCGACATATACTTCATTCGCCTGACGGCGGGAATAGTTGAAACAGTCCATCAATTTGTCTTATAAGCGTATTTCACTTCTTTCAGTTCTTCGTTGGCCTTCACTATCTTGTTCTTCAGCCCTTCCTTGTAGGAGGCAAACTTCTCGGCAAGTTCTTCGTCCGACAAAGCCAGCATCTGCACGGCAAGGATGGCTGCGTTCATCGCCCCGTTGATGGCAACCGTAGCGACGGGTATGCCGGGAGGCATCTGAATGATTGAATAGAGCGCGTCTACACCGTCCAGAACCGAGCCTTTTACGGGCACCCCGATAACCGGGAGAGTTGTGTTGGCGGCAATCACGCCCGGAAGCGCAGCGGCCATGCCCGCAGCGGCAATGATAACTTTGATTCCGCGCCCGGCGGCTTCTTTCGCAAACTTCTCCACTTCTGCCGGAGTACGGTGTGCGGAAAGGGCGTTCATTTCAAACGGCACCTGCATCTCGTCGAGCAGCTTGGCGGCCTTCTCCATCACCGGAAGGTCGGACGTGCTGCCCATGATTATACTTACAATCGCTTTCATTCAGTTGTCTTTTATTTATTCATTAATAATCTTTTTATACGCTTCGGCATCCAGCAGCCCGTCCATTTCCGACACGTCCGTCGGTTTGAGCTTTATCAGCCAGCCTTCGCCGTAAGGGTCTTCGTTGACCAGTTCCGGATGTTCCTCCAATGCGGGATTGACTTCAAGCACCTCCCCGCCTATCGGCAAGAAAAGGTCGGAAACCGTTTTCACCACTTCAATAGTGCCGAACACTTCTCCTTTCTCCAAAGTCTCGCCTACGGTCGCAATGTCCACGAAAACGATGTCGCCCAATTGCTCCTGCGCGTAGTCCGTGATTCCCGCGTATGCCGTTTCACCCTCCAGACGAATCCACTCATGTTCGCCGGTGTACTTGATATTGGTTGGAAATTCCATAACTTACAAGTTTAAAGTTGATATTCATCTTCAAATAAACAAAATTCCGATGACACCGCAAAACAATCCGACAAGAAATCCGCCGCCCACCTCATTTAAGGTGTGCTGGCGGACGATAATCCGTGCCGAACCGAGCAATCCGGCCAACAGGATGAAGAAACAAAGCCACCCCACCGGATTGAACCGGAAAATAAAGCTGTAGGAAAGGAGGCCGCCCACCATCATTCCGCAGCTTGCCATGTGCGTGCTGATTTTCCACCGGAAATTGACCGCCGCACAGATAACCATACAAATCAAGGCAGCCGTCACGATGCCGCTCATATAGCGGGGCAAATGAATCTTATAAAGAGTGACAAGACAGGCCGCATAACTGATTATCGTCATGAGATAAGGAACGATCCGCTTTTCGCGCACTCCAAGCTCATGCAAGGTCCAACCGTTAAGTTTCTGGAACAGATAGATTCCCAACATGGGCAACAGTATGGTGAAACAATACACCACACCCAGAACAACCAGCTTGTAGGCCAGCGGCATCACGTTCAGATAAGTGAAGAACAGCAGCAGGAAGAAAGCCAGAAACGGAACCATAAACGGAGCACACACGGCCGAAATGATTCTGGAGGCCAGAAACAGTTTGCCCTCCTTCCTTATATCCCCATTCCCCCGACAAGGCTCGTGATATGCCAGCTCGTCGGGAACGTTCGTCGCCTTTCCGTCCATCGCCTTACCTTCTTAACCGGGCTATCGGAATATGCAGCTGCTGGCGGTATTTCGCCACGGTGCGCCGGGCGATGGGATACCCCTTCTCTTTCAGCATCTCGGCCAGCTCGTCATCCGTGTAGGGCCTTTCCTTGTTTTCCCCGTCCACGCACTCTTTCAGGATGCGCTTGATTTCGCGCACCGACAGTTCTTCTCCGCTCTCGGTGGTATACCCGTCGCTGAAGAAGAACTTCAACGGATAGATTCCGAAGTTCGTCTGCACATACTTGCTGTTGCTCACGCGCGAAACGGTAGACACGTCCAGCTTGGCCCTCTCCGCCACATCTTTCAGAATCATCGGCTTGAGCAGCGATTCGTCGCCTTCCTCAAAGAAAGGACGCTGCAAGTCGATTATCGCCTGCATGGTGCTCATCAGCGTCTGCTGGCGCTGCTTCACCGCATTGATGAAACCCTGCGCCGCGTCTACCTTTTGCTTGAGAAACATGAAGGCGTCTTTCGACTCCTTGCTCTGGTTCGCCTTGTTGCGCGTGTGCTCGTCGAGCATGTCTGCAAACTCCCGGCTCAAACGAAGTTCCGGCACATTGCGGTTGTTCAGGCTCAAGGAAATCGTGCCGTCGTCATCGGTCTCTACGACAAAGTCGGGGATTATCTGCTGCAAGTTTTTCCCGATAGCCTCTCCCATCGAACTTCCCGGACGGGGGTTCAGCTTGGTCAGTTCGGCCACTGCCTCGTTATACTGCCGTTCGGTGATGTTCAGCTTCTGGATAATCTTGTCCCTGTTCTTCTTGGTAAAGTCGTCGCAGCATTTGCTGATAATGTCATATTCTATCTGCTTGAGGGGAGAATCCTCTTTCCGCTTTATTTGCAGCAACAGGCACTCCTGCAGGCTCCGTGCGCCGATGCCTGCCGGGTCGAAGTCTTGAATGACCGAAAGCACGCGTTCCAGCTGTTCGGGAGTCGTATAGACGCCTTGATAAATGGCCAGTTCGTCGGCAAGCGTTTCCGTCGACTTGCGCAGAAGCCCGTCATCGTCGAGCGAGCCGATGAGATACTCTCCCAACTGCTTTTCTTCCGGAGTGAGGTGCTGCATGTCGAGCTGCTCCTTCAGCGTTTCATAGAAAGACACGCTGTCGGAGAAAGGGATGTCCTCCGCCTTGTCGTCCTTCGAGCGGTTGTTTTCCTGGAACTTGTAGTCGGGGATATCGTCTTCCGTGCGATAGTCGCCCAAAGAGATGTCCTCGTCCGTATCCGTATTGGGCGCTCCGTCTTCATCCTTCGTGTTGTAATCGTCGTCAGCGTAATCGTCGTCCGCGCCGGACGTATCCTTCCCTTCCTCCAAAGCCGGATTGTCCAACAATTCGGAGCGAATCCGTTCTTCCAGCTCCACGGTAGGCAGTTCCAGCAACTTGACGGCAAGAATCTGCTGGGGCGAAAGGGTCTGCACCTGTTGCTGTGCCTGTGTCTGAACCTGACGTGAACTTTGTGCCATTCAATATCCTTTATTTGGTTAGTCTGCCTGCAAAAATAATAATTTAAACAGACAAAGGAAACAACGCGGGCAAATTATTCGCCGTTTCAGGCCGGCGCTTCCGCTTTACGGAGAAACGAAAACAGTTTTTGCGGCATCCGGAACAAGCCCCCGAAAGACTTTCCGGACAGGGCGGGAGAACACAAAAAACGCCCCGCCGTCTTCAATAAAAACAACGGGGCGTTTCAAGCGAAACGTCGAAGCATTTTTCTGAAAAGGCGTTCCGCCATTTGCATCCTTCGCCGACCCTTCATTTGAACGTCTTCGAGACCGGCTCCACGGAAACCTCCTGTCGGGAATCAGAATCCCGTGTTAAGTCCACGGATAATGCCGTCTGCAGTCAGCTGTTTGCGCAATTGCTCCGAATATACCGAAAGGGTTGCGCCGATGCGGTATTCTTTTTTCTTGGTTTTCACCACTTCGTAAGCATCGCTGACCATCGTGACATAATTCCGGTATGCCCCTTCGTCTTCAAAGAAATCTTTAAAATAAGATTTATGCTCCTGCTCTACAACGGCGCCTCCCGCCAACGGCTTTTTCCCTCCGCGTTTGCTTTCATTGACGAATCCTCGGAACAGCACGCCGTGTACGGCACACTTCTTTATCAGATTAAGATTGGGCTTGTTCTTTTTCGACACGACCCATACCTTCACAAGATAAGTGCCTTGCGTTCCTACTCCGGCTCCTTCTATTTCATAGTTGAGCACGTCGCCTGCACTGACCGTAATTGCGGAGAACAAGAAGCACAGGAATAAAGTTATTTTTTTCAGCAACATAGTTTCGACGTTTGAAATGAATACAGATTATAAGTTGAATCCTATCCGGAATGCGGAATATTTGACATTCCCGCCCCCTAACTTTTGGTTGTTATAAGCATATCCCACAAAGAGATGCCGATTGATTTTCAGTCCGGCTTCCACTTCATAGCAGAAGCCTCCTTCTTCTCCGTCGACATTATAGCCGTATCCGGCCTTAAATCCTCCAAACACTGCCATGTCTTTGAGCAGGCCCGGACTTGTAAGGCGGATACCGGTCATCAGTTGGGGCGTAATTGTCGCTCCAAAATCTTCAGTGTTTGCAACCGCTTTCAGGCTGACGGCATCCCATGCGATATTCTTCGTGTATTCATGCAGATAGCGCAAGCCGAAATCAATTCCAGTTCCGTCCAAATCCTTCATTCCTCCGACCCCCAAATCAACGCCGAACCAGTCGTCCTTCGAGTCGGATTCATCATCAAAGCTCCATCTTTGCGCATGGGCTGCAGCGGCCAGCAGCAAACTGAGCGCAAGCAACAATGTCTTCTTCATACTTTCTGATATTTATATGTTTTCGCCTTATTTTATTTCTCGAATCAACATGCCGGGATAGAAGTCCCTTCCCCGCACTTTCTTAAATGTCGTATATTGGAAGTCGGCTCCGTATGCGCCTTCTTCCGTCGCCATATAGCGGTTGTCCCATATCAGATTCGGCACAGGCTTGATTATTCCCACCCGTTTGTAAGTGACACGGTCGTTCTCGTCCATTACGGCCTCCAGCACTTCAAACACGGATTCGGCAGTGATTCCTTCTTTCAAGCCGATTGCCGCTCTCAAGGGGGTTGTGCTGGTCAGCGGAGTCTTGATCTTGAATGCTTCAAACTTGCGCTGCAGCAACACCACGTTTTCATCAAGCGCACGCTGGCAGGCTTTCCTTATCATCTGTTCCGGCATGTCCAAGTTCACTCCCATAAAAGACGTCACGTTCCCGTTGTTCTGCTGGCTTCCTATATATTTGAGGCAGAACTTGCTTCTGTTCTTTTCAAAAGCATCCCTTTTCAGCGAATCCCTTCCGTTGTCGCTGTAATAGTTGGCGTAAAAGTCCATAGCTGTAGCTTCGTCCCATACCAACTGATACAGGTGAGTGTCTATCTTCACCTTAAATCCTTTCAGAGTTTCCGTCATAGTTCCGGCCAGATTCCCGATATCATCATAAATGTCTTGCCCTGTATAAGCGGCGGCAAGCGACCCTGCAATTCGCATGAATGCGCCGAACCCTCTGCTGGTTTTGGCTTTGTCTACATAGCGGATATCGTTTACCAGCACAAACGTATTGCCTATCAGTTCTTCTCCCGCATCTTCCAGCATGGCTTTCCCTCGTGCAGAACGTCCGGCCAGCTCTTTGTCGAATTCCGAAGCGTTGTAAAGTCCGCGCTCTTTGATCAGTTCCGTATCGCACTCGCCCGTCAGGATGTTCCGGTTGAACCATCGTGCCACAAGTCGGCTGGCTACATTGTTGGTTTCCAGGAACTCGCGTCCCAACTCGTCTTCCCTTACCTTTCTGTCGGTAGAAACCACTTTCACGCTCAAGTCGTGATCGTTGTACTTGTCAGGCACAGGCATTTTCTTGAATACGTCCGCTATTTCTTTGCTGAACTTCTGGTCTGTGTGATTGATCAGCAGACTATATATCGAGCTGCGGCGGTATTGCATTTCTTCCGTCTGTTGCGCCTTTGCAGACAGAGGAAAAGCAATCAATGCAATTATGAAATATTTTGCCAGATGTTTCATATACTCCTTGACTTAATTTATTAATCGTTCAATAATCCCATAATTCTTCCGGAATCTTGTCTTTCAGCTTATAGCCGTTGGCTGAAGTGCTTGGCATTTGAAGCAAGTAACGGCGGAGTTCGATTCCGGCCAGTTGCTGCCTGTCGTTTTCTTCCAAGTATTTGACAGCGGTTTTGGCGTCCTCAAAACTGTTGAGGGCAACCGGTATCGCTTCCTGCCCGCTATTGTTTACGATTCCATACTGTTCTCCGTTCTTGACGATATGGAAACTCGGATTTTTATAAACCATAATATTTTCATAGCCGTTCTTTGTAACCGTTTGCTTCCGAACAGGAGAATAGCCATACCATTTTTCCTGTTCTTTCACCCAAACCAACGGCTGGTTCTGGTAATCCGGGACAATAAGGTTTTCCCATATCAACGGGACTACCGTTTCATTCATGCGGTTCACGTATCCCCATTTCCCATTCTTCTTCACTCCGGCCAGACCGCATCCGAAATTAGTTGCCTCTTCATATTCCAAAGGGATGGGGATATTTCCCTTGGAATCTATGTAACCATATTTTCCGTTTGTGTCACTCACATAGACAAGCCCTTCGTGGAACGTGTTGCCGATGCTTTTATAAATGTAAGGAACCACACACTGCCCTGTAGAGTCTATCACGCCGCACAATCCGCTTGTTCCCTCCAAGACAGGGCATACGCCCTCTTTAAACTCTCCGACATTCTTGAATTCCTGAGTAATCGGCTTCATCTGCTTGTCGATAAAGCAATATTTGTCTTTTTCGAGCGTCACTCTCGCCACTCCGCACTTGAACGGCCGGTAAGAGCCGCTTTCAAACGGGACCTTGCACAATTGCCTTGTATCCATATTGAAATACGCCACTTCCATATCCCTGCCTTCTTTCACTTTCAGCAATATCATCCTGTCGGAAGGCGGAAATACCGTATAATGCGTTTCTTCGCCGAATATCTTGTTTCCTTCCGCGTCCACCACTCCTACTTTTCTGTCCGACTTGTCGTTCGTGTACCAAAAGTAAGGGAACGGAGACAAGGGAAGCTCGCTGGAGGCAATGTGCATCCAGTTCGTCTTTTCCTGAGACTGTTCGGCAGTAACGTCAATATTGGGATAAAGAACGTCTGCATTGTCGCTCTCGTCATACATGTAATATTTGTCTCCTTTAATGACCACGCTGAAAGAACCTACTTCCTCATAGACCGGAGGAACAATCTCTTTCCCGTCTTTATTGACAAGTCCGAAAGACGAGCCGTTGAACACTCCGTTTTTATCCGTTCCCCCTTTCATGCAGACCCAACAAACTCCCATTGAATTGAAGGTTCCCGTCTCCGCATATTTAGGCTCTGCTATGACTCTGCCTTCAGCATTGATAAAACCATACTTCCCGTCCTTCTTGAATTTGGCCGCACCGTTTTTCAAATGATACGCCTCGTCCAAGTCAAAAGCCATTATGGTATCTCCCTTTTCATTTGTGTAGCCGAACTTTCCGTTTTCGTTTGTTCCCGGATAAATTTGCCCGTTCACTGTGCCGGCCAGCACAAGCATGGGGAGAACAATCGTCCGTATTGAATATTTAAACTTCATAAATAATATGTTTGTTTGGATTATTTTAGCCACATCAGATTGGTCGTTTTTTCTTTTTGCCCGTTTCCATAAGCTACCCCAACGGCACGCGCCGCTTCTATCTTTGACTTTTCGATATCAACGGCGTCATTGTATTTCTGCCTTATCTCAAACTCCCAATCGTCCTTCATTTTTCCCTTTACTTCTTTGTAAAGCGATTCCGCCTCATCATAACATTCAGCGTCCGGGTCAATCTGATTCAAATAAAAGGCAACCTCTGCGGCCCCCTTCGCATCAGGGCTTTGCATCCAGGCATTGCGCGCCTTCATTGCCAAATCGCGGCAATTGTTATCGATATAAAGTTTGTAATAGCTTAACGCCAACCTGCTCGCTTCATCATATCTGTTGCAGCATTCCGGTATGGAGGTTATATAAAACAAGGCTTCAGCGTTTTGTTTCATGGCTGCACATTGTTTCGCTTTTGCCACAATGTTGTCAAAGTTCTTGTTGTAATAGTCTATCACCTTCTTCTTGCCTTCTTCTACCAATCTCCTCACCTTTGCATTGCCGGGTTTCAATCCGCGAAGCGCGTTAATGCAAGCTCGTTCTTCGCTTCTTCCCACTCCCCGCAATTCCAGATTCTGCGTCATAAATATCTTTTGTCCGGCAATGTCACCTATATATAGGTTTACGGAAAGAGTAACGGCTGTATTTGCAGGCGGTCCCGGAATCGTTTCTTTAAAGAGAGGGGTCATGCGTGCCGAGACAAAGAATCTGGCATAATCTTCATCTGCATACACGTCTGCACTTGATATTGCGCTGCAAAGCCTGTTGAAAAGCTGTTCGGACACAGTCTCCGACATGCTCGCATCTTGCGGAGGCAAAATTGCCATAAAGTGGATGTCGCAATCTCTTTCTTGCGCTTGCAAGGATGACAGAACGCCTATACCCAGCAAGCAACTTGTTATGATATGTTTTATTTTCATGATCTTGTTTTTGCAGGTTTCTTTACTTTTCTCCGATTGTCAGCCTTGCCCTTCCTAACCCGGTAGCGGTAAGTTTGCTCTGAATGTTGTACGGCTCTTTTCTTAGCATTCGCCGCAATTCAGAAACAAACGCCCGCGTGTCCATAGACGCGCCGTTGGCTTTGAACAACGGAATCCGCACATTGTTGAAAAGCATGGTCGATTCTGTAGCGACATCCAGACTGTAACGGCCCTGAACCGTGTTTTCCGCCATCCATTCATCTATAATTTCCTGAAGTTCCATGCCGTCAAACTCTGTTTCCAGGTTGATGCCTTCATCATTGTCGAATGTTTGGATGACGATACTGACTGAGCGGCCATTGCTAAGAAGGTCGTCAAAATGCATCTGCATCTGCGAGGCAAACTGGTCGATGTTAACAATCACCGCTTCTTCGAGCAAGACAGGGACTTCAGCCGAAAAAGACTGTTCGCCTGTACCTTGCGCCGCCGCAACTTGGTTGCTGGTATACGCGTCTATACCACGCAGATTGTAGGTGATGGAATGTTTCGGTCCTACGGTATTGATAACCCACCCTACTTCTACCAAGATGTCGGCTTTTGCCACATTCAGCAAGCGATCCATCGGTGATTCCACAATGCTTGCTCCCGAACTGCCGCTAACAAGCATTTCCGTTTCCAAGGTCAGCTGCTCAGCATTCCTTGCTGCGGCAGCATAGTCTTTTAACACCAATCCCCGCTCGGCCATTAACTCTCCGAGTTTCGTAATAACCGCAAACAAGTCTGCATCTCCGGCCGCTTTCGCATAATCCGGAAATTCTTTCGTTACCCCCTGCTGGGTTACGGTAGTGACATACCCATGCTCTTTACACCAAGGCAATGAAGGAACTACCATGACAGAAGGTTTTTTCGCTGCTTTCTGGCCAGCCTCTTGCCCGTTGGCAAAAGACGGCATCATGCAACATACGATAAATGCAATCAATAGCTTTCTCATATTTCAAATCTTTAAACTGTACGGAATCCAAAACGTTCGTTATAATTCGAACCTTCTGAAAGGAAACCCCAAAAATGCGGAGAGACCGTTCCGCCTCAGAAACAGTCCCTTCCGTCTTTTGCCGTTTCTACGGTTGCAGGCATTGTCATTTCACTCTTACATAAACCTTACGGGTTCCCGGTTCGACAAAGTGATTGGGAGTGCGAATCTCATATCTTTCCTGTCCGTAAAGACAGATATTGTTTCCTTCGATGGTGTATTGTTCGCTGCCGTAGTCGTCACCTTCCACATCTGTCCAATACACTATCTCTCCATCG
Organism: uncultured Phocaeicola sp.; assembly: GCA_944320135.1. Lineage (GTDB taxonomy): Bacteria > Bacteroidota > Bacteroidia > Bacteroidales > Bacteroidaceae > Phocaeicola. The sequence goes on along the minus strand of CALUGI010000027.1, from coordinate 32,067 downwards.
CCCGCATAGATGGTTTCAAACACAAGAGCTCCGCTGTTATGAAATGCTTTCATTTCCACTCTCAGCTCTTTCATGTGCCCTTCACCGTCGAACTGTATGCCATGCGCCCGAAAATCATTGTTATAATACACACCGCTTGAAACATTCTGCTGTTTATAGACTGCTATTTCAGCAGCACAGGCTTCATATCTGTCTTCCATCCACACACCCTGCATATTGGCCCATGAATAAACAGAAGTTTCATCTCCGCCACCTTCGTTTCCGCTTGGGATGTTGTTTCCGTCACCGTCCTGCTCTGTTTCCGGCTCGTCATCATCATCGCCGCAAGACGTGAAAGAAAGGCTGCAAAAAAGCAGTATTGAAAGTACGGTCATGCTCCATGACAAATACTTTATGCTGAAATAATCTTTTTTCATGGAAAAAATCTCTTTTATCAGAACCAGATTTCACCTGTACCTTCGCAATGAGAACATATACCCGACCCGTCACAACTGTCGCACGTGCGGTTGTAAGCATCTAATCCGTCCCCATTACATTTAGCACATTCGCCGTCTCCTTTACACCATGTACACTCCATGACATGCAAATTGCCCCCTTCCTCGTCATTATTTTCGTCTTCATTACTGTTGTCAGGACGGTCGTCATTCTGTTCTGTTCCTGGTTCGTCATCATCGTCGCCGCAAGAAGAAAGCGAAAAACAACAAATCAATCCTAACAGCATGGTCAAGCACCACAATCCATGTCTCATTTCAAAATAAAACTTTTTCATAAATCAAAAAATTAAGCGGTTAAATATCTTCGTTTACTGTATGCCGGATTGCACCACTTAGAAATTGACTGCAATGCCGACCGAGAAATAGTCATTCTTGTGCTCCTTGTCAAATTTAAACTCGGCAAAAGTCCAATGGTATCCACCGATCAAACACAAATCGCTGCCAGACTTCGCCTGAAACAAGCAGATGCCTATCTGCGGAGCGATTCCAAGCCCTATGCCGCCATCGCTTTCTTTTTCCCAACTTGAAGAAGATGATGATGACGATGAATGGTTTTGCCCATAATTCGACGGTATAGCCCTCGACGAGCGGTTATCGGAACCGGATTTATATTCGTAAGAGCTATGCGAATAGAGGATTCCGGCACGCCCTTCAATGTAAAATCTCGGAACGATATAGTAGCGATAGTTATAGCCCACTCCGGCATACCATCCTTTTATGTTCTGCATAATGGTTTTTCCGCCATACTTCACATCTTTCCCGTTCGTCATCCCTCCGCTTAAATAAAATCCTTTCATAAGAAGGGAAAAGTCAAGGCCAAATCCGTCTTCCACACCGAGGTAGCTGATTTCGAATCCCGACCTCTTTTGTTCCGGTTTCGTTGCCTCTCCGCTCAATTGTTTTTCCTGTTCCTTCAAATCTTTCTCATTCATTTCTGTGGCATCCTTCTTTTCTAACGCTCCGATAAGAGATGCCTGTGCGTTTGCATACAAAACGCCCGACAAGAATAAAGCCGCACAAAAAAGCAGTTTCGTTTTCATTCTCATTCTCATTTAGAAATTAGTGTATGTTTCTGTCGTATTTGTCGAATTGCATTAAACAATGCGAAGATATTGAATTAAAATGATTTCTATTTTTCAATAAAACATCAAAACCGACCAAGTATGTCTATAGCGTGACTATATGGAAGAAAAAGCGGATTATCAGGGCGAAAATAATTATGAGGTTCAAGGTTTTGCGGCATCCGGGATACGCCCTTTCAAGATTTCACGGACAGGGACGGAGAGAACTGAAAAACAAGGCGGCCCGTCCCGAAAAAGACGGCCGCCATCTTTAAAAAGCCGGGCGGACTTCTATTGCAAAGTCCGCCCCGTTTTCCGCAGGCCCGACAGAAATTGGCTTCACCTCAGCAAAGGCAGCCGGCTCGATTCCGGGCATCAATAGTTGAAGCTGCTCCCGCCCAAGAACTCGCGGAGCAAGGAAGTCGGAGGAAGTTCGCTGTCCTGCACCGACACGAAATAGTCGAGGAAACGGAGCAGACGATAGGCTTCGGAATACTCCGGGCTGCGCTTGGGCACCTTGCGCAGCACAGGCTCCACATGGTCTTTCAAGACGGGAAGCTCGAAAAGCAGGGCGGAATTGAACATCGCGTCCGCATTCTCCTGATAGGGGAATATCCACTTCCTTTCTCCGGCACGCACACTCGGCCAGCGCGCAATGGTTTCCTCCGCCGAATTGTTGCGGTACTTGTAGTCGCGGATGATGCGGCGCAACAGGCGGTTGTCCGTCGTAGGTATGTAGTTGTGATTGTCCAGCAGAATCGTGGTGAGGGCCGACACGTAAATCTTGTATTTGTGTTCCGCCGGAATGTTGGGCGTCAGGCCGGGATTCAGCGCATGGATGCCCTCCAGAATCAGAATCATATTGTCGTCCACGCGGAGCTTCCTGCCGCTCATCACCCGCTTCCCCGTAGGGAAGTCAAAGCGCGGAAGCTCGATTTCCTTGCCTTCCATCAGCTCCTGCATCTGCTTCTCGAAGAAAGGCAAGTCGAGGGCGTTGAACGACTCGAAGTCATGCTTCCCGTCCTCGCCCAACGGCGTGTCGTCGCGGTTCACGAAATAATCGTCGAGCGAGATGGGATAGGGCCTCATCCCGTTCGTTATCAACTGGATGCTGAGCCGCTTGCTGAACGTGGTCTTTCCCGAAGAGGAAGGGCCGGAGATGAGCACTAACTTCACCCGCTTCCCGTTCTGTGTGCGGTTGGTTATCTCGTCGGCTATCTGCGCAATCTTCTTTTCCTGAAGCGCTTCCGACACGTTTATCAGTTCGGTGGCCCGTCCTTGTTTGCATACCACATTCAAGTCGCCGACCGTGCTGATGCCCAAAATCTGGTTCCAATGATGGTACTCTTGAAACACGTCGAGCATCTTCTCCTGCTTCACTACCTCCTCCAGCTTCTCCGGATTCTCCTTGTTCGGAATCCGGAGAAGAAGTCCGTCGTAATACTTCACGATGTCGAACCGGCGGATAAAGCCCGTGCTTGGCACAAGGCTGCTGTAATAACAGTCGATGGTATCGCCCAACCGGTAATAGTACGAATAAAGCTGTCCGGACGTGGCGAGAAGTTTCGCCTTGTCGAACATGCCCCGCTCGCTGAACAGACGCACGATGTCGTCCGTATGGCACTCCGTGCGTATGAAAGGAATATCCGCGTCGATGATTTCCTGCATCCTCTGCTTGATGCGGATAGCATCGTCCAGCCCGACAGAACGGTCGATATGCAGCTTGCAGAAGTATCCTCTCGAAATCGGATGTTCGAGCGTGACGTTCCCCATCGGATAGAGGTCTTCCACCGCCTTGACGAGTATGAAGACCAGCGAACGCACGTATGTGCGCATACCCGAATCGACGGTGAAGTCGAGAAACTCCACGTCTTTGTTGAAATAGACACGGAAAGTAAGGCTCTCCACTTTGTTGTTCACTTTCGCGCTCACGGGTCCGTAAGGCATCTGCAGGCCGAAGCCGTTGTAGATGTCCATCAAGGAGCTTCCTTCCGGGAAGTCCTTGGTCAGGTTGTTGTTCTTACAGTAAATCTGCAGCATAATTCTATCCTCTATTGCCAGACATAGGCAGGTTAATCGGGTGTCAAGTTACGCATTTTTTCAGAGCCTGGTTCCAAACGCGCCCCACTTTCATGACACGGCCGCCCGCTTTTATGCTTTTTTAGCTGAAACGCTTCTAAATTTGCCGTTTGAATAATCTTTCTTATTTTTGCTCCCGGACATCATTCAAGCAACGATTATGAAAACAATCATGTTCTTCTGCTGGTCGGCGATTTTCTGTCTGTCCGTTCGGGCGGATGGGAACGATTCGGCACAATGGCACGAACGGCTCAAACACGCGCTGGACGCAGGAAACAGCGACAGCATCGCCTCCGCATATTGCAGGCTGGGCGAATATTACGCCTACCGCAATTATGACTCTGCACGTTTCTTCTGCACCGAGGGACTGAAATACGCCGACAGGAACAAGCCCGAACCTTATCTTTCGCTGATGAACGACTTGGCCGACGCCTACTTCTCCGCCGGGAAGACAGACATCGCCACCGACATGTTCCTTTCTGCCGACAAAGAAGCGGTACGGCTCGGACATGACCCGATGTACCGTGTTTCCGTCCTCACGTCGACCGGCGTAACCTACCGCAGACGGGAAATGCCCGACTCGGCACTGCACTACTACAACAAAGCCCTGAAACTTCTGGAGAAACACCGCTCGCCTTCTGAAGAAGTCCACCTGCTCACCAGCATCAGCATACTCTACGCCAACACTTCGCGGCTCGCGGAAGCCGAACACTACGTCCGCCGCGCCATGAAAACGGCCGAAAATTGCGACGACATGGACATGGCGCTCTATGCAGCCGCAACCGCCGGAAGCATCTTCGTCCTGCAGAAGAACTATGACGAGGCGGTACGGGTCATCCGTCCCGTCTTAGAGAAGTCCCGAATGCAGCAAAAACCGAAATTCGAACTGCAATGCCTTACTTTCCTGCTGAGCATCTTCCGCCAGACCGAAGACAGAGACTCAATCGCCCGCTACATGAAGGAAGCGGACAAAGCGGCAAACCTCCTCCCCGAAGGCTCGACGGAAGTCATGGGCTATCGGGAAACCCAATTCCAGATTCTTTCTGCATTGGGCAGATACCGGGAAAGCCTTGCCATACAGCACCGCATTCTGAAAGGAAGAAGCCTGAACATCCAAACCCCTATCGACAACCTGTACAAACTCATGGCACGCAACTACGTCGGACTGAACGAGTACAAGCAGGCGGCGGAATATTACGAAAAGTCCATCGCCGCGTCCGACACGCTCCGGAGGAAAGCCATCGACACGGAGCTTTCGGAACTGAGGGTGAAATACGAGACACAGGAGAAGGAACTCGAAATAGCCCGCCTCAACGAGGAACAGTCTGCCCAGAAGGCCAAGACCATGCGGTGGACGGTTGCAGCCATCGCGTTCCTTGCCGTCTCGCTCTTCCTGACCTTATGGTATATATTGAGCCGCCGCCATGCAAGACGGAAAGAAGAGCTGAATGTAGCGCGGAGCTACATCGAAGGTTTGGAACAGGAACGCGCAAGGCTCGCCAAGGAGCTCCACGACGGGGTCTGCAACGACCTGTTGGGCATCGGCCTCCACATCCAGGCTTTGTCCGTCCCCGAAGATTCCAGAGAAAGCCTGCTGCACCTTACCGAACAGGTGCGCGAGGACGTGAGATACATCTCGCACGAACTGATGCCGCCCAAGTTCCAGTACACGACACTCGATGAAATGACAGAGTCCTACATCGCCCGCCTCCATCTGCCCCGCTCCATGCACATCACAATGGACAAGGAATGCAAGGGGAAAGCATGGAGCGAAATACCTGAGCGCACAGCCTACGAGACTTATCGCATCATCCAGGAGCTTTTATCGAATATAGTCCGCCATGCTGACGCGACAAAAATAGAGGTCCGTCTGTCGCTTGACGGAGACACGCTGGCCCTCCGCATCAGAAACAACGGAAACGGTTCATTCGCCCCCGCCGAAGACAAAGGAGGAAAAGGAATCGGGCAAATGACCGTTGCGGAAAGAGTAAAAATCATCAACGGGAAGTTCACGTCGGAGACGGACGCGGAAAAAGGACAAACCTTTTTGCTGGTCGTCCCCGTATAGGATATAAGCGCAGGGATGCAAAAATCAGCGTCCCTGCGCCCTGCTCCGTCCTAAAAGGTTACGACCATTTCCGCCGATAGGAACGATGGCCGTAGAAAACCACCGCCACAAAACAAATAAACGGCAGCACAAATGAAAGATTTACGGCCGGCATTCCCCAAAGCTCGTGCAAGTCGATAATGGACGCCTGAAGCGGAGGAAGCACCGAACCGCCCAATATGGCCATAATCAAGCCGGCAGCTCCGAACTTGGCGTCCTCTCCCAACCCCTTCAATGCAATGCCATAAATTGTGGGGAACATCAGAGACATACAGGCTGATACGCCCACGATGCAATACATCCCCAATATATTCTGGAAAAACATCACTCCAAGCGTAAACAAGGCGGCGCCGATGCCCAATGCACGCAACAGCTGTCCGGAATTGAAGAACCGCAACAGAAACGTACACACAAAGCGGCTCACGCAGAACACGGCCATCGCAAGGATATTGAACTTCTGCGAACGCACCTCGGCCATCTGTTCAGGCATACCCATGTCCATAAACAGTCGGGTACCATACTGGATGATGAATGTCCAGCACATGATTTGCGCCCCCACATAGAAGAACTGGACAATCACCCCTTCACGATAACGCTGAACGTTGAAAAGACGCTTCAATGTAGGTATGAAATCGATTTTTCCCGATGAATCACCGTTCTTGGGCATCTTTATCAGACGGACAAGTATCAGCACGGAAAGCGTGGTCAGCCCTATCACTAAATAAGGCGCAATGAGTGTGGCCAGATCAGCGTCGCGCACAGCCTCAAACTCGCTGTCGGAAAGCAAGGCCCTCCCTTCCGTATCCAACGGATGCAGCCGACGCTGGATGAATTCCATCGCTACATACATGCCCAACAAAGCCCCCATAGGATTGAATGCCTGGGCAAGATTAAGGCGGCGCATGGCAGTTTCTTCCGCCCCCATAGAAAGGATATAGGGATTGCAGCTGGTTTCAAGAAACGACAATCCGCAAGTAAGGACGAAATAGGCGATAAGGAAAGGATAATAATCACCGGTCATCTTGGCGGGAAAGAAAAGGAACGCTCCCAAAGCGTACAGTCCCAACCCCAACATGACGCCGGCCTTATAAGAATAACGGCGTATGAACATAGCCGCCGGAAAGGCCATAGCGAAATATCCTCCATAGAAAGCGACCTGCACAAGCGTGCCTTCGGTAACGCTCATGCGGAAAATCTTGGAAAAAGCCTTCACTAAAGGCGTGGTGATGTCATTGGCGAACCCCCACAGGGCGAAACAGCTCGTGATGAGTATGAAAGGAATTATAGAACCCCATGAGCCGTCCCCGACCATCGGTATTTTACGAGTGCTTTTCATGCTTTGTTTTTTTGATTTGACCTTGCTCATTCATAAAGATAGAACATGCGTTCCATCGGTTGCCATTTCTCGGCAGAAGATTTCCCCGGAGCGGCCTGCTGGAAAACGGATATGCAGTCTTCCCATTCCTGCTGGCGGGGAAAGGCGTTCAAACGCGACATGGCTGCATCCCAATCGAAATCCAACGGGGTTTCCACTATCATGAAAAGTTTTGTTCCCAGGATATAGATTTCCATCCCCAAAATGCCTGCTTCACGAATGCCGCGCAATATTTCCGGCCACACGCTTTCCCGGCCGTGCCGCTTACGGTATTCGGCAATCAGTGCCGGATTGTCCCTCAACTCCAATGTTTGACAATAACGCTTGACCAGACAATCATATTGTTTGACTTGATAACCTTCCATCGTTTCTTCAATTTACCACATAAACATCATTCTTATTTCCAATTGCTCCACAAGTCTCCGCCTGCAACAGGATATTGCCTACAGCCGTCGCTTCCGCCGGACCAGAGATAACCGGAATGCCCAAAACTTCTTCTGTAAGCCGGTTAAGCAAACGGTTCCGGCATCCTCCGCCAATAATATGGAGACATTCCACCGGATGGGGAAGCAATGCGTTCAGCCCGGCAATCCCGGCACGATAGCGTACAGCCAATGATTGCAACACACAACGCACGTATTCTCCCTGCGTAGCCGGCGGTTTCACTCCACGAGACTGGCAATAGCCCGCTATGGCCGCTTCCATATTATCCGGATGCTGGAAATCAGAAGCGTCCACTTCGATATAGGGAGCATCCGTCACCTTCTCCGCCTCGGCTATCAAGAAGTCATAATCGGCCCGCAGCCCTTCAGTTTCCCATTGACGGACAAGGCGTTGCAAAATCCACAAACCGGTAATGTTCTGGAGGAAACATATACTTCCTCCCACACCGCCTTCGTTAGTGAACCCTGAAATCCGAGCATCTTCCGTCAACAACGGTTTGTCCATGACTACGCCTAACAACGACCACGTGCCAGAACTGAGGAATGCGCTGGCCGTCTCTTTTCCTTTCTGAAAAGGAACGGCATGAATGGCGCTGGCCGTATCATGCGCCCCCACCGATATTACCTTGACAGATGCAGGCAAACCGACTTCAGCCGCCACGTCCGGGCACAACGTACCACGCACCGAACCGGGCATAAACAGCTTGTCTTCAAACAAATGCGCCGGAAGTCCAAGTTCCTCGACCAGCGGACGGCTCCATATACGCCGGTCAGCGTCCAACAGCCCGGAAGTGGATGCAATGGTATACTCATTCCCAGGTATTCCGGTCAGAAAGTAAGCGAACAAATCCGGCATAAACAACAGATGGCGCGCTTCCCGCAACCATGCTTCATTTTCTTTCTTCAGAGCATAAAGCTGAAACATTGTATTGATCGGCATCACTTGAATGCCGGTCTCCGCGTAATATGCTGATACATCTGTCTTGCCAAACACCTCTTCCGGCACATTCTCTGTGAAAGCGTCCCGATAACAGATGGGATTCCCCATCAAGTTACCTGCAGAGTCAACCAACCCGAAATCCACGCCCCACGTATCGATACCTATGCTCGCTACGTCCGTATATTTTGCAGCCGCCCGGCGAAGCCCCTCTTTCATTTCTTCAAACAGAGCCGGGAAATCCCAATACAAGTGACGCCCGATACGTATCTGACGGTTGGGGAAACGGTGCAATTCGTCCAACACCAGCCGACCGCCCTGCACCGTACCGGCTATCACACGTCCGCTCCCGGCTCCAAAATCAACTGCCAAAAAAGTGCTCATGACTTCTTGTTTAGAATATAGTTCTCCAAATCATCGATTTCTGCCTGTGAAAGCACCTCATAGGCTCCTCCGGACAGCACAATGATACGGCACGCCATCTCAAAGAACATGGCCCGTTCGAACACTTCGTCAAAGCCCTTTCCGCACACCACCTGGCCATGTCTGCGCAACAGGCAGGAGTTATGGTCCGACAAAGCCTTCTTCACATGCTCCGCCAATTCAGGCGAGCCCGGACGGAAATAAGGAATGACCGGAATTTCACGGCCCACATGACAAGGAATCTCCGCCGTAACATTGAAATTCGCCGGCATGTTTTTCATACAGGCCACCGCCGTTGCGTAAGGCGACTGGAAGTGCAGCACGACATCTATATCCGGACGCTCGCGCATTATCCCCAGATGGAAGCCGCTTTCCATAGAAGGTTTCACTCCGTTCAGCACTTCACCCGTGGCTACACGGCATACAGACACCTGCTCCTTCTTCAATGAAGGAACCCAAGAACCGGTTCCTGACACAAGCGCATCGTCTCCGATGCGCCATGAGATATTGCCGCTGCTGCAAATTGTCAGGCCGGCATCGCCCACACGGTGCGCCTGCTCTAAAAACTGTGCAATCTGTTCCTCGGTAATCATCGCTATTGCCTCCTTTCTCATTTATAAATCGGGCCATATACGGCACATGCACGATAATCCGCTCCTTCCTTATCCATACCGAAAGCGTTCCAGGCAGCCGGACGGAAAATCTTGTCGTCTTCCACATTATGCATACATACCGGGATACGGAGCATGGAAGCCAAAGTAATCAAATCAGCGCCGATATGTCCGTAACTGATTGCGCCATGATTGGCGCCCCAATTGTTCATCACGGAATAGACATCACGGAAAGCAGACTTGTCACACAAACGGGGAACGAACCATGTCGTAGGCCAGGTGGGGTCTGTACGTTTATTCAGCACCTCGAAGATTTCAGGGTCCACATCAGCCGTCCAGCCTTCGGCAATCTGCAACACCGGGCCCAATCCCTTTATCAGATTCAGGCGGGACATCGTGACAGGCATACCGCCCTTTGACAAGAAATTGCTCGAAAAACCTCCGCCACGGAAATAATCACGGTCGGCCGGCAACCAGTTTGTCGCTTTCAGACAAGCCTCCGCATCCTGTTCCGTCATTTTCCAGCAAGGCTTCATGCAAGGACTTCCCGCTTCATCAGCGCTTGCCCCCGTAGCATCCAGCGTCGTAGCTCCGGAATTGATCAGATGAATCATTCCGCCCGACGCCAGCCCTGTCAATTCTTTTCCCGTCACACGTTTTACGGCTTCCGGACTCCAATATGTACGCACATCACTGAACATTTGTCCGCATCCGGTCAGCAAGTTACCGAATAACATTGCCACAGCATTGCAGGAATCGTTCTCCGTAGCCAGGACATACGCTTTCCTTATTCCGTTCCAGTCGAACGTGCTGCACATCAGAGCCTCTGTGAAATCCCCGTTCGGTTTCCAGTCGGTCCATTGCCGCTGTCCCTGGAAACCGGCTGCAATGGCATGATGTCCGATGGCTTCTTCCTTGAATCCCAATTCCTTCAGTTTCGGGTTGCCCTGCATCAAGTCACGGACAATCAGGGTCATCTTCACCACAAACTCCCAGTCCGCATCCTTCTGCTCACGGGTCTTCTGCCGCTCAGGGCGGTTCTTGTCCCAGCCTTCCTTCGATTTGCAATGCTTCTCGGTCCATGCCATTGCCTTGGCAAACTCTTCACGGTCATAGATTCCCTCATCCATACGGCGCAGAATCTCCGTCTCGTCCACGCTTTCGTTCCGCATACCCAAATACTCCTGGAAGAAGTTCTGGTCAACAATGCTGCCCGCAATACCCATACACTGGCTACCGATGGACAAATAGCTCTGGCCGCGCATCTGGGCTACGGCTATAGCCGCACGCGCCCAACGCAGTATCTTTTCCGACACATCTTCCGGAATGGAATTGTCGTCCGCGTCCTGCACGTCATGTCCGTAAATTCCGAAAGCGGGAAGCCCTTTCTGCGCATGACCGGCCAGTACAGCGGCCAGATAGACGGCCCCCGGACGCTCCGTCCCGTTGAAGCCCCATACCGCCTTCGGCCAATACGGGTTCATATCCATAGTCTCCGAACCGTAACACCAGCAAGAAGTGACGGTAATCGTCGCGCCCACTCCTTCACGCTCGAACTTCTCGGCGCAAGCCGCGCTCTCGCCTACACGCCCGATTGTACCGTCGGCTATCACGCATTCCACGGGCTTGCCATCGGCATACTTCACTTGAGACGAAATCAGTCCGGCTACGGCCTGGGCCAGTTTCATTGTCTTTTCTTCCAGACTCTCGCGGACACCGCCCTGCCGACCGTCTATCGTCGGGCGGATTCCAATTTTAGGATACTTGTTCATGATATAAAGATTTTTGTCAATGTTGATTTGATATGTTGCAAAGTTAAGCGTTACAGGCTTTCACGAATGGCACTAATCCGGCATTCAATAGGACAATATCGACTTCCTGCTTTCCGGATAAAGAAAAAAGCAGTCCCGCCCGTTTCATGGCACGAGCCTTTTCCCTATCTTTGCGTACCACCGCCAAAAGGGACATGACATGAACAACGACATAGACCAAATGCACTTTCTCGTCCTCCACATAGGAGAAGCGCGCTGCCGGGAAAACTGGAACTACAAGAACATCTGCAGTCCTTTCACACGTATATATTATGTGACAGATGGACACGCCCAGATTGCACTGCCCGACAAGACACAAGACTTGTACCCGGACTTCATGTACATCATTCCCGCCTTCACCCCGCACAGCTACATCTGCCAAGAAGAATTCCGCCACTATTACATTCATATATACAATGAATCAGGCCATGACATACTCGAAGACTGGATATTGCCGACCGAAATAAAGGCTGAAAAGGAAATACTTCCGCGCATAAAGAAGCTGCACGAACTCTGTCCCGGAATGGAACTGGTGCAGACCGACCCGAAATATTACGACAACAACCCTTCGCTGAACAGGAACATTCTGAAAAACAAGCAACGGGAACTGTATGCAAGAGTAGAGTCCCGTGGCATAATCTACCAGCTTCTGGCACAGTTCCTCCACCAGGCGCAGCCTAAACAATATGTAAGGGACGAGCGGATTACAAAGACGCTGGAATATATCCGCGCAAACCTGAACAACCATCCGGACCTCGACACACTGGCCGCCGTCTCATGCCTTTCAAAGGACCATCTGATCAGGCTCTTCAAAAGAGAAATCAAGATGACTCCCTTAGCCTATATCAACAAAAAAAGAATAGAGAAAGCCCAACTCCGGTTAGTGACCGAAACGACTCCGGTAAAGGAAATCGCTTACCAATTGGGATTTGAGGACCAGACCTATTTCAACCGCATGTTTAAAAAGGCCACCGGACTGACCCCGATGAACTACCGGAAAAACCTTCACGACACCAAATTATAAACTACGACAAGATTAATCCAGAAATCGCCGACAAGAAACAGCCAAAATCACTATTTCCCGTGATTTCAATTATCGTAAAATCAATTTTCTTTGCAATTGTATAACAAAGGCAGAAACTGGACATGAAAGAAAGAGACATACGTATCTTGCTGGTTGACGACCATGACTTGGTGCTCCAAGGGATGAAGAGAATCATTGAACACTCCCTGCCCGAAATCAAAAGCATCAGCACATCGGCTACCGGAAAAGAAGCGCTTGCCCTTGCATCGTCCCAACGTTTCACCTTATATCTGCTCGACATGGAACTGCCCGACATGTCCGGCTTCGAGTTGATTGACGAACTGCGCAAGCAAGACCCGCAGGCACGCATCATCGTAAACACCATGCATGAAGAAATCTGGTTCATCAAACATCTGCTGAAAAGCGATGTAACGGGCATTCTCTTCAAATCCATCAACTCCGGAGAGATGGCGAAAGCCATTCGGCAGGTTCTGAACGGAGGTTCCTACTACTGCCCTTATGCGGAACACGTGCGCTCTCTGATGCGCCGCTCGGACAACGGCCAGCGGGAAGGGCTTACCGAACGCGAATTAGACGTGCTCAAATGTATTTCCGAAGGAAAGAACACCCAAGAAATAGCCAACGAACTGTGCGTCTCGGCGAACACGGTAGACACCCACCGCCGACATCTGATGGAAAAGCTCGGAGCACGCAATGCTGCCGACCTCATCATGACGGCCATCTCGCAAGGCATCATCCCTATCCGGAAATATTGAACGGAGGAAAGACTCGTTCCAATACAATTGTCTAACATAAAAATCAGAGAACATGAAAAAGTTATTGTTGCAGAGCATCTGTCTCATCCTGACACTCGCATGGGCCGGATGCACGGAAGACGAGGAAACCGTAAAGAATCTGGTTCTTGCGGAAGGTACGCAAACCACCCAAACGGTCTATGCCGACCAGACTTCGGGCACGGGAGGGGGAATCAGCTTCACCGCCGCAACGGACTGGACGGCGACCGTGACCGACGTGACTTCCAAAGCAGAATCCAACACCGTGTCATGGCTTACGCTGAGCCAGTACAGCGGAGGGCCGGGAGAATACACCCTGACGCTCACCCTCTCGACAAATCTGACCGGACAGACCCGCAAGGCGCAAATCGAAATCCGTTGCGGAAACGATGTCATCACCATCACCGTGGAACAGAAGGCGGAAGACTCGGAAGGCAACGTTCCGGACGCTCCCATCGAATCCATGACCTATCCGGCAAAGGTGAGCAAGATTTCCTACAGAGAGAACTATTGGAGCGAATATGAATGGGGCTCTCCCGTGGACGTCGACTACGAGTTCAAATACGATGCGGAAGGACGCATCGCGGAGTACATCTACACAGCCAAAGCTACTTATGAGGACAAGACCACTATTTCTTTTGACTACGACATCGTAGGGGAAATACGCGTCACGGAAACGACCAACGATTCAGAACCGTTGCATTACGCGCTCAAACTGGGAAGCAACGGCTATGTTTCAAGCATGGAAACGGAAAGAACCGACTATAACGATGCAATGACTTACACCTTCTCATACGATGAAACAGGGCATCTCTCGGAAATCGCATGGAGAACGTCCTATGGATCCGACTACAAGCTGACATATACTTATAAGAACGGTACGGCGGAATATACCTATCTGTGGTATGACAACAACACCAGCGGCAGCATGGAAGAAAACGGGCTTGAATACGGCACAACTCCCAACAATGCGCTCAACATCGATCCGAATATTCTGTTTGAGGGCATGACGGACTTTGATGCTTCAGACGGCCCTGACTACGATGAATACACGAACCGCCCTGGCCGCCTTGACCATCTGGCACTGCTGAGGCTGATAGGGAAGCGGAGTGACTATTATGTATCACGGGATGAAGACGATGTTCTTAGTGCCATGGATGAGATGCCAAACAATAAGGAACCCAACAAGACCTACAATAGAGAGTTCGACAGTTATGAAACCTCAATGAGCGACCTTTCCTATAACTTTGAAGACAACAACCGTATAAAGGAAATCAGCCAGACAGAAAGCGTAACCAAAAGGGTTTATACATATCAAATTATCGTCGGGAACGAGTTGATAAACCCTGAATCCCCCGAAGAAGGCTATAAATGGAAACGGACGGAAAATGTTTTGAAAGAAGGCCCCACAAACGGCACCAACACCTATACCTACACACTTACTTATATGAATTAAACACCGTTTTATGAAAAAGACAAGCATCAAAAGCCTCATCATCGGCTTCGGACTTCTGGCAATGACATCATGCGGAGGTTCATCATCGACTTCATCCGTAAAGGAAAGCCCCGTGCTGGGCAAGGTGCCCGGATGCTTCGCCGCCATCGCGCAAGAAGAGAACTCGCTGAAACAGTTCATGAAGAATCAGGACTATTCGGACAACCCGAAAGACAGAATAAAGGCTTACGAAAAAAAGCGCGCAGAAGTGGAACAAAAAACCGCCGAACTTACCCAAAAGGCGGCGGAAGAGGGACAGAAACTCATCGGCCATGAAGTGCCTTACAGCGGCGACGTATATCCCGACTTCAAGGTCACTGACATAAAGATCGAATCGTTCTCTACGGGCGACAGAACCGGGACATTCATCGTCCGTGTCATGGCGGTTCCCAAGCGTGACATCGTGGTGCGCGACACCAAGGCCAAATGCGCCGAAGGCGAGTATTCGCTGAAAGACACCCGCCTCTATTATGCGCTGATGAAGGCGGACGACCATCTGATTGAGCTGGGCCAGTTGAACCCGTTCAGCTACAATGCGGCCAACAGCCGACTGGTGGCGGAATACACGGACGGACAGACCGTCCCCGCAGACGTGCCCTGCCAGCGCGACGGCTCGCCCATCTACATCAACATGCATTCGTATGATTTCAGCGAGTTCGCCAAAATCGTATTCTTCACGGAGAAGGATTTCATGGCCATCCGCAAGCAGGCTTACGGGTTCTGACACAAAAAAACAATCCCCTTATTCAACTCCTGAATCGGACAGAATAAGGGGATATTTTAACGATTATTTCTCGATGCTCACCAGTTCCACTTCGAAAATCAGTGTAGAGAAAGGTTTGATTTTGCCGCTCTGGCGCTCTGCGTAAGCCAGTTCCTGCGGGATGTAGAGTTCCCACTTGGAGCCTACCGGCATCATCTTCAGAGCTTCCTGCCAGCCTTTGATTACGCCGCGTACAGACAGAGTGGCCGGTTTGTCCTTGGAGCTGTCGAACTCGGTGCCGTCAATCAACGTACCCTTGTAGTTCACCTTCACTCTCGACTTTTCGGTCGGCTTCTCGCCCTTGCCTTCCTTGACGATTCTGTACTGCAGACCGCTTTCCGTGGTCTGGATTCCTTCTTTCGACTTGTTGTTTGCCAAGAAGTCTTCGTTCTGCTTCTTGTATTCGCCGAACTTTTCTTCCAACGCTTTCAGACGGATAGCTTGCGATTTGGCCTCTACATAGAGGTTAGCAGAATCGGCAGTGGCCATTCCGTGTCCTTTCACCGTAGCGATGAATCCGGCAAGGAAATTGTCCTTGTCAATGGCATGAGTGGTATCGTCGCCGAAGATGCGCTTGTTGGTATAGTCAAGCATCTCGTCGTTGCTCACCTGCTGGCCGATTTGAATACCTGCCAGATAAGCCTTTTCCTTATCGTCGGTTTCCTTGCATCCCTGCTCCAGGCCCTTGATGAAGTCGGCCACGTGAGCCGAGTCGATGCCCAGACGGCCGTGAACGAAGTCCATCAGGCCACGGGTGTTGGCCGCGCCCAACATATAAGAAAGTGTATCCACATCAGTTTTCAGGTTCGCTTTCGGCCCCTGCGCACACGATGCAAGCCCTGCAGCAGCGACCAGCACCGTAAAGAATGTTCCTTTTTTCATTTGCTTTTTCCTTTGTTTTATAATACTTCTATTAATTCCACTTCAAAAACCAGCGTGCTGTGGGGAGGTATCATCTCGCCTGCGCCCTGCGCGCCGTATGCCAAATCGGAAGGGATATAAAGTTTCCACTTCGCGCCTTCAGACATCAGCTGAAGAGCCTCAACCCATCCCTTAATCACCTGGTTCACGCCGAACACGGCAGGCTCGCCGCGCTTGATGGAGCTGTCGAACAGCGTGCCGTCAATCAGCGTGCCCTCATAATGACAGCGCACGCGGTCGGTAGCTTTCGGCTTCTTCCCGCTGCCTTCTTTAATCACTTCATACTGCAATCCGCTCGGCAAGGTGACAATGTTCGGATTCTTCTTGTTTTCTTCAAGGAAAGCCTTGCCTTTTGCTATATTCTCAGCGTTGATTCTGCTTTCAAGCTCGGCAAAATAATTGTTCACGATTTCACGCGCCTCCGTGTGAGTAATGGCTGTCTTGTTGCCTTCCAGCACATCTTTCACGGCCTGCGCGAAATCATCCGCATTAAGGTTCTTCGCACCCATGCTCAACAAGTTCTGACCGATTCCAAGGCCGATGGCATAACTGAATTTGTCCATACAATCGATTTAAATCTTTACATTATTCGTTTTAGCGTGGCAAAGGTATCTTTTTTCCATGAATATGAGGAATTTTGATTGATAAAATTTCTTATTTCAAAAGACGGGCGTTCATTCCGGAAAAGACGGACGCTCGTCTCGGACAAGGCGGACGCTCGTCTTGCGAAAGACGGGCGGTTATTTTTCTAAGGCGAAACGCCGCGTTCTTCCGTTTTTATCATTACATTTGCAGAGTGAAACCAAAAATCAGGAGGATACTGCAATGAAAAATCTGGTTGTCCTGACAGGAGCCGGCATGAGCGCCGAAAGCGGCATCAGCACGTTCCGCGACGCGGGAGGCTTGTGGGAACAATATCCGGTGGAACAGGTGGCCACCCCGGAAGGATACGCCGCCAACCCGGAATTAGTCATCAACTTCTACAACGACCGGAGGGAACAGCTTCTGAAAGTAAAGCCCAACCGGGGGCACATCCTGCTTGCAGAACTGGAAAAGCATTTCAACGTAACCGTCATCACTCAGAACGTGGACAACCTGCACGAGCGCGCGGGAAGCCGGCACGTCATCCACCTCCACGGAGAACTGACCAAAGTGACATCCAGCCTGCAGCCGAACAACCCGAAATGTATCAAGGAACTGAAGCCGGAAGAGTTCCGGGTAAAGATGGGCGACAAGGCCGCCGACGGCTCCCAGCTGCGCCCGTTCATCGTGTGGTTCGGCGAACCCGTCCCGATGATCGAGACGGCCATCGACGAAGCGATGAAAGCCGACATCTTCGTCATCATCGGCACGTCGCTGAACGTCTACCCCGCCGCAGGTTTGCTGAACTATGTGCCGGAAAAGACGCCCGTCTATCTGATTGACCCGAACGAAGTGAACGTCACATCCGGAAGGAAAGTACACATAATCCGGAAGGGAGCTTCAGCAGGTGTTGAAGAATTACAAAAAATGTTATTGGAATAACCGGCAAACGATATCTTTCTTATATTTGTTTGTGATTTAACGAACAATGAATACTAACTTTAAAACGAAACAGATGATGAAGAAATACATTTGCACCGTTTGCGATTGGGTTTATGACCCCGAAGTAGGCGACCCCGAAGGCGGCATCGCTCCGGGAACAGCCTTTGAAAACATCCCGGAAGACTGGGTTTGCCCGGTTTGCGGGGTAGGGAAAGAAGATTTCCAGCCGGTTGAAGAGTAAAAAAACGGAACGCACGGTTCTGGAAAGCCATAAGGAGGATGTGCCTATGCGCCCAAGCGCACAGGTACATCCCTTTTTTTGTCCGACCGCTAACGGCACCGGGCCAGCCAACGCCTAAGCGGTTCGTCATACAGCTTCAGACACAGATACGCCAGCAATATGTTTCCAAAAAACAACGCAAGGGCCACCGGCCATACCTGCCCGAAAGTCAGGCCGTTGTTCCACACCCAAGCATAAAACAGATACATCGACGGATAATGTACGATATAAAGAGGATAAGAAATGTCGCCCAGAAACTTGCATATACGCGAACTGACATTGTCCGTTGTCCGTCCGGACGCTCCTAACCATACAAGCAAAGGAAAAACGAAAATCACGCAAACGGCATCGTAAGCCCCGTTCATCCACGGAGCATCGGCGCCGCCTATATGAGGCACGGCAAGCAACACGGCCACCGCCGCACCGCACAGCCAGAACGCGCCGCGAATATGGACGGGCTTGAACACGCGAGACATCAGCAGCCCCGCCGGAAAAGCGAACATCAGACGCAGCGTCCCGCCAAGCAGATTGTTGCCGGAAAGCGACCATCCTACGCCCAAATGCCCGTATCCGGAACCGTTGCCTATGCCGAACCACGCCAAACCTACAGCAGATGCGGCCACCAACACCGAGAGCCACCGGACATTCAGCCGACGGATAAAGAGCGCATACAAAATATTGCCTATATATTCAAAGAACAACGACCAGCTCGGACCGTTGAGCGGATACATCTCTCCGTTGCCCCGCACCTCAGGATTCGTGCCGGGGACGGCAGGCAACAGAAAACAGCCCAATGCAAATGCCGCCCACACCCATACGGGAGCCACCTGCGTATGGTCCCACTTCTCGCTGCCCTGCAAGCAGAATGCGACAGCTCCGAGCGCAGTCCCCATCACCACCATCGGATGCAGACGGATAAGGCGGCGCTTGAAGAAACTTCTAAGCGTAATTTTCCCCGCCGGCCAACGGTCGTCATACGCATATCCGATTACGAACCCGGAAAGGATGAAAAAGAAATCCACGGCCAGATAGCCGTGATTAAACTGCTGGTCGTAAGGGCTCGTAGCGAATCCCTCGAACACATGATACCAGATTACCAGCAAGGCCGCCACCCCGCGCAGCCCGTCGAGCAACTCGTAATGGGGCTTGGTGTCTGCGAAAGCGGCTGAAGACATTTTCTGCATAGCGTTATTTTTTGAGGCAAAGGTAAGCGTCTTATTCTTCAAAACATTTGTCCTGAGACAAAAAGAAGTCCCTTTCCGCATTTCCGGCAAAGGCGGGAAAAGCGGCGGGCTTCCGCACGGACTCCGGCGGCGTTTCTTACTTGAACGGCCGGGCATTCTTCTTGCTCCGCAAACGGCTCAACGTAGGGAGAGTAACGCCCAGATACGAAGCGACATAGCCCAACTGCACCCGCTGCACCACATCGGGAAACTGCTTCAGAAATGCTTCATAACGTTCGCCCGCCGAAAGCGTAAGACGCTCCTTGTGAGAGCGGTGAAGACGGCGGTATTCGTTCTGATGAATGATGCGTCCCCAGTTGGCCAGCTCTAAATTCGTATGAAACAAGCGGAGCAAATCGTCCAGACCGATGCGGAAGGCTTCCGTTTCTTCCAACGTTTCCACATATTCCTCGCTCGCCTTGCCGTAATACAGTTCGTCCATACTGAACACAAGGCTGCCTTCGCTTGCGAAAGAAGTGGTAATTTCTTCGCCGTCCACTAACCAGAACGAACGGGTAATGCCGCGCTCGATAAAATAAGCGGAACGGCTGGACCGTCCGGCCTCCACCAGCAGATGCTTTTTGGGGAAGCGGCAAGGCTCCACACACGCCAGCAGTTCGCGCACCGTATCCTCTGAAAGGGGATAAAGCGCGCGCATCTTCTCAACCGTATGTTGCATAAGAAGCCCCATCTTTCATTCTCCGGTGACGGTGATTCCCATTTTTCTCATCAGGAAACAAGCGTTCATGTTCTGCGCCACTCCCTCGCGCAGCTTGTAGGAGAAAGTCAGTTCATCATCCGCTATGTCGGCCTCAAAGCAGCAGTTGCGGATATGGCCGGGGAACTGCCCGGCAAGCTCTCCCAGAAGCAGGTCGTGAGTGGCGATGATTCCATTGGCGTTCAAGCGCATGAACTGCCGGAGAAGGTCGAAAGAACCCTTCTGCTTGTCGGCCGAGTTGGTGCCTTTCAGTATCTCGTCGAGAATGATAAACAAATCCTCCCCGGCATTCAGCAAGTCGATGATTCGCTTCAGACGTTTCAGTTCCGCAAAGAAATACGATTCGTTGTCCGACAAGGAGTCGGAAGTCCGGAGACTTGTTATCAACCGGTTAGGGCAAAGGGTCAGCGAGCGGCAGCACACCGGAGCCCCTATGCAGGCCAGCAGATAGTTCACGCCGATGGTGCGCAGATAGGTGCTCTTCCCCGCCATGTTCGCCCCGGTCACAATCAGAAAATACGGACGCGAAGGGATGGCCGCGTCGTTCTTGACGCATTGCGTTTCGGGCATCAGCGGATGGCCCATCTCCGTGGCAAGAAAACAGAAAGGGGTGTCGGCAATTGCAGGATAGGCGTAATTCGGATGATTGTAAGCGAACGTTCCCAACGAAGAAAGTGCGTCAATCTCGCCTACAGCCTCTAACCATCCCATTACGTAACGCCCGTAACGTTCCTTCCAACGCTCTATGCGGACTATCTGCTGCAACTGGAAGAAAACGCTTCCTTCCAAAAGGACATAAAGCAGCTGGTTGTTGCGCAAGTCCAGACGGTCAAGCTCTTTCGAGAGCTGGAGCAGGGCATCCACCGGCGACCTCCCTTCCATATTCAGCCGGTCGATCAGACGAGCCATCCCTGCCGACTTCCATTCTTCTTTCTTGGCCAAGGCTATCAGCCGGGCATATCCGTTGAGCGTTTTCAATTGTTTGCCGTAATCTTCCTGAATGCGCGTGGCACGCTTGACAATGCCGAAACTGACTACTACGAAACAGCAAAACGACAAAGCGAACCATTGGACGGAAACGATGCCGAACACGGCGGCAGCCAGCAAAAGGGCGTTGACCGACGGTACTCCCCAAATGCACGCCCGTACCCAAAGGGCATTGACATATTTGCAGGGTGTCTGCGTCCATCTGCGGATGTTCTCTCCGTCATCCGGCTTCCCCTGGTTGATAAGCCCTGTTATCCGGAACTGTTCGCGAAAGTCGGTACGCCCGCTCAGGTCCTTCACCATCTCCTGCCTTTCCTTGATGTCCGCTTTCCGGGTCAGATGCGCCTGCATCCATTTTGCCAGTGTGTCTTTCCCGAAACATGTGCAAGTGCGATTGATTGACTGAAACAGCGAACGCCTTCCGAATACGTCAAGATCGAACGAATAGAAGTGTTCCGGGTCGACAAACTCGCGCCCCTCGTCAAAACGGCTGTAATCCCCCTTCAAGCCGTCAAGTTCGTTTTGATTGACTTCCAACTGCGTTTCGAGCCATGTCTTCCGATAGAAAAGGCGGTTGTGCATCTTCACCAGAATGAAAAAAGGAAGAAACGTAACGCACACGCAAAGCCACAACTTCCAGCTCTCGTCCGAATAGAAGCCAATGACTCCGGCTATTCCGGCCGCAAACAAGGCTACGCGCAAAGTGCTCACCCGCACGATTTTCCGCTTCACGCACTTCAGTTCCCGTTCTGTGGTCGAAAGCCTTTGAACATAATGTGTTTCAGGAGACATACAATAAATCTTTATATTCTTTTGCGGCAAAGATAGAAAAATTCGGTACGTCCTAAGATACATTCACGCGCAATTTCCTTTTTTGCCCTCCAAAAGTTTCATTTCATTGAAGAAATGCTATCTTTGCGTTTATAATTAATTGATAGAATCTCTGCCATGAAACGGAAACTTTTTATTAATTGGGCATTTTCATTATGCCTGATGGGATGGATAGCTCCTGTGTCCGCACAGGTAGTGAAAAACGAACGGCTACTCTCGTTCGAAGACGAAGTGCCGGTGCAAATGAAGGGAGAAACTTCATCGCTGGCCATTTCTGATTTGCATTACAAAGACGGAACACATTCGCTCCGATGGACGTATCAGCCCGGCGCAACGTTGACTTTAGAAAAAGACTTGAAGTTTGAGGAAAAAGACCCTACAGGCAAAGATACTTATCTGTCGGCATTCATCGTATGGGTGTATAACGAAAAAGCGGCCGACAAGAAAATCACTTTCCAGTTTCTGAAGGATGGAAAGGTATGCACCTCCTTCCCTTTCGGAATCAACTTTACCGGATGGCGCGGCGCATGGGTATGCTACGAACGGGATATGGAAGGCAAACCGGAACCGGGAATGAACGAACTCCGCATACAGGCTCCGGATGTGGCAGGCGAACTCTTCATCGACCATCTGATTACGGCGGTCAAAGTGGACGCACGCCAGCAAGCTCCTGACGTACAGGTGCCCTTCGTGCATAAAGGAGTCACGAACCACTGGCTGGTCATCTATCCGCATTCGCTATGGACCACCGACTTGCCCCTAAATCCGGTTTCTGAAAAGGAGAAAGCGGACATGCACCTGATGGAAAAGCGCTTCCGCGATTTGATTTATACGCCGGGGAAGGTTACCCAAAAGCAGCTTGACAAGATACGGAAACAATACGACACGTATCATATCACCTATAAAGACGGGAAGGTAAGCGGTCTGCCCATCTTTATGGTGCGTCAGGCCGAAGCCTATGAACGCATGATTCCGAAGTGGGACAAAGACATGTTCACCAAACTCGGCATGGAAATGAAAGCCTATTTCGACCTGATGAGAAACATTGCAAACGCCTACAACAATGCAAAAGAACCGGAGCTCAAGCAGGAGATGCGCGACAAATTCATGGCAATGTACGACCATATCACCGACCAAGGAGTGGCTTACGGAAGCTGCTGGGGGAATATCCACCACTACGGCTACAGCGTGCGGAATCTCTACCTTTCGTATTTCCTGATGAAGGACGTGCTGCGTGAGGAAGGACGCTTGCAGGAAGCGGAGGCCACGATGCGCTGGTATGCCATCACGAACGAGGTCTATCCGAAACCTGAAGGAAACGGAATCGACATGGACTCGTTCAACACCCAGACTTCAGGACGTATCGCAAGCATCCTGATGATGGAAGACACTCCGGAAAAGCTCCGCTATCTGCGTGCCTTCTCCCGTTGGATTGATTACGGGTGCCGTCCTGCTCCCGGTCTGGCCGGTTCGTTCAAGAGCGACGGAGCGGCATTCCACCATTGCAACAATTATCCGGCATACGCCGTGGGAGGACTGGACGGTGCTACCAACATGATTTATCTGATGAGCGGAACCACGTTTGCCGTGTCGGAATTGGCGCATCAGACCGTAAAGGATGTGCTTCTTGCCATGCGCTTCTATTGCAACCGCCTGCAGTTCCCGCTGTCCATGTCCGGACGACATCCCAACGGAAAAGGGCAACTGATACCCCTTCAATACGGAATGATGGCTGTAGCGGGCACTCCCGACGGGAAACAAAAATATGATTCGGAAATGGCCGGAGCATATCTGCGCGTACTGGAAGCTCCGAAAGCAAACGAAGAAGAAGCTCCCGATTATCTCCCGAAGAAGCTGACCGGACTTGAAAAGAGAATCAAACGCGAACTGATTGATGAAGGCTTCAGGCCGGAAGGCGACCCGCAGGGAAACCTCGCTTTGGGCTACGGATGCGTTTCCGTGCAAAGAAGAAGCAATTGGGCAGCAGTGGTGAGAGGTTCCTCACGCTATCTCTGGAGTGCAGAGCACTATCTTGACGCCAATTTCTACGGACGCTATTTAGGCTACGGAAGCATGCAAATACTGACTTCGCGCCCCGACCAGTATGTCACTTTCGGCACAAGCGGATGGCAAGAGAACGGGTTCGACTGGAACCGCATTCCGGGCACTACTTCCATTCATCTGCCCTTCGACCTATTGCGCGCGAAAGTGTTGAACGTAGATGCCTTCTCCGGTTTTGAAGAGATGCTTTACTCGGACGAGGCTTTTGCCGGAGGTCTCTCACAGGAGCGCAAGAACGGAAACTTCGGAATGGCGCTTCATGAACACGACAAATACAACGGTTCACACCGCGCCCGCATATCCTATCATTTCTTCGGCGACAAGATTGTGGCGCTCGGCTCTGACATAGAGAACCTGAACAAGGATTATCCGACCGAGACCACCGTGTTCCAGCTTGCGGCAATCACTCCGGAAGAAAAGGACTATTGGCAAAAGTTCGCAGATGACGGAAATACGTTTCTCGCTCCGAACGGCGCAGGCTATTACGTGAAGGGCAACACACGGTTCGAAAAGAATTTCCCGCAAACTACGGTCGGAGAACGAAGCGTGAAGCCGACATCGGGCGACTGGGTATCGTTAGTGTTCGAACACGGCAAGGCTCCGAAGGGCGCTTCGTATGAGTATGCCGTATTGCCGCAGACCGACCGGGCTTCATTGGAAGCGTTCGCAAAGAAGCCTACCTATAAGGTGCTCAAACGCGACCGCAACGCACATATCGTATCTTCCGCCGAAGAAAAACTGACTTCATACGTGCTGTTCGAGACTCCCGATGCGGCATTGCCGGGAGAATGGATTGAGAAAGCCGACACGTGTTGCTTGGCTATGGTAAAGGAAACGGACAAAAAGCAGATTGTCCTCACCGTTGCCCAACCGGACTTGGCTCTGTATCGCGGACCGAGCGACGAGGCTTTCGACAGCAACGGGAAACGTATCGAACGGAGCATCTACTCCCGCCCGTGGAAGTTCAACGAAAGTCAGGAGATTCCCGTAACCGTCACCCTGAAAGGACAATGGGAGCCGACAACGGACTTGCAGAACGTGAAGGTGGTTTCCTCCGACAAGAAGCATACGGCACTGCAATTCACGTGCCGTGAAGGAAAGAGCTATGACGTGAAGTTGGTGAAGAAATGACACCGTTCAACTGAAATTCACAAGGCTGCCTCAAATCTTATTTTGGGACAGCCTTTTTTGTATCCGCACTTCTGCATACAAGAGAGGACAGCTTTGCGGATATTTTAGACAAAAGGACAAAAGATATAAACAAAAATAAAAGCGGAAAAAGTCTTGATGCCCTAATTTTGTGATTACCGCATCCTGACAATTAATTTTTCAACCCATAATATATACAATATGAGAAATACATTTAGGAAAGGTTCTTTTATCGCTATTTTGTTCTCCGCATTTGCCTTGTCTGCTTTTGGCGGCGATTTTAAGATTCCCCGCCTGTCGCCCTTGCCGACAAACGTGGAAGAATGGAAAGTGCCGCTGAACGGAGAGTGGCGTTTCACCTCCTGCTTGGATGCGGAACGTCCCGACCCGGACAAGTTTGAGTCGGTTATTCAAGTGCCGGGAGAATGGACAATGCAGGGTTTTGAAGTGGAAAAAGGGGAACGTGCCGGATATGCCCGAAACTTTGACATCCCGACATTATGGGAAGGGAAGCGCATCAAACTTCGTTGCAACGCGATATATAGCGAGTGCGACTTGTTTGTCAACGGGGAAAAGGCCGGTTCTCATCTGGGCGGTTTCACGGCCTTTGAGATGGATGTCACGAAATTAGTCGTTCCGGGAAAGCGAAACGAGATAATGGTGTCGGTCGCCTCGGAAAGCCTTGCTGATTCCGCGTCGAGCGGAAGCCGGTATGCGGTGCATCCGCTCGGAGGAATTACACGCGACATCTATCTTTTCGCTTTGCCGGAATCCAACATCTCCCTGTTCCATGCGTCAACCTCTTTCGATACGGACTATAAGGATGCGACGCTGAAGGCGGAAGTCTGCATCAGCAACGAGTCGCCTTCCCGCATAGATAACCTCAGCGTAGAGTTCGTCCTCCGCGACAAGCAAGGGAATAGGATTCCGCTTTCATCTCCGGTTTTCAAGATCGGGAGTTTGCCCTCCGGCGAGAGCCGTGACTTGAACGTGTCGTTCGACGTGGCCGAACCGGAGAAATGGGATTGCGAGCATCCCAACCTCTACATGTTCGGTTGCCGCCTGCGCAATGGAGAGGAAGTGGTTGAAGAAACCGTGCGCCGCATCGGTTTCCGCCAGATAGAAGTACGCGGGAACGAGGTGTTCGTAAACGGAATGCCCATAAAGCTCCGTGGCGTATGCCGCCATGAAGTGATGCCTTTGAGAGGACGCTCGCTTTGCGGCGATATATGGAGGGAAGACGTGGAGATGTTCCGCAGGGGAAACGTGAACTATATCCGCACCTCGCACTATCCGCCCGACGAGGCTTTGCTGGAAGCGTGCGACGAACTCGGCATGTTCGTAGAAGTGGAAGCTCCTTTCTGCTGGGCGCACGAAACGGACATACCGGAAAGCAAATTCTACGAGGTGCTGGTCAACCAGCATGTAGAGATGGTAAACCGCGACCGAAGCCATCCTTCCATACTGATGTGGTCAATCGGAAACGAATCGAAGAAATTCAACGAGTACTTCAGGCGCGCGTCGGAAACGGTGCGTGCGATAGACCCTACCCGTCCGCGCATATTCAGCCAATGGAATCCCAAGGGAGACGAAGGGGCGCTGGAAATAGCCAACCATCACTATCCGGGAATGAGCGGACCGGAGAAATACAGAAACCATCCGCGCCCGGTTGTGTTCGACGAATATTGCCACGTAAATGCCTACAACCGCTTTGAACTCTCCGCCGATCCGGGACTGAGAAACGCTTGGGGAGCCTTGCTCGACAAGATGTGGAACGGCATGTACCATAGCAAGGGAGTATTGGGCGGAGCCATCTGGGTAGGCATTGACGACACGTTCTTCCTGCCCGGAGGGAAGGCGGTCGGCTACGGGACATGGGGCGTGGTTGACGGATGGAGAAGGGAAAAGCCGGAGTTCTGGAACATGAAGAAGGCATACAGCCCGGTGAAGATTGCTCTGCTTGAAGGCGAAAACGCGAAAACACGCTTGCGGATAGAGAACCGTTACATCTTCAGCAACCTCTCCGAATGCCGCATAGAATGGAAATATGGGAAAAAAAGCGGCACGATTCGTGCAGACATTCCTCCCCGCTCGGCCGACACTATAGAAATCGACTTGAAAGGACGGAAGCGGACGGCCCGGAACTTGGAACTGAGCGTGACCGGCGTGCAGGGATTCGAGGTGGACAGATATTGTTTCAGCCTCCGTCCGGAAACGGAACGCACGGAGCCGGATGCCTCTCACGGCTCCGTCAAACTGGGCTTCAAGGAATTGCCGGAAGCCTACGTCATCGAGTTCGGAAGAAGAAAGGCGGAGATAAGCAAGGCCGACGGATTGATTTCCGTCTCCGAAAAAAAACGTAAGCTGATAACCGGAGCACCCGCATTGATGCCTCTCCCGCTGAACAAGGAGGGCGACGGGGTGCAGATGACCGGAAAGTCGCAGACCTTCGAGCCTTACAATCCGGTGTGTACGGAGTGGGTGAAAGACAGCATCGCGTGCTCCGTTTCCGACTCCGTGGTGAAGATAAGGGTATGCGGACGCTATAAGGAGGCTTCCGGATGCTATGTCTATAGCATCCGTGGCGACGGGAAGATGACCGTAGACTACGACTTCGTTCTGTCGGAAGACGTTTCACCCCGTCAGACAGGCTTGATGTTCAGCGTCCCCTCGAACTTTACCGCCTTGAAGTGGAGGCGAAAAGGATATTGGAGCGTCTATCCCGAAGGGCACATCTCCGCCCTGCAAGGCAAAGCCCAAGCGTTCCGGAAGGAGCTTCCGGTCTCCGGACTGGCGGGACCTTCAAGCCGTCCGACCGTCGGATGGGAGCTTGACCAGACGGCAAACGGCTCGAACATCTTCCGCTCGACCAAAGAAAATATCATTGAGGCGGCGTTGGAAAGCGAAGACGGAACACGGATACGTGTCCTGTCCGACGGGAGCCAGCATTTCCGCGCATGGGCAGACAAAGGCTCGGTGCGCTTCTTGGCGGCTGACTACAGCAATGCCGGAAGCGAGAAGTTCTTGAAAGAAGCAAAGCCCGGACACAAGCAGCTGAAAGCGGGCGACCGAGTGAAAGGAAGCGTCAGAATCGGCTTCTGACTCCACCCGTCCCGTTTTCCGGAAAAACTTGACCGCACAACCCGGCGGACTTGACGGGAAAAACCCGCCGGGTTGTGCGGAAAAGTCCGGGGACTTTTCCGCAAAGGCCGTGGCTTTTATGAATGAATCTTACCAAAACGAACTGAAACAATGTACAGACTGATACTTGCATTTGCACTGATGTGCCTATGTGCCGCCCAACGGGTGTCGGCACATACGGACGGGAGCCGCGAAGTCCTGTCCTTCGACCAAGGGTGGCTTTTCCACCAAGGAGACATCCCGATGCCGGAAATCAAAGGGCACGGGCCGACTTACAGGAACGCGAAAGCCGGAAACGCTCCGGGAGCCGCCGCCAAGAACTATGACGACACTTCATGGTGACCCCGGATGCCAACCTCTCGCAAGGATATTACAGAAGGGGCATAGGATGGTACCGCCGGCATTTCCGCCTCTCTCCCGAAGACAAAGGGAAACATATAGAGGTTCAATTTGAAGGCATCGCCACGTATACCACCGTTTGGGTGAACGGAACCGTGCTCCACCGGAACTGGTGCGGATATACCTCTATGTATATCGACATCACGCCGTATGCCACTTATGGAGACGACCTGAACACGATAGCCATACGGGTGGACACCGACTCGCAAGAGGGATGGTGGTATGAAGGAGCGGGAATCTACCGACGCGCCTGGTTGGTGAAACGCTCTCCCCTGCATATCGTCACCGACGGAGTTTGGGCGAACCCCGTAAACGAAGAAGGGGACAAGTGGACGCTTCCCGTGGAAGTATCTTTATACAACATCTCGGAAAGCACGGCCGAGGGAGAAGTGGAAGTTTCCCTGCAAGGCCCCGACGGAAAGACGATAGCCTCCAAGCGCACGGAGGTGAATGTGGCATCCTTGCGCGAAAGCGTCGCACGCCTGTCATTCCGCGTAGACTCTCCCCGCCTGTGGTCGCCCGAAACTCCGGCTCTCTACAACGTCCGGACAAAAGTGATGCAAAACGGAAAAATCGTGGACGAGACCGACACCCGATGCGGTTTCCGCACAATCCGTTTCGATGCCGGCACCGGTTTCTGGCTGAACGGGAAGAACGTCAAGATAAAAGGAGTGTGCAACCATCAAGACCATGCCGGAGTGGGTGTGGCGGTGCCCGACGCACTGATGAAGTTCCGCCTGCGCAAGCTGAAGGAAATGGGAGTGAACGCCTACCGCCCTGCCCATCATCCGATGTCGAAAGAGTTCATGGCCCTGTGCGACAGCATGGGGATAATGGTGATGGACGAGAACCGCGTGTTCAACACTTCTCCCGAATACGTGCGCCAGTTAGAATGGATGGTACGCCGAGACCGCAACTGTCCGAGCGTCATCCTCTGGTCGGTGTTCAACGAAGAACCTATGCAGGGGACGGAGAACGGATACGAGATGGTGCGCCGCATGAGGGACGCAGTGCGCCGGTTGGACGAGACGCGCCCCGTCACCGCCGCCATGAACGGAGGACTGTTCGCGCCGCACAACGTTTCCCAAGCAGTGGATGTGGTCGGCTTCAATTATCAGCACAAAAGCTACGACCGCTTTCATGCGGAAAATCCTCATATTCCAATGACAAGCTCCGAAGACGGGTCGGCCTTTATGACACGCGGCAAGTATGCGACAGACAAGGAAAAGCACATCATGGATTCTTACGATACCCAAAAAGCCAATTGGGGAGCAACCCACCGCGATGCGTGGAGGGCCGTAGCCGAACGTCCCTGGATGGCCGGATGTTTCTATTGGACCGGATTCGACTATCACGGGGAGCCTACGCCTCATAAATGGCCTACGGTGTCCTCGTTCTTCGGCACAATGGACCTTTGCGGATTCCCCAAAGCGGCCTATTGGCTGCATCAGGCGCAATGGAGGAAAGACATCGATGTGCTGAAACTGATTCCCCACTGGAACTGGCCGGAAAGCCGGATAGGGAAACCGATAAAAGTGATGGCATTGAGCAACGCGGAACGGGTGAAACTCCTGCTGAACGGAAAAGAAATATCCGAACAAACGGTGGATTCTTTCGAAATGAACGCTTGGACAATTCCTTATGAACCTGGAAAGTTAGAGGCAATCGGCTACAGAAACGGAAAAATCGTATCGCACGCCTGTGTGGAAACCGCAGGGCCGGCATATAGAGTGCGTCTCGCCCCGGACAGATACGTGATGGAAGGAGACGGATATGACGCCATTCCTGTCACGGTAGAAGCGCTCGACAAGAAAGGAAGGCATGTCCCTGTCGCCGACAACATGATGGAGTTCTCAATTGAAGGCCCTGCACGGATAATCGGTGTGGGCAACGGCGACCCGAATTACCACGAACCGGAAAAAGGGAACAAACGGAGCCTCTTCAACGGACTGGCTCAAGTTATCATCCAAAGCACGGGAGAAGCGGGCGAAATCAAGCTCAGCACAACGGCAGACGGTCTGAAACCGCACACCGTAAGCATCACGGCACGTCCGAAAAGGCCGGCACCTTCCGTAAAGCCGGAAACCGCCCCCTTGCAGCTGAACCAATGGATAGAATCCCCGTTCTTCCGGGAAAAGCCGGACATGACCGAGAAAATAGCAGACAATGACATGAACAGTTGGCAGCCTTTCTCAGGGAAAAACATGATTTCACCAAAAACGCCGGGCTATGTGATATTCCAAACCGCATTTGAACCGCACAAATCATATCAAAAAAACGGAGGAACAATTCTATTGAGGAAACTGGCCGGAGAAGCCGAAGTCTGGCTAAACGGGAAAAAGCTGCAAGACAAGCCCGAAACAACAGAGCGCGATCTGAAAATCAAGTTTCCGCCGGTGAAAGGAAAATGCGAACTTCGACTTTTGTTCTATGCGAGGCCGAGAAAAGCAATAGGGATGAAAGGCAATGCAAGCATACAGCAATAACGCTCAATGCTGAAAGAAGTTGGCTTCCCGAAAACCAACAGGAAATCCTTTCAGAGATATTTCGCAACCCCACACTCGCCGGTCGATTCCGGCGAGAGGCGGGTTATACCTTTCTGAAAGCCCTCAAACCAATTTGAGAGTTCCACATTTCGTGCAATTGTTCATACCTATACTTGAATCATTTTTAAGGCGTTCCTTTTCGCTGCTGCTATGCTTGGGGATGAATCTTGCGGCATCATATCCAGACACGACGTTAGCTCTTTGCGCAATTCAAGATAAGGTCTACACATTCTTGCGGCAAGTTTAATCATTGCAGAACGTAAACCGTCGCTTTCTTTAGTGTCATTCATACGCGTGAGGCAAAAATCCAATAATTTACCGTTCGGTTCATCCACTGGAAGGTCTGCGAGAATAGCCAGTACTAACCCACGGCGAAAACAAAGCTCTACAGATGTTGCAATATCAACCAACTCCCCGTAGCGCGGAAGAAGATAAATTCTTTTGTCCTCCTTGGATAAATGAGACAACACCCACGCTGCATTATAAGCCACACGAGGATTGTCCGCCCGTTTCATTGTGGTAAACATAGCTTCAATACCGCATTCATCGTGATGGAGATTGCCGACTATTGCCATAACCTGTGCTTTTGAAAGTCTGATATCCAATGAGGGCGTAAAAAGCATAATGCTTGACTTCTTCTTTTTGATGGTTTGACATTTGGGTTTGTCATATCTCCGGCAAAGGCTTGTTCGCCTTGTTCCTTGATACAGCGAATACAAGCGGAAGGGACAGAATCAAACAAAACAAGTATTAAACTTGTTCCCTTGGCAACATGAGCGGATTTCCCACCAAGTTGCACGAAAAGAAAAAACCCTTCCCCCTCCCCGTCCCCCTTCTTGTGAAGGGGACGGAAAAGGGGGAAGGGAAGAA
>CALUGI010000026.1 GCA_944320135.1 uncultured Phocaeicola sp. | reverse complement strand
GTATTCCGTGCTGCTCAGAGCAGAAACGACATCCAGATCGTAGGTATTAACGACTTGTGCCCGGTAGATTACTTGGCTTACATGTTGAAGTATGATACGATGCACGGCAAATTCAACGGTACTATCGAAGCTGACGTTGAAAATAGCAAGCTGATCGTTAACGGCAAGGAAATCCGTGTAACTGCAGAAAAGAACCCGGCTGACCTGAAATGGGATGCAGTTGGCGCTGAATACGTTGTTGAATCGACCGGTCTGTTCCTGACCAAGGAAAAAGCTCAGGCTCACATCCAGGCTGGCGCTAAGTATGTAGTTATGTCAGCTCCTTCTAAGGATGACACTCCGATGTTCGTTTGCGGTGTAAACGAAAAGACTTATGTAAAGGGCACTCAGTTCGTTTCTAACGCTTCTTGTACTACTAACTGCTTGGCTCCTATCGCTAAGGTCTTGAACGACAAATGGGGTATCACTGACGGTTTGATGACTACAGTTCACTCTACTACTGCTACTCAGAAGACTGTTGACGGTCCGTCTATGAAGGACTGGAGAGGTGGCCGCGCCGCTTCCGGCAACATCATCCCGTCTTCTACAGGTGCTGCTAAGGCTGTAGGTAAAGTTATCCCGGCTTTGAACGGCAAACTGACTGGTATGTCTATGCGTGTTCCGACTTTGGACGTTTCCGTAGTTGACCTGACTGTCAACTTGGCTAAGCCGGCTACTTACGCTGAAATCTGCGCAGCTATGAAAGAGGCTTCTGAAGGCGAACTGAAGGGTATTCTGGGTTACACTGAAGATGCAGTCGTTTCTTCTGACTTCTTGGGTGACACTCACACTTCTATCTTCGACGCAAAAGCAGGTATCGCTTTGACTGACACTTTCGTGAAGGTGGTTTCTTGGTATGACAACGAAATCGGCTACTCTAACAAAGTGCTGGATTTGATTGCTCACATGGCTTCTGTAAACTGCTAATCAGTTATAAACGACCATACAGCGAAAGCCGTCTGATTTTTCAGGCGGCTTTTTTTGCACATATATGCGCGGAATGCGCAGAAAAGTTTATCTTTGCCGACAGAACCTTTCAACTGGGATTATGGATTGTGATTTGATTGCAATATTAGGACCTACCGCTTCCGGGAAGACCTCGCTGGCGGCCGCTCTTGCGCATCGTATGAATACGGAAATCATCAGTGCGGACAGTAGGCAGGTGTATAGGAGGATGGACTTGGGTACGGGAAAGGACTTGGATGATTATGTGGTTGGAGGAAAACGGATTCCCTGCCATCTGATTGATATCGTGGAACCGGGATACAAGTATAATGTGTTCGAGTATCAGCGTGATTTCCTGAAGGCTTACGATGATGTTCGCAACAGAGGCATGCTCCCGATTTTGTGCGGAGGAACGGGCATGTATCTCGAATCGGTGCTGAAAGGGTATCGCTTGCTTCCGGTTCCTGAAAATCCGGAGCTTCGTCGGCAGCTGGCCGGCAAGTCGCTTGACGAGCTGGCCGTTATTTTGTCAACCTACAAGAAACTTCATAATTCGACGGATGTGGATACGGCGAAACGTGCCGTCCGTGCCATTGAAATAGAGGAATATTACAGACATAGACCGGTAGAGGAAAGAACTTTTCCTGAAATCCGAAGTCTGATAATAGGTGTCGGTGTCGACCGCGAGTTGCGGAGGGAGAAAATAACCCGGCGGCTGGTGCAAAGGCTCAACGAAGGGATGGTGGATGAAGTGAAGGGCTTGCTTGCAAGCGGCATCCGTCCGGAAGACTTGATTTATTATGGTTTGGAATATAAATACCTGACTTTGTATGTCATCGGCCAACTCGCTTATGACGAAATGTTCAGCCAGTTGGAGACGGCTATCCATCAGTTTGCCAAAAGGCAGATGACATGGTTTCGAGGCATGGAAAGGAAAGGTTTCACAATCCATTGGATAGACGCGCCCTTGCCGTTGGAAGAAAAATTGGAACAGATAGAAAATTTATTAAAATAAAAGACGATTATGGCAGTAGAACCGGACAGATGGGGGATTGTTTACAATCCGAAAGCAGGCACTCGGAAAGCACAACGCCGATGGAAGAACATCCGTGAATACATGGATGAATGCGGGGTGAAGTACGACTATGTGCAGTCGGAGGGCTTCGGTTCGATCGAGCGTTTGACACGGACATTGGCCAATAACGGATACCGCACAATTGTGGTGGTTGGAGGCGACGGTGCCATCAATGACGCTGTGAACGGAATCATGAGTTCGGATGTGGAAGACAAGAACTCCATTGCCTTGGGCATTATTCCGAACGGAATCGGCAATGATTTCGCCAAATACTGGGGCTTGAATTCCGATGACTACAAGCATTCGGTGGATGTGCTCATCAATCGTCGTTTGCGGAAGGTTGATGCCGGTGTCTTTTCTTATTTTGACGGGGAGAAGCATCAAGTTCGTTATTTCCTGAATGCCGTGTATATGGGGCTTGGAGCAAGAATCGTTCGGATTACGAATGAGACTCGCCGCTTTTGGGGGATTCCCTTGTTTTCGTATTTGTCTTCCTTGTTCCTTGTGGCTTTCGAACGGAAACTTCATAGAATGCATCTTCGTGTGAACGACGAACATATTCGCGGACGCATTATGGCGGTAGCTGTCGGCAGCGCATACGGTTACGGACTGACTCCAAGCGCGGTGCCTTATAACGGGTGGCTGGACGTTTCGGTGGTCTACCGTCCTGAATTGCGTGAACTGATATCCGGGTTGTGGATGTTGCAGAAAGGGCGTTTGCTGAACCATAAGACCGTAAAGCCTTATCGTACACGCCGCGTGAAGATTCTGAGGGCGCAGAATGCAGAAGTCAGCCTTGACGGGCGTTTGTGGCTCGATCGGCATTTCCCGATAGAAGTGACTATCGCTCCGGAAATGATAACTTTGATAATACCTAATTAAGAATATGATAAAGTCAGTATCGGAATTGCAGCAGGGGGACAATTTCTTTCTGTTGGCAGGCCCTTGCGTGATAGAGGGCGAAGATATGGCTCTCCGCATAGCCGAGAGAGTGGTGAAAATAACGGACAAGCTGAACATTCCTTATGTGTTTAAAGGCTCTTACCGCAAAGCGAACCGTTCGCGTCTGGATTCCTTTACGGGTATCGGCGATGAAAAGGCGTTGAAGGTGCTTGAGAAAGTGCGTGATACTTTTGGCGTACCGGTGGTTACGGATGTTCATGCCGCAAGCGAAGCGGAGATGGCCGCTGAGTATGTGGATATGCTCCAGATTCCTGCCTTTCTGTGCCGGCAGACGGATTTGCTGGTGGCTGCCGCAAAGACCGGAAAAATGGTCAATATCAAAAAAGGACAGTTCCTTTCGCCTGAAGCTATGAAGTTTGCGGCAGACAAGGTGGTGGAGGCCGGAAATGATCAGGTGATGCTTACGGAGCGAGGAACGACGTTCGGTTATCAGGATTTGGTAGTGGACTATCGCGGCATTCCGGTGATGCAGTCGTTCGGGCATCCCGTGATTTTGGATGTCACCCACTCGCTTCAACGTCCGAACCAGACTTCGGGAGTGACCGGAGGTATGCCGCAGATGATTGAGACCATAGCAAAAGCCGGAGTAGCTGTCGGTGTGGATGGCTTGTTTATGGAGACGCATGAGAATCCGTCCGTAGCGAAGAGTGACGGAGCCAATATGCTCAAACTTGATTTGCTGGAAGGTTTGCTTGAAAAATTGGTGCGCATTCGTCGAAGTCTTTAGATATCTCGGCACGCATTCGATAAAAAACTATTATCTTTGCACCCAATTAAAGTGATGACAATGGTTTAAAAAAGAGAAAGATATGCTTACTATCAAACAAATTACGGAAGATACCGGCAAGGTTGTCCGCGGACTTGAAAAGAAGCACTTTGCCAACGCACAGGAAGTGGTCGCTCAAGTGCTTGAACTGAATGACAAGAGGAAAAAAGCCCAGAGCCAATTGGACAATAACCTGGCGGAGGTAAATTCAACTTCCAGGAGCATCGGCATGTTGATGAAGGAAGGGAAGAATGCCGAGGCTGAAGCGGCAAAGGCACGGGTGGCTCAAGTGAAAGAAGCCAACAAGTCGCTTCAGGAAGAGATGGACAAGGCTGCCGAAGACCTTCAGAACCTTCTTTACACAATCCCGAATGTGCCTTATGAGGAAGTGCCCGAAGGACGCACTGCCGAAGACAATGTGGTGGTGAAGACGGGAGGTATGGAAACGGAACTGCCGAAGGACGCTCTGCCTCATTGGGAGCTGGCAAAAAAATACGACATCATCGATTTCGATCTCGGCGTCAAGATTACCGGGGCAGGTTTCCCTGTATATAAAGGTAAGGGAGCCCGCCTGCAGCGTGCGCTGATCAACTTTTTCCTTGATGAGGCCAGGGCTTCCGGATATACCGAAATCATGCCTCCGACCGTTGTGAACGCGGCTTCCGGCTATGGCACCGGCCAGTTGCCCGACAAGGAAGGGCAGATGTATCACTGCAATCTGGACGACCTTTATCTTATTCCTACTGCGGAGGTTCCCGTTACGAACATTTATCGTGACATGATTCTGGATGAAAAGCAGTTGCCCGTCAAAAATTGCGCCTATACGGAATGTTTCCGTCGTGAAGCCGGTTCTTACGGCAAGGACGTGCGCGGGCTGAACCGTCTGCACGAGTTCTCGAAAGTGGAATTGGTGCGTATCGATACCCCGCAGCATTCGAAAGAGTCTCATCAGGAGATGCTGGACCATGTGGAAGGTTTGCTGAAGAAGCTGGAGCTTCCTTACCGTATCCTACGTCTTTGCGGTGGAGACATGAGCTTCACTGCCGCCATTTGCTATGACTTTGAAGTGTATTCGGAAGCCCAGAAGCGTTGGCTGGAAGTCAGCTCCGTTTCAAACTTCGATACATATCAGGCGAACCGTTTGAAATGCCGCTATCGCACGGCCGACAAGAAGACGGAACTTTGCCACACGTTGAACGGTTCGGCATTGGCTTTGCCGCGTATCGTCGCCGCTTTGCTTGAGAACAACCAGACTCCGGAGGGCATTCGCATTCCGAAAGCGCTGGTTCCGTATTGCGGCTTTGACATGATTGACTGATTTGTGTTTTTTTTCTGTTCCGGTGATGCAGACCGATAGTTGGCTCTATCGGTTGCGTCACCGGATTTTTTATGGATGTCCGTCCGTTCCGTTTAAGGAAAAACGTCGGCGCGTTTTGCATGAAACGTCTTGACGTTTTGCTCGAAACGAGCCGACGTTTTTGGCAGATGATGCGGATTTTGTTGGCATTTGACAGAAAACATGTTGTCGAGCATGGTTTTTCGCTCATTCTCTTGCCTCGTCAGGTAAATTTTTTGCGAAGTCCTGAAAAAAAGCTGATTTTGGTTTTGATGTTTATTTTTAATTGCTAATTTTGGGGGATGAAATAAATAATTATTTTAATAGTCGAACATTAATTAATAACCTTAATATACAGCTATGAGTTATTTACGTTTTGATAAAACTCTTATGACAAATCTGGAGGAATCTTTGACGAGGGAGATTCTCCGAACTAACCGCTCAGGAGCTTATCACTGTTCTACAATCGTAGACTGCAACACGCGCAAATATCATGGTTTGTTGGTCATTCCGGTTCCGGAGCTTGACGATGAAAACCATGTGTTGCTGTCTTCGTTAGACGAAACCGTGATACAGCATGGCGCCGAGTTTAATTTGGGTATCCACAAATACGGCGGCGGTACTTTCAGTCCTCGTGGACATAAATACATCAGAGAATTCGACTGCGAGAAGGTGCCGACAACGATTTATCGTGTGGGAGGCGTGGTGCTGAAGAAAGAAAAGGTTTTTGTCCATCATGAAAACCGAATCCTGATTCGCTACACGCTGGTCGACGCTCATTCTGAGACAACACTTCGCCTGCGTCCCTATCTGGCGTTCAGAAGCGTGCGGCAGTATACGCACGAAAACTCTCAGGCAAGCCGCCGGTACGATGAGGTGGAAAACGGCATCAAGACCTGCATGTATCCCGGCTATCCGGAACTTTACATGCAGTTCAGCAAGGAAGCGGCCTTCCATTTCGATCCGGACTGGTATCGAGGCATCGAATATCCGAAAGAGCAGGAGAGAGGGTATGACTTCAATGAAGACCTCTATGTGCCGGGCTACTTTGAAATGAGCATCAAGAAGGGCGAGTGCATCACATTCTCAGGCGGCATTTCGGCGATTGACACGGCGTCGCTGAACGAACTTTTCGCAACAGAAGCGGAAAGAAGAACTCCGCGCGACAACTTCAAGAATTGTTTGGTGAACTCTGCCCATCAGTTCCTGAATAAGCAGGGGGGAGAGTCTTACCTGCTGGCGGGCTACCCGTGGTTCAAATGCCGTGCGCGAGACGAATTCATTTCATTGCCGGGATTGACGCTTTCAATTGGGGAAACGGAAAAATTTGAAACGATAATGGACACTGCCGTCAAGTGTGTCTATGCTTTCATGAACGGCGAAAAGTCGGATCTCAAGATGACCGAAATCGAACATCCTGACGTGCTGTTGTGGATGATGTGGACCGTTCAGCAGTATGCGAAATTCACCTCAAAAGATGCGGCGAAAGCCAAATACGGACAGCTGGTGAAGGATGTGATGAGCTATCTGGCTGGCGGCAAGCATCCTAACTTGCAGGTTCATGACAATGGGCTGGTTTATGCTGACGGACGGAGCAAGGCGATAACATGGATGAACTCAAGCGTCAACGGCCGTCCTGTAGTTCCGCGTACAGGCTATATCGTCGAGTTCAATGCGCTTTGGTACAACGCACTCCGCTTTGCGGCCGATTTGTTGTCCGATGACGGCAGTTTCGTCTCCGGCCTGCAAGAAATATATGAAAAGACGGCTGCTTCGTTTGTCAGCACGTTCTTGAACGAATACGGTTATCTGCTCGATTATGTCGATGGAAACATGATGGATTGGAGCGTTCGCCCGAACATGATTTTTGCCGCTGCATTGGATTATTCTCCGCTTGACGCAAAACAAAAGAAAGGCATTGTTGACATCGTTACGAAAGAGCTGCTTACCCCCAAAGGAATCCGTTCGCTCAGTCCGAAGAGCGGAGGCTACAATCCGAACTATGTAGGGCCGCAGCTGCAGCGCGACTATGCTTATCACCAAGGTACGGCGTGGCCGTGGCTCGAAGGCTTCTATCTGGAGGCTTACCTTCGCATTTACAAACGGAGCGCTGTGTCGTTCGTTGAGCGTCAGATGATCAGTTATGAAGACCAGATGACCTGCCATTGCATCAGCTCTATCCCGGAATTGTTTGATGGCAATCCGCCTTTCCAAGGTCGGGGAGCGGTTTCATTTGCGATGAATGTGGCGGAAATTCTGCGCACGCTGAATTTGCTTGACAGATACAATAACCAATGATGATGGAGGAATCTATATGAAAGTTTTAATGTTTGGCTGGGAATTTCCTCCTCATATCTTAGGAGGTTTGGGTACTGCAAGTTATGGACTTACTCATGGACTGGCCCAGCAGTCGGATATGGAGATTACGTTCTGCATCCCGAAACCGTGGGGCGATGAAGACCAAAGTTTTCTTAGAATAATCGGCATGAACAGTGTGCCCATCGTATGGCGCGACGTGCAGTGGGATTACGTGAAAAGCCGTGTAGGAAGCTATATGGACCCGCAACTTTACTACGATTTGCGTGACCATATCTATGCAGACTTCAACTATATGCACACGAACGATTTGGGCTGTATGGAGTTTTCAGGGAGGTATCCCGACAATCTGCATGAAGAAATCAACAACTATTCGATTGTGGCCGGGGTAGTGGCCCGTCAGCAATCATTCGATATTATCCATTCGCACGATTGGTTGACTTATCCGGCGGGAATCCATGCGAAGCAGGTATCGGGCAAACCTTTGGTTATCCACGTCCATGCAACGGACTTTGACCGAAGCCGTGGAAATGTCAATCCGACTGTATATTCGATTGAGAAGAACGGCATGGACCATGCCGATTGCATCATGTGCGTGAGCGAACTGACAAGGCAGACGGTTATCAACAAGTATTATCAAGACCCGCGCAAGGTGTTCACTGTGCATAATGCGGTTTCTCCGTTGTCGAAGGAGATTCAGGAAATTGTTCCGAAGAAGAACCCGAAGGAAAAGATTGTTACGTTCTTGGGACGTATCACCATGCAGAAAGGTCCTGAGTATTTCGTGGAAGCTGCTGCAATGGTGCTGAATCGTGCCCGCAACGTGCGTTTCGTGATGGCCGGAAGCGGCGACATGATGAATGCGATGATTCGGCTGGCAGCAGAACGCGGGATTGCCGACCGTTTCCATTTCCCCGGATTCATGAAGGGCAAGCAGGTGTATGAGGTGCTGAAGGCGAGCGATGTGTATATTATGCCTTCCGTGTCTGAACCTTTCGGCATTTCGCCGCTTGAGGCGATGCAGTGTTGCGTGCCGACCATTATATCCAAGCAGTCAGGTTGCGCTGAGATTCTGAGCAAGTGCATCAAAACAGATTATTGGGACATACATGCGATGGCTGACGCTATCCATTCTATTTGTACGAACGATGCACTGTATGAGTATTTGCGCGACGAAGGCAAGAAAGAGGTGGACGGTATCGTGTGGGAGAAAGTCGGCGTGAGAATCCGCAATCTCTACGAACAGGTTTTAAAAAATTATGGATTATAACAAAACAAACTGAATCAGTATGAAAACAATCTGTCTTTACTTTGAAATACACCAAATCATTCATTTGAAGCGTTACCGTTTCTTTGAAATAGGCACAGACCACTATTATTATGATGATTATGCGAACGAGCAGGGGATGAACGATGTCGCAGAACGTTCCTACATCCCCGCTTTGAGGACTTTGATAGAAATGGCCAAGGCCAACGAAGGAGCTTTCAAGGTGGCGCTTTCCATTTCGGGAGTGGCTTTGGAACAGTTGGAAATTCACGCTCCTGCCGTTATCGAGCTGCTTCACGAATTGAACAATACGGGTTGCTGCGAATTTTTGTGCGAGCCTTATTCCCACGGTTTGTCTTCGTTGAAGAACGAGAACTGCTTCCGCGAAGAAGTGATGCGTATGCGCCAGAAGATTAAGGATTATTTCGGACAGGAAGCGAAGGTGTTCCGTAATTCCAGCCTGATTTATGACAATGAGATTGGCGGCATTGTTGCAGATATGGGATTCAAAGGAATGTTGGCCGAAGGTGCAAAGCACGTGTTGGGATGGAAGAGTCCTCATTACTTGTATCATTGCGCAGAAAATCCCAACTTGAAACTTTTGTTGCGCGATTTCAAGCTCTCGGACGATATCAGCCTGCGTTTCTCCAACAGCGAGTGGAGCGAATATCCGCTGTTTGCCGACAAATATATCGACTGGATTGCCGCACTGCCTGAAAACGAGCAGGTAATCAATATCTTTATGGAACTTT
Organism: uncultured Phocaeicola sp.; assembly: GCA_944320135.1. Taxonomy (GTDB): domain Bacteria; phylum Bacteroidota; class Bacteroidia; order Bacteroidales; family Bacteroidaceae; genus Phocaeicola. The sequence goes on along the minus strand of CALUGI010000026.1, from coordinate 36,877 downwards.
CCGCTTTGGGTATCTACCAACCGCTTTCTTCCAACATTCTGGAGTTTCTGAAAGCGTTGCCGGCATGTGCCAAGCAAAGGGGAATCACGTTCTCGACTCCGACCGAGCTTGTTACCAAGCTGAAATCGGTGGATATGGTAGACGTGCCTTATCCGATGTCGTGGGTTGACGAAGAACGTGACATCAGTCCGTGGTTGGGCAACGTGATGCAGCGTGAAGCGTTCAACAAGCTGTACAGCGTAGCAGAGCGAGTTTATCTATCTTCTGACCGCCGCATCAAGCAGGATTGGGATTATCTTCAGGCAAGCAACAACTTCCGTTTCATGACTACCAAGAATATGGAGGTTGGCTTCAATCGCGGAATTTACGATTCTCCGTATGACGCTTTTACCAACTATATGAACATTCTGGGCGATTTCATCAGCCGTGTGAATGCGCTTTATCCGGTGGATATGGAGGATGAAGAACTTAATTCTCTGCTGACTACCATCCACAATCAGGAACAGGAGTTGGTTCAGCTGACCGATGAGGTGAAGAAGCTCCAGGAAGAACTGAAGAAGGACGTGAAGGAAAAGCCGGCTGCAAAGAAGACCGCTTCCAGAAAGACCGCCGCTTCGAAGGCTAAGAAAGAAGAATAACAGTCGTTTTTGTGTATAGTCAGGAGGATGTGCCGTGGGCGCATCCTCTTTTTTTGTGCCGCTGCGGAAAAGCCCGGCGTTTGTTGTCGGAAACTTCCCGGCGTTTAAGGTGAAATCCCTCCGTGTTTGATTTGAAACTTCCCGGCGTTCCGGTCGGGTGTCTGCGCAGATTCCTTTAAGTTTGCATTTCTTTATTTCAAAATGTACTTTTGATATGTTTTTCTATAATTATATATCAAATAGACTTGTAAATATATTGTTTGATTTCTTTTTGTTTTGCATTTTATTTCTTGTTGTTTCATTTTGTATTATTTGCCGTCTTTATTTTAAATGTTTGTAACGTAAACGTTGAATTTCGTTTTATTTTGATATCAAGATGAAAATATTTCTGGAAAAAAGTCATTACTTATGTATAGTAATCTTAAAATAAGATACTTTTGTCAGCAGAAACACGAAGAGATAATTATCGACAAGGCATGTGTCAAAGAAGCGTTGTTTTTTATGGTATTATTCAAAAACAAAAAGATTATGAAAAGATTGTTTGTAAAAGGATGGGCGTTGTTGGTTGCGGCAACGGCGGTTCCGGCGGTTTCTTTTGCGCAAGACAAGGTGGAAGCCGAAGCAGGTGCAGATTTGGTGAGCGGTTATATCTGGCGCGGGCAGGATTTGGGCAATGTCAGCGTACAGCCTTCCTTGTCGGTGGCCTACAAAGGGTTTTCGCTTTCCGCATGGGGTTCGGTCGGTTTCGAGAAGTCGGACACTAAAGAGTTCGACTTGACGTTGGGCTATGGGGCAGGCGGTTTCAGCGTGTCCGTCACCGATTATTGGTTCAGCGGGGGACCTGCTTATTTCCATTATGGTGCGCACAATACAGGCCATACGTTTGAGGCTCAAATAGGTTACGATTTCGGCCCGGTTGCGGTGAATTGGTATACCAACTTTGCCGGAAATGTAGGCTGCAAGTCGGACGGTGACAAAGCGTATGCTTCCTACTTTTCCGTGTCCGCTCCTTTCAAGTTGGGCGGTTTGGACTGGACGGCAGTAGTGGGGGTCACCCCGTGGGAAAACGATTTCTATACGGGCGGCGGCAACTCGGAACACCCGAAAGACATGATTGGCGGATTTGCCGTGTGCGAAGTGGGCCTGAAGGCTCAGAAGGAAGTGCGGGTGACCCGCTCGTGGAGCCTGCCGCTTTTCGCGCAAGTCGTGTGGAATCCGGCCGTAGAGGGTGCCTATTTTGTGGCAGGGTTGAGTTTTTGAGGCAAAGGTCTTTGTCTTAGGTAAGAAGTTCAGGATAACATCGATGCAAGCTATTATATCAAAATACAATTACGATTATGAAAAAGATTGAAGCTATTATCAGGAGAACAAGGTTTGACGATGTGAAAGAAGCGTTGCTGGAAGCGGACATCGAGTGGTTTTCGTATTATGACGTGCGCGGTGTGGGAAAAACCCGCGAGGGGCGCATCTATCGTGGAGTGGTGTACGACACGAGTTCGATAGAAAGGATTCTGCTTTCGATTGTCGTGCGCGACAAGAATGTGGAGAAAACCATTCAGGCAATACTGAAGGCGGCGCAGACCGGCGAGATAGGCGACGGACGTATCTTTGTCGTTCCGGTAGAAGATGCGATACGTATCCGTACCGGAGAGCGCGGAGATATAGCGCTTTACAACGCCGAGCAGGAAAAATGAAGCGGATGGTGCAGTAAAAACGATACAACAACTTAAAAAACGAGGTTAATTATGGACAGATATATCAAGAGCGGCTTTGCCGGGATGAAGGCAGCCGCAGTTATGCTTCTTCTGATGTTTTTTTTCGCGCCGGACGCATGTGCGCAAACCGACGCTCCGGCACTCGACAGCGGCAATACAGCTTGGCTGCTGACTTCGTCCCTGCTGGTGTTGCTGATGAGCATTCCGGGAATCGCCTTGTTCTATGGCGGCCTGGTGCGCCAGAAGAACGTGTTGAGCGTTATCATGCAGACGCTTTTTGTTGTCGGCGTTGTCAGCATTCTTTGGATTGCTTTTGGCTACAGTTGGGCGTTTGATACCAGTTTTGCCGATTCTGGGAATCCGTTGGCTTTCTTTATCGGCGGTTTTGGCAAAGTGTTCCTGCATGGCGTTACGATTGATTCTTTGACCACGGGAAACATTCCCGAATTGGTGTTTGTCATGTTCCAGTGCATGTTTGCCATTATTACTCCGGCCTTGATTCTCGGTGCTTTCGCTGAGCGGATCAAGTTTTCCGGCTACATTTTGTTTATTACCCTGTGGGTGATTGTGGCTTACTTCCCGATGGCGCATTGGGTGTGGGGCGGAGGATTCCTGCAAGAGATGGGTGCCATTGACTTTGCCGGAGGGACGGTAGTGCATATCAACGCCGGAATTTCTGCATTGGTCATGGCCGTTATGTTAGGAAAAAGGAACGATTACCGTATCGGGCATCCCATCACTCCTCACAACGTGACGTTTGTGTTCATGGGAACCTCTTTCTTGTGGTTGGGATGGTTCGGATTCAACGCAGGAAGCGGGCTGGCTGCCGACGGACTTGCCGCCAACGCTTTCTTAGTGACCCACATAGCTACAGCTACGGCTGCAATTACATGGATGGTTGTCGATTGGGTATGCAATAAGAAGCCTACCACTATCGGTGCATGTACGGGTGCCGTGGCCGGTTTGGTGGCCATTACTCCTGCTGCCGGTACGGTGGATTTGTTGGGTGCATTCTGCATCGGAATCATCACGCCGATAATATGTTTCTTTATGGTAGCCGTCATCAAACCGAAGTTCAAGTATGACGATGCGCTTGATGCCTTCGGAGTGCATGGAATAGGGGGAGTTGTCGGTTCAATTCTGACCGGCGTGTTCGCCACCCGCTACATTACCGGAGAAAGCGGGTTGCAGGGCGCACTTTATGGCGACTGGCATCAGCTTTGGATTCAGGTGGTGGCAACGCTCGTGTCTATTGCTTTCAGTGCAGTCGTAACGTTTATTCTGTTCAAGATTGTCGATTCTACGGTAGGGCTTCGCGTAGACAGGCGCGTTGAAGAAGAAGGACTCGACATTTATGAGCACGGCGAATCTGCTTACAACCATTAATGCCAGGTGCAAAGTGCATGAATGAAAAACCGGGCTTCGTGCGAAAGCATAAAGCCCGGTTTCCTTTGTGTCAAACTCATTCGGCCGTGATTGCCGGCTGGGTGTAGATTACCTCCATTTCAAGTTCTTCTCCATTCTCGCCTCCAATCAGTTTGGCGGAATTTACCTCCAAATCGTGCGACAGTCCGATGATATTTCCTTGCGAATCCGTTTCTGTTTCTACGGGGATGAGCACCAGTTTGTTGTGTTCGTCCCATCCTTCAGCAGGTCTTTCCTCGGCATTATTCATTTCGCTGAATATCTGGCTTATGAGGCGGTTCAACTGAGAGAAGGAATACGAGTTGGTCGAACTGTTGTAGGTGGCGAGGAAAGATGTCCGGCTGTCGTATGTCTTGTTTTTCTCGAAGAAGTCGTTTGCTTCGCTCTTGCGCACCAGCAACAAGTATTGGGGAGTTCCCATTTTGTACGGGCTCTTGCCGGAGTTTTCGCTGATTTCCTTCATCTTTGTGAATGATATGGATACGGAATTCAGCGTGTCCCTCCCCAGCTTGTCGTACATTTCTTCCAGAGGGAGCGTCACTTCGGTAAGGAGGCCGGCGGGAGTCTTCAGATAAGAATGCTTTTTGTCTCTTTCAATCAGATTGTCAAGCGCATTGTCCGAGTTGTTTTCCAGCCGTGTAGACATATACACTTCGTTGGTGGCGGCAAACGGGATTTGCGCCCATACGGTAGAGTCCTTTCCAGCCGAATCTTCTACCGTGTATTCCACCTTCAGATGAAGCCAAATGTCTTGTATATACAAGATGGAGCCTTCTCCTTGCGTATTGTGGACGTAGAATCCCGGCAGCACGTTGTGGATGAAAGAATACGAGTCTTTGAAATAGTCTTTGTTTTCCTGATATTTGCTGAATATCCTGTCGCTGAACGTTTCCGGAAGGTCTATCGTGACGGCATGGTATCCCGTCTCTTCCTTAAGGGCGCCGCCGTCTACGTTGTCGTATGCGCTATAGTCTTTCTGTGCCAGCGGGGCTTTGCCTTCGTCATAGAAGTCAGTAGGGTCGTATGACGTGTAATAAAGCGTCGGGTCGTCTCCCGTATCGTCAATCACGGTGTCCAGCGTATCCACGCAGACTCTCATTGTGGCTAAAGAGTCGCCGTAGTAGCTTGCGTAGTAAAGTCCGAGCGAGGCGCTTTCGATGCCTTTGATGGTTTCCGGGAAGGTGAAGCCTTCCGGACAGTTGATTTGCGTGATGAAGTCGGCGCTGAACGTGCCGAAATCCACGTCAGTGAATTTGCCGAGATAGGCCGTAGTGGTACGCGAATACACTCCTTGCGGCCCATCGTCGGTAGTGAGGTCGGCATACTTGATGGTTCTGGTCTTCGCCTTGAACGTCATGGAGTAGGCGTTAATTTCGTCGGTATTCGCCAAGAAGTCGCCGATACCTGTGGTTTCGTCGTCGCAATTAGAGAGAGTGGCAGCCAACATTGCCGCTGCCAAGAACTTGAATTTCATTTTTGTCATGTTATTTGTTTTCAGCCGCTGCAAGCACTTCGTTGTAGAAAGCGTCGCAAGCGTCCGCCAGCTTGTCCGGCTGCTGATAGTCCAATACTGGAATGTGCAGGCTGCGTGCATAGTCTATCACATTCTGGTTTACTGTTTCGCTGTTCTGGATTACTCCGTCAGAATATGTGACCGCCAACTTGTTGAGGTTCTCGAAGTCTACCGGAGTCTTTATCATCTTCACGTCTTTCGGCGTAATCTCTTTGAGCAGGAGCTGTTTGGTAAATTCGGGCGCCAGCGTAGACTTGAAGCCTTCTCCGTAGACGGAATATACCACTTTCGTGTCGCGGAAAGAAGGCTCGTCGTAGTAGGCTTTCTTGATGTAAAGCGGCACCATTGCAGTCATCCACCCGTGGCAGTGTATCAAATCGGGACACCAGCGGAGCTTCTTCACCGTTTCGAGCACGCCCCTTGCGTAGAAGATGGCGCGTTCGCCGTTGTCTTCGTAATCGTTTCCTTCCTCGTCGGAAGTCATCAGGCGGTGCTGGAAGTAGTCGTCGTTGTCGATAAAATATACCTGACGGCGCGCTGCTTGGATAGAAGCCACTTTGATAATCAGCGGGTGGTCCGTATCGTCGATAATCAGGTTCATTCCCGACAGGCGGATCACTTCGTGCAATTGGTTGCGGCGTTCATTGATGATTCCCCATTTCGGCATGAAAGTTCTGATTTCGTAGCCCTTTTCCTGAATGGCTTGGGGCAGGTTTTGTCCGATTAGTGCAAGTTCGCTGTCTGGTACGTAAGGAGTGATTTCTTGTGTAATGAATAAAACTTTTTTCGCGCTCATATTGTTTTTTTCTACTTACTCAAAATGGTTTTACAAAAGTACGAAAAATTGGCGTAAAATGCCGCTTCCTGCTCGTTTATTATTCCTTATAGTATGTTAATGTGTTGATTCGCAGTTTTATGTGCGCAGCTTGATGAAGCCGGAAAATTGCCTCTTTTTGTTAGGAATGCTTGCTTTTATGCAAGTTGCGGGCGCGTTTGCGTCAGAAAGCCTCCGCGTTTTGGGCGGAACGCGCCGATGTTTTCCTGAAACGTGCGGGAAGTTTTTCTCCCGGATTCCCCGTTGCCGAAAGAAAATTCCGTTTCCGTTTCATTATCTGACAAATAAATCGTTACTTTGCAGCCGTTTTTTAGAATCAATTGAAAACTGAAATTAAAATGAAGTTAGTTCAAACGATTAATGAGCTTCGCGCCGCATTGGAGCCTTTGCGCAAAGAGGGCAAGACAATCGGCCTGGTTCCGACAATGGGTGCCTTGCATTCAGGTCACGCTTCATTGGTGAAACGCGCCGTTGCCGAGAATGACGTGGTAGTGGTCAGCGATTTCGTCAATCCTACCCAGTTTAACGATAAGAACGATTTGCTGAAATATCCCCGCACTTTGGACGCGGACTGCAGGCTGCTCGACGAGTTCGGGGCAGACTTCGTGTTCGCTCCGTCGGTGGAAGAAATTTATCCGGAACCGGACACGCGGGTGTTCAGCTATCCTCCGCTCGACACGGTGATGGAGGGGAAGTATCGTCCGGGACATTTCAACGGAGTTTGCCAGATTGTGAGCAAACTTTTTCTGATTGTGGAGCCCGACCGCGCCTATTTCGGTGAAAAAGATTTCCAGCAGCTGGCCATTGTGCGCGAAATGGTGCGCCGCTATCCGTTCGACCTTCAGATTGTGGGCTGTCCGATTGTCCGCGAAGACGACGGTCTGGCGCTCAGCAGCCGCAACGCGCGCCTTACGCCGGAGCAGCGCAAGCAGGCGGTGCAGATTTCGAGAGCCTTGTTTACGAGCGTCGATTACGGAAAGACGCACGTGCTGTCGGAGACAAAGCAGTTTGTGGAAGACAGCATCGGCCGGGCGGAAGGGCTTCGTTTAGAGTATTTCGAGATTGTGGACGGAGACACCCTGCAGCCTGTGCGCGCATGGGACGAAAGCAACTATATCGTGGGTTGCATCACGGTGTTTTGCGGCGACGTGCGCCTGATAGACAATATCAAGTACAAGTGTGTAAAAGGACGATAAGAAATCATGATGATTGAAGTATTAAAATCGAAGCTGCATTGCGTGACGGTGACAGAAGCGAATCTGAACTATATGGGGAGCGTCACCATCGATGAAGACCTGATGGACGCGGCAAACATGATTGCGGGCGAGAAGGTGCAGATTGTCGACAACAACAACGGCGAGCGTTTCGAGACCTACATTATTAAGGGAAAGCGCGGATCTGGCTGCATCTGCCTGAACGGAGCCGCCGCCCGCAAGGTGCAGGTGGGCGATGTGGTGATTATCATGTCGTATGCGCTGATGGACTTCGAAGAAGCGAAACGCTTCAAGCCGACGGTGGTATTTCCGGATGCCGCCGCCAACAAACTTGTTTGAGGTTTTCTGAAAAACGTCCCGGCGTTTCAGCCAAAACGTCCCGCCGTTTCATTGGGAAAGCGGCGGGACGTTTTTTGCATATACCTCTCCTTGCGTGCGGTTATACCGCCCTTTCTTTCATCAGTCCGCTCTGGTAAGCCAGGAGCAGCTTCTTCAGGTCTTCTATCTGCACCATCAGTTCGCGTCCTTTGTCGGTGTCTTTCACCATCATGCGCTTGCTGCTAAGCTCTACGATTTGCGTGGTCGACTTGATGTCTATGCCTTCTTCGATGGCCTTCTGGGTGGAAGTGAACGGCTCGTGCTGCACCAATTCGAAACCGCGCGAGTGGTATACCAGCGTATAGCCGGCGATGCCCGTTTCGGGCTGGTAGGCTTTTGAGAACCCTCCGTCGATGACCATCAGCTTGCCGTTGGCTTTGATGGGTTTCTCGCCTTTTACGGCTTTCACCGGGACGTGTCCGTTGATGATGTGGCGGTGTTCGCCTTCCACTCCGAACTCGTCCATAATCATGTCGCAGATGTCTTCGCGGTCACGCAGTTCGTAATAATGCCCTTTTGCCTCCCTGTGTGTTTCCTTGTCGGTCAGGAAGTAGCGTTCGAAAGTGGCCATTTTGCTTTTGTCGAATGCAGGCGAATTTTTTCCGCACCACAAATACCATACGAAATCGACGGCGAAGGCTTTCTCCGGGTTGTCGTTTTCTGCGAAATAGGCCGTTCGGATAAGCTGTCCCACCCGGTCGAGCAGGTTTCTTCCCTTGAACTTCTCGCCCAATATCTCCACCTCTTTCAGCGTGCCGTCGGCGTTGAGCGGCATGGAAGCGTGGAAAAGCAGGTTTGAGTTGCACACATTGTACATGCATCCGTAGCGGAACAGGCATTTCATGTGCTTCTTGAGCTTTTCGCTGCTGATAAACGAGTGATGGAGCTTCGACACGATATCCCTTTCTTCGTCTGTCAGGCGGTAAGGGTCGTCCGGGTTGACGGTCGGGAAGCGGCAGTCGCGCATTTCGTAGTCCTTTCCGTCCAAGGCAAACACCTTCCTGTTGAAGTCGATGCGGTGCAGAAGCAGACGGTTTTCCATCTCGAATTCCGGACGCCGCCGGATAGTTTCGGCTTCCAGCTTGAGCTGGATAACGGTAATCGCCTTGTGCATTTGCGCAATCAGGCGGATTGTCTTTTCGTTGTAGGGATTGGCGGCCTTGTCTATCTTCGGAGTGAAAAACTCGCAAGGGTCGTCGGCGTAGGCTTCCATTGCAAAAGTGGCAAGCGGAAGCAGGTTGATGCCGTATCCGTCTTCAATGACCGAGAGGTTTCCGTAGCGCATGGCCATGCGCAGCACGTTGGCTATGTTGCAGTCGTTGCCTGAGGCGGCTCCCATCCACAGGATGTCGTGGTTTCCCCATTGGATGTCGAAATTGTGGTAGTCGCACAAGATGTCCATGATGGCGTGAGGACCTGGCCCCCGGTCGAATATGTCTCCCAAGATGTGCAGCGAGTCGATGGTGAGCCGCTGTATCAGGTTGCAGAGGGCAGTGATGAAGTCGTCCGCACGGTTCGTGTCGATAATGGTGCTGATGATGACGTTGATGTATGCCTGCTTGTTCGGGTCCATGCTGCTTTCGTGGAGCAGTTCTTGGATGATGTAGGAAAATTCTTTCGGCAGGGCTTTCCTTACTTTCGACCGCGTGTATTTCGACGAGACGTTCTGGCACACTTTGACCAATTGGTTCAGCGTGATTACGTACCAGTCTTCCAAATCGGTCTCTTTTTCTTTGACTAACTGGAGCTTCTGTTCCGGATAATATATCAGCGTGCAAAGTTCCTTTTTTTCCGTTTCTCGCAGGGTGTTCCCGAATATTTCGTTCACTTTGCGCTTGATGGAGCCGGAGGCGTTGCGCAGCACGTGCCGGAACGCTTCGTATTCTCCGTGCAAGTCGGCCAGAAAGTGTTCTGTCCCTTTGGGAAGATTCAGTATTGCTTCCAGATTGATGATTTCGGTACTGGCGTCAGCGATGGTAGGAAAATTATGCGATAGCAGGTCCAGATAGCGGCTGTCCTGCTTGATTATGTCCGGAGTTATTTGTTTATAATCTTTCATAGCGAGACTTTTTGTTTGCAAGGCAAATATAAGGACTTTAGCCGATAAAACAATGCGTGCCGCTTCCTTTTATTGCGCGTTTCCGCTGTTCGGAAGCCGGGCGCGCTTTGAGAGGAAAACCGGCGCGTTCCGGGCAGAGCGCGGCGGCCTTTCCGCCGGAATGTGCCGGCGTTTGAAATCACCGCAAAGGCCCGGCGGGCCTTTGCGGTGAAGATGTGTTCCTTTTTTTATTCTTAGCGTACAAAAAGCAGTTCCCTGTACTTCGGCAGCGTCCACATCTGGTCGTCGACAATCAGCTCCAGCTTGTCGATGTGGTAGCGGATTTGTTCGAGCATCGGGTCTACCGTATCGTGGTAAGCTATCGCTTTTTCGCGTTCGCTGGAGATGCGGTTCGCCACTTTGCGCGCCTCAACCATCTCGTCCACGTGTTTTTTGATGTAAGAGGTGTGCGTGGATATTTCTCGGATGATGGCAAGGTTTTCGGCAGACAGCCGGTCGGCTTCTTCCTCCGGGAAAATGGATTTCATCTTGTACACGTTGTCTATCAGTTTGGTCTGATATTCGATGGCCACCGGGACTACGTGGTTCATCACCAAGTCGCCCAGCACGCGCGCCTCAATCTGAATTTTTTTCGTGTACATGTCCCACTTCACTTCGTTGCGCGCCTCCAGTTCCTTGCGCGTCATCACTCCGGTTGACTCGAACATGCGGATGCTTTCCGGCTTCAAATAGTTGTCGAAGATAACCGGACAGCTCGTTTCGCAGTCCAAGCCTCGGCGCATGGCTTCTTCCTTCCACTCTTCGCTGTATCCGTTTCCGTCGAAACGTATCGGCTTGCATTCCTTGATGCACTTGCGTACCGTCTGGAGAATAGCCGAGATTTTCGGTTCTCCTTCTTCAATGAGGCTGTCCACCTCTTTCTTGAACTCGATCAACTGCTCGGCTACGGCTGAATTGAGCGCAATCATCGCGCTGGCGCAGTTGGCTTCCGAACCCGGCGCGCGAAACTCGAAGCGGTTGCCCGTGAAGGCGAACGGCGAGGTGCGGTTGCGGTCGGTATTGTCGATGAGCAGTTCCGGAATCTGCGGAATGTCCAGCTTCATGCCGTGCTTTCCTCCGAGCGCAATCAGTTCGTCGGTAGTGCTGTCTTCCATGTGGTCGAGCACCTTGCTCAGCTGCGTGCCGAGGAAAGACGAGATGATGGCGGGAGGCGCTTCGTTCGCTCCCAGACGGTGCGCGTTGGTGGCGCTCATGATGGAAGCCTTCAGCAGTCCGTTGTGGCGGTAAACGGCCATCAGCGTGTTGACGATGAAGGTGATGAAGCGCAAGTTTTCTTCAGAGGTCTTTCCGGGGGCCATCAGCAGCGTTCCCGTGTCGGTTCCCAGCGACCAGTTGTTGTGTTTGCCGGAGCCGTTGACTCCCTTGAAGGGCTTTTCGTGGAGCAGCACGCGGAATCCGTGGTTGCGCGCCACCTTGCGCATGAGCGACATGATGAGCATGTTGTGGTCGACTGCCAGGTTGCATTCCTCGAAGATAGGCGCAAGCTCGAACTGGTTGGGCGCCACTTCGTTGTGGCGCGTCTTGACGGGAATGCCCAATTCGAGGGCCTGTACTTCAAGGTCTTTCATGAATGCCGCCACGCGGGTGGGTATCGCTCCGAAGTAATGGTCTTCCAGCTGCTGGTTCTTGGAGGCTTCATGCCCCATCAGCGTGCGTCCTGTGAGGAGCAGGTCGGGGCGTGCGGCGTACAAGCCTTCGTCGACAAGGAAATACTCCTGCTCCCAACCCAAATAGGCCATCACCTTTTTCACTTCGGGGTTGAAATAGTGGCACACTTCTGTAGCGGCTTTGTCGACCGCGCGCAAGGCTTTCAGCAGCGGGGCCTTGTAGTCGAGCGATTCTCCGGTATAGGCTATGAATACTGTAGGGATGCAGAGCGTGTCGTCTACGATGAATACCGGCGACGACGGGTCCCATGCGCTGTATCCCCGCGCTTCGAAGGTGTTGCGGATGCCGCCGTTGGGAAACGACGAGCCGTCTGACTCCTGCTGCACGAGCAGCTTGCCGGAAAATTCTTCCAGCATTCCTCCTTTTCCGTCGTGTTCCACGAAGGCGTCGTGCTTCTCTGCCGTTCCTTCCGTCAGGGGCTGGAACCAGTGGGTATAGTGGGTGACGCCCATTTCGACGGCCCATTTCTTCATTCCGTCAGCCACGGCGTTGGCGATGCTGCGGTCGAGTGTCGCTCCGTTGTCGATTACGTCAACCAGCTTGGCATACACGCTGCTCGGCAGGTATTTGAACATTTTCTCGCGGTTGAACACGTATTTGGCAAAGTATTCGCTCGGACGTTCCGACGGAGCGCCGACTTCTACCGGCTTTTTGTGGAATGCCTTTTCCACCACTCTGAATCTTAGTTTGGACATATTCTTGGTTGTTTGGTTGTTGAAATATCTTGGTTACAGGCACTGGCATATCCTTCTGATGCCTTCTTCGCAATCATGGCGGTTGCCGAAGGAGGTGATTCGCACGTAGCCCTCTCCGCTGGGGCCGAATCCGATTCCCGGCGTGCTCACCACGTGGGCCTCATAGAGCAGTTTGTCGAAGAACTTCCATGCCGTCATGTTGCCGGGAGCTTTCAGCCACAGGTAGGGAGCGTTTTCTCCGCCGAAGAACCGCAGTCCCGTTTTGCCGAGCATCCGCTTCATGAGGCGGGCGTTCTCCATGTAATAGCCGATCATGGCTTTCACCTGCTTTTTCCCTTCGGGGGTATAGATTGCTTCCGCTCCGCGCTGGGTGATGTAGGACACGCCGTTGAACTTGGTCGACTGGCGGCGCAGCCAGAGCCTGTTGAGCGACACCCGCTTGCCCTCCAGCGTGGCGGCCGTCACCTCTTTCGGTATTATCATGTATCCGCATCTCACCCCGGTGAATCCGGCGGTCTTCGAGAAGCTGCGCGACTCGATGGCCACTTTCTTGGCTCCTTTGATTTCGTAGATGGAGTGGGGGATGTCGGGGCTTTGTATGTAGGCTTCGTAAGCTCCGTCGAAGATAATCAGCGCGTCGTTTTCGATGGCGTAGCTGACCCATTTCTTCAGCTCGGCTTTGGTGAGCACGGCTCCCGTGGGGTTGTTGGGATAGCACAGGTAGATGATGTCGATGCGCCGCGTGGGGATGTCGGGCACGAAGTCGTTCTCAATCCTGCACGGCAGATAGACTACGTTGCTCCATTCGCTTTCGCTTTCCAAGGTTCCCGCTCTGCCCGACGACACGTTCGAGTCTACGTAGGCCGGATAGATAGGGTCTGTCACGCCGATGCTGTTGTCATGTCGCAGGATGTCGCCAATGTTTCCCGTGTCCGATTTCGCTCCGTCGCTGACGAACACCTCGCTCGGTTCTATGCTGATGCCTCTTGCTGCATAGTCGTGCTTGATGATGGCGTCAATCAGGAAGCCGTATCCTTGTTCGGGGCCGTATCCGTGGAAGGTTTCCGCCCGCCCCAAATCGGCCGCAGCCTTTTGCATGGCTTCGATGCACGCTTGCGGAATCGGCTGCGTCACGTCGCCGATGCCCAAGTTGATGACATCGGTTTTCGGGTGCGTGACCTTGAAGGTGTTGATTCTTTTCGTGATGTCCGCAAACAGGTAGTTTTCGGGGAGTTTCAGCAAATGTTCGTTGACTAATGCCATTTATTCTTTCTTTTGGCTGCAAAATTACGAAAATCGGATAAAATTAGAAAGCCGCCTTTCCTAAAAATTTCGGCGGTTTCCGGAACTCTTCCGGTTTGCGGCGGTGAAACGCCCGGAGACCGGCGGCGGAATTTTGAAACGCGGCTGCAATATTTTGCGCCTTCTTCCGAACTTTTTTGTGCTATTTGGCTTGACATAAATCAAGCGAACGATTTTTTTTGTACCTTTGCACGGAATTTAAACTGACTTGATGATGAATTCTGTTTTATCTGCCTCGCGCAAGCAGCAATTGTTGAGAGAAGCCAAAGATTATTTGTTGATTGCTTTGGGTATGATTATGTATGGCATCGGGTGGACTGTGTTCCTTTTGCCGAGCGACATCCCTTCGACGGCGGTTCCTGGCATCGCGTCTATTATCTTCTGGGCGACGGGCTTTCCTGTGCAGTACACCTATTTGATTGTCAATCTCGCGCTTCTGCTGATGGCTTTGAAGATACTTGGCTTGAAGTTCTGCTTGAAAACAATCTATGCCGTTTTTGTGCTGACGCTTATCTTGGAAGTAATCCATAATTTCGTGACCGGCCCGCTGATTCACGACCAGCCTTTCATGTCGTGCGTGTTGGGGGCGTTTTTCTGCGGGGGAGGAATCGGCATTGCCTTTTCCGCCAACGGGAGCACGGGCGGTACGGACATCATTGCGGCTGTGGTCAACAAATATCGCGACATATCGCTGGGAAGGGTAATCCAGATTTGCGACTTGATAATCATTTCGTCCAGCTATCTGGTGCTGCACGATTGGGAAAAGGTGGTTTACGGCTACGTGGTGCTGTTCGTTTCCAGTTTCGTGCTCGACCAAGTGGTGAACAGCGCGCGCCAGTCGGTGCAGTTCTTCATCATCTCAAGCAAGTATGAGGAAATCGGACACCGCATCAACAAAGACCTCCATCGCGGGGTGACCTTCATCGACGGGGTGGGGTGTTACACGAACAACGGCGTGAAGATGATGTTCGTCCTTGCCAAGAAGCGCGAGTCGAACACGATATTCCGCCTTATCAAGGATATCGACCCGAAGGCTTTCGTCTCCCAAAGTGCCGTTATCGGCGTGTTCGGCGAAGGTTTCGACCGTATCAAAGTGAAATGACAAAGAACGGAGGTAACGATTATGACTACAAAAACGAATATAGAAATAGCCCGTATATTGGCAACCAGCCGCCATTGCGCCTTGTCGCGCGAACAGGTGCATCGTTTGGCCGACGCGCTTGAATGCAAGAAGTACAAGAAAGGCGAACGCTTGCTTGACGAGAACGAGGTATGCACCAGCCTTCGCTATATAGAGAAGGGTATGACGCGCCAGTTCTATTTCAAATATGAAAAAGACCTGACGGAGCACATCGCTTACGAAGGCGGAATCGTGGTTTGCTTAGAAAGCTATCTGAAGTCGGAGCCTACGAAGCTCATGATTGAAGCGTTGGAAAACTGCATCGTTTGGGAGCTCCCGAAAGAAGCGATTGAGCGGTTTGCACTGGAAGACGCAGGTTTGGGCGTGTGGTATCGGAAAGTGTTTGAAGAATCGCTCATCGAATCGCAAATCAAGGCCGACACGCTGCGCTTCGAACCTGCCCACGAGCGCTATCTGAAGCTGATGCAGCTGCATCCGGAGATTCTGAAGCGCGCGCCTTTAGTCTACATCGCTTCTTTGTTGCAGATGAGTCCGGAGACGCTGAGCCGCGTTCGTTCCGCCGCTCTGAACGGTTGACGGGCGGCGTTTCGAAAGGTTTTCTATGCGGGGTAGGGCGTTTGTCTCAGAACAGCACTATTCCTATTTCAAACACCCCTTTGCTGTCGAATGCGTGGTTTCCGCTGTAAGTGCGTGTCCATCCGTATCCTCCCGATACGAACGCCCCGAATTTGCGGGTGATGCTGTATTCTAAGCTCACTCTCGGTTCGAGCGCATACATTCGCGGCGCATATCCTTGCGAGCGCTTGTTGTCGAGGCATTCGATGTGGTAATATCCCAAGTCGGTGCTGATGTCCAGGTTAGGAGTGAGGCTGCGGTATACTCCTGCCCGATAGGACATGCTGAACGAGAAGTCCTTGTCCGCTCCAAGGTAGTAGGCTCCTGCGCCGATTTGCGTGTACGTATATTTGTTCTTGAAGCGCACGGACAGGCTGCCTTTGTTGGCGTTGCCTCCGGATACGACCATTTGCACCCTCGTTTGCGGCTTGAGGTTGACGCATCCGATTTGGCGCGCGCAGCTGTCCGCGCTGATGTTGACGATGCCTATCTGGAATCCTTTCCTGTTTTCAGCGCTTACGTTCCCGATTCCCAATTGCAGTCCATTGTTGTTGACGCTGTAGTTCATGATTGCCGTTTGCAGCCCTTTGTTGTTGACGCTGACGTTGCCCACTCCCGCAAGTTGCCATCCGTCGTTCGTTTCGGCCGCTACGTTGAGCAGCGAGGTTATCTGCACCCCGCGTGACGACTTCCCGGAAACGTTCATCAGTCCCCCGACGGACAGTCCGCCTTGCACTTCTCCCGCAATGTTCCCCAGTCCGGCAATCATGAGTCCGCGCGTATCCTTTCCTCCCAAGTTGATGAGTCCGGATACGGCCATCCCCTTGAGGTCTCCCCCCGACACGTTCCCCAGTCCCGCCACGGTCAGTCCGTATGACGATCGTCCGCTCACGTTCATCAGTCCCGAAATGATGGCTCCACATGCCCTCTGTCCCGTGACGTTCGTGATTCCTGCAATCTGCAGTCCTGTCGACTTCAATCCCGTGATGTTTGCGAATCCTGCCGCCTGCACCCCGTAAGCATTGTAGTGTTGCAGGCTGGAGATGACGTTGAATCCTGCTCCGTTGAGGCAAGTGTAGTTGCTGAACAAGCCGAGATTGAAGTAGGTGCGATGCGGAGTCTTCTTCTTGTCGGTGATGTTGACAGATACGTTCGCTCCTTTTTTCAGCCCTTTCGGAGCAGATTCCTGGGCGTAGAGAAGCGTATGTCCTCCGAAAAGGACATAGCCGGCGAGCAGTGCAGATATTGTTTTGAGTTTCATTTTCTTATTTGACGTCTTGGTACAGGAAGCGTTTGATGCTCTTTTTGGGAGTTTTCTCAAACTCTTCCGGATAGATTTTCACGCGGGCTATTTGCGAGTAGGCGGGAAGTTCCGCATTGACGGCGGTTCTGTTTTCTTCCATGATGCGTTCGATGTCGGCATCGGTCAGTCCGTTGGCGTATGCTTCCTCGAAATCCGGATAAATCAGTGCGGCCAGTTTGTTGTCGCTTTGCTGGATGACGATGTTCTCGCCCACGTAAGGCAGGTTGCTGATTTTCTCTTCGATTTCTTCGGGATAGATGTTTTGCCCTGACGGGCCGAGAAGCATGTTCTTGCTTCGGCCTTTGATGGTCACGTTTCCGTCTTTGTCCATCACTCCCAAGTCTCCCGTATGCAGCCATCCGTCTTTGTCGATGGCTTGGGCGGTAGATTCAGGATTCTTGTAGTATCCCAACATTACGTTGTCGCCGCGAGTGAGGATTTCGCCCACTACGTGTTCCGGGTCGGGGCTGTCTATTCTGACTTCCATGCGCGGAGCCGCTTTCCCGCACGAGCCGGGCTTGTAGCGTCTCCAGTCTTCATAGCAGATGATAGGCCCGCACTCGGTCATTCCGTATCCTACGGTATAGGGAAAGTCGAGGTTTCGGAGCAGTCTTTCCACGTCTTGGTTGAAGGCGGCTCCCCCGATGATTACTTCGTAGAAGTTTCCTCCGAAAGCCTGCACCATGTAGTCGCGCACGGTAGATTCTATCTTCTCGTTGATGATGGGCAGGCGGAGCAGGATTTTCATCTTCAGCGTTTCCAGCTTCGGAAGCACGCTTTTCTTGATTATCTTCTCGATGATGAGCGGAACCGATATGACGATGTGGGGCTTCACTTCGGCGAAAGCCTGGAATATGATTTTCGGGCTGGGCATCCGCGTGAGGAAATACACGTGGCATCCGGCGCAGATTTCATAGATGAACTCGAAGGCGAGCCCGTACATGTGGGCCATCGGGAGGATGGAGATTACCCGGCTTCCGGCCTGCAGGTTGAGCACTTCGAAGGCGAAGTGGGTGTTCGACCACAGGGAGCGGTAGGGGAGCATCACTCCTTTCGAGAAGCTGGTCGTCCCCGACGTGTAGTTGATGACGGCAAGCTCTTCAGGGTTGTCCCGCCGGTAGCCGACATGCTCTTTGCGGAAGTTGCGCGGGAATTTCTTTCCGAACATTTCGTTGAGGTGCTCGCGCGCGTATTCCAGCTGTTTGCTCCGGCATACGAGAAGCGTGAAGTCGGTCATGAGGATGATGCCTTCAAGCAGAGGCATCTCCGCTTCGTTGAGCGATTCCCACACCACATCGCCTACGAAGAGCAGGCGGGCGTCGGAATGGTTGACGATATTCTGGATATTGTCGGCCTTGAACTCGTGCAGGATGGGGACTGCCACGGCTCCGTAGGTGAGGACGGCAAGGAAAGCCACTCCCCAATGCGAGCTGTTGCGTCCGCAGAGGGCCACCTTGTCGCCCGGCTTGATTCCGCTCTCGGACAGCAGGATGTGGAGTTTCTCTATTTTGCGGGCAACGTCCTTATATTGCAGCGTGGCGCCTTTGTAGTCGGTCAGGGCATCCATGTCCCAGTTCTTCTTGATGCTTTCTTCTACGAAGGCCAGAAAACTTTTTTCCATAAGTCAGGTAAGTAAAAATGCACAAAATCATTTCTTTTGAGCAAAGATACCCTTTTGTCCTGAATATCCAAACAAAAAAGCGGCGAAAATGTCAGAAGACGGGCAGTTAGCCCCGCGCGCTTGAACGCTTAGGGTGCAGAGGTTGAGCGGCAAAGTTCCGGAAGATGAGAGGACAAGGCTTTTAGTCAGCGCCTTGTCCCCATGTCAACTCGTCCCTTCGTCAGCTGAACCTTACTTTCCGAGCTTGTCGTATTCCTCGTCTGATACGGGTTCGAGCCATTCGTTCGAGGCGTTCTCTCCCGGAATCTCGAAGGCGAGGTGCGCGAACCAGCTGTCGGAAGCGGCTCCGTGCCAATGCTTCACGTTGGCCGGGATGTGGATGACGTCGCCCGGAAGCATCTGCACGGCGGGCTTGCCTTCTTCCTGATACCAGCCCTGCCCTGCCACGCACACTAACATCTGCCCTCCGCCTTTCGCGGCGCGGTGGATATGCCAGTTGTTGCGGCATCGCGGCTCGAAGGTGACGTTGGAGAAAGGCACCTGTTCGGACGAAATCCGCGCGAGGTAGCTGTTGCCGGTGAAATACTTGGCGTATGCCGCGTTCGGCTCGCCGATGGGGAAAATCATCTCCCGCTGGAACGCCGATTTGCCGTTGTCGTCCGCAGCTCCGTCTTCCGCCCATACGTCTTTGGCCAAGCGGAATGCGCCCCAGGCGTTCGGCCATCCGGCGTAGAAGGCGATGTGGGTCAGCATTTCGGCTATTTCGGTGCGCGTCACTCCGTTCTGCTTCGCGAACTGCAGGTGATGGGTGAGCGACGAGTCGATGATTCCTTTCCCCACGAGCGTGGCTACGGTAATCATGCTCCGGTCGTGCGGGCTCAATCCTTGGCGGTTCCACACTTCGCCGAACAGGATGTCGTCGTTCAGCTTCGCAAATTCGGGCGCGAACTCTCCCAATTGGGCGCGTCCGGCTGTCTGGGTGATTTTCTCTTGTGCCATAATGCTTTGAATGTTGATTGCAGGAAGGAGCATCCCGATGAGGACGGCCTTCTTGACGTTAGACTTGATTGTTGCCATAAGAATTGCAGGTTGTTTGCCGCAAAGATACGGGCTTGCGGGCCGGAACTTCATAACAGAATCACGGAATATTGTATCAAAATTACAGATTGCGGCGTTTTTCCTTCATGCCCGCGTGCGTCCGGCGAGAAAAAGCGGCGGGAAAACGTCCGGAAGGCGGGCGGAAATTTTCTGAAAGCGGCGGCGGATTTTCGGGGATTTTCGTATCTTTGTCCCGCTAATGATAACATTACAAAAACATTCCCGTTTTATGGAAGAAGTGAATATGGCAGGAAGTTCAGAGAAGAAAAGCCTGAATTTCATCGAGCAGATTGTAGAGAAAGATTTGAAGGAAGGCAAGAACGGCGGAAAGGTGCAGACGCGCTTCCCGCCTGAGCCGAACGGCTATCTCCATATCGGACATGCCAAGGCGATTTGTATGGACTTCGGAATCGCACAAAGATACGGAGGCGTGTGCAACTTGCGCTTTGACGACACGAATCCCACGAAAGAAGATATGGAATATGTGGAAGCCATCAAGGAAGACATCCGCTGGTTAGGCTTCCAGTGGGGGCACGAGTATTATGCTTCCGACTATTTCCAGCAGTTGTGGGACTTCGCCGTCCGCCTGATTGAAGAAGGCAAGGCATACGTGGACGAGCAGACCTCGGAAGAAATTGCCGCCCAGAAAGGCACTCCCACGCAGCCGGGGACGGAAAGCCCTTACCGCAACCGCCCGGCGGAAGAAAGCCTTGCGCTTTTCCGCAAGATGAACAGCGGGGAGATTGAAGAAGGCAAGATGGTGCTGCGCGCCAAAATCGACATGGCCAACCCGAACATGCACTTCCGCGACCCGATTATTTATCGCGTGGTGAAGACGCCGCACCACCGCACCGGCGACAAGTGGAAGGCTTATCCGATGTATGACTTCGCCCACGGGCAGAGCGACTATTTCGAAGGGGTGACCCACTCGCTCTGCACGCTGGAGTTTGTGGTGCATCGTCCGCTTTACGACTTGTTCGTAGACTGGGTGAAAGAGGGGAAAGACCTCGGCGACAACCGCCCGCGCCAGTATGAGTTCAACAAACTGAACCTGAACTATACCCTGATGAGCAAGCGCAACCTGCTGATTCTGGTGAAGGAGGGGCTTGTCGACGGATGGGACGACCCCCGTATGCCGACGCTTTGCGCCTTCCGGCGTCGCGGATACTCTCCGGAGTCAATCCGCAACTTCATCGACAAAATCGGCTACACCACTTATGATGCGCTGAATGATTTCGCCCTGCTTGAGAGCGCCGTGCGTGAAGACCTCAACGCGCGAGCCACCCGCGTGTCGGCGGTAATCAACCCGGTGAAGCTGGTGCTGACCAACTATCCGGAAGGCAAGGTGGAAGTGATGGAGGCGGTAAACAATCCGGAAGACCCTGATTCGCCCGTTCATGCCATCGAGTTCGGCCGCGAATTGTGGATAGAGCGCGAAGACTTCATGGAGAACGCTCCCAAGAAATACTTCCGCATGACGCCGGGACAGGAG
The DNA here is from genome assembly GCA_944320135.1 of uncultured Phocaeicola sp. GTDB lineage: Bacteria > Bacteroidota > Bacteroidia > Bacteroidales > Bacteroidaceae > Phocaeicola. Next base: position 16,105 of record CALUGI010000026.1, on the reverse strand, counting down.
GTCCGCCTGAAAAACGCTTACATCGTGAAATGCACCGGATGCAAGAAAGACGAAAACGGCAACGTGACGGAAGTATATGCGGAATATGACCCGAACACCAAGAGCGGAATGCCCGAAGCGAACCGGAAGGTGAAGGGCACGCTCCATTGGGTGAGCTGCAACCATTGCCTGAAGGCTGAAGTAAGGCTCTACGACCGGCTCTGGAAAGTGGAGAATCCGCGCGACGAGATGGCGGCAATCCGCGAAGCGAAGAACTGCTCCGCTCTTGAAGCCATGAAAGAGATGATCAATCCGGATTCGCTGAAGGTGCTGACAGAGTGTTATGTGGAGAAATTCCTTGCCGGCGCGAAGCCGCTCGACTATCTGCAGTTCCAGCGCATCGGGTACTTCACCGTCGACAAAGACTCTACGCCTGAGCATCTGGTCTTCAACCGCACGGTTTCTTTGAAAGACACGTGGAGCAAAATCAATAAATAAGCGAAACTGTCGGCGGTAGAGCGAAAGGGTGTCCGTCCGCTGCAAAAGAAGCGGACAGGCATCCTTGTTTAAAACGAACGGACAACGGGCCAAAGGGTCTCGTGTCAAACTAATCAGACGAGAATTTATGGAAAACTTATCTTCATCTCAAAACGGCTCCGAGCAATTGGTGGTCAGGTATGAGAGTATGGTTCGGGAAGGAAGGTCTGAATATTTCGACATCAACGAGTTGATGTTGGTAGCTGATTACTACATGGACAACGGACAGCCGGGAAAGTCGATGGAAGCGCTTAACTATGCTGCACAGCTTTATCCCGACGACATCGATGTTCAGCTGTCGAGATGCGAGGCTATGCTTTCGCAAGGGAGAGGCTTGGAAGCTATGGAGTTGCTTGATTCGCTGCCCGACCAGAACGACCGGGAAGTGATGTTTATGCGGGCAACCGTTTGCTTGCACGAACAGTTCTTTGACGAGGCAGACCGTGTGCTTCGCGCTTTGTCTGAAGAAGAAGGGAACTCGAAAGACGTGTTGCTTGACATCGCTTTCCTTTATCTTGATTCGGGTATGCCTGAAGAAGCGTATAAATGGGCGTTTCCCCTTTTCGATGATTATTCAGACGATTGGGAAGTGAGAGACTTCATGCTTCAATATGCTTATACCACGCAGAACTATGATCAGGCAATCGGTCTGATTAACAAAAATCTGGACGAAAACCCTTACAGAGTGAGGGATTGGCTCGACTTGGCGCGTTGCTATATATCGCTTGACATGCCGGAAAAAGCGTTTGAGGCAATTGATTTTGCGCTTGCCGTCAACGGTGAAAATGTAACGGCTCTCCAGCTGCGCATGTTGTGCTTCCTGAAGATTGAAGAATATCGGAAGGCAATGGATGTGGGAAAGAAGCTGATTGGGCTTGCTCCCAAGTCGGTGAATACATACCAGAACGTGGCTTCTTGCGCAATGGACTTGGAAGAGTTTGACGAGGCCATACACTATTTGGATATGGGACTTCGCGAATGTTTGCCGGAGATGACTTCCATCGACAAGTCTTCTTTCTATCAGCAGAGGGCGGAAGCGTATCTGAGAAAAGGGGACTGGGCGACCTGCAAGGCTGACCTTGACTTGTCGCTTCAGTACAACGTAGAGAATCCTATGGCTTATCTGATATGTGCGGACTATTGTTTGGAAAGAGGAGACAGGCGAGGCGCGCGAGAAGCTGTGAGGAATGCGGAACTGTATGCCGGAGAAGACGAATATATGCTCAAAAACGTTGCGCTTCTTTATATTGATTGCGGCTTGTACGGTGACGCTCTTCGTGCTGCTGAAAGCCTTGAGAAACTGATCGGAGAAAGACGTTTCAGAAAGTATTGTTATCTCATGGCTTATTGCCAGTGGCTGGTCGGCGACAAGCAGGAAGGTTTTCTCAAGTATATCGTCAAAGCTATTGTGTATACGCCGGCAACGGTGAGCAGGAAAGCGTTCGGAGTGGATGACAGCGCCTTTCTTCAGATGGTGGAACAGGTGCGTTTTCTGCTGGAGAAAGGGGAAATCAATGCGGAGGATTATCTCGACTCCTGAGGGCAGCCGGTTTGGAACGGAACAGAAATCCGCCCGGTTTCTCCGCTTTGAAGCGATGAGAAACCGGGCGGATTGTTTTCTTCATTGTTATTCTTCTGTAGAAAACTCTTTTATCCGTTGTTCTTCGCTCAGTCGGCAGATGAGCAAAGTGCCGTTCTTTTCCGCTACGATGTAGCCGTCCAGCCCTTGCACTACGACTTTCTTTTCCTGCGTGGTGTGGATGATGCAGTTTCTTGATTCGTAAACCTTGACGTTCGGACCGATACATACGTTGTTGTGTGCGTCGCGTTTCGAGTTTTCATGCAGCGAACCCCATGTGCCCAAATCGCTCCATCCGAACGAAGCCGGCAGCACGTAGATTTCGTCCACTTTCTCCATGATGGCATAGTCCACCGAGATGTTCTCGCATGTGGGGAACAGTTCGTTTACCATTTCCTGCTCTTTGTCCGTGTAGTAGAAGGGGAGCATCCGTTCGAATATCTTCGCCATTACCGGCTGGTAGACGCGGATGGCGTTGACAATGGTGTTGACATTCCAAACGAAGATTCCTGCGTTCCAGAAGAAGTTGTTCCGCTGCAGGTATCGTTCGGCGGTGGCCAAGTCTGGCTTTTCCTTGAATGCGTCTACCCGATAGATTTCCTTGTTTGACGGGCAGGCGAGCGTGAGGTCTGCTTCTATGTATCCGTAACCCGTTTCCGGGCGGTTGGCTTTCATCCCTAATGTGACGATAGCGTCGGAGTCTGCCGTGAATTTCATGGCGGAGGTCACCACGCGGGCAAATTCCCGTTCGTTTGTCACGATGTGGTCGCTCGGCGTCACTACGATGTTCGCTTTGGGATTCCTGGCCTTGATTTTCCAGCTCACGTAGGCGATGCAGGGAGCCGTGTTCCGGCGGCAAGGTTCCAGCAGCACGTGTTCGTCCGGAATTTCCGGAAGCTGTTCTTTCACGATGGAAGCGTATTTGGCGGATGTCACTACCCATACGTTTTCGGGGAGGCAAACGTCTTTGAAACGGTCGGCAGTCAGTTGAATGAGCGTCCGTCCGCATCCCAATACATCGATGAATTGCTTCGGCATTTCGGGACTGCTCATCGGCCAGAAACGACTTCCGATACCTCCGGCCATGATGACAACATGATTGTTCGCTGGATTCATAAGGCAATTTTTTATGTAATGTTACAAAGGTATATTATTTTTTGAATATTGTTGCACTTTGGGTGACTTTTATTTTCCGGGGCGTTCGAATTGCGGGCGTTCCGGAATGAAAACGCGCCCGTGTCCGGAAGCGAATGCCTGCGCGCTTCCGGGCAGAGCCGCGCGTCTTTTTTTGGCAAAAAAGCAATCCGCCCCAATCCCGATGCGGGTTGGGGCGGATGCTTGCCGGAGTTCCGTTATGCCGGTATTCCTTTATTTTTTTTTTTCCAGAGTTTGCTCATGTCTTCCAGCGTTTTGCCTTTCGTTTCCGGGACGAGTCTCCAGACGAACAGCGCTGCAAGGATGCAGATGACGCCGTACAGACCGTAAGTGAACCAGTGTCCGAAGTTCGGGTCTCCGCTTGTCTGCATGTTGAACATGGGCACGAACGATGCGCTCACAATCCAGTTGAATATCCATTGGAAAGCCACGGCGATGGCCACGGCCGCTCCGCGAATCGTGTTGGGGAATATCTCCGAGATGAGCACCCAGCAGATAGGTCCCCACGACATCATGAACGAGGCGCTGTAGACCATGATGCTCAGCATGGTGATCAGTTCAAGTCCGGCATGGCCGAATGTCATGGCCACTCCGAAGGCTCCTATGGCCATGCCCGTCGAGCCCGTGATGAGCAGAGGCTTGCGCCCCCATTTCTCTACGGTGAAAATGGCGACGAGGGTGAACAGTATGTTCACGATGCCCATGATGATGGTCTGCATCATGGGATTCTCCATGCCCATGTCGCCGAAGATGCGCGGCGCATAGTAGAGCACGGCATTGATGCCCACGGCCTGTTGGAACACGCTGAGCATGATGCCTACGAAAATGACGAGTACGCCGTATGTAAACACTTTTTCGGTCTTTTCGGTGATGGTGTTCTTGATTTCGTTCAAGATGTTGCCGCCTTCTGTCTTTCCGTTGATTTTGCAGAGCACGGCAAGCGCTTTGTTGTCTTGTCCCGACATGACGAGATAGCGCGGGGTTTCAGGCACGAAGCAAATCAGCAGTGCGAAAAGTCCTGCGGGCACAGCCTCGCTTCCGAACATGTAGCGCCATCCGGTGGAGATTGTCCACGGGTCGCTTCCCGGAGCCACGGCATTGATTCCCTGTCCTATCGACTCGATGACGGGGTTTGTGTGGTCGCCCAGAATGAAAAAATTCACCATATAGACAACAAGCTGTCCGAAAATGATGGCGAACTGGTTCCATGAAACCAATGTGCCTCGTATGTTCGACGGAGCCACTTCGGCTATGTACATCGGGCAGATGGCCGAAGCAAGCCCTACGCCCACGCCGCCGATGACGCGGTAGACGTTGAATGCGATAAGCAGAGAATAGTTGGGCACGCCATGTTCGAAGAACAGGAATTCCGGCTCCATCGAGCCGAGCGCCGAAATGAAAAACATGATGCCTGCGAAGATAAGCGAGTTTTTGCGTCCCCAGTTGGAAGCCATATAGCCTGAAACGGCGCTTCCGATGATACATCCGATGAGTGCGCTGGCGCACGTGAATCCGTGCCACCCGTCGGTATAAGTGAAGTCTTCCGCGCCTAAGAAGAATGCCTGAAGCCCTTTCTCCGCGCCGGAGATTACTGCCGTGTCATAGCCGAAAAGCAGTCCGCCGAGTACAGCCACGAGCACGATGGTAAAAAGATAAGTTTTGCTGCCTTTTTCTGTATAGTTCATGATATAGGAAGTAATGAAAGATTAAAAAAAAAGGAAGACCGGAGTGTTTCTTCCTATGCTCCGGCCTTCCGTTTCAATGAGCGATTAGCAATACATGTTCAGAATAGCCTCGTACAGTTCTTGCTTGCCGCTGGTCTGTTTCGGCTCGCCTACAGTCTTGGCGTATGCCACAACGTCTTCCAGCGTCAGCTTGCCGTCTTCGAAGTCTTTGCCCTTTCCGGCGTCGAACGAAGCGTAGCGGTCAGCCAGCATCTTCTTGTACGGAGATTCTTCCAGCAGTTTGGCTGCGCTCAGCAAGGCGCGTGCCATTACGTCCATACCTGCAATGTGGGCGATGAAGATGTCTTCCAGGTCGGTAGAGTTGCGGCGGGTCTTCGCGTCGAAGTTGGTACCTCCGTTTCCGAATCCTCCGTTGCGGATAACCTGCATCATAGCCTGAGTCAGTTCGTAGTTGTCAATGGGGAACTGGTCGGTGTCCCATCCGTTCTGGTAGTCGCCGCGGTTAGCGTCGATAGAACCCAGCATTCCGTTGTCAACGGCTACGCACAGCTCATGTTCGAACGTGTGTCCTGCCAATGTAGCGTGGTTCACTTCGATGTTCACTTTGAAGTCCTTGTCCAGATTGTGCGCTTTCAAGAATCCGATAACGGTTTCAGTGTCTACGTCATACTGGTGCTTGGTCGGTTCCATCGGTTTCGGTTCAATCAGGAACGTGCCGGTGAACCCTTTGGCGCGTGCATAGTCGCGGGCGATGGTCAGCATCCGGGCCAAGTGTTCCTTTTCACGCTTCTGGTCTGTGTTCAGCAGCGACATGTATCCTTCGCGGCCTCCCCAGAACACGTAGTTTGTGCCTCCCAGTTCGATTGTAGCGTCGATAGCGTTTTTGATTTGAACGGCAGCGCGTGCAACCACGTCGAAATCAGGATTGGTAGCAGCTCCGTTCATGTAGCGTGCATGGCCGAATACGTTAGCCGTACCCCACAACAGCTTGATGCCTGTTTCGGCTTGTTTCTGTTTCAGGTAAGCCACGATTTCTTTCATGTTTGCTTCATATTCTTCAATAGTGTCTGCTTCATCGCAAAGGTCGATGTCGTGGAAGCAATAGTATTCGATGCCGATTTTCTGCATGAATTCGAATCCGGCGTCAGCTTTGTCTTTTGCAGCCTGCACCTTGTCGGGGTTGCCTTTCCACGGGAAGCTCTTTGTTCCTCCGCCGAACTGGTCGCCGCCTTCTGCGCACAGCGTATGCCACCAAGCCATAGAGAACTTCAACCAGTCTTTCATCTTCTTTCCCATAACCACTCTTTCGGGGTCGTAATAACGGAAAGCCATCGGGTTTTTGCTTTCTACACCTTCAAATTTAATCTTTCCAATTTCAGGAAAATACTCTTTAGTTGCCATTGTTTTGTAAATTTAAAAGTTAATGAATAGAGATTATTATAGATTTTACAATCTGTTCATGCAGTCGAGCCAGCGTCCGTAAGCCTCTTGGTAAGCGGAGCGGTCTGTTTCTTTGGGTTCGATGATTGCCAGCTTGTCGAGCGTTGCGAACGCTTCTTCGTTGTTCTTGTAGATGCCGATTCCCATTCCGGCGCCTTTGGCTGCGCCTACGGAGCCGTCTGTGTCATAAAGTTCGATGACGGCTCCCGTCACGCCCGCTAACGTTTCGCGGAAGATGGGGCTCAGGAACATGTTGGCATGTCCGGCATGTATCTTTTCGACGTTCATGCCCATTTCCTTCATGATGTCAATGCCGTATTTGAATGAGAACACGATGCCTTCTTGCGCCGCGCGGAGCAGATGGCTGCGCGTGTGCAGGTTGAAGTTTACGCCGTGGACGGAACATCCCGTTTCGCGGTTTTGCAACATGCGTTCCGCGCCGTTTCCGAACGGCAGCACGCTGACCCCTCCGGCACCGATGGGGGCTTGTGCGGCAACGTTGTTCATGTCTGCATAAGAAATGCCTTCGGGAGCGACGGTGCGTTTCATCCATGAGTTGAGGATGCCTGTCCCGTTGATGCAGAGCAATACCCCCAAGCGGGTTTGGTCTGCTGTATGGTTTACGTGCGCGAACGTGTTGACACGCGATTTGGGGTCGTAGTTTACAGTGCCGTTCACGCCGTAAACGACTCCTGACGTTCCGGCGGTAGAGGCAATCTCTCCCGGATTGAATACGTTCAGCGACAGGGCGTTGTTGGGCTGGTCGCCTGCGCGGTAGGCTACGGGGATGCCTTCTTTGAGGCCGAGCTCGCATGCGGCCTGTGCGGTCACGCGCCCTTGTTCGGAGAAGGTGGGGCGGACGGCCGGTATCAGCGAACGGTCGAAGCCGTAATAGTCCATCAGGAATCCGGCCACTTCGTTGTTCCGGAAATCCCAGAACATGCCTTCCGACAGGCCGGATACGGTCGTGCAGATTTCTCCGGTCAGTTTCATGGCGATGTAGTCGCCAGGCAGCATAATCTTGTCAATCTTCGCATAGATTTCCGGTTCGTTCTCCTTCACCCACGCCAGTTTGGATGCGGTGAAGTTGCCCGGAGAGTTCAGAAGATGCGACAGGCACTTTTCTTCCCCTAACGTCTGGAACGCTTTTTCGCCGTAGGGCACTGCACGCGAATCGCACCAGATGATGGCCGGACGCAGCACGTTTCCGTCCTTGTCCACGCATACCAGTCCGTGCATCTGGTAGGAAATGCCTATGGCTGCGATTTCGTCGTTTTTCGCGCCGCTTTTCTGCATAATGGATGCCGTAGCCTCACGCAGATTGTTCCACCACATTTCAGGGCGCTGCTCGGCCCATCCCGGACGCGCCGCGATGATTTCGGCTTCCGTCTTCGGGTAAAAGTCTGAGGCTATGCACTTGCCGCTTTCCGCATCGACCAAAGAAGCCTTCACTGAAGAGCTTCCTATGTCATATCCAAGCAAATACTTCATGTTATTTATTTTTTTGTTTGTTATAAATGGTTCTGTCAAATTTGTAGTAGCGTGCTGCGCGGTGCCGGACTCCCTGTTCCTTTTCTTCTAACGGCACGACGTAGGGCGTCAGGGCTATTTTCTTGTGAAAGTTCCGTATGTCTATCTCTTTGTTGTAGACCAACTGGTAAAGGGTCCTGAATTGGGCGGCGGTGAACTTGCGCGGCAGAAGGTCGAACATCACCGAGGGGGAGGATTCCACGTAATGCCGGATCATGTCCAATGCGTCTTCCAGAATCCGGTTGTGGTCGAAAGCCAGCCTTTTCACTTCCGATACCGGCATCCAGCAGGCATCGTAGGTAGACGAGAGCTGCTTGTTCCGCTGGTTGATTTTCAGGAGAGAGAGGTAGGCGATTGTGACAATCCGCCCCACGCGCCCTTCTTTTATAAGGTGGAAGTGCTCAAGCCACAACACGTCTTTCGGGTCGGCCGTGCGGTCTTTCGAGCCGTATGCCTTGAACTGGTTCATCCGGATGTTCTTCAGTCCTGTCAGTTCCGTCAGCACCCGCTTGGCGGCTTCGTCCAGGTCTTCGTCAACGTAGATGGGGCTTCCGGGCAGTTTGAGGTCGTTGAATTTCCCGTCCGACTCTTTGCCGATTTGACGCACCAGAAGCACGCGGAACTGCTCGCCGTCGAATCCGATGACTGCGCAGTCGACAGAAACGTGTACGTCTATGATTTTGCGGTCTTCCATGTGTCTCTTGTTTTGTTGACGCTGCAAATATATGGAGTTTTTCAATATGTTGTTCTTGAAACACACAAAAATATATATGTTATAAAACATTGTTCTCCAACAAAATACTTTTCATCTTATTTATGATATGCCGAGGGCGTATTATCATACCTTGTACAATATCACAAAAGACGCGGGGCTTTGCCGCTTGATTCGCCCGCTTTTCCCGCTCAGGCCGCCCGTCTTTTCCGCATAACCCGCCCGTCTTTTCCGCTTGTCTTTAGGGAGGTTCCGGCAAAAGCGTTATCTTTGTATTTATAATCAAAATGAAAGAGCGATGAAAGCATATCCTTGCGTGATGACGATAGCCGGTTCGGACTGCAGCGGAGGCGCCGGCATTCAGGCAGACATAAAGACGATTTCCGCATTGGGAGTCTATGCGGCAAGCGCCGTTACCTCCGTTACGGTGCAGAACACTTGCGGGGTGAGGGAGATTTTTCCCGTTCCGCCTCGGATTGTGGGGGCGCAGATAGAGGCGGTGATGGAAGACATCCGTCCCGAATCCGTCAAGATAGGCATGGTGGGCGACCCGGAAGTGGCGGAAGCGATAGCCGGAAGTCTGCTGAGGTTCCGCCCGCGATTCGTGGTGTTCGACCCCGTGATGGTGTCTACCAGCGGATGCAAGCTGATGGACGACCGCGCCGTTTCCGTCGTCGTGGAAAAGCTGTTTCCGCTCAGCACCCTCGTCACCCCCAACTTGAGCGAGGCGGAGGTGCTGGCCGGAAGGAAAATCGCTTCGCCCGACGAGATGGAGAGGGCTGCGGCCGACCTGTTGCGCTTCGGGAGCGGGGCGGTGCTGGTGAAAGGAGGCCATTTGCCGGGAGGCATGATGTGCGACGTGTTGAGGGTGCGCGGAAAAGAAGATGCGGTTCGGTTTGCTTCTCCTAAAATCGACAGCTCGAATACTCACGGCACCGGATGCACGCTTTCGTCCGCCATAGCCGCGTTTCTCGCTTTGGGGCATCCGCTGGAAAGTGCCGTGGCGGAGGCTAAAGAATATGTATATAAAGGTATAGAGGCCGGAAAGGATGTCCGTATCGGGCACGGGCACGGGCCGCTCAACCATTTCCACTCGCCCGAAAGGATGCACATTTTCTGCAAAGATGAGTGATATATGAAAAGAATCATTACCTTTGCAAGTAAAGAATCTAAATGAATAAAGAAAAGAATTATGAAAGCATTTGTATTTCCTGGACAGGGAGCGCAGTTCGTAGGCATGGGAAAAGACCTCTACGAAAGCTCTCCGCTTGCCAAAGAACTGTTTGAAAAGGCGAACGATATTTTAGGCTACCGGATTACCGACATCATGTTTGAGGGAACTGACGAAGACCTCCGCCAGACCAAGGTGACCCAACCGGCCGTGTTCCTCCATTCGGTGATTTCCGCTCTCTGCATGGGAGAGGGGTTCAAGCCCGAAATGGCCGCAGGACACTCTTTGGGCGAGTTTTCCGCATTGGTGGCAGCCGGAGCCTTGTCGTTCGAAGACGGGTTGAAGCTGGTTTATGCGCGTGCGATGGCGATGCAGAAGGCTTGCGAAGCGCATCCCTCTACGATGGCCGCCATTATCGCTTTGCCCGATGAGAAGGTGGAAGAAATTTGCAGGTCGGTGGCGGCTGAAGGCGAAGTGTGCGTGGCCGCCAACTACAATTGTCCGGGACAGATTGTCATCTCAGGCTCGATAGAGGGCATCAACAAGGCTTGCGAACTGATGAAGGCCGCCGGAGCGAAACGCGCCTTGCCGCTGAAGGTGGGAGGGGCTTTCCACTCTCCGCTGATGGAACCGGCGAAAGTGGAGCTGGAAGCCGCCATCAAGTCCACCGAGTTCCATACTCCGAAATGTCCGGTTTATCAGAATGTAGACGCGAAACCGCATACCGACCCGGAAGAAATCAAGGCCAACCTGGTAGCCCAGCTGACTGCTTCCGTGCGCTGGACGCAGACCGTGCAGAACATGATAGCCGACGGAGCGGACGATTTCACAGAATGCGGGCCGGGAGCCGTGCTGCAGGGGCTTATCAAGAAAATCAACAAGGAGGCCAACGCGCACGGAATCCAGTAAGAGGATGACTTTCGCGCGTTCCGGCCAGTCGGACAAAAAAAGGATAAAAGATTTGCAGCCCTGACGGACTTTCTTCCGGCGGCTGCAAATCTTTTGTTGCAAATGGAAAGAAGAAAACTATGGAAACGAAAGAAAAAATTATTATCTACCAAATCTTTACGCGCTTGTTCGGCAATGCGAAAGGGCGTTGCGCGCAGAACGGAACCATCGGGCAGAACGGATGCGGGAAGATGGACGACATCACCAAGCAGGCCCTTCATGAAATTAAAGGCTTGGGCGCCACTCATGTATGGTATACCGGTTTGATAGCCCATGCCACCCAAACCGACTATTCCGAATACGGAATCCCCAGAAACCACCCTTCTATCGTGAAAGGAAAGGCCGGGTCGCCGTATGCGATAACCGACTATTATGACGTAGACCCGGACTTGGCGGTGCATCCTGAGAAACGTCAGGAAGAACTGGCCGCACTGATAGAGCGCACGCACGAATGCGGACTGAAGTTTCTGATGGACTTCGTGCCTAACCACGTGGCCCGTCAATACCGTTCCGTGTCAAAGCCCGACGGCGTGAAAGACTTGGGCGAGGACGACGATGACGGTCTGGCCTTCAGTCCGGACAACAACTTCTATTATGTTCCCGGCCGGAAGCTGGAAGGGGAAATCGACCTTTACGATGAAGAAATGGGCAGCTATGTGGAGATGCCTGCCAAAGCCACGGGCAACAACCGTTTCGATGCGTGGCCCAACCGGAATGATTGGTATGAGACGGTCAAGCTGAACTACGGCGTGGACTATATCGGCAATTCGGGGTGTCACTTCAATCCCGTTCCCGACACGTGGCATAAGATGAAGGACATTCTGATGTTCTGGGCCGGAAAAGGCATCGACGGGTTCCGTTGCGACATGGCGGAGATGGTGCCTTGTGAATTTTGGGGCTGGGCGATTCCGCAAGTCAAGGCGCAATATCCGGAACTGATATTCATTGCCGAGGTGTACAACCCGAACGAATATCGCAACTACATTCATAACGGGCATTTCGATTACCTTTATGACAAGGTGGGGCTTTACGACACGTTGCGCGCCGTTACGTGCGGATACCGGTCGGCGAGTGACATCACTTCCTGCTGGCAGAGCGTGGACGATATTCAGGAACACATGTTGAACTTCCTTGAAAACCACGACGAGCAGCGCATTGCTTCCGATTTCTTTGCGGGCAACGCTTTCAAGGCTCTTCCGGCTCTGGTGGTGTCGGCTGCCATGAACACCAATCCGATGATGATTTACTTCGGGCAGGAATTGGGCGAAAGGGGGATGGATTGCGAAGGCTTCAGCGGACGCGACGGACGTACCACCATCTTCGACTATTGGAGCGTAGACAGCATCCGGCGGTGGAACAATCACGGACGTTTCAATACCCATCTGCTGAACAACAAGGAAAAAGAATTGCGGAAGTTCTACGCAAAACTTCTGAATGTTTGCCGCGAAGAACCTGCCATTTCTCAGGGAAAGTTCTTCGACTTGATGTATGTGAACAAAAACGGTTGGCAGATGAACGAACACAAGCAATATGCTTTCTTGCGGAAATCTGACAAAGAGGCGGTTCTTGTGGCCGTGAATTTTGCAGACATGCCTGTGCAGATATCCGTCAATATCCCTCAACATGCGTTCGACTTCCTGCACATGCCGATGTTTCAAACTTGTGCAGCCGTCGATTTGCTGACAGGGACGGAGGAAACCGTTTCGTTTACGTCTGTTAAACCTGCCTCGTTGAAGTTGTCGGCGTGGGGCGGGAAGATGCTCAAGATAAAGTTGGGTTGACATCATCCCGATAAAGCAGCCGAATGACAGCATTAAGCGGGATTTTGTTTCCAAACGGAAGCCGTTTTAATTAAAATTGATTATATTTGCATTCGCATGAGGATGCGGTAGTTAAAAACTCCAATGAAAGAAAAATGAAAGAAAAACGCAAAATGTGTTTTATGACATGTTTTTTTATTTGGTCAGGTGAAAAAAAGGCCGCATCTTTGTGTCGTTATCCTGAAAACAATCTTTTTACCTTAAGAAAAAAGACTAATACCTATTGAAAACTTTAAAAAAAGGCTCTTTGTGAAAAGCGCCTTTTTTTGTGCCCGTATGCAAAACCTTTCAAAACTTTCCGTATCTTTGAACATTGTTTTAATGGAATTTTTATGGCACAACCCTTAGCAGAACGAATGCGTCCGAAGACGTTGGATGATTATATCGGCCAGAAGCATCTGGTGGGCGAAGGAGCAGTCTTGCGCAAGATGATTGACGCAGGACGCATTTCTTCTTTTATATTGTGGGGGCCTCCCGGAGTGGGGAAGACAACGTTGGCGCAGATTATCGCGAACAAGCTGGAGGTGCCTTTCTATACGCTGAGTGCGGTGACATCGGGCGTGAAGGATGTGCGTGACGTGATTGAAAAGGCGCGTAACGGACGCTTTTTCTCACAGCAGAGTCCGATTCTGTTCATTGACGAGATTCATCGCTTCAGCAAGTCCCAGCAAGATTCTCTGTTGGGCGCCGTTGAAACGGGAGTCGTGACACTCATCGGAGCAACCACGGAGAACCCTTCTTTCGAGGTGATTCGCCCGTTGCTTTCGCGTTGCCAGCTCTATGTGTTGAAGCCGTTGGAGAAAGACGATTTGCTTGGATTGCTCGGTCACGCTCTTGAACGCGATGTGGTTCTGAAAGAAAAGCATATCGAACTGAAAGAGACTTCGGCTATGCTTCGCTACTCCGGAGGGGATGCGAGGAAGTTGCTGAACATTCTCGAACTGGTGGTTGAAGCGGATGAGGGCGATCCGATTGTGATTACTGACGAGAAGGTTGTAAACCGTCTCCAGCAAAACCCTCTGGCATACGATAAGGACGGGGAGATGCACTACGATATCATTTCCGCTTTTATCAAGTCTATCAGGGGAAGCGATCCGGATGGAGCCCTTTATTGGCTGGCTCGGATGGTGGAAGGGGGGGAAGATCCGGCTTTCATAGCCCGACGGCTGGTAATTTCGGCCTCGGAAGACATCGGTTTGGCCAATCCGAACGCTTTGCTTCTTGCGAATGCCGCTTTCGATGCGGTGATGAAGATAGGATGGCCTGAGGGACGGATACCTTTGGCTGAGGCTGCTGTTTATCTGGCCGCAAGCCCCAAAAGCAATTCGGCTTATGAAGGTATCGGGTCTGCGCTCGAATTGGTTCGCCAGACGGGAAACTTGCCTGTCCCTTTACATCTTCGCAATGCTCCAACCAAACTGATGAAACAATTGGGTTACGGAAAGAGCTATAAGTATGCGCACGATTATGAAGGGCATTTCGTGGAGCAGCAGTTTCTTCCTGACGGAGTGAAGCAGGCTCGCCTTTGGCATGCGCAGGAGAATCCGGCAGAGGCCAAACTTCATGAGCGGATGGTAGCCTTATGGGGAGAGCGCTATAAAAAATGATTGTCAACATATTAATAAAAATCAAGGAATGAAGATTGTAGTATTGGACGGATATACGTTGAATCCGGGCGACTTGTCGTGGGACGCTTTGAAAGAGATAGGAGAGCTGACGGTGTATAACCGTACCGCTCCGGATGAGGTGCCGGAGCGTGCGGGCGGAGCTGAGATATTGTTTACGAACAAAGTAGTTTTAAATGCAGAGACAATCCGTTCATTGCCGGAACTGAAATATATCGGTGTGCTGGCTACGGGATATAATGTTGTGGATATTGATGCAGCGCGCGAGGCAGGCATTGTCGTTACGAATATTCCTGCTTACAGTACGGCTTCGGTGGCGCAGATGGCATTTTCGCATATTCTTAATATCGTGCAGCGTGTAGATGTGTATGCTGATGAGATTCGGAAAGGAAAATGGAGCGGGCAGACCGATTTCTGCTATTGGAATGCTCCGTTGCATGAGCTGGAGGGGAAGACGATAGGGATTGTCGGTTTCGGGAATACCGGACGTGCTACGGCGCGCATTGCTGTCGCTTTCGGAATGGAAGTATATGCGTACACTCGCAAATCGGCTGATCAGTTGCCTTGCGGCGTGCATAAATGTCCGTCGCTCGATGAGGTGTTCCGCAAATGCGATATTGTAAGTTTGCATTGTCCGCTGTCGGAGGAAACGAAGGAACTGGTCAATGCGGAGCGTTTGAAAATGATGAAGCCAACGGCGATGCTTGTCAATACGGGTAGGGGAGGTTTGGTCAACGAGCAAGACTTGGCGGAGGCTTTGGCCGACGGAACCATTGCGGCTGCAGGGCTTGACGTGCTGTCTTCTGAGCCGCCTCGTCCTGACAATCCGCTGCTCAAGCTGAAGAATTGTTTCATCACTCCCCACATAGCATGGGCGACTTATGAAGCTCGCGTGCGGCTGATGGGCTTGGCGGCGGCCAACCTGAGCGCATTTCTTGAGGGGAATCCTATAAATAATGTAGCTGAATAAAGTAATCTGGTATGACTAAGGAAGAAAGGATACAAAAAGCGGTTGCATCCTTCAAAGAGGGATACAACTGCTCGCAGTCGGTAGTGGTGGCCTATGCCGACATGTACGGATTTACACGGGAACAGGCTTTGCATATTGCCGCCTCGTTCGGAGGGGGTATCGGGCGTATGCGTGAAACGTGCGGAGCGGCTTGCGGCATGTTTCTTCTTGCAGGGCTGGAGCGATGCGCTGTAGAAGGAGCTGACCGGGCCGGAAAAGCCGCCAACTATGCGCTTGTGCAAGAGCTGGCCGCCAAATTTAAGGCTGAATGCGGCTCGATGAGGTGTGCCGACCTTTTGGGACTTTCAAAAAAGGAGCCGATTGTTTCTACTCCCGAAGCGCGTACTCCCGAATATTATGCCAAGCGTCCTTGTCCGAAAATGATTGAAACTGCTGCACGCATTTGGGGGGATTTTCTCGAAAAAGAAGGAAAATTGTAACATTGTCTGCTTGATTGACTGCTAAATTGTTCATTCTCACAAAAGATTTCTGCTTTTTTTGGGGCAGGGACGGCTTTTTTTGTTATTTTTGCCAAGTTACAAAATGAATGTTACAAATATAAAAGCAAAAGATTATGTTGAAAGAAAAAGCGGGTGTTATCGCCGGACAAATCTGGGAGGCACTGAATGGAACTGAAGGCAAAACTCAAAAGCAGATTAAGAAGGAAGCCAAACTGAAGGCCGACAAGGATTTATTCTTGGGATTGGGCTGGCTGTTGAGAGAAGACAAGATTGAAACAAGCGAGGTGGAAGGCGAATTGTTTGTAAAGTTGAAATAAAGAGCTTGAAATGGAATTTAAGGTGCGCCGATGCAGGAGTTTTTCTGCTTCGGCGCACTTTTTTGTTCGCCCAGCACGAACATTCTCTAATCGGTGCAAGTCCGTAACACGCCCGATAGCGGGAAGTGTATAGCCTA
>CALUGI010000025.1 GCA_944320135.1 uncultured Phocaeicola sp. | reverse complement strand
AATGCTTATCAAGGTTCCGGTTTCTTTATCAGTGCGGATGGATTGGCGGTCAGCAATTATCATGTATTCAAAGGGACGGGGATAGGATATGAAATCATCAAGCTGTCGGACGGACGGCAATATAAGATAGATAAGGTATTGGCGAAAAGTGAAGCAGATGATTATATTTTATTTAAAGTGAGAGGACAGTTCAATTACATACCGGTATCTCGTCGCAAGTGTGAAGTAGGAGAAAGGGTTTATACGATAGGTAGTCCCAAAGGATTGGAAAATACGTTTTCTTCAGGTGAAATTTCCCAAATAAGAAACGACAATTTCATTCAGATAAGTTGTCCGATAGATCATGGAAGTAGTGGTGGAGCCTTAATAAACAGATATGGAGAAGCGATTGGAATCACAACGGGTGGGCGTGATGATTCTGGTGCGAATCTTAATTTTGCAAAAAATATTTGTGTAGTACCTTATCAATGAAACACCTCAAACTGATTTTAATCATCGCATTATTGCTGTGTTTGGCTCCCATGCCTTACGGTTTCTACATGCTGGTCCGTTTCTTTGCGACGGTAATGTTCGGCCTTATGGCATACCAATATTATCAGGAAAAGAAAGAAAATCTGATGATAACTTTCGGGGCGTTGGCCGTGTTGTTCCAGCCGATAATAAAGATTCCGTTGGGGCGTGCGGTCTGGAATGTGGTAGATGTGGCGGTAGCGATAGGGCTGATAGTTCTGCTTTTGAAAGGAAACAGGCGATAGTTTGCCATTTGAAATGTTATTTTTGCAGTTGCATAATACAACTTATGATGGAAGATTCATTGAAAGACAAATTCAAAGGTACTCTGTTCGGCCAGGCCATAGGCGACGCTTTGGGATTAGGAACGGAGTTTATGACTAAAGCGGAGGTAGAAAAGTATTATCCTGACGGATTGGCGGACTATTCCCAAATCGTGCAGGATTGCCATCGTGGACGTTGGCGGAAGGGCGACTGGACGGACGATACGGACATGATGATGTGTATCGTTCAGGCTATAATCGATGACGGGGAGTTGCGCCCGTTGTCGGTGGCACGCAATTTCAAGCAATGGTTCCGGCGCGGCCCTATGGGAATCGGCAGGCATACTTGCAACGTGTTGAGCGTCGCGGAGTTTTTGGAAAAGCCGGCGGCGGTTGCCGAAAAAGTCTGGGAGCTTTCAGGCAAAAGGTGCGCGGCAAATGGCGGCGTGATGCGCACTTCGGTTGTCGGGCTGCTGGGTGAGGACGTGGAGAGACATGCGGCGGACATTTGCCGGCTTACACATGTCGATCCGCGTTGTGTGGGCTCATGCGCAATCGTCTCTCTGATGGTGCATTCGTTGGTTTATAAGGATGAAATCTTGCCGATAGAAACGTTGGTGGAGGTCGGTAACCGGTATGACAAACGGATAGAGCCTTATTTGCGGATGGTGCAGGAGGATTCGTTAGACGCTCTGGAATTAGACGATGAAAGCACGATGGGATATACGTTGAAAACGATGGCGGCCGGATTGTGGAGCCTGTATCATTGCAGCAGTTTTGAAGAAGGATTGCTGGCCGTGGTCAATGCCGGAGGCGATGCGGATACGAACGGAGCAGTGGCCGGAAGCCTTTTGGGAGCCAGGTTCGGCTATGAGGGCATTCCTGTGCGTTTCATTGAGGGTTTGGCAAGAAAAAATGTCTTGGAGGGGAAAGCCGAATCTTTGCTCGCGGTTTTGCTGAGCTGAGCCGATGCTATTGTCGTTTGCAGTGACGGCCGGTTGAAAAAACTCGTGCGTAAAGTGCGACTATATTGAAAAGTTTTTTATCTTTGGACATACAATAAATGCAGATTCGTTAACCCTTTAAAAAAGACAAGCCATGAAAACGAATGATTATGACGCTTTGGTGGAAGTGTTCAGAGGTGACCTTTGGGAAGCTGAACTGGTGAAAGGACTGCTGGCATCGGCAGGTGTAGACGCTATCTTGAAAGACGAAACGGCATCGGTGGTCGCTTCTCCTTATTCCGGGACGGCAGGCAACGTGCTGGTGATGGTGAACAAGGAAGAAGAAGTGTATGCCAAAAAAGTTGTCGCTGAAAGGAAGCCGTGAATAAGGGCGTATCCGGGCGGAAAAACGTCGGGGCGTTTCGATAGGAATGCCCTCGCTTTTCAGCGTAACGTGCGGGCGTTTCATCCGGAAGTCCGAAACCTTTTTCCGCTTCGGAAAGGGATTTGATAAAATACGCTAAATAATAGCGTAGATTCATCCGATGTTTCGTATTTTAGTTTGCAAAAAGCTAACAAATGATGAAACGGATGTATTATTTTCATACCGGCATGGCACTGGCAGCGTGCCTGCTGGTGGTCTCATTGCTGACAGGATTTACCGGGACAAAGGAAGAAGACGAACCTTCCTCTCTCCCGTACAGTTGCATGGAAGTTCCTGAAAGTATGACTTTTTGCGGAACAACAATCGACCTGACCCGATACGACCGTCGCGAGCGGATGGATCGCGAACTGATGGCGTTCACCTATATGCACAGCACGTCGTTGCAGATTATCAAGCGGGCCAACCGTTATTTCCCTATCGTTATTCCAATCTTGAAAGAATATGGAGTGCCTGAAGATTTCAAGTATCTGATGGCCATCGAGAGCAATGTCAACCCGCTGGCGCGTTCGGTTGCAGGTGCGGCAGGACTGTGGCAGTTCATGCCGGGCACGGCCAAGGAATTCGGTCTTGAAGTGAACGGACACGTGGACGAGCGTTATGATGTAGAGAAGTCCACGCGGGCCGCCTGCAAGTATCTGAAGCAGGCATACGTGAAGTTCGGCAATTGGGAGACGGTGGCGGCCTCCTACAATGCGGGGCAGGCGCGGATAGCCCGCCAGCAAGACAGGCAGTATGCGGAGAACGCCCTCGACCTGTATTTAGTGGAAGAAACGGCGCGTTATGTCTACCGCATTCTGGCGGTGAAGATGATGCTTTCCGACCCGAAGAAGTTCGGCTTCCGGCTGCGTGCAAGCGATTTGTATCCTCCTATACCTTATCATACCGTCAAGGTGACGGAGCATATCGAAGATTTGCCCAGATTTGCCAGAAGCCAAGGCATCACTTTCGGCTTGTTGAGAAGCATGAATCCTTGGTTGAGAGACTTTTCTCTGCCTAACCACGGCAAGAAGGAATATATCATCCGCATTCCCGACAAGGAAGAAATGTATTACAATCCGAGGGTGGTGGTGCCATACAATCGCAATTGGGTGGTAGAGTGAAGCGGAGTCGCTTCTTTTTTTGGCGCATAGGAATTTTTTATTTACTTTAAAATCATGAGAAAACAATTGTTGACAGCCGCTCTTGGCGTTTGTTTGCTTTCGGCAAACGCGCAGAGTTTCAAGGAATGGCAGGACCCGGAAATCAATGCAGTGAACCGTGCGCCCATGCACGCGAACTTCTTTGCATACGAGAATCTGGATATGGCCGAGAAAGCAGTGAAGGAAAACTCGAAGAATTACATGAGCTTGAACGGAACTTGGAAGTTCTTTTGGGTGCCCGATGCAGACGCGCGTCCCACTGACTTTTGGAGAGTCGGCTTCAATGACAAAGGTTGGGACAACCTGCAAGTTCCCGCAGTGTGGGAACTTAACGGATACGGCGACCCCATTTATGTAAATACAGGCTATGCGTGGAGAAACCAGTACAAGAACAATCCTCCGTATGTGCCGACGGAAAAGAACCATGTAGGCTCGTATCGTCGGGAAATTACGGTTCCGGCCAATTGGAAGGGGAAAGATATTATAGCCCATTTCGGTGCAGTCAGTTCAAACATGTACCTTTGGGTGAACGGGAAATACGTAGGTTATAGCGAAGACAGCAAGTTGGAAGCGGAGTTTGATTTGACTTCTTATCTGAAGCCTGGGCAAAAGAACCTGATTGCGTTTCAGGTATTCCGCTGGTGCGACGGCACTTATTTGGAAGACCAGGATTTCTTCCGCTATACAGGCGTGGCGCGTGACTGTTATCTTTACACCCGAAACAAGAAACGTATCGACGACATTCGCGTCACTCCCGACTTGGACAGCCAATATAAGGACGGTACATTGGCCGTAAATCTGAGTCTGAAAGGCAATGTAAAGGTACGTCTTGAACTGCTTGACGCGCAGAACCGGTCGGTAGCTTCGGCGGATGTCAGCGGTTCGGGGAAGGCTTCTGCCGCGCTAAACGTTGCAGCTCCGCACAAGTGGACGGCGGAAACTCCTTATTTGTATACCTTGCGTGCCACGGTTACAGACGGGGGAAAGGTAAGTGAGGTGGTGCCTGTCAAAGTAGGGTTCCGCAAAATAGAGCTGAAAGGCTCCCAGATTCTGGTCAACGGGCAGCCGGTGCTCTTCAAAGGTGCCAACCGTCATGAGATGGATCCTGACGGAGGTTATCATGTGTCGCGTGAGCGCATGATTCAAGACATTCAGATTATGAAACAGTTCAACATCAATGCTGTGCGCACTTGCCACTATCCGGACGACAATTTCTGGTATGACCTTTGCGACAAGTACGGCATTTATATGGTGGCCGAGGCCAATATCGAATCTCACGGAATGGGATATGACGATGCGACCTTGGCCAAAAACGACTCTTACAAGAAAGCTCACATGGAGCGTAACCAGCGCAATGTACAGTGCAGCTTCAATCATCCGAGCATCATCTTCTGGTCGTTGGGAAATGAGGCCGGATACGGGCCTAACTTTGAGGCTGCATACGATTGGGTAAAGGCGGAGGATCCCAGTCGCCCCGTGCAGTATGAACGTGCGGAATATGATGGGAAAACGGATGTCTTCTGCCCGATGTATTATGATTATGACAGCTGTATCCGATATTGCGAAGACAACAATAAGACCAAACCTTTAATTCAATGTGAATATACTCATGCGATGGGCAACTCGCAGGGAGGCTTCAAGGAATATTGGGACTTGGTGCGGAAATATCCGAAGTATCAGGGCGGATTTATCTGGGACTTCGTTGACCAGTCGTGTCGTTGGACGGGCAAGAACGGGGCGATGATTTACGCATACGGCGGCGATTTCAACCGTTTTGACGCCAGCGACTTCAATTTCTGCGACAACGGCCTGATCAGCCCGGACCGCAAGCCGAATCCGCACATGTATGAGGTGGGGTATTATTATCAGAATATCTGGACAACGCCGGGTGACTTGTCGAAGGGCGAAGTGAAGGTGTATAATGAGAACTTCTTTCGTGACCTTTCCGCATACGCGATGGAATGGGAAGTGCTGAAAGACGGAAAGGCGGTACGAAGCGGACGTATAGAGACCTTGGATGTGGCTCCCCGTCAGACAGCTGCCGTAAAACTGGATATGGGACAGACCGACAATGAAGGCGAATGGTTGCTGAATGTGAAGTACATCCAGAAGAACCGTGAAAGCCTGATTCCTGCTGGGCATGTGGTGGCTAAGGATCAGTTGGCTCTGACTGCATACAAGGCTCCTTCGATGGAGTTTCCGAATGTTGCGGAGAGCAATCAGGCTGTTGTGGCGCCGATGGTGAACGATGATAACGTCAATTGTATTGAGGTGGAAGGCGACGGCTTCAATATCCAGTTCAGTAAGGCAACGGGCTATATGGACCGTTATGCGGTCGGCGGCACGGAGATGATTAAGGAAGGTGAGGCCCTGACACCGAACTTCTGGCGCGCTCCTACTGATAACGACTTCGGGGCAAACCTGCAGAACAAGTTCCGCGCATGGTTGAATCCGGGCCTTAAACTGGAATCGCTCAAGCATGAGACTTCCCGTGAACAGGTGACAGTTTCTGCCGAGTATACCATGAAGGGCATCTCTGATGCCGCCAAACTGTATCTGACTTATGTCATCAACAACCGAGGTGCAGTGAAGGTGACCCAGAAGATGGTGGCCGACAAGAATGCGAAAGTGTCTCCGATGTTCCGCTTCGGTATGCAATTGGTTATGCCGAAGTCATTCGAGAAGATTTCATTCTACGGACGCGGCCCGATTGAGAACTACAGCGACCGCAACCATTGCACTGACCTCGGCATCTGGAACCAGAATGTGGCCGACCAGTTCTATGCCTACATCCGTCCGCAAGAAACCGGAAACAAAACGGACATCCGCTGGTGGAAGCAAATGAATGCAGCCGGAAACGGTTTGGAATTTGTATCTGAGGCTCCGTTCTCAGCTTCCGCTCTGCACTATACTATCAGTTCGCTCGACTCAGGGCCTTACAAGCGTCAGGAGCATTCGAACGAGGTGAAGCCTGCTGACCTTACAAACGTGTTGATTGACAAAGTTCAGATGGGATTGGGTTGCGTGAACAGTTGGGGAAAATGGCCGCGCAAGGAGTATTTGTTGCCTTACGGCGATTATGAGTTTACGTTTATCATGACTCCGATTCAGAGCAATGTCGGCATTTTATAAGCGTTGATATTCGGTGCCCTTGCTATCGAGATTGAAAAAGCGGGCGGTCGTTCTCTGAAAAGCGGCCGCCCGTTTGCGTTTGTGCGGGCGGTCGTTTCTTTCAGACGGCGGCCTTCCCAATAAAAGTTGCATCGATGTAAATATTTCCTGTGGAAAATTTGTTTATAAGAAGAAGTTGGCTTATATTTGTGCCGTGAATGATAATGGCAAGAACTGATTATTCCTGATTGATTATGAAAAAGTTTATAACCCTTGCGCTTTGTATGCTGGCTGTCAATACGGCATGTGGAAGCGATGCGAAGAATAATAATTTTGAAAAGGAGGAAAATATGGAAACGACTCAAGGCGGACAGGTGGTTCACCTGACCAAAACAGAATTTCTGGCAAAAGTATATGATTTCGAGAAGAACCCTGACGCATGGAAGTATGAGGGCGACAAGCCTGCCATCGTGGACTTTTATGCCGACTGGTGCGGCCCCTGCAAGATGATTGCGCCCATTCTGGAAGAATTGGCAAGCGAGTATGCCGGTCAGATTGTGGTTTACAAAATTGATACCGACAAAGAGCAGGAGCTGTCGGCTGCATTCGGCATCCGCAGCATCCCGACGCTGCTTTTCATTCCGAAGGAGGGCACTCCGCAGATGGCTCAGGGAGCGATGCCGAAAGCCGAGCTGAAACGTGCGGTTAACGAGGTGCTGCTGGGGAAGAAGTGAGTTTTAATATAGAAAGGGCTGCCTCAAGATGAAAGCTGGTTTTCGTTTCAGGGCAGCCCTTTCTTTTATGCAGTTTTAAGGCACGTTCGGATGAGGTTTTACTTCGCTTCGCCGGCTCCTTCGGTGGAGTTCAGACTGATTTTCTGTCCGATGGTTCCGTTGATGGAGCATTTCCGACCCCATATCAGTCCTGCATTGTACACGTTGTTGTCTCCCCTGTAGAAAATCTTTTCTTCTTTTAGGGTGAAATCCAACCTCCACCAATCGGTTTCTGCTTTGACGCCCATACGGACTTCTCCTGCATCTTCAAATGCGGGCGACTCGAAACTGCCGTTTTTGTTCGTCGGAACGGTGAACTTCCGGACATCCAAGCATCCCCAATTTCATCGGCCGGAATTCTCCGGCCGTCTGCGTGACGGACACTAATCTTCTGTCATTTCTTCCATCCTCCTTATTCCTTGCCAATAGACGAACCGGTCAGGTAATTTCGGCAGGCGGTTCAAGCGTGATATTCACTTCTGCCAGTTTCACCTGTTCCAGTTTGATGACGTTGGGCGTGGAGTTTTCCATTCCGCTTCCGGTTATTTCCGCAGTCATGCGTATATAGGCAGAGATTGCCTTTCTTATATAACTCTCGTCCGGATAGGCATTCTGGTATTGTTCTGCCAATGCTTCGTTCAGTCCGTTTTTTTTCAGTTTTATGGCCTCTGTCAACTGTTTTTGGCAATGTCTTTCAATTGGCAGGAAACTTTTTTCAAAAATATTTTGTCTGTGAATTGCTTAAATCCAACAAAGGTTACTTTTACGTAAGCAGGTGATATTCAGGTATATACTTGTAAGATTGAAATTCCCTCGCTAATTTTGCGGCATAATAAGGAATAAAAAATCTTTTAGTAACCGACAATAATTTTAGAAGCGATGAAAAAGGTATTGTTTATTTTGTTCAATCTTTTAACAGTTACAGCGATGGCACAGACTAAGGGACGTTTCGAGGTTCACGACCTCGGCAGTTTCAAACTGCACGTGTATTACACCAACGATGCGTTGGGCGATACAAGCTACATTATCGAAGGCAAAGATGCTTTAGTGACGATGGAGCAGCCGTTGTTCAAGGACAATGTGGCTGAATTTGACGTTTATCTTTCCCGATTGGGCAAGCCCGTGGAGAAGCGCGTGACGGACTATCACGTGGGAGGAACCGGAAGCCATGACGTGACAATGGCGGAAGGCATGGCTGAGTTTGCTAAAGGCGAAGTGTATGGCGGAATGATGAAAGGCTTTGCGCAGGCATTTGGCGATGCGCTGACCGAGATGCCTACAGGAAAGGTTTCAGAGGTGGCTTTCGGCACGATTCAGACTTGGGCCGGGGTGACTTTCGAGTTTCGCCACGGCGCGGCATCGGATTTTCCCGGCGCGAGCATCCTGATAGGCGGAAAGGCGTATTACACGCATTGGACTCCGGCAAAGGCGCATGTCAGCCACTTGCAAATATCTTCTCCGGCTGCCGTTGACGCGGAAATTGCTGAGGCTGAAAGTTCGTTGGCTTCAGGTGCCGAATTGTTCGTCGGAGGGCATGGCGGTGCAGCGAGGCGCGATGCGGTGGAATTCAAGATTGCTTATTTGAAGAAGGTGAAAGAACTGCTTGCTGCAAACCGGACTGCACAGGATTTTGTGGATGCCATGAAGAAAGTTTATCCCGGCCTGCCCGGAGAAGCGGGATTGGAAGACCTGGGCAAAGCGCTTTATAAATAGGATTTCGCCCATGAAATTTTAGGGACGGCGGCTTTTTGCAAAAAGGCCGGCAAAGATGGAGGTAAAAGCGGCGGCTTGCGGAAACAAGGGCTGATAACGTCAAAGCCGCAAAGACACAATGTTTTGTTTCTTGTGTCTTTGCGGCTTTCCCTTGTGTGCTGCCGGATGGTTATCCGCGATGGCTTTCGAGAATCATTTCCTTGATTCTCTTGTTGAAGTCGTCTCTTTTCATCAGTTCTTCCAGCGTGATGTGCATCCGCCATCTCCAGTAGTGGCGGGGATTGGCGGGGACGTTGATGCGTTCGGCTTCTACATTCGGGTTGCGCAGCTCTTCATCGATGCTTGTCCAGTCCTGCCAAGTGAGTATGCACAGCATTGACGGGCTGTAGAGGTGTTCGTAAACGATGTCTTTGCAGAGCCATCCCGGAGCATGTTCCGGCACTTCTCCGTGTCTGCGCATTTCGTTGTGGTAGAAGCGTTCGGTTATTTCCGGTGATTCTTCCCACCAACCGCGTAAGGTTGACATGTCGTGTGTGCCGATTGTGCATACGGAGCAATAAGGATACTCGTCAACATGTCCGAACTCATGTTGCGGATTCTTCGGCATCCGCTGGATTTCCAATGAAAGTATCTGAAGCTGTTTCATTACCCAAGGCACGCAGTCTGGAACCATTCCTAAATCTTCTCCGCATGTCAGCATCGGAGTCGATTGGGTGAGGATGGGGAGCTTCTTCATTGCCTCGCTATACCAGAATTCATTGTGCCTCTGGTAGTAGTAGTGGTTGTAGAGGTGGTTGAAGGCTTCCTGCTCTTTCTCGCTCAATGCTTTGAAGGCGAAGTCATGTTGCGCCGCGATTCTCGGATGATACATGTCTGTTTTTTTCCGGTCGGGAACGAACAATACGTCACTGATGAGTGCGTAGAGTTTTTCTTTCAGCTGGAGGCTTTCCTCATCGTTCTTTTCTTTGAAGTAGGATTCCACTTTCCGTTGTGTGTCAAACTTCGGACGCATGGCGTAATAGTCATGGTGGGTGTGCTGCACGAATGTATTGCGTACCGTGTCGCTCTGTTCGCCGAATACTGTATTCAGTATGTAGTCGTTGATGAACGGCTGCGTCATGAGTTCCTTGTCGAAGTTCAGCCCGAAACTTCTGATTTCATCCGCACTTATCGGAAGGGCAGGGGAGAATTGTCCTAACAGCCCGTGTACGGAGTGAACAGGTATTTCCCAAATGCGGAAGAAACCCAGAATATGGTCGATGCGGTAGGCCGTGAAATATTCCGCCATCTTCGAGAAACGTTTCCTCCACCACAGGTAATTGTCCTTTTCCATGTCGTCCCAATTGTAGGTGGGAAGCCCCCAGTTCTGCCCGTTTGTGGAGAAAGCGTCGGGCGGCGCTCCGGCTTGTCCGTTCATGTTGAAGTAGTGCGGCTCTGTCCATGCCTCCACACTTGTGCGGCTGATGCCGATAGGAATGTCCCCTTTCAGAATTACTCCTTTGCTGCGGGCATATTCCCCTGCTGCAAGCAGTTGTTTGTGCAGATGATATTGCACGTAATAATGGAATGCAATTTGCGGGTAGGCTTCGCTTTCCGGAGAACATAGTTTGGCTATTTCTTCTTTTCTGTAACTGCGGTGCTCCGGCCATTGCGTGAACTCGGCCGTGCCATACAAGTCGCGCAAGTAGCAGAATGCTGCGTAGGGAGTGAGCCATTCCTCGTTGCGGGAAAAGAAATCTTTGAAGCTGTCTGATGCGAACGTTTCTTCTTTGTCCTGTTCGTATACGGTCTCCAGATACTCGCGTTTCAGTTTGTTCACTTTTTCGTAATCCACTTGGGGGAGCGCGTTGACCCGTTTGCGCGCTTCTTCGAGACGCGCAGCCGTTTCTTTGTCTTGAATCGGGTTAAGTTGGCGCAAGTCGACATACATCGGGTGGAAGGCGTAAATGGAAATGCTTTTGTACGGGTAAGAATCGAGCCATGTATTCGTCATGGTCGTATCGTTGATGGGCAGAGTCTGCAGGGCTTTTTGTCCGGTGCTTGCCGCCCATTCTATAATTGTCTTGAGGTCGCCGAAGTCGCCTACTCCGAAGCTCCCTTCCGAGCGGAGGGAGAATACGGGGATGGCGCAGCCGGCAATGCGTGGGGCAGGCAGGGCAAAGCACACTTCGCTTTCCATTGCGATATAGGTTTCCCCCCTTTGGAGGGGCAGGGTATGGAACACGCGGTTCGGCCGGGCTTCCCATTCCATTACGGCACCGGTCTTTGCGCTGATTGCAACGAACTTATATTCGAACGGGGTGTCGAGCGAAGAGGCATCGAGCGTGATTTGCCACACGTTCGGTTGCGTTTCGTGCATTCGGAGCGGGCGGCAGTACTCCCAGTTGCCTAATGCCGGACAGCTTCCGATGAGACCGAGCGCTTGCCCTTCCGAACTCAAACCGGGACACAGGGCACGAAACGTGATGCAGTTGCCTACTTTGTCGGGCAACGCATTGGGACGGGAGGCAAGAGGAAAGGCTTTGTTGAATGCCGAACTGTAACGGAACGCTTCTTCGGGAATGTCTCTCCAGCAGTCTTCTATTGTGTAGAGCGCTTGTTGCGCGTTTCCCGGATAGAACGAATGAGGAATCATGCCGAACTCTTTGCGTATGATTTCGCCGTTGCGCATCACGCAATAGCGATACGTGATAAGCCGGCCATTTGTCGGGCTTGTGTGGTAGCATTCTCCCCGCCATTCTATTCCGTCGCGTGTTGACAGTTCTACGATATTGCGTTGGTCTTCGTTCAGAATGACGCAGAGACTTTCTCCCCATACGGTCCGATATTGGATGCGGAAAGTCAGTTTCATATCTTTCGAGGTATTGGTTTGTTTAAATTGCAGTTCTCAAAAGTAATGATTTTAGTTGACAAATCTTTTTCCAGAGCTTAAAATATAAAGTTGAAATCAGACAAATCCGTTTTTCAGACCGTTGCAGCCCGCTTTAGGGAATTTGAAAAAGTAAAGGAAGAACAGACGGATGGAGGCGTCTGCATGAAGAAAATCCGGAAGCATGCTTCCGGATTTTCACTCTCTGCTGCAAGATGCGAGAGGCATACGTAAATGATTAGTGAATATTGAAAACCGCCTTATGCGTCAATGTTCGCATAAGTGGCGTTTTTCTCGATAAACTCCCGGCGAGGAACCACATCGTCTCCCATCAGCATCGAGAAGATATAGTCGGCATCCGCCGCGTTTTCGATATGCACCTGCTTCAGGATGCGGGTTTCCGGATTCATGGTGGTTTCCCACAATTGCTCCGGATTCATTTCACCCAAACCTTTGTAGCGTTGGGTATGGATGCCCTGCTCGTTGCCTTCTCCGTATTTCTGGATGAATGCCTGGCGAGCCTCGTCGGTATAGCAGTATTCGCTGACCTTTCCTTTCGTGCATTTGTACAGGGGAGGCGTGGCGATGTACAGGTGTCCGTCTTGAATCACTTCCGGCATATAGCGGTAGAACAGTGTCATGATAAGCGTGTCGATGTGCGAGCCGTCGACATCGGCATCGGTCATGATAATCACCTTGTTGTAGCGGAGCTTTTCGATGTTCGCTTTCTTGCTGTCGTCTTCTCCGTCCACTCCGAAGCGAACGCCCAACGCCTGGATGATGTTGTTCACCTCGTCGCTCTCGAACGCCTTGTGCCACATGGCTTTCTCTACGTTCAGAATCTTTCCTCTCAGCGGGAGGATGGCTTGGAACTGGCGGCTTCGGCCTTGTTTTGCCGAACCGCCTGCCGAGTCTCCTTCGACAAGGAACAGTTCGCACTCTTCGGGGTTGCGGCTGGAGCAGTCGGCCAGTTTTCCCGGCAGCCCGCCTCCGCCCATCGGACTTTTGCGTTGCACTGACTCGCGCGCCTTGCGTGCGGCGATGCGTGCCGTAGCTGCAAGTATCACTTTGTCAACGATGGTTTTGGCCTCTTTCGGGTGTTCTTCCAAATAGTTGGTCAGCGCTTCGCCTACCGCCTGGTTGACGGCGCCGCTCACTTCGTTGTTTCCGAGCTTCGTCTTGGTCTGTCCTTCAAACTGCGGTTCAGCCACTTTCACCGAGATGACGGCAATCAGTCCTTCGCGGAAGTCTTCGCCTGAGATTTCCACTTTGGCTTTTTCCAAAGCCTTGCTTTCTTCGGCATACTTCTTCAGCACGCGGGTCAGCGCCGTGCGGAATCCGGCTTCATGCGTACCTCCTTCGATGGTGTTGATGTTGTTTACATACGAATGGAGGTTTTCGCGGAACCCCGTGTTGTACATGATGGCGCACTCGATGGGCACTCCCTGCTTTTCTGTGTTCAGGTAAATCACGTCGTCGATGAGCGGCGTGTTGCTTGAGTTGAGGAAACGCACGAACTCCTTCACTCCTTCTTCCGAGTGGAATACATCGTGTTTGTAGGAGCCGTCTTCCTCTTTCATGCGCTTGTCGGTCAGCGTAATGGTGATGCCTTTGTTCAGGTAGGCCAGTTCGCGCATACGCGCTTCAAGGATGTTGTATTTATATTCCGTTACGGTGAAGATGCTTCCGTCCGGCCAGAAAGTCTGCCGCGTGCCGGTGATGTCGGTCGTGCCCACTTCTTTTACCGGATAGAGCGGTTTGCCGCAGGCGTATTCTTGCTGGTATATTTTCCCGTTGCGGAACACGTTGGTTGTCATGTGGGTGGACAAGGCGTTTACGCACGACACGCCCACTCCGTGCAGACCGCCCGACACTTTGTATGAGCCTTTGTCGAATTTTCCTCCGGCATGGAGCACGGTCATCACCACCTCCAAAGCCGACTTCTTTTCTTTCTGGTGATAGTCGACCGGGATGCCTCGTCCGTTGTCCTGCACGGTTATCGAGTTGTCCTCGTTGATGGTCACTTCTATATGGGTGCAAAATCCGGCGAGAGCTTCGTCGATAGAGTTGTCCACCACTTCATATACCAAATGGTGCAACCCCTTTTCGCTGATGTCGCCGATGTACATGGCGGGACGCTTGCGCACGGCCTCTAGTCCTTCCAGCACTTGGATGCTGCTGGCCGAATAGCTGTTCCCGCTGTTGGTCATCTGTTCTTCGCTCATTGTTGATTAGTTCTATGTTGTTTTTTAGCGTTCAAAGATACGAAAAATCCCGGACAAAACTGCTTGGTGAGCGTGTAAAAAATTGATATGTCGGCCCGAATGCGGTGTCCGAATGCAGAGCCGGCGCATTGCGGGCGGATGCGCGCGGGCGGCATCCTGCAAACACAAAAAGGCCGGATTGAAAAATCCAGCCTCCTATATTCTTTTGTCTGCGCAAAGCGTCAGCTCAACTTGCTGATGTGCTTTGACAACTTCGACTTCAAGTTTCTTGCTTTGTTCTTGTGGATGATGTGGCGGCTTGCCAGCTTGTCCAGCAATTTCTGTACGCTCGGATACATTGCTACAGCTTCCGTCTTGTCTGTAGTCGCGCGAAGTTTCTTCACAGCTGTACGCATCGTTTTCGCATAATATCTGTTGTGAAGTCTTCTTTTTTCAGCTTGTCTGATTCTTTTGATAGATGATTTGTGATTTGCCATCTCGACTAATCTTTAAATATGTTCTTGATTTCGTTTGTTTTATGTAGCCCGTGGGGGAATCGAACCCCCCTTTCAAGAATGAAAATCTTGCGTCCTAACCGATAGACGAACGGGCCGGCCTTTGCATTCCGGTATATATCGCCGGAAGCTACGAAGGTACATGCCTTTCGTTTGCGGATGCAAAGGTATGAAGTTTTTCGTTATCTCCAAAATATTTGGAAGATTTTTTTGAAAGAGAATGCGGAAGCGGCCTCCTGTTCTGCGCCCGTCCGGATTTCTCGTATGTAAAGGTATCGTTTCGCGGGCGCGGACAGGATGAAACGCGACCGCTTTTCCCCGAAAACGCGACCGCTCGTCCGGAGAAAGCCGACCGCTCGTCATGGCGGGTTTTTCCGCCCGTCTTTTCGGCGGAGGCGGTTCGGTTTGGCGGTTCCGGCGGATTTGCGTAACTTTGCTCTGGTTATGCTACAGAAGTTTCATGGCGTCGTGTTGTATGTGGTGAAATACAGCGACAAGTCGAATATCGCGCATGTCTATACGGAACAGGGCGGACATGCCTCTTTCCTGATACCCGCCGTGCGCCGTTCGCGCAAAACGGCGGCTGGGGCGGCGTTGTTCCGTCCCTTCTCGCTGGTAGAGTTCGAGGCGGACGTCCGTCCGAAGTCCGGGCTGCACCCCGTCCGAGAGTCGAGGGTGTGGTATTCGCTCGACAGCCTTCCCTGCCACCCTTACAAGATGGGCATCTCCATGTTTCTTGCCGAGTTCCTCTATCGCGCTTTGCCGGAAGAGGGAGGCAATGCGCCGCTTTTCGCCTATCTTGTCTATTCCATCCGTTGGCTGGATGCCTGCACGCGCGACTTCTCTAATTTCCATCTGGTGTTTCTGATCCGCCTGTCCCGCTTCCTCGGCTTTTACCCCAATCTGGACGGCTATTCCCCCGGCTTTTTTTTCGACATGCTGAATGCGTGTTTTGTGGAGCGTGAACCGTCGCACGGCCGCTTCCTTTCGCGGGAAGAATCGTCGCGGATTCTCAAGCTGATGCGGATGAATTATGAAACGATGCGCCTGTTTGCCATGAGCCGTGCAGAGCGCAACCGCTGTGTAGAGGTGGTTATGGAATATTATCGGCTCCATTTGCCTGCATTCCCTGAATTGAAGTCTCTGTCCGTGTTGCAGGAACTGTTTATTTGACAGCGGATTGTTAGCGTCGCTTAACGAACTATAACATTTTGTATGCCGGAATTATAAAATAATCCGTGTGATTTTGCACCGCTTTTTTGAGGGGATTGGACAGAACGTTGAGGGAAAGGTATTTAAAGGTAATGTTTCAGGAAAAGAAAAGCAATGAATATAAAAAATGGAAAAATCAGGTATGGTAAAAGAAAGGTATGAATCGCCTCGGCTGGAGGTGGTTGAAATGGGCATTAACGGGGTAATATGTAATTCAGGATGGGAAACAAGGGAGGACGGTACGCATTTCTTTAATTCATCGTTGGACCGTAATTGGAGAACGGAGGGGGATGATATCGACGAAGATGGATTCTTGAATACGGGTAATGGCGGATTTGGTTTCAAACGTTAAGCAGGTTAGAGAAAAATGAAAAAGACAATATTGTTCAGTGCAGCGGCAAGTATGCTGCTGGCGTTCGCTTCTTGCGGCAATGACGAGCATATCGAGGAAGTGTTGTCGGATAATTATTTGGTGTTGAACGTTACGCGTGCAAGTAACGATGATGACCCTTATCATGGCTTGCCCGGCGATTATTTTACGAGGCTTTATTTTTTCACTGCCGACGGCAAGTTCGTGCAGGCAGAAATGGAAAACCCCGACAAGCCGGCAGGGTCTAAAATAACTGTTCCTGTGTCATCGGAAGAAGGCAGCAATGGTTTGAAGCCGAATACGGATTATAAAGTGGTGATGCTGTCCGTGCCGAAGGATTTTGGCAATGGGGCAGTATCCGCTACGGAAAGAACGCTTCCTACTATTAGCGAAGTGGCGAATAACGGGTGGAGCTATACGACGGCAATGACAGGCCCTTTCTATTCTTCTCAGACGCATGATGACAGGGATTTGCAGAACGGACTCTATCGCAAAGTGCTGGAGGTGAATACAACGGTTGGCGCAGAGGATACAGCTCCTATCATTTTGCAGCGTCAGAACGGCGCATTGGTAATGGAAATCTATCCTGATGCGTTTGAAGACCAAAGTGAATTTGAATCGATAACGACTGCCGTGGTTTCCGTAACCGGCCCTGAAAAGATGTATTTTGCAGAGTTGGGCGAAAATGAAACTCCTGAAGGAGCCTCCTATTTCGACGGAGTGACCACAACCGGCATCGTGAAGTATGAAAAAACTTATACGACAGATAATAAAGCATCGGGAGGCACTTCTTATCTCGAAGTGGTTGACGGAAAGATTTCATTGGAAGTGCCCTGCCTGCCTACGGCCAATGTTGCCGCATTCTCCATTTCTTTGAAAGATGCGGACGGAACGGAACTGGTTGGAGGCGAATACGCTCCGGAAACGGACGAATATGATTTGCCAATCAAGCGCAATGTGCGTACAAGAGCGTCCTTCGGCGGCTCTGCGGCGCAAAAGGCATCTCGCGCATCCGGCCCGGTAAAGCTCCAATTGCGCAGAGTGACATTTGAAGAAATGGACTGACACAAAGATTTTGAAGTCCTTATATACGGCGAAGGCCACGGAGCGTCATGTAAACTCCGTGGCCTTCGCCGTTGTTGTGTGTCAGGAGAGTTATCCTAACAGTTCCTTCACTTTGGCAGATATGGCGCGTCCTTCCGCCAGTCCGGCAAGCTCCTTGGTGGCTGTGCCCATCACCTTCCCCATATCCTTTCCGCTTGTCGCTCCCACGCGGGCGATGATGTCTTTCAGTCGGGCCTCCAATTCTTCGGGCGAGAGCTGTTTCGGAAGATACGCTTCGATGACGCGCACTTGGGCGAGTTCGTCTTCCGCCAGTTCGGGCCGTCCAGCTTGCATATAGCTTTCCGCCGAGTCCTTTCCCTGCTTCACCAATTTCTGCATCAGCTTCAGAGCCGTGTCGTCAGTGAGCGTGTCGTTCGCTCCCGGTGCAGTCTTTGCTTCTAAAAATACTTTCTTCACGTTTCGCAAGGTTTCCAGTTTCACCTTGTCTTTGGCCTTCATAGCCTCCTTGATGTCGTTGCTGATTTGTTCGAATAAGTCCATATCTTTTTGTCTTTAGAAATCAATAACTCGCGGGTCGGAGCTTTCTCCGGCCGTATTTTCCGCAGGGATGTCCTTTTCTTCCATGTACGCCTTCGATTGGATGCTCTTCAGTTCCGCCTGCGTGCGTTTGTAAGTAGGAGTAGTCTCAACCATGCTGATGATGTCATCGTTGTCCAAATCCTCTTGCGTGAAGATGTAGATGTTGTTCTTTTTCCGTTCTCCGCCTCTTTTCAGCATCTTCTCGTTGTAGAAGTCGCGTCTGCGTTTCTCTTTCTTCCGTTCTTCCTCTTCCTGTTCTTCCAAGCGTTTCTGTTCTTCAATGCTGTGTTTTTGGATAACGGTTTCCATCTCCGGTATATCCTTGATGCCGAATCCGGTGGCAAGGATGGTGAACTTCACTTTATCCTCCAGCGAGTCGTCGATATAAAGCCCCCATTTGGTCTCGAAGTCTTTCCCGAATTTGGTCATGAACTCGTGGATTTCATCCATTTCGGTCATCATCAGTTCGTTCTGCGAGCTGAACGTGATGACAAACAGCACCTTTTTTGAGTTGAATATGTCGTTGTTGTTCAGCAAAGGCGAGTTGAGCGCATCGGTGATTGCCTGGTTGACGCGGTTCTCTCCCTGTCCGTATCCCGTACTCATGATGGCCACCCCTCCGTCTTTCAATACGGTTTTCACGTCGTTGAAGTCGAGGTTCATTTTTCCTTCTTTCGTGATGATTTCAGCGATGCTCTTGGCGGCTACCGACAATGTATCGTCCGCCTTCCCGAAAGCGTTCATCACGCTGTAGTCGGCGTAGACCTCACGCAGGCGTTCATTGTTGATGACTAACAAAGCATCTACGTTCTTGCTCATTTCTTCTACCCCGTCAAGCGCTTGGTCTATCTTCTTGTATCCCTCAAAGACGAAGGGGATAGTGACGATTCCTACCGTAAGGATACCCATTTCCTTCGCGGTTCTGGCCACAATCGGAGCGGCTCCCGTTCCGGTTCCACCGCCCATCCCAGCTGTGATGAAGGCCATCCTGCATCCGTCTGTCAGCATATCTTTGATTTCGTTCAGGCTTTCTTCGGCTGCAGCGCGTCCTTTCTCAGGGATGTTGCCCGCTCCCAATCCTTCTTTGCCCAATTGGAGCTTGATAGGAACCGGCGACTTCAACAGGATTTGCTTGTCTGTGTTGCAAACCACGAAAGTTACGTCGTGAATGCCTTCACGGTACATGTGGTTGACGGCGTTTCCGCCTCCGCCTCCTACTCCGATTACTTTGATTATATGTGGAAAGTCCTTTTCAAAATCGAAAGGAACAACAGTTTCATCTTCCATACTTTGATGTTTTTAAGAGTGTGTAGTTTATTTTGATGCTTATGATCTCCGGAAAAGTTTCATGTTATTCTTTCATGATGTCGTCAAGGCCTTTGGTAAATCTTCCGAACCAGCTGTCCTCCTTTTTCCGCTTGTTTATTTTTTCTTCCAGTTGATTGATTTCTTCTCTCTTTTCTTCAAGATTCATTTGTCTGGCATTTTCAATTTCTTTTAAGGCTGCTTTGAACTTGTTTCTGCTCAACAGGCTTTCTGCCTCTGCAAGGTAAGCGTCGCATTCGGCCAAACGTTTCTTTCTCAGTTCTTCCTTTTGCTGCTCCTGGGCGCGTTTCAGTTCGGCTTCCGTTTCGCTTTTCGTCTCTTCTGCGGGTTGGGGCTGGTTTGTCTCTTGTTGCGGATTCAAGTCCAGGTTGAGTTGAGTTCCTTTACGCGCTTCTGTTCGGCAACAATTGTCCCGGCCTTCGATAAGGAGTCCGACCAACGTATTGCATGTTCCGTCTTTAGGCAGATTGGCCATGCTGTTTTGTGCAATTTCGCATCCTCTGGCAATTCGGATTTTGTCAACGTTGGTGACATGTCTGAACGCTTCGGCCATATTGGGCATGTTTGCAGCGCCTCCTGTGATGACGATTCCTGCCAGCAGCTTGTCGTTGTATTTAGAGAATGAAATCTGGTTCCATACATTGGCGATGATTTCTTTGATGCGCGCTTCTACGATGATTTCCAGTTGCTGCGCTTTGATGGCGGCAACCTTTCCCTCAAGATTGTATTCCTTGTTGGCGTCTTCATCTTCTTCAGTCGGTTCCGTATAGGCGCTGGCGAAGCGGATTTTCAATTGTTCGGCATCTTCTTCTTCAATTTGTTCGCTGCATATATCCTTGGTAATGCTGTTGCCTCCCAACGGGATGACCGCAAGGTGGCGCAGAATGTTGTTCTTGTAGATAGAAACCGTTGTCGTTTCTGCTCCCATGTCGACGAGTGCGCATCCTGAACGCTTTTCGTTGTCGGTCAGTACGGCATCGGCAGTGGCGAGCGGCGACAGGAGATAATCGGCCACTTCGCATCTGGCTTGTCTGAAACATTGTTTGATTTTGTCTTTCAGCGAGCGGCGTGCGATGACGTTCAGATAGTGTCCTTCGAT
This sequence comes from uncultured Phocaeicola sp., assembly GCA_944320135.1. GTDB lineage: Bacteria > Bacteroidota > Bacteroidia > Bacteroidales > Bacteroidaceae > Phocaeicola. The sequence continues at coordinate 26,461 of CALUGI010000025.1, read as the reverse complement.
GCTTTCTGCCGAGATGCCTACCGGCTCGATGCGGGAGTCTTTGCCTATCTTGTACTCTTGCGGCACGACAGCCAATATTTCCATGTCAGACAGCGCCATTTCACGGTTGGCTTTCATCAATGAGTCGACAAGCGCTTGCGAGATTTTCGTTTCTTCGTTGAATTGTCTGGATACGCGGTTCTCTATGCTGCGCACAGACTGTCCCCCTACGCCTACGTAGGCTTTTTTGATGCTTGCGCCCAATTGCTCCTCCAGTTTGCGGAGAACCGATACGAGACACTGCTGCGTTTTGTCTGAGTTATAGATAACTCCCTTTTTTATCCAGTCAGACGAGCGTTCGCTTGCGTGGGCGAGAATCTGGATGCTTCCATCGCTGTTCTTTCGTCCTGCCACGCCCCTGATTTCGGTCGAACCTAATTCTATTGCCACTATAAACTCTGTAACGGTCATATCTTATTTCTCTTTTTTTGTTCCGATAATCTGATTCTTAAATTCTATGCTGATGCGCTGGTATTTGTTCCATCCTACATGGTTCAGTGCTTCTTTGTAAAACGTTTGCAATTTACTGAATTTTTCGTCATAATCTTCCGCTTTCCCTAAAAAAAGAATATGATTGCCCACCCTGGGCGCGATTTCAAGTTCTTTTTGGGAGTTCACATGGATTTGTTCTACTTGCGCGTTCCAGAACGGATTGGATTGCAGGTATTTCCCTAATGCAAACAGCTCTTTTTGCGCGAACTTCCGGTCGATTGTTCCGGTAGCTACGGTCACATGTACCGGACGGTTCACTTTAGGCATAATCTGCCCTTTGTTGTCGATGTAGTAGTTGTCTCCGTTGTCGCTCATTATCCGCAGGAGCGGGATTCGCTGCCAGACGTTTACGCTGACTTTGTTTCCGGAAGTCAGGTAGCATTCGGCTTCGCTCACGAAGGGGTGTTGCGCAATCGTTTCTTCCAGCAGGCGGACGTTGATTGCGCCCATAGGTTTTCCTGTCGGAAGAATCCGTTTCGTTTTCAGCAATGTTTCAATGTCTTTTGCCGTGACGAAATTGAAATCGACGCTGTCTTGTATGGTCAGTTCCATGCTTTGGCATTTTTCTTCGGCGGGCTTTCGGTTGAAAACAGTGACTGCCACTACGATATAGCAGGAAACCAGAACCAGCAAGCAGCATATAAGAATCCGTTTGATCATCTGTTGTTCAGCAATTCGTAGATTTGTGGTACATAATTGTCGATGTCGCCGGCCCCCAGCGTGATGAGCACTTCTATCTTTTTCGCGCTCAGCACGTCGAGCAGCTCTTTTTTGCTGCACATACATTTCTCCATGTCGGGGCGGAGGTTGTCGTAAATCAGTTTGCTGCTGACGCCCGGAATCGCTTCTTCCCGTGCCGGATAGATATCCAGCAATATCACTTCGTCAAGCAAGGAGAGGCTGTCGGCAAAGTCCTTGTAGAAGTCGCGCGTGCGGGTGTAGAGGTGGGGCTGGAAGACTGCCGTAATCTTTTTGTCAGGATAGAGCATACGGACGGAGGTGACGCTTTGCCTGATTTCCGCCGGATGATGCGCGTAATCGCTGAGGAAGACGGTCCGGTCGTTCTTTATCTTGAAGTCGAAACGCCTGTCCACGCCTCGGAAGCCGGGCATGGCGGTTTTGATTTCTTCGTTTGTGGCCCCTCCGATTTGCGCCAAAGCCATAGCAGCCACTCCGTTTTCGACGTTTACGTAGACGGGCACTCCGAGACGGATGTCTTTGATGTTTCCGAATGGCGACAGATAGTCGAACGTGATTTCTCCGTTGCCGATTCGGATATCCTCGGCATGGAAGTCGCCTTCCGTGGCCGAATACGTATAGACTTTCACGCCGGGCTGCACGTCGGGCGCAAGTTCAAGTCCTTTCTTGACGATTAAAAAGCCGTCGGGACGAATCAGCGAGGTATATTTGCGGAAACTTTCCAGATAAGCCTCGCGCGTGCCGTAGATGTCCAGATGGTCAGAGTCGGTTGAGGTAATCACTGTGGCATACGGAGTGAGCCAGTGGAAAGAACGGTCGAACTCGTCGGCTTCGATTACCACGTTTTCGCTCTTGTCGCTCAGAAGGAGGTTCGTGCCATAGTTCTTTGAGATGCCTCCCAGAAAGGCGTTGCATCCTGCGTGCGAATGGTCGAGCAGGTAGGCGGCCATCGTAGAGGTGGTAGTCTTTCCGTGCGTGCCCGCCACGCAGATGCCTTTTTCCGTGCGGGTAAGCATCCCCAGCACTTGCGCGCGCTTGTGGATTTCGAAGCCGTTTTCACGGAAATAGCGCAGTTCCTTGTGGCTTTCCGGAATGGCGGGCGTGTACACCACAAGGGTAGTGTCCGGATGTCTGAAGTCTTCCGGAATAGCCTCTGCGCTTTCTTCATAATGGATGTCCGCTCCTTCCTCCTGAAGTTTGCGGGTCAGTTCGCTGGGAGTCTTGTCGTATCCTCCCACCTTTTTCCCTTTCGACAGGAAATACCGGACGAGCGCGCTCATGCCGATGCCTCCTGCGCCGATGAAATAGATTGCTTGTATCGTATTAGCGTTCATGTTCGTTCTTGTATTTTAATGCCAGTTTGCAGACTTCGCGCGCGATGACGTCTGCCGAGTCTTTGCGAGCCAGTTTGCTTATGTTCTTGCTGAGTGTTTCGAGCGTGTCCGGTTCCTGCACGGTCTTTATGGCCGTATCAATCAGCGTATCTTCCGCTTCGCTGTCTTTTACGTACAGAGCTGCGTTTTTGTCGACCAGAGCCAGCGCGTTCTTGGTCTGGTGGTCTTCCGCCACGTTGGGCGAAGGCACCAGAATTACCGGCTTGGCCAATAGGCAGAGCTCGGAAATCGAACCTGCACCCGCACGGCTGATTACGATGTCGGCCGCGCTGTAGGCGGCTGCCATGTCGGAGATGAAGTCGGCGGTGTGCAGCATGGGCATCTCGCCCGCGTTTCCGACCGCTTGCTTGGCTTCTTCAATGTATATCTTTCCCGTTTGCCAGATGAACTGCACTCCCGACCGTTTGATTTTGTCCAAGTTCTGCATCATGCAGTTGTTGATGGTGCGTGCCCCCAGGCTCCCTCCTACAACCAGTACGGTCTTCTTGGTCGGGTCGAGCCCGAAAGAGCGTATGGCTTGGTCGCGGCCAGTTTTCCCGTTCAGCAGGCTTTGGCGGACGGGATTCCCCGTCAGGAGGATTTTGTCCTTGTCGAAAAAGCGTTCCATGCCTTCGTATGCCACGCAGATTTTGTCTGCTTTCTTGGCGAGCAGCTTGTTGGTCACTCCCGCATACGAGTTCTGTTCCTGAATCAGGGTAGGGATGCCCATCGCTTCCGCCATCTTCAGGGTAGGGCCGCTTGCATATCCTCCTACGCCCACTGCGGCATGAGGCTTGAAGTCTTTGATGATTTTTCTTGCCATCCGCTGGCTGCGGAAAAGTTTGACGAGCACGCCGATATTTTTCAGAAGGTGCTTGCGGTCGAATCCCGCCACCGGCAGTCCCACGATGTCGTAGCCTGCCGCAGGGACGCGCTGCATCTCCATCTTTCCCAATGCTCCGACAAACAGGATTTCCGTGTCGGGGTGTAACTCTTTGATAGCGTTGGCGATAGAGACAGCCGGGAAGATGTGTCCCCCCGTGCCTCCTCCGCTGACTATGATGCGTAAGTTGTCATTTCCCATGATTGTTGTCTTTTGGGTTACAAAGTTATAAAAAGAACTTTGAACGTCAGCGTTTTGTTTCGGGTTTTTGCCCTTTCTTCAGACGCTTGCGCTTTGTTTCGGAATGCCGCCGCCTTTTTCTTGAAGTTGCCCGCGTTTCCCTTAAAGTGCCGGGGCGTTTGCGTCGGGGGCGTTCGGGCTTTCAGGCAGGGCCGCTTCTTCTTGCGTCTTGCCGGGGCTTTCTTCCTGCGCGGCGAGGGCCTCTTGTGCTTTGAGCGCTTCCTGCTCTTTCACATACCTGCTCACGCTCAGTATGATACCGATATATACGCAGTTGATTAGCGTAGACGTTCCTCCTTTGCTGATGAGCGGAAGAGGCTGGCCGGTGACGGGCATGATTCCTACGGCGACGAGCATGTTGAACAATGCCTGCGTCACCAAGAGGAAGCCGATGCCCATAATCAGGAATATGTAGTAAGGCTTGTCGCATTTGTTGGCTATCCGTCCGATGCGCATCAGCAGGAGGATGTAGAGCAGGGCCACGAACGCGCCTCCCACTAATCCCATTTCTTCAATGATGATGGCGTAGATGAAGTCGGAAAACGCCAGCGACAGGAAGTCGCGCTGCACGCTGTTTCCGGGACCTTTCCCGAACACGTTGCTCGTGGCGATGGCGATGTTCGCATGAGCCACCTGCGCGTTGTTTTCCATGTCGAACTGTGCGGCCGGCACTTTCTCTTTGTTGCTAAAGTCTGCAATGCGTTCTTTCCACGTGACAGCGCGTTTTATTTTGATTTCTTTCCATACGTTTGCCGGAATGAACCATATTGCGCCGACAATCAGCGATACGGCGACAACTCCCGTGGCGGTCAGCTTTGCCATCTGCTTGAACGGGATGCGGCCTATAATCATCATCAGATAGACTGCCACGGCCAGCAGGACGGCAGTAGACAGGTTTTCCGAGAATATCAGCAGGCATGTGGCTCCGGTCACTCCGAGAATGAACTTGAACGCCCGCTTGTCTGTCCCTTCTTCCGAATACATTTTGCTCAGAATGAACGCAACGGTGATGATGGTGGCCATCTTTCCCACCTCGGAGGGCTGGAACTGGACGAATCCTAAATCAATCCATCGCTTCGCTCCCCCGGCGGCAATCCCCATTATCAGCACGACGACGAGCAGTATCCACGAGATGGGAAGCAGCACGATGAACGTCTTGAACCATCTGCAAGGGATGTTATGCACAATCCATACCACGCACGCTCCTACCAGCAGCATGGTCAGGTGGTTGGTTATCGGCGCCCAATGGTCTCCGCTCTTGAAGGACAGACTGCTTGACGCGCTGAACACTTCGATGACCGAAATCAGGCACAGAAATAGGAAAATAATCCAGATAGCCTTGTCGCCCTTGAAAAAGTTTTTTAGCAGGTCCATTTCAAAATAATGTTAGAGGTTTCTTACGCACTCCTTGAACTGGTCGCCCCGGTCTTCGTAACTTTTGAAAAGGTCGAAACTTGCGCAGCACGGGCTGAGCAATACGGTTTCTCCGGGTTTGGCCATTTTGTAGGCCGTTTCCACCGCATCTTTCATGCTCTGCACGTCAGCCACGGGAAGTCCGAATCCGTCGAAGAAGTCGTGCAGCTTCTCGTTGTGCAGCCCCAAGTAAATCAGTCCGGCGCATTTCAGCTTCACTAAGTCTGCAATCTCGTTGTAGTCGTTGCCTTTGTCTTTTCCTCCGAGAATCAGAATCGTTTTCGTGGTCATGCTTTGCAGGGCATACCAGCACGAGTTGACGTTCGTCGCTTTGGAGTCGTTGATATAGTCCACCCCTCTGACGCGGCCCGCCTTCTCCAAGCGGTGCTCCACTCCCTTGAAGTCTTTCAGCGCTTCGCGGATGCATTCGTTGCGGATGCCGGCGATGTTGGCCGAGATTCCTGCCGCCATAGAGTTGAACAGGTTGTGCGTGCCGGTCAGAGCCAGTTCTTCTTGTTCCATGTTGAATGCCATCGGGCGGGTGAAATATACTTTGTTCTTTTCAGTGAAGGCGGCCAGACCGTCCTCCTTCTTTTCGGCGAAGGGGAAGTAGCGTCCGTGGATGCCGTATTTGTGCAGTTCGCGCTGGATGATGGGGTCGTCGTTCCAGAACACGAAAGCATCGTCGTCCGTCTGGTTCTGGATAATCCGGAATTTCGCGTCCACGTAGTTTTGCATTTGGTGGTCGTATCGGTCCAAGTGGTCGGGAGTGATGTTCATCAGCACGGCAATGTTTGCATGAAACTTGTACATGTTGTCGAGCTGGAAGCTGCTCAATTCGATGATGTAGTAGTCGAAATCGCATTCGGCCACCTGGTAAGCCAGGCTTTGCCCGATGTTTCCGGCAAGCCCCACGTTCAGTCCCGCTTTTTTGAAGATGTGATAAATCAGGGAAGTGGTTGTCGTTTTCCCGTTGCTCCCCGTGATGCAAATCATTTTGGCGTCGGTGTATCTTCCTGCGAACTCGATTTCCGATATGATGGGCGTACCTTTCGCTTTGAGTTTCAGAATCATTGGCGCATCGTTGGGGATTCCCGGACTTTTTATGACCTCGTTTGCATTCAAAATCAGTTCTTCAGTGTGACGGCCTTCTTCCCATGCGATGTCTCTTTCGTCCAGCATCCGTTTGTATTTGTCCTTGATTGTTGACATGTCCGATACGAACGTGTCGAATCCTTGCTTTTTTGCCAGAACTGCGGCACCTGCGCCGCTTTCTCCGGCTCCTAATATGACAATCCTTTTTGCCATGACTTTTTACCTTATCTTTAGTTATCTTATCTTTAGAGTTATGATTGTTATCGCAGCCAAGACGATGGTTACAATCCAGAAGCGGACAGTAATCTTCGATTCATGGAATACGCTCTGCGGGCGCGTGAATATATATGAGCAGTTCGGGTCGAGCTGCGCTGCGGTCGTGCGGAAATGGTCGTGAATCGGCGTGCGCTTGAAGATGCGCCGTTTGATTCCTTTCTTTTTCCCGGACTGGAAGTATTTCACTTGAAGGATTACCGACAAGTTCTCCACCAGGAACACCCCGCAGAGAATCGGAATCAGCAGTTCTTTGTGGATGATGATGGCAAATACGGCGATGATGCCGCCGATGGTGAGGCTTCCCGTGTCGCCCATGAACACTTGTGCGGGAAACGCGTTGTACCATAAGAAACCGATCAGCGCTCCGATGAACGCGCAGATGAAGATGACCAGTTCTTCGCTGCCCGGAATGTACATGATGTTCAGGTATTGCGCATATTCGATATGGCTGGACACGTAGGCCAGTATTCCCAGCGTCACGCCCATGATGGCCGAGTTTCCCGCTGCCATCCCGTCCATTCCGTCGTTCAGGTTTGCTCCGTTCGACACTGCCGTCACTACGAATATGGTAATCAGCACGAAGACAATCCATCCGGCGGCCTGGGCGTGTTCGCCCATGAAGCCGACAAAATCGGCGTAATCCAAGTTGTTGTTTTTGAAGAACGGAATGGTGGTCTTGGTCGACTTTTCGTTCTGGCTTTTGTGAACCACGTCTACCACTCTTCCGTTTTGCTGGATTTCTATGTTTTCCCGGATGACGACATCGGGGCTCAAATAGAGGGTGAGGCCGACAATCAGTCCAAGCCCCACTTGTCCGATAATCTTGAATTTGCCGTGCAGACCTTCCTTGTCTTTTCTGAACACTTTGATGTAGTCGTCCAGAAAGCCCAATGTGCCGAGCCAGACGGTGGTAATCAGCATCAGAATCATGTAGATGTTGTGCAACTTGCCGAGCAGCAGGCACGGAATCAGTATCGCCACGATGATGATGATGCCTCCCATTGTGGGGACGCCTGTTTTTTTGACGTTGAACGGATCGATGGAAGCGTCGCGTTGCGTTTCGGTGATTTGTTTTTTCTTCAGCAGGTTGATGAAGAATTCTCCGAAGATGGCCGAAATCAGCAGAGCCAGAATGATGGCCATCAGCGAGCGGAACGACACGTAACCGAACATGCGCGCTCCCGGAAAGTTGGACTGTTCCAGATATTGAAATAGGTAGTATAGCATAACTTTCTGTTCTCTTGTTGCTTATCGTTCGTTCTCAAAAACACTTTCCAGCACTTCCTTGTCGTCGAAGTGGTGTTTCACTCCTTTTATCTCCTGATAGTTTTCGTGTCCTTTCCCGGCTACCAGAATAACGTCGCCGGGATTTGCCATCAAACACGCCGAGCGGATGGCCTCTTTGCGGTCGGGGTTGCAGATAACCTTCGCCGCGTTTTCTTTGTCCAATCCGGCCAGCATGTCGTTGATGATGTCTTGCGGTTCTTCAAACCGGGGATTGTCGGACGTAATGATTACCCTGTCGCTTCGTTTTGCCGATTCTTTTGCCATCAGCGGGCGTTTGCCTTTGTCGCGGTTTCCTCCGGCACCTACCACGGTGATGACTTTTCCCTTGCCTTTGAGCACTTCGTGGATGGTGTCGAGCACGTTGACAAGCGCGTCGGGCGTGTGTGCATAATCTACGATTGCCGTGTATCCTTTGGGGGAGCGCAGTGCGTCGAACCGGCCGGATACGGGACGCAGCGTGCTAAGTATCAGCAGTATGTCTTCCGGCGATTTGCCGAGCAAGCAGGCGGTGCCGTAGACGGCCAGCAGGTTGGATGCGTTGAAGCGTCCGATGAATTGCACGTTGACTTCCTTGTTGTTGATGTCCATCAGCATTCCGTCGAACCCGTCTTCCAGCACTTTCCCCTTAAATTCGCACAAGGTGCGCAGCGAGTAGGCGGACACCTTGGCTTTCGTGTTCTGCACCATGACCATCCCGTTCTTGTCGTCGGCGTTTGTAAGGGCGAAAGACGTTTTAGGCAATGCGTCGAAGAACGCTTTTTTGGCTTTCAGATAGTTCTCGAAAGTTTTGTGATAGTCTAAATGGTCGCGCGTGATGTTTGTGAAGACGCCTCCGGCGAATTTGAGTCCTCCGATTCTTTTCTGAGCGATTGAATGAGAGCTTACCTCCATAAACGCATACTTGCATCCTTCGTCTGCCATGCGTCCCAGGAGTTTGTTCAATGTAATCGGGTCGGGCGTGGTATGGTCTGTAGGTATCGGCTCTCCGTCGATATAGTTGCATACGGTCGATATCAGTCCCGCTTTGTATCCGAACTTTCTGAACATATTATATAATAAGGTGGCAACGGTCGTTTTTCCGTTGGTGCCGGTCACTCCAATCAAATCGAGTTTGGAGGTCGGGTCGCCATAGAAGGTTGTAGCCAGTTTCCCGACTGCATCTTCCGTGTCGTTTACCTGTACGTAAGTCGCTTTTTCGTCAATCGTTTCGGGCTGCTTCTCGCATACGATGGCTGTCGCTCCGTTTTCGATGGCCTTGGCTATGTAGGCGTGGCCGTCTGTCTGCGTGCCTTTCACCGCCACAAACATGCTTCCGGGCGTGGCTTGGCGCGAGTCGATGCATATTCCCGTGATGTCGCCGCTTTCTTTTCCCGTGATGCGGCGTATGCTGATTGATTTCAGGATTTCTTTCAGTTCCATTTTATTCAATTTTTAAGTGTCAGTGTGATGGTTTGTCCTTTGCGGAGGTACGAACCGGGTGCGATACTTTGGGCGGTTACTTTCCCTATGCCTGAAATTCTGACGTGCAGACCTTGGCTTTCAAGCAAGTAGACGGCATCTTTTGCTCCCATTCCCTTAACGTTCGGGACGAATTGGCTGCTGTATTTCGTTTGTCTCAGCTCCGCATGGTTCGTTGTGTTGACGGCTTTTCCCCATATTGGCGAGTGTCCGGCGCGAACCGATTCGCTGTTGCTGTTCACTCCGAGCGCATTCAATACCAATGCCGCTTCGCTGATATCTCCGTTCTTGACGTCAGGAATCAGCACGGCTGTCGAATCCTTTGCGTGAGCGAGGTCTCTATACAGATGTTTGGCGTAGATGCGTTCCGCAATGCGGCTGAACACGCTTCCTGCCTGCAGTCCGCCGGAAGCCGGCCCGTGCGGTATGTGTATGGAGACGATGCAGCTGTATTGGGGCGCTTCGGAAGGGAAGTAGCCGCAAAAACTTACTAAATATCCTTCTTTGGCGAGGGCCACCTGTGCGGTTCCCGTTTTTCCGGAAACGCTGAACTGCTTGCTTCCGGCAGGTTTGGCAAGACCTTCCGACACGACCTTCCTCAAGATTGTGCGTATTTGCGCCAAGGTAGTGTCAGAACAAATCTTGGGATTGACCACTTCCGTAGGAAATTCCTGTATGATTTCCCCGTCTCTGGCTATAGCTTTGACGAACTTTGGCTTTACCATGACCCCGTTGTTGGCTATGGCGTTATAGAAATTCAGAATATAGATGGGAGGTATCATCGTTTCGTATCCGATGCTCATCCACGGCAATGTGATTTTAGAGAAGTAGCGCTCTTTCGGGCCGAGAATGCGCGGGCTGGCTTCGCCCACGAATCCCAGATTCAGTGGCTTGTCGATGCTCATGCGTTTCAGTCCGTCTACGAACTTTTGGGGGTTGTTGCCATAGAATTTGTCGATGATGGTAGACACTCCCACGTTTGATGACACTTCCAAGATGCGGGTTACGTCTATCTTGCCGTATCCGCCTTTGTACCAGTTCCAATCTTTCATATTGCTTCCGTGCATGTTGACCACGCCGTTGCCCGTGTCTACCACGTAGTCGGGCGTGATGTATCCGTCTTCCAAGGCAACCATGATAGAAGCTGTCTTGAAAGTGGAGCCGGGCTCCATCAGGTTGCTGACAGAAGCGTTGCGCATCTCGTAGTAGTTGCCGTCGGCAGCTCTGGTCATGTTGACATTGGCCTTTACGTCGCCTGTGGCTACCTCCATCACTACTGCCACTCCGGAAACGGCATTCAGTGTCTTCAGCTGGTCTACCAATGCTTTTTCTGCGATGTCCTGCATGTCTACGTCGAGAGTGGTAATGACGTCGCATCCGTTTATCGGCGGCACGTCGGTGATGTCCAAGTATTTGTCGCGCACTTTCTTGCGGTGGACGATTCCGTTGCGTCCCCGCAGCACGGAGTCGTATGTAAGCTCGATGCCGTTTTTCGCTCCGAGGGACATGTCGGGATACATGTCGCCCAGCGTGCGGGCCGCAAGCGAGCCGAACGGTTTCTTGCGCTGGTTGAACGCCAGTTCGTGGAATCCGCCTTTGAATTTGTTCAAGTTGAACACAGGCAGTTTTTTCACTTCCTTGTATTCTATGTAGGAAATCCGTTTCGGGTAGAGCTGGTAGTTTTGGCTTTTCTTCTTCCTGCCGTTCAGGATATGGCGCCGGAACTCCCGCGCGCTTTTGTCGGGGAATATCTGGTGCAGCCCTTCGCATATTTCCGACAGATGGTTCATCAGAGTGGAGTCGTTTCCTGCGTTTTTGCACGCCACGAAGTCCATATAGATTTTGTATTCCGGCAGGCTGCTGGCCATCAGCTTCCCGTCGGCAGAGATGATGTTTCCTCGCGTGGGGGGAATCTCCACGTTTTCTTTGACATAACGCTTCGCCACGTCTTCCCAATACTGCCGTTCGGCAAACATGATGACTGCGGCCTTTGCGATGATTGCAACGACCAGAACCGCCATGAGGAAGACGATGCCCGTGTAGCGTCGGATGATATGTTTCTGTCCCGGAGTCGTCATTTGTCGGTGTCTTTAATCAGGTAAGGGGGAGTGGTGGCCGTTTCGAGGGGCGTTCCTTCTGCCGAAATGTATTCTTCGATGCGCGACTGCCTGCTCCGTTCGGTCAGTTCGGAAGATACGGTCAGCGCATCATACTTTATGTCGGTCAGTTCTTTTTTCAGTCTGTCGATTTCAATCATTTCCTGCTGGCTGGAGTAACGGTTGTCGATGTATAGGATGATAAACAGCACAACCAGAATAATCATGCCCGTTTGACGGCGCATGAGTCGGACAAGCAGTTCGCCTCCCAATACGCTTTTCCAGCTGACGCGGATCGCTTCTTGCGGCTGCGTCTTTTCTTGTGACGGGTTTGTTGCGTTCATATTTTTTCTGCAATTCTGAGTTTTGCGCTTCTCGATCGAGGGTTGCGCGCCATTTCTTCTGCTGTGGGGACAATCACCTTGTTGCTGACCATGCGGAACGGAGTTTCCCGGTTTCCGAAGAAGTCTTGTTCCGTTTTCCCGTCTGCGTTTCCCGTTTTCATGACGTTTTTCACTATCCGGTCTTCTAACGAGTGGTAAGTGATGACCGCCAGCCTTCCGCCGGGTTTGAGGACTTGAGTGGCGGCGGCGAGCATTTCTTTCAGCGCTTCCATTTCTTGGTTCACTTCAATCCGCAGGGCTTGGAATGCCTTGGCCAGTTCCTTTTTTTCCCTTTCATGAGGGAACAGGGGCTTGACGGCTTCCAGAAAGTCGCTGATGCTTGCAATTGCCTTTTTCGAACGCGCTTTGACGATTGCGGAAGCCAGCTTCCGGCTGTTCCGCAACTCTCCGTAAAGGTAGAAGATGTCTGCTAAGCGTTCTTCGTCGTAGGTGTTTGCCACGTCGGCGGCAGTGATGCCTGCCCGCTTGTTCATCCGCATGTCCAGATTCCCGTCGAACCGGAACGAGAAGCCTCGCTCTTTGTCGTCGAAGTGGTGTGAAGAAACCCCCAGGTCGGCCAATATCGCATCTGCTTTCTCCACTCCGTAATAGCGGAGAAAGTTGTGCAGGTATCGGAAATTGCTTCGCACGAATGTGAATCGCGGGTCGTCTATGATGTTCTTTTCCGCATCGGCGTCTTGGTCAAAACCGAACAGGCGGCTTCCTTCGCCCATGTTCTTGAGGATTTCTTTAGAGTGTCCTCCGCCTCCAAACGTCACGTCTACGTAGATGCCTCCGGGATGGAGGTTCATTCCTTGGATGCTTTCGTGGAGCAGGACAGGTATGTGGTAAATCTGTTTCTCGTCGTTCATCGTGGTCGTATTTTGCAGGTCTTTACCTTAGTATATAATCAAGCCGTAAAATTAGGCATTTCTATACAATCGGACACTATCTTTTTGCAAGAAATTTTTCATGAGTTATCAACAGCCTTTCTTGGATGAAGCCGGGGCGGAAAAAGCTCGGCGTGCCGCGAAGTTTTTCCGGCGGCGTTCAGATGTTTTTCCGGCGGAACTTGAAGTTTTTCTCAGCATCTTTTCTTTTCTTGCGGCTTGTTTCCGCATAATGCAAAGCCCCGGTCTGGGGAGGCCGGGGCTTCGTGTGCAAAAGAAAGAAAATTCAGATGCGCTATTTTCCGGAAACTTCCTTGAGCAATGCAGAAAGTTCTTTCACCTTTTCAGGGTTTTGTCCGGCTACATTGTTCTTTTCCGACGGGTCTTCTTTCAAGTTATACAATTGAGGTTTCGGAGCATTGCCCAATTCCGTTTTTGTCCATCCCTCTATTGCGGGCTTGTCGCTCGGCTCCAGATACTTCCATTCGCCTTTGATGATGGCCAGCGTATTGTTCAGGTTCTGTTCCACCACATATTCGCGGTCGGTCTGTTCGTCGCCCAGCAACGCTTTGGCGCGCGGACGGCTGTCGAACGCCACCCCTTCCTGCAACTGCACTCCGAGAATTTCCGCCATTGAAGCGAATACGTCGATTTGAGAGAAAAGTCCTTCCTGCTTGCCATGATTCTTGATGCGCGCCGGCCAGCGGACGATGAACGGGATGCGTGTTCCGGCTTCGTAAAGGCTGTATTTCCCTCCGCGATAGATGCCCATCGGGGTGTGTCCGTTCAGCATCTCGGCAGCTTGGTCTTGATAGCCGTCGTCTATCACCGGACCGTTGTCGCTCGTGAAAATGAACAGGGTGTTGTCGGCAATTCCCAAACTGTCGAGCGTGTGCATGATTTCGCCGATGGTCCAGTCGAGCTGGAGAATCACGTCGCCGCGCGTGCCCAATCCGCTCTTTCCGGCAAAACGCGGATGCGGGATGCGGGGCACATGGATGTCTTGCGTTCCCATGTAAAGGAAGAAGGTGGTGTCTGCCGATTCGCAGATGAATTTCTTTGCTTTGTCGGTAATCACGTCAGCAATTTCCTCATCGTTCCAAAGAGCTGATTTCCCGCCCGTCATCCATCCGATACGGGGAATGCCGTTGATGATGGTATTGTTATGCCCCTGGCTTGGCTTGAGTTTCACGAGTTCCGGATTTTCTTCTCCGGTAGGCCAGTCGCCCACCTTGTGGTCATAGCTCACTGTAATCGGGTCGGAAGGATCAAGCCCTGCCACACGTCCGTTCTCAACGAACACGCACGGCACGCGGTCTACGGTGGCAGGGATGATGAACTCATAGTCGAAGCCGATGCTTTGCGTGTTCGGCTTGATGAGTCCGTTGAAATTCGTTCCTCCCGCAGGGCCAAGTCCCAAATGCCATTTGCCGACCGCAGCTGTGCGGTAGCCTGCGTCATGGAATACGTCGGCCAGCGTAACGCACGTGGTGTCGATAATCAGTTCCGAGTTCCCCGGAGCGATGCCTGTATTCTCCTTTCTCCACGGATAAGTTCCGGTCAGCATTCCGTAGCGTGACGGCGTGCTGGTGGCAGAAGTGGCGTATGCGTTCGTGAACTGAAGCCCTTGGCTCGCTAAGCTGTCAATGTTGGGAGTTGAAATTTTCGTAGCCCCATAGCAGCTCAAGTCTCCGATGCCCAAGTCGTCGGAATAGATGAAAATCACGTTAGGCCGTTTCAAATCGACGGTTTCTTCTTTCTGGGCGGGGCTGCATCCGGTGATGGCGGCCAGCCCGGACATTGCGGAAATGCCCAACAATAAGTCTTTCTTCATAGGATGTATGTTTAAAAACAACAATATTATTCTCCTCCGTTCCTATATGCCATAGGGGTCATCTGATAGGCTTTCTTGAAAACTTTGCTGAAGTAGCGCGGTGAGCTGAAGCCGGTTTGGTCGGATATTTGCGTGACGTTCAGCTCCGGGTTGTTCCTTAAAAGAACGGCAGCTTTCTTCAGGCGCAGCGTGATGAAGAAGTCGTTCGGGGTCTGCCCGGTGATGGCCTTGATTTTCGCGTACATTCTGGTGCGTGATACGAGCATCTTCTGGGCCAGCATGTCGATAGTGAAGGCCGAATCGTCGAGGTGCTGCTCGAAAATGCCGATCACTTCGTCTAAAAATTCTTTGTCTAAGGGGTTCGTTGCCAATACCGGGGTGTCTGCGGCAGGCTGTTTCGTGAAATACTCCTGAAGTTTTCGCCGGTTGTTGACCAGATTGTTGCACCGGAATATCAGCAGGCGCGAGTCGAAAGGCTTCGTGATGTAGTCGTCCGCTCCGATTTTCAGGCTTTCCAGATTCTGTTCCACCTCTGTCCGTGCTGTAAGCAGCACTACCGGAATGTGGCAAGTGTCGAGGTTTCCCTTCAGTTCTTTGACCAACTCGATGCCTGACATGCGCGGCATCAGCACGTCGCTGAGCACTATCTGTGGCGGATTGTCTTTTATTTTTTCTAAGGCTTCCATCCCGTCGGAGGCCAATGTCACGTCGTAGAGGGGGGAGAACAGCCCGGCAAGCATCTTTCCGATGGATTCGTTGTCTTCTACAATCAGGATGTGCGGCCTGGAACCGTCGCTGTTGGGCATGATTTCAGCTTGTATGCCTTCCGCTTGTCCGGACATCAGGCTATATTTGGGGGCGTCTACCGTAAGTTGGCTGAGCACGGCATGTTCAGGCGTTTCGATAATTTCGTCTTTTTCATACATGTCATTGCCCAAAGGAAGCCATACGGAGAATTTTGTTCCCCGGCCTTCTTCGCTTTCTACGCTTATGCTTCCATGATGCAGCTCCACGATGCCTTTTGTGAGTGCCAGCCCGATTCCCGTGCCTGCATTTTCTTCTGAACCTTGATAGAAGCGGATGAATATTTTGTCGATGTCTTTGGCTGAAATGCCTGAGCCGTTGTCTTCTACAGAAAACCATGCTTTCCCGTCGGTTTCCCACACTTTTAGTGTAACATTTCCTTCTGCGGATACATGTTTGAGCGCATTCGACAACAGATTGTTGATTACTTTGCGCATTTGTTGCCAGTCGAACCACACTTCAATGTCGTTTTGTTCGGATGAGAATTCGAGAGTGATTTTCCGGCTTTCCGCATAAGGCTGGAAAAGGAGATAGGTTTCGTTCAGAAATTCAACGATATTCATCCGGCTTACCTTCAGCTTCATCTTGCCTTGTTCCTGCTTGCGGAAGTCAAGAAGTTCGCTGATGAGTTCTTTCAGCTGCACGCTGCTTTGATAGGCCAGCAATATTTTGGAGTAGACGGAAGGTGCAATTTGAGAATTTTGCATCAGGCGTTCCAGCTGGCCGATTATCAATGTAAGCGGAGTGCGGAACTCATGGGATATGCTGGTGAAGAAACGGAGCTTCGCCTGATTCAGGTTTTCAATGTCTTGGAGGTGGCGTTGTTCGTAGGCCAGCGACGTTTGGAGTTTCACTCGCGTCCGGTAAGTGCGCATCAAGTAGATAATAATGCCTGCAAGCAGAGTCGCATAACATGTATAAGCCCACCATGTGGCGTAGAAAGGCGGTTCTATTTCGATTGTCATCCGAATGGGATTGCTTAAGCTGGCAGGATTGGACGAACGGACGTGCAAAGTGTATGTGCCAGGGTTCAGGTTCGTATAGGTGATGACAGGCTGTTCCCGCACCCTTGTCCATTTGTCGGAGAAGCCTTCCAGCATGTATTCCATCGTTTCCCGGTTTTCCGGGATGTAGTTGGACGTGGAGAAATATAGGCTGAACATGTTTTGGTTCGCTTTCAGGGCAATCTTGGAGGTGTAATTGAGCGTGTTGGTCAAGATGGCGGTTTCGTCTTCCGGGAGCACCTCCTTTCCGTTTACTATCAGTTTCGACCAAACGATGGGAAAGGGGAGCGGGTGGTAGTCCAAACTTTTCAGGGAGAACATGACCATACCTGACATTCCGCCTAAAAACACCTCTTTGTCTGCGGATACGAAAAGCGCGTTTTCGTTGACTGCAGTCAGGGGAAAACCGTTCGCCGACACGTAGTTCCGCACGGTTCCTGACTGAAGGTCGAGACGGGAGAAGCCTTGGTTGGTGGTAAGGAGCAGTTCCCGATTGTCGTTTTCGCATATCTTGTAGATGCAGTCTCCTGACAGGCCGTTGCGCTTAGCGTCGTAGTTGCGGAATTCTCCGGTATTTCTGTCCATGCAGTCCAGTCCGCTTCCCGACGTGGCGAACCACATCCGGTTTTCATGGTCGCAGAAGATGCTGTTCACGTTGCTGTTGCTGATGCCTTTTCCGTCTTTCCGATAGGGATAATGCGTCAGTTCGTCTGTGTTGAGGTTGTAAGAAAAAGCCCCTTCGCCCGTTACTGCCATCCAGAGCACTCCGTCCCGGTCGAATTCGAGGTCGGCCACCATACGAATCCTCCTTCCTTCTTCTTTTTCGCGGAACATTTGCCTGCACGCTCCGGTGGCTTTCGAGAACATGCACACCCCGTTTTGAGTAGCTATGATGAGACTGTCCTTGTAGGGAAGTATGTCTCTTACGATGTCTGAAGGAATTGAATGCTCGTTTCCGCTTTCGTGGCGGTAACAGGTGAACCGTCCGCTTCGGATGTCGAGCTTGTTCAGACCTCCCAGGTGGAGTCCCAGCCAGACGGCGTCCGCTTCTTCGTCGTACCATATTGCTTTTACGTTGTCGTGCGAGATGCTGTTGGCCGATGGATTGTGTACATACCAGCGGAATTTCCCCGTTTTTCGGTTGAACACGTTCAAGCCTCCGCCTTCCGTGCATATCCAGATGTTGCCGCGCTTGTCTTCCAGCATATTGCCTACAATCGGGCTGCTCAGCCCCTCGGATTCCTTTTCCGACTGGCTGAACACGGTATAGATGGCATATTCGGGATTGAAATAGTTGAGACCTCCGAAATAGGTGCCTGCCCAGATAGTGCCTTGAGCGTCTTTCTTCATGCACCATACTGATTTGTGCGACAGACTGTATGGGCCGTTCCCGGCTCCATAATGCGTGAAGGTGCCTGTCGTGCGGTCCATGCAGTCCAGACCTTCGGCAGTGCCTATCCACAGATTGCCACGGTTGTCTTCACAAAAACATCTTACAAAATCCGACAATATTGAGCCGTTCCCCGCCCTTATGTTTGTCCATTTTCCATCGGTTTGGCGGCGGTGTATGCCAGTTTTCCATGTGCCGGCCCAAATGTTGCGGGCTGAGTCTTCAAACACATCGGAAATATGTTCTTCCTTTATTTCATGCGTGAGCGAGCCTTCGGGAGAAAGGCGGAACAGCCCGTCGTTTTCCGTTCCTATCCATAAGTTCTTTTCGGAATCGAAGAAGATGGTTGACAGCATTGCTCCTGCAGGAAGGCGGTAAAACGATTCCAAAGCCTCCTTCTCCGTGTCATAGAGAAAGATTTCGTTGCCGCGTGCCGCGTAGAGACCTTCGTGCCAGTGCATTGCCGAAACGTTTCCTCGGAATATGGTGTCGAAGTGTCCTGTCCGCATGTTGAAGCGGGCAATCCCGTCTACGCAGAGCAGGTAGAGATGCCCGCTTTTGTCGCCCGTCACTTTCAGCACCTGGTTGGAAAACAGGCTGTTCGGATTTCCTTTTTCCATGCGATAGACTTTGATGCCGTTTCCGTCATAGCGGTTCAAGCCTTCTCGCGTGCCTATCCACACCAGCCCGTTCTCGTCCACATACACATCGTTGACCGAGATTTGCGACAGGCCGTTCCCGGTGGAAAGATGGTTGAACGTGACATCGTGTGCCGGGGCCGCTGCACAGAGCAGCGCCATGCAGAAGAAAGCTAATATGCCGCGAAATATATTGCTCATTCAAAAAGGTTCTCAAAAACGTTTTTACGATGATGCGAATATATGGAAAAAAAACGAGACTGCCAAACGGTATTTGTGCGGATAGTGAGCGGTCTGTTTTGCGCGGCAGACAGGCGGGTTGCTGGCTTTCTTCCGTCAGATGAGCCGTTTCCGCTTCAGCCATATCCAATAGCCGCTCAGGGGGAGGATGCCTCCAACCAGTGCGGCTGCGAAGTAGAGTATCTTGGTTGCCGTTCCGCCCCAGCTTCCGGTATGGAACGCATAAAACCATCCTTTCAGCGTTTGCGAACGGGGAATGTTGCTGTAGGGGATAATTTCTTTGATTTCTCCGTTTTGCATGTCGAACCGCACCCGGTCGCTTTTGGGCAGAAGGGATGTTCGGTCTGGGACTATTTGGGCTTGTCCGTCGGACAGCGTGACTGACTTGTGTTCGGGATAGCGTGTCAGGAGTTGGCCGTATGCGCGGTCCCATGCCCTATAATCGGTCGTCAAGGCATTTCCTGAAAGTTCGCGGACTTCTTTTTCCTTTATGCCCTTTGCGCGGGAAGAATCGGTTTGGAGGTTTCCGCCGAAGAGGGAATAAGCTGCGTTTCGGTACCATCCGAATGACCAGGTAAGCCCCGTCAGCGCCATGACAAGCAGCGGAATGGCGGCGTAAAATCCCAAACTCACATGGGTGTCGTAAAAGAAGCGCTTCCATCCTTTGTTGCATGACACTTTCAGCCTGTTCCTCAACGCTCTGGCATTTTTCGGTATCCAGACGGCAATCCCTGTGACAAGGATAAATGCCATCAGGAAGGTGGAAATTCCTACCGCGACTTTTCCTGCAGACTTTTCTCCTTTTCGGGCCGGAGAGTCCATGAACCACCGGTGGAGTTTCCGCATGGTTTGGAAAAACGGATAGCTTTTTGTCCACCCGTTCACCTCCCCTGTATAGGGATTGACGCTCAGTTTCTTCTTTCCCGATTCCTTGAAACTTGCCATACACGCTCCGTCCGGAGTGCCGGGCATTTGCAAAGATACGAGCGTAAGCGGTTCGTTTGTCTGTTCGTGTATGCGTGCTGCCAGTTCGGAGGGCTTCAGAAAAGTTCCGTTTTCGGGCGTTTCCGTGCGGTAAAGGTGCGGGGAGAGCGCCTGCGTGATGTCCGTTTCAAACACTAACGCCGCTCCGGACAAGCAAATGACGGAAATCAGAATGCCCGCCGGGAGGGACAGCCATAAATGGATTTTGTGGAAAATTTTTCTCATCGTTCTTTGATTGTAAATGTTCGTGCCGGCGTTTTTGAAAAACGTCCCGACATTCCGGTTGAAGCGTCCCGGCATTTCCGCAAAACGCCGGGACGCTTCGGGCCGGACAGTTATTTCACCAACGCCACTTTCCCGGCGAGCGCCACTTCGTCCGCTTCCACTGTCAAGCCTTTTACGGCTTCCCCTGTTTCCGGGTTGACTTTGTAGAATGTAGGTTTCGCCCCGTTTTCCGTGGTCAGCACGGGAATGTAGAAATGCTTGTTCTCCAGATAAGGAGTGTTGCCGAACGAAGAAATTGTTTCCGCTTCCGGCAGGCCCGTGATGGGGATGAGGCGTTTCTCGGTGGCTTTGAAAATGACCATCTCCGCTTTCGGCGCTTTTGTGCCGAGCGTTTTCACCTCATCGATCGAGCAGCTGTAGTTGTTGAGCAGGAAATAGTCGCCGCCTACGTGCCAGCATCTGAACAGCGGATGTCCGCTCGCCCCCTCCATCGTTTCGAGGTTGCAATAATAATCGTCGAAGTCTGTCGCTCCGGCCGGAATGCGCACTACGCCTGACTGGAGTTTCCCTTGTGCCCTTGCCTTCAGGTTCGTGCCTCCGTTCGGGTCGGTGGTGCGCCCGTATCCTCCGGAGAACACGTAAAGGTTCCCGTCGTCGTCGCACCATATAGTTTGGTAGTACTGCGATCTCATTCGTCCGCAGGCAAAACCGATTTTGTCGGTCGTGGCGATAACCGGCTTTTCCTCAAATGAGCTTCCGCTGTAGATGGCGATATGCGCCTGGTCGGGATGTTGTGTAGACGGGATTTGTCCGGCCGTGTATTTGCCGCTTCCGCTTCCTCCCTCGCCGGTGGCGATATAGTCTTGGCTGACTACCTTGTCGGGCCAGGTGTTTACTCCGTAATGGCTCATGCCCATCGGTATGATGGAAGTGTAGAGTTTTCCGTTGGCTTCCACCATTCCCGCCATCGTCACCTTCTCTCCGTTGCCGAGGAAGTTCTCGGCGGAGATGTGTTTGCTGTTGGTGCTGTTGGTGCCGTCTTTGGCGTTCAAGTAGTTGATGAGGAATCCCTGCTCTTTGTTGCCTTGCGCGTCGGCGTTGTCCGTGTCTCCTGTAGAGACGGTGATGACGTTTTCTCCCCACTTCCCGTATGTGGTGAAGCGGTTGAAGTTGTAAGAGTGCTTCTTCTGCGGCACGTTGTTCGCGTCCAGATAGTAGCATCCTCCGGTTCCGTTGTCCCCGTCGTTGTAGGTGATTCCGAAGAAGTAGTTCTCGTCATAGAAAATCCAGTAGGAGATGTTGTCTTGAAACTCCTTTCCGCTTCCGTACACCGATATTTCTCCTTCATCCAGCGTTTCCGATGTCAGCAGATAGGTGGTTTCTCCTGCGGTGGCCGGAATGATGTAGTTCCCTTTGAAGCTGTTGTGGCTTTCGAACGAAGGTCCGTCTTCACTGTTGCATGCCGTAAACGTTCCCCCGGCAATCAGGGCGGTCGCTAAACCTGAGATTAACTTTTTTCTGTTCATAGCTTTTGTATTTTAGTTGTGTCCTTAATTTCCGAAATAAACGCGCACTTTCCCGTAGAAAGCCCTTCCAGCTTTTTGCAGGCTGAAGTTGTCGTACAGCTTGGCGTCGGCAAGGTTTCTGCATTCTACCGAGAAGTTGTATTTCCCGTTTCCGATGCTGTAGCTCAACGTGAGGTTGTGCGAAATCTGTTCCGGCACCTTGAGCTTGGTGGAAGCGTCGCCGAAACTCTCCCAATAGAGCGGAAACTCATGTTGGTAGAAGCAGTCCCATCCGACGGTCAGCATGTTCCCTTGGGCAAACAGGTCGCGCCAAGACAAGTTTGCATCGAAATTGGCAAACATGTAAGGAACGTTGGGGATGCGCTGGCCGTATGTCAGCGCTTGCTGTCCGCTGCTTGCCGCTCGCTTCTTTTCTTTGTCCTTCGTGTCCAGGCTGTTGAATGTGCCTCCCGCATTGAACCATTTGTCGTAGCTGTATCGCAGCGATATGTTGAAGCCTTTCGTCTCTACCCTCCCGTGGTTGGTGTAGCTTCCGTAGCTTGTGCCGCCCACGGTGGAGAGGTCGCGCTTGATGTAATCGTGCGTGTTTCGGTAAATGAGCGCACCTTCCGCATACACTCCGTGCTTTCCGAACTGTCTTTGGTAGCTGAGGTTGAGGTTTACGTTGTCGCTCCGTTCCGGTTTCAGGTCGGCTTTCCCGGCTTCCAAGTCTCCGTCGCCGAACAGTTCTTGGGTGCTTGGCATACGGAGTGCCTTTTCGTATGAGAGCTTTATCTGCAAATCGTGCAGGAAATAGGTGCCGGCCGCTCCGTAGCCGAAGGAACTCACGTCTTGTGTCACCATGACATCGCTTCCTGCGTTGTTGTCAGTCAGCTGCACTGTTCCTTTGCTTGTCGAACCGTAGTATTTCCCGAATACGGACAGGTTCCACTTTTCCGAAGGCATCAGGCGGTATGACAGTCCGGTGATGTTTTTTCGTGTCTGAGTCGGCACGTCATAATTTTCCAATTTCGAGTTGGTGGGTATCAGGCTTCTTCCGGTACGTTTGAACGCGCTGAACACGTGGCTGAGCGTGAGCGTGTGCGCATTGCTTATCCGATAGTTGAGCGTGAACGTGGCGTTCCAGTTGGTATTCTTTTGCTCGCTGTATTGGTTGGCCTGTTCTCCTGCCGTCTTTTTGGGCATACGTTCTCCAAACCAGTTGTATTTATACATGACAGTGTCTACGTTGGTCGTGAGATTGTGGTTGTAGTTGGCTGTGGCCGTTACGTCCAGTCCCTTTATGAACAGGTCTTTTTTGCGGTATTCTGCGGAAGGCACGAAGGAATGCCCGTGGCGGTGCTTTTCGCCGAATACTATCTCTTGATACACTCCGTTCTGTATTTCTTTGTAGAAGTGCGAATAGGCAAAGCCGAACATCAGGCGGTCGGCCCAAGGCTTGTCGGTTACGCCTATCTTTCCGATGACCGCTTCGTTATGGAACGTGTCGTTGAAACGCTTTACCCGGTAAATGGTATTCTCGTCGCTGACGGACGTGTTGTTTTCGTGGTTGAACTGTTCTACCCAATTGTCGATGTGGTAGTCGTTGTCCGAGTAGTTCTGAAACGCGTTGACTTCGTAAGTGAATCCGTTTTTGAGGCTTTGCCCGAAGTTGACGTATGATTTGTGGGTGTTGAACGAACCGTATGAATAGGATGCGTCCAGAAACCAGTTGCGCTTCTTCTTGTTGGTGACGATGTTGACGATGCCTCCCAATGCGTCCGTTCCGAACCCTACAGGCACCACGCCTTTGTATACTTCGATTCTTTCGGCGAAATTCACCGGAATGTTGTTCAGGTCGAATGCAGTGCCCGCCCCTTCTTGCGGCATTCCGTCGATGAATACTTTTACGTGTTTGCCGCTGAATCCGTCCAGCATCAGCTGCATGTCTGAGCCTACGCCGCCCGATTCTCTCAACTTCATGCCCGGAAGTTTCTGGAGGGCTTCGCTCAAAGTTTTGGTCGTGTTTTGGAGTTCGGTCGCATCCAAGGCCACAGCATTGAATGCCGAACGTTTCACTCTGCCCACTCCGTTGGACACCACCACTACTTCTTCCAGTTCCTCCGCATCCGGACGGAGGGTTACATCGTGGCGGGTCTCTTTCCCGTAGCTTATTTCGATTTCCTTTTCGTATGCTTCGAATCCGAGCATAGATACGGCCAGGGTATAGGTTCCGGGCGGGATGTGCAGGCGGTATATGCCTTTGCTGTCGGTCGTGCATCCGAAAGTTGTTCCCTTCAGGTAGACGGTGGCGAAGTCTATAGGGGTGTTGTCGTCGGATACCACCTTTCCGGATAGCGGGAGCGCCGGTTTTCCTCCGCGTCCCCTCGCATGTCTGTGTTGCGCGTCAGCCGGAGCGCTTAATGTTAAAAGCGTCAAAAAGAAGAATGTGCTGAATGTTGTTTTCAAGGCGTTTGTGGTTTTTTAATTGTTAATGTTTTTATTTGTTCTAAATAAGAATTATTTTTGTGCCGCAAAGATAAGTGATAAAGCCGGATTGCGGAAATAAGAAAACTTTGAGGTTTCTATAAAAATTGTTTGGCTTTGCATGAAAGATGCGCCCGCGTTTCAGATGTATGCCTTCGCGCTTTGGTTGAAAGTTCCGCGCGTTTCGGTTAAAATGCGCGGGCGTTTTTCAGAACGGATTTTTAGAATGAGAAAGATATGAAAACAGATTTGGAATGGTTCAGAACCTTCAAGGCCGTGTTTGAGACGGGAACAATGAGCGATGCCGCTAAAGAATTGAACATCTCCCAGCCGGGGGTGAGCCTGCATCTGAACGCGCTGGAATCTTATGTGGGATACCCGCTGTTCAAGCGCAACACCCGCAGGATGGTTCCGAACGAGCGGGCGAAGATGCTTTATCGGCAAGTGTGCAATTCGTTGGAGAAGCTGGAAGAAGTGGAGGGAAACTTTCGCAAAAAAAAGAAAGCGGGAAGAAGTACGTTGAGCGTGGGGATGTATCCTTACTTGTATTATCAGTTTTTAGAGAGCCGTTTGCCGGATTTGGATTTCAATATGGTGCTGCATATAGAGAGCGCCGAAAATCTGATTCCGCTTTTGGCGCACGGAACGGTTGATGTAGCTGTTTTTAGTCAGGAAGTCCCTTTGCGCAATGTCTGTTACGAAGAACTGGGAGCGATTCGCTTTGTGCTGGTGGCCGGCGCATGTACGGACGTGTCCGGTTTTGCTGATTTGGCGGGGTGCGAAAAGCGGCTTGCCGGCTGGCTGCAGTCCCAGTTGTGGTATAACGCGGCAGACAGCGAACAATTCAATCTTTTCTGGAAATTGAATTTCGGGAAAGAGCCCGATTTCTCTCCGAATTACATTCTGCCTGACGAGTGTTCCGTCATGCGCTGCCTGTCGAACAAGCGTGGATTGGCTGTCTTACCTGAATCTTTGTGCCGCGATGCTATTTCCCGGCATGAGATAGTTAAATTGTGGGACGGTTGCCGCCCTTTGGAGAGCATGTTTTATATCGGATTCAGGAAAACAGGGTTGCTTACGGACGAGGTATTGGCCCTGAAGCGCTTGATGAAGGAAGGGTTCGAGCGTTGCGCGGCTGTTTGACTGTTTTTGCGCAAGGAAGCCTTTGTTAAAACAATTTAATTGTCATGTGCGTATGCCTGTTGATGTGAACAATCTCGTATTTTTGTTGCCCGAACACTTTTTTAATTTTTATGGATGAAATAATCATTATTGTCGGGTTGATAGTGCTTAACGGCATTTTCGCCATGTCCGAGGTGGCATTAATATCAGCCCGTAAGTCTCGGCTCTCTACAGATGCAAAAAACGGAAACAAGTCGGCCCGCGTGGCAT
Source organism: uncultured Phocaeicola sp. (assembly GCA_944320135.1). Lineage (GTDB taxonomy): Bacteria > Bacteroidota > Bacteroidia > Bacteroidales > Bacteroidaceae > Phocaeicola. The sequence goes on along the minus strand of CALUGI010000025.1, from coordinate 1,334 downwards.
TGAGGCTGGCAGAAGACCCCGACCGTTTCCTTTCTACTGTTCAAATCGGCATAACGTTGATAGGCATTCTGACCGGTATCTATTCGGGCAACAAAATTGCGGCGGAGCTGGCCGGAGTGTTGGCTTCGTGGGGGATTCCTTCTGCTTATGCCCCTGTGCTGGCTCAGGTGGTGATTGTGGTGATAGTGACTTATCTTACGATTATCTTCGGCGAGCTTGTTCCTAAGCGGATCGGTTTGGGAGTGGCGGAAAAGGCTGCCAAATTGGTGGCACGTCCGATGAATGTTTTGGCAAAAATCGCTTTGCCCTTCGTGTGGCTGCTCTCGAAAAGCACCGAAGTGATGTTCAACTTGTTGGGGATACAGGAATCGGGCAGCAAGGTGACAGAAGAAGAAATCAAGTCGATTATTCAGGAAGGAACCGAAGACGGCGAGGTGCAGCCTGTGGAGCAAGACATTGTGCAGCGGGTGTTTTTGCTGGGCGACTTGAAGGTGGGGTCGATTATGACCCACAAGGGCGACATTGTGTGTCTGGAGTCGGCTATGACGGCCGATGAGGTTCGTGAGGTGTTGAGCGGGCATCTTTACGAGTTTTATCCGGTGGTGGAAGAAGGCGACTTGGACCATGTGAAAGGTGTGGTAAATCTGAAAGATTTGGTGTTGCATTTGTCGGAACCGGACTTTAATATGGATGCGCTTACTCATGAGCCTGTATATTTCCACGAAAACATGAACGTCTACAAGACGCTGGAGCAGATGAAGCAGAAGAAAATCAGCCGGGCGTTGGTTTGCGACGAATTTGGTTCGTGCGTCGGAATCATAACTTTACGGGATATTCTGGAGGGTCTGGTTGGTTCGATGGATGATCCTGAAGAAGAACCGGATATTATCAAGCGTGTGAATAAAGAAGGATGGCTGGTGGACGGTCAGTGTCCGCTGTACGACTTTTTGTCGTATTTCAAGCGGAGGGATTTGTTTGAGAACGCCGATTATCATACTTTGGGCGGACTGATATTGCAGCAGCTTCAGCATATTCCTCAAAGCGGGGAGTCGCTCGAATGGAAAGGATTCGTGCTTGAAGTTGTAGATATGGATGGGGCGCGGATTGACAAGGTGTTGGTGACTATTCCTGCTGGTGAAGACGAAGGCGGTGAGGATGCTTGACTTTGATGAGGATTCTTTCTATATATAAAGGTGTATACTTTTCATTGCGTTTTTCCCCCGTTCCGTTTTCTTGCATGTATATAGGTTTGGTTTCCAGTAGTTTCTTTGTTTTTTTCGTTTTTTGTTGAAAAAAACCGTCGGCCTTTTCTTGCTTGTTCGGCGGAAGTTTGT
>CALUGI010000024.1 GCA_944320135.1 uncultured Phocaeicola sp. | reverse complement strand
GCCAAATCGCGGTCGCATATATTCCCCTTTATAAAGAAACAACGTTCGTTGTCTATGTCGCCGGCGATAGTCCCCAGATTTCCGGCGTAAGTCAACGCATCCAGAATGACCAGTTTGATGTCATCGTATTTAGCCAGAATATACTTGATATAGTTGGCTCCGATGAACCCGGCCGCTCCTGTTACAAGGTAAGTTTTCATAATTTGTTTTTTTATTTCCGGCGCAAATTTCGGAAAGTTTTTTGAAAGCGCAAAGTTTTTTCCCTTTTTAAGTTCGCATTCGGTTACGTCTCTTTCATTTGGATGCCGTCTGTCCGGCATGATATTGGCTTTATGCCTGCACGCCAATAAAGGTTCCCGTTAGCGTAGGGGCGTATCGCATACGCCCGGAAGCCGAGGGTGGCATTGCAGCCGAAAGGAGCCGTGGCATTTTTCCGCTCCGCCCGGCAGGGAAACTTGATTTCCCCGCCGGAAAAGCCATTTTCTCCGCCCGAATAATTTCATTTCACAACGTGAAACATGCAAACCGCATTGAGAAACATATAAACCGCTGTGTGAAATGAAGAAACCGCAATGTGAAACGAAGATTCTTAGCGCGGAAACAGGCTTTAATCCGGCAGGCGCACGGATTTTTCCTGCGGTCGGATGAAAGAGGCGTGCGCGTTCAGTCTGCCAGCTCGATTACTTCCATGTCGGAGAAGCTGCCTTTGTCTATGGTGAAGCGCACTAAAGTGCGTACCTTGTGGAAGCCGTATTTCCCGGCGGCTCCGGGGTTGACGTGGAGCAGGCGGAGCGTTTTGTCGTATTGCACCTTCAGAATATGCGAATGTCCGCTGATGAAGAGTTTGGGCGGATGCACGAGTATCTGCCCCCGTATCGAAGGGTCGTATTTGCCCGGATAGCCTCCGATGTGCTTCATCAATACGTCGGCTCCGTCGACGGTGAAGCGTGCGGTTTCCGGATAGCGGATGCGGATGTCGTGTCCGTCGATGTTTCCGTAGACGGCGCGGAGCGGTCGGACGGCGGCGAGCCGTTCGGCCAGTTCGAGCGAGCCGATGTCGCCTGCGTGCCAGATTTCGTCGCAACTCTCAAAGTATTTCACGTATCGGTCGTCCCAATATCCGTGGGTGTCCGATAGAAGTCCTATTCTTGTCATGGTTGTGTCTTTTTGTTTTCTGATATGAGAAGCAGCTTGTCGCCGGGATGCAGTTCTATCTGTCCGTTGGGAATGATGAACTCTTCGCCCCGCTTCACGAGCATCACTAACGTGCCTTGCGGGAGCTTCATGTCGGCTAAGCGGTTTCCGTGGGCGAGCATCTCTGCGGTCAGCGTCAGGTCGTTGAGGCTTGTGTCGATTTCTTCCGGGAGTTCCACGCCGAACTCGTTTCCTTCTTTTTCCGCCGGAAGGTCGAGGTGGAGCAGACGTGCGGTCTTCGCGATGGTCATTCCTTGGATGGTCAGGGAAAGCAGCGTGATGAAGAACACGATGTTGAACAGCTGCTGCGACCCTTCAATTTCGGCCAGCACGGGATAAGTGGCGAAGATGATAGGCACGGCTCCGCGCAGCCCCACCCACGACACGAACAGGCGGGCCTTGTGGGTCAGCCTCCGGAAGGGAAGCAGACAGAGGAATACGCTGGCAGGACGGGCCACGAGAATCATGAACACGCCGATGAGCATCGCTACAGCCGCAATGTCGAGCATCTCATGCGGGTTGACCAACAGCCCCAACGTGAGGAACACCACTATCTGGAACAGCCACGTAAGCCCGTTCATGAACGTATGGATGTCTTTGCGGAACGCCAGCCGGGAGTTGCCTGCAATCATTCCCATGATGTAGACCGCCAGATAGCCGTTGCCCTTCAGCTGGTCGGTGACGGTGAACGTGATGAACACCATGCTCAGCAGCAGGATGGGATAGAGCGAGCTGTTCGACAGGTTGATTCGGTTCACCAACCACACGGCGAAGCGTCCGGCCGCATAGCCTATCACCCCTCCGAAGAAGAACTGTATGAGCAAGTCCCTTCCTATGAGGGCGAGGTTGAGGTCGCTGCCGCTCGAAATAACCTGGATAAGCACGATGGTCAGCATGTAAGCCATCGGGTCGTTGCTTCCGCTTTCCAGTTCGAGCATGGGACGGAGGTTCTGCTTCAGGTTCATGTTTTGCGAACGGAGCAGGCTGAACACGGAAGCCGAGTCGGTAGACGACATGGTGGCGGCCAGCAGCATGGAGGTGAGCAAGGGAAGCTGGATGTTGGTTTTGTCCCATCCCGAAATCCAATAGATGAAGGCTCCCGTGAGCAAGGTGGTGAGCAGCACTCCCAAAGTGGAAAGGACGATGCCCGGCTTGAGCACGGGGCGGATGTCGGCGTATTTCGTGTCCATGCCTCCTGAAAAGAGGATGATGCTCAGGGCAATCATCCCGACAAACTGCGCATCGGACGCGCTGTTGAACTGAAGTCCCAGGCCGTCGCTTCCGAAGAACATGCCTACCATGAGAAAGAGCAGAAGGGTGGGAATGCCGAACCGGTAGCCGGTCTTGCTGATAAGGATGCTTGAAAGAATCAGGATTGACCCGATAAGGAGGATGTTCTCGGCGTTAAAAGTCATAAGCGGCGCTGCAATTTTTTTTTAGGGGCGCATGTTTGCCGGAAAACGTCCGCGCGTTCCGTTCCGCAGTTCGCGGGCTTCAGGACGGTGTGCGGCGGCGTTTTTTCGGAATGCGCCCGTCAGTTTTTTTGCAAAGTTAGCAAGAAAGCCGAAAAAAAACGTTATATTTGCGATGAATTGTGGCGCTTGCACTGCTTGTCGGCTGCAAGTTGCCGTTTAAAAGGAGGAATTTATGAAGAAGATGAGAAATTTCGTATGGACTGCGCTTTGCCTGTTGGCAACGTGCGGGGCGTTTGTCGCTTGCGATGACGATGACAACGACGACTGGTTGGACGATTCCGGCTCCAAAGTGGAACTTCCGGGGCGGCGTGCCTATATATTGTATGAGGGGACGATGGGCGGAGACAATTCGGGCCTGGCATTTTATGCTCCCGACGGCAACGCGGATTTTATCAGAGACATCTATCAGTATCAGAACGGCAAGAAGTTAGGAGATACCGGCCTTGCGATGGCGGAGGAAGACGACTATATCTACGTGGTCGTTTCCGGCTCAAAATATATCGCGAAGCTGAATGCGGCCGGGGTGGAGCAATGCCGCCATACGTTTGAAGACACTCCCCGACACGTGGATGTGGAAAACGGATATGTGTACGTCACCCAATACGGCGGGCGCGTGAGCAAGCTCGACCGCAATACGCTTGACGAGGTGGATGCCTACGAAGGGGATGACACCTGCTTGGAGGGGATTGTGGAGTGCGGCGGAAGGCTTTATGTGGCAAATACCTATCGTTATGATGAAACGGGCGCTATCGTATATAACAGCGAGGTGTTGGTGCTTAATGCCGGTACGATGGACTTGGAAAGCAAAATTGCCGTAGCTGCGAATCCGGAGCGGTTGTGGGAAGATGACGGTAAGATTTTTTTAATATCGAGAGATGTATATGATTCGTCCACTTGGGAGAAAACGACACGGAACCAACTTCAGATAATCGACCCGTATAAAAACAATTCCGTGACAAAAGTGACGGAGGCCACCAAACTGGCTGAAGGAGAGGATGGCCTGCTGTATCTTGTTGATACGGACACGGACAATTCGTTCTTCACGTATAATGTCAATACCGGCCAGGTCGGCCATTCTTTCCTGAACAATGCTCCGGACGAGCTTTCGAGCGAAGTCATCTATCTGCTCGAAGTGGACGACGAGACGGGCGACATCTACATCGGAACGAGCGACTACGTGAGCGAAGGGACGATATACCGCTTCGACCGCTACGGGACTTTCAAGGAAAAGTTCCCGGCAGGAGGCATCAACCCCAACTCCATGCTGTTTATCGACTGACGGGATGAGACGTTTTCTGCTGTCTGTCCATATAATAATGGTAACATTAGTCTTGCTTCTGGCCGCCTGCAACGGCAGAGGCAAGACTTCTTCCGTTTCGGAAGGCGGCGACACGTTGCGGCTGCGCTATGCCCGCAACCTTTGCATCGTCCGCTTCCCGGACTATACGCTGGCCGTGCTTCGCAATCCGTGGGACACGGCGAAAACGCTCCGCACCTACGCGCTGGTCGACAGGCGCCTTCCTCTGCCAAACTTGCCGGAAGGGGCGGAAGCGGTGAGAGTGCCGTTGGAAAGATGTATGGTCTATTCGTCCGTGCATTGCAGCCTGTTCAAGGAACTGGGCGCATTGGACCGGATTGCCGGCATCTGCGGATTGGAATACATGAACATGCCTGAAATAAGGCAGCGGTGTGCAGAGGGTCGGATGGCCGATTGCGGGAACAGCCTGAGCCCGGACGTGGAAAAAATCATCGACCTGCATCCGGACGCGATACTGCTTTCTCCTTTTGAAAACAGCAACGGGTATGGAAAGATTGGCAAACTCGGCATTCCGCTGGTGGAGTGCGCGGACTATATGGAAACCTCTCCGTTGGGGCGCGCCGAGTGGATGGCGTTCTACGGACTGCTTACGGGAACTTACAGCCGTGCCGATTCGTTGTTCCGTGAAGTGGAAGCGGCGTATTTGCGGCTGAAGACGCTGGCTTTGCAGGCGGAAAGCCGCCCTGCGGTGATGAGCGACTTGAAATACGGTGCCACATGGTACGTGTCGGGCGGCGGAAGCACTACCGGAAAGCTGTTTGCCGATGCCGGTGCGCGCTATGTGTTCGATTATCTGCCGAACAGCGGTTCGGTGCCTATGGCTTTTGAAACGGTTTTCGACAGGGGCCAGCTTGCAGAATACTGGCTTGTCAAGTATAACCAGCCTGAAGACAAGACCTATGGGACGCTTGCCGCCGAATATGCGCCTTATTCCCGTTTCCGCGCCTTCCGCGAGCGCCGGATTTACGGCTGCAATACTTGCCGGATTCCCTTTTATGAGGAAACCCCTTTCCGGCCCGACTTGTTGTTGGAGGATATGGTGAAGATATTCCATCCGGAACTTTCGGACAATCATCAGACAAGATACTTTACCCGTTTGGCGGAATGAAAGCGGACAGAAGCCTCATATACGGAATCTGCTTGGCGTTGTGCATTGCGGCGCTGATGGCGGCGAACCTTCTTTTCGGCTCGGTAGACATTCCGGCCGAGGCGGTCTGGCACATCCTGAGTGGAGGCGAGGCGGAAAAAGCCGGATGGACGTATATTGTCTGGGAGTCGCGCTTTCCGCAATGCGTGACGGCCCTGCTCTGCGGAGCGGCTTTGTCGGCCTCCGGCCTGATGCTTCAAACCGTGTTCAACAACCCGTTGGCCGATTCTTCCATATTGGGAATCAGTTCGGGCGCCAGTCTTGGAGTGGCGTTGGTGGTGATGGCGGGAGGCGGCGCGGTCGGACTCGGCCTGTCGGGGTTCTTTTCGGTCGTATTGGGGGCATTGGTCGGAGCGGCAGCAGTCCTTTTGCTGATACTCTTCCTCTCTTTCCTGATAAGAGACAGCGTGATGCTGCTCATTGCGGGCATCATGATCGGTTATGTGGTGTCGTCCGTAATATCGCTGCTCAGTTTCTTCTCCGCTTCCGACAACGTGCATTCGTTTGTGGTGTGGGGATTGGGCAACTTTGGCGGAGTGTCGCTTGACCAGCTTCCGGCCTTTTCCTGTTGTGTCGCAGCGGGTTTGCTGATAGCCGTTCTGCTGATAAAGCCGCTGAACGCGCTGCTTCTCGGCACGCGCTATGCGGAGAATCTGGGCATCAACGTCCGCCGGGTCCGCAACCTGCTTTTGCTGTCTACGGGCATTCTGACGGCGGTCACAACGGCGTTTTGCGGACCGATAGCCTTTATCGGACTGGCTGTGCCCCACATTGCGCGTCTTCTGCTGGGCACGTCGAACCACAATTCGCTGATGCCCGTCACTTTGCTTTGCGGCGGGGCGTTGGCCCTTTTCTGCAATCTCGTGTGCGTGCTTCCCGGCAGTCTGGGCGTTATTCCGCTCAATGCGGTTACTCCTGTGGTCGGGGCTCCTGTAATCATCTATGTAATCATTAACCGGCGCAAGCTGCAATATTTCAACTGATGGGAAGTCGTGTAGCGGTTATGGAGGGGAGAGGGCTTGCGGTGGGGTATCGCGGCAAGCAAGGTAAAGTCGTGCATCGCGATTTGAACTTTCGTTTGTATAGCGGAGAGTTGACTTGTCTGCTGGGAGCCAACGGAGCAGGGAAGTCGACATTGCTGCGCACCTTGTCTGCTTTGCAGCCTCCTTTGGGCGGGGAATTGGAACTGTTGGGACGGCCTGTCGGAAGCTATTCGTTGAAGGAGCGTTCGCGTCTGATAGGGGTAGTGTTGACCGACAAGACTCAAACCGGCGGACTGACCGTGTATGAGCTGGTCGCTTTGGGACGCCAGCCTCACACCGGGTTTTTCGGCCGTTTGGACGCGCACGACAAAGACATGATTGATTATGCGTTGCAGGCGGCGGGCATATCGCACAAGTCGGACGTGTATGTAGCTCAGCTCTCTGACGGTGAGCGTCAGAAAGCGATGATTGCCAGGGCACTTGTGCAGGAATGTCCGCTTGTCTTGCTTGACGAGCCTACGGCTTTCCTTGATGTAGTGAGCCGGATTGAAATCATGGCTTTGCTCCGTCGGCTGGCTGTGGAAGAAAACAAGGCGGTGCTCTTGTCCACCCACGATGTGGAGCAGGCATTGGTGCTGTCCGACCGGCTTTGGCTGTTGGCCGGCACGTGCGGACTGGAGTGCGGCGTAACGGAAGACCTGATATTAGCCAACCGCATAGACTCTCTTTTCAAGGGGCAGCAGAATGTTCGTTTCGACCTGATGCACGGAGGCTTCTCTCCGACAGTGGAAGGAAAGAAACGTATCTGTCTGGAGGCTTCCGATGAAGTGTTGCGGCATTGGGCGCAAAATGCCTTAAATCGTCACGGGTATTTCTGTTTGGATTCGGAGCAGGCGGCAGGCTTGAACCTTCCTTTTCTGGATGTGCAGTCCTCCCGGCAGCTGCTTCTTGTTGTTGGTGGTGCCGAATTTGTTTGTTCTTCCTTTGAAAACCTGTTTGAGGTTCTTGCGATTAATAGCGATTAATTGATACTGTTGGGAAGATTCTGAAATAAAATCGTTACATTTGTAACCGAAATTTAATGATGATTATCGTTTATGGCGAAAATAATTCAGTTGGGAGGAACGGACCCGCAGTTGTATGCGCTGGTGGCTCCGTTGGTGATGAATCCGGATGTCCTTAAGTACAACAATCGTTATCCTTTTAAAACAAGCGATTCGTTCACATGGTTCGTGGCTGTGAAAGACGGGCAGGTAGCAGGTTTTATTCCTGTGGAGGAAAAAGGGAAAAGCATGACGATCAATAACTATTATGTAGAGCCGTTGTTGGAAAAGAAGCTGTTCCCTCAACTGCTGAGGACGGTGATAAAAAAGATGGACGATGAGAAAAAAACGCTTCAGGCAGTAGTGATGATTCGTCATGTCGGCTATTTTGAGTCGGAAGGCTTCAAAGTTATAAAGTCGTGGAGACTTTATCAGAAAATGGAGAAAGTATGAAAAAAAAGGAAGAGAGCAAGAAAAATGTATATGAGTTGGCTCTGGAAAGGCTGGATATGCTGTTCAAGGAATTTGACAATATTTATATCTCTTTTTCCGGGGGAAAGGACAGCGGGGTGTTGCTGCATTTATGTGCCGAGTATATCCGCAAACATAATCTGAAGAGGAAGATAGGAGTTTTCCACATGGATTATGAAGTGCAGTATAAGATGACGATTGATTTTGTCGACCGCATTCTTGAAGCTAACAAGGACATTTTCGACGTTTATCGTGTGTGCGTGCCTTTTCGGGTGCGCACATGTACGTCAATGTATCAGAACTATTGGCGCCCTTGGGAAGAGTCGAAGAAGGATATGTGGGTGCGGGAAATGCCGGACAACGTGTTGACCGCAAGCGATTTTTCCTTCTTTCACGAAAACATGTGGGATTATGAGTTCCAATTGCGCTTTGCTGCATGGCTCCACAAGAAGAACAATGCCGTTCGGACCGCTTGTCTGGTGGGGATAAGGACGCAGGAAAGCTATAACCGTTGGCGCACTATTTACGGAGGCTTGAAGCAACAGCTTTATCACAACTACCAGTGGAGTTCGAAAATCGCGAACGATGTGTTCAACTTCTATCCGATATACGATTGGAAAACCACTGACATTTGGACGGCCAACGGCAAGTTCGGATGGGATTACAACAAGCTGTACGATTTGTATTATCAGGCAGGAGTCAATCTGGAGCGGCAGAGGGTGGCCAGTCCGTTCATTTGCGAGGCAATCGAGAGCTTGCGCCTGTATAAAGTGATTGATCCGGACACTTGGGGAAGGATGGTGGGACGGGTAAACGGGGTCAATTTCTCCGGACTTTATGGAGGCTCCAGGGCGATGGGGCGCAGTTCGGTGAAGCTGCCTCCCGGACATACGTGGAAATCATTTATGGAGTTTTTGCTGTCTACGCTGCCGGAGGATACCAAGCGTGGGTATCTTGAAAAGTTGCATACCAGCGTGAAGTTCTGGCGCACAAAGGGGGGATGTTTGGGCGACGAAACCATTCAGAAACTTATTGATTTGAACATTCCTATTGAAGTGCGCAACAAATCCAACTATAAGACAACCAAACATCCTGTCATGATGGAGTATTTGGATGACATCGACATTCCGGAGTTTAGAGAAATCCCTACTTACAAGCGGATGTGTCTTTGCATTTTGCGCAACGACTATGCCTGCAAGTATATGGGATTTGCATTGACGAAGGAAGAGGTGAAAATGAAAAGTTACATACTGCAACAATACAAGAATATATGGACGTAAACGAATATAAAAGTCCGGTGTATAGCGTGATGGCGGTACCGGTGGAGAAAGTGTGTGCCAACGATTACAATCCGAATGTGGTGGCGCCTCCTGAGATGAGGCTGCTGGAACTTTCTATTTGGGAGGACGGGTTTACGATGCCTTGCGTTTGCTATTACGACAAGGAGAACGACAAGTATATCCTTGTGGACGGGTTTCACCGTTACAGGGTGATGCTGACTTCGAAACGGATTTACGAGCGGGAGAAAGGGATGCTGCCGATTGTTGTCATCGACAAGGACTTGTCGAACCGGATGGGGTCGACTATCCGGCATAACCGTGCGCGAGGTACGCATGTGGTGGAACTTATGACGAATATCGTGGCGGAACTTACGAAAGCGGGAATGTCTGACCAATGGATAATGAAGAACATCGGAATGGATAAAGACGAACTGCTTCGCCTGAAGCAGATTTCCGGTTTGGCTGCCTTGTTTGCCGACAAGGATTTCTCGATACCGGAACCGATGATTCCGGCACCGAGCGAGGACGATTGAGGTTGTCAGTAGATCAGATAGCCTAATGCGCCGCAGCCGATTATCAGCATGATGGGGTTCGCTTTGTAGCGGTAGGACGCGATGAAGACCGCAATGAAGAGAACGATGCTGACAATCAGTTGCGGCGTTTCTGTTCCGAAGTTTTCTCCGGTCATCAAGACCAATGCAGCCGCTGCAAGCAGACCTACTACGCCCGGACGCAGGCCGGTAAAGACGGCTTCTACGGCCGGATGTTTCTGGTATTTCAGGAAAAAGCGGCTGATCAGTATCATGAGGATGAATGACGGAAGCACGACCGACAGCGTAGCGATGGTGGAACCTATCACTCCCATCGAGTGAGAATAGCCTGCGTTGACTACGGCCACATAGCCTACATACGTAGCAGAATTGATGCCGATGGGGCCGGGCGTCATTTGGCTGAGGGCGATGATGTCGGTGAAGTCGGACGAACTGAGCCATCCGTAGCGGGTGACCACTTCGCCTTGAATCATGGAAATCATGGCATAGCCGCCTCCGAACCCGAACAGTCCGATTTTGAAGAACGTGTAGAACAGTTTTAAAAATAGAAGTGTCATATTTTCTGTATTCTTGTTTTAATTTGACTTTCCGCCGCGTTCGCGGAGAAATTCCGCCGCGTTTCGAAAATAACGTGCGCGCATCCCGTCCGAAGCGTGCAGGCGTTTATTTTCCGTTTTGTCTGCGGCGGTATTTTCCATAGAAGAATCCTCCTAATCCGCTGAGTATGATGACGTAAATCGGAGAGAACCCTAACAGCCAGATGAGCAGGGCCGAAACGACGGGTATCCATACGTTGTATCGGCTGATGCGCGCAGACTTGGCCATTTTGAAGGTAGGTGCGGCTATCAGCGCCACTACTGCCGGACGGATTCCCTTGAATATGTTTTCCACCGCTTCCACATGCTGGAACTGGCGGAAGAAGAGGGCGATGCCCAGCATGATGACGAAAGAGGGAAGGATGGTGCCGGCCGCCATCCAGAAGGCTCCCCAAAACCGTCGCAGCTTGTATCCGATGAAGATGGCGATGTTGACGGCGAAGATGCCGGGCACCGTTTGGGCGAGAGCCATCAAGTCGAGAAAATCTTCTTTGCTGATCCATTTGCGCTTGTCCACCAGGTCGGCTTCAATCAGCGGTACCATAGCATATCCTCCCCCGATGGTGAAAAGCCCTATTCGGGTGAAGATGAGAAATGACTTCAAGTAGAAATTCATATTAGTAGTCTTGTTTTTGTTCTTGTTGTTTCATGTAAACGCTTGGCGGAATCCCGTAAAACTTCTTGAACGTATCCGTGAAGTATTTCGGGTCGGCAAACCCCATTCTGTCCGATACCTCCGCTACGGTGTACCGGCAGCTTTTCAGCAGCAAGGCCGCTTCCTGCATACGTATGTTTCTGATAAATTCGGCAGGGGCGATGCCTGTCAGTTCCTTTATCTTGTTGTAGAAACTGGTGCGGCTCATGTTCATGGCAGAGCACAGGATGTCTACGTTCAGTTCCTTCCCCAAATTTTCCTTTATCGTTTCTACAACCCGCTTCATGAACTCGTCGTCCAGACTGCTCGGCAGTTCTATTTTTTCTTCGTCGGCGGGAAGAGCTGTTACCGCTTGCTGGAAGCGTTGCCGCATCAGCCGCCTGTTTTCGAGCAGGTTGTGGATAGTCGCTTTCAGTATGTCCATGTCAAAAGGCTTGGTCAGATATTGATCGGCTTTGGTTTCAAGTCCCAACAGAATCTGGTCGTTTCCGCCCAATGCAGTCAGCAGGATGACGGGGATGTGGCTCGTCTCCATGTCGCTTTTCAGCGTCCGGCACATTTCGCGTCCGTCCATTACCGGCATCATGATGTCTGATACGATCAAGTTTGGCTGTTGCGCTTTCGCTTTGTCGATTCCTTCTTTTCCATTTGCGGCCCCTTCGGTACGATATGTGTCCGACAGATTTTGCATGATGAAGTTGCGGAGCAGTTCGTTGTCCTCAACTACCAGAATGTATGGCGCATCGGCTGGCTGGCTGTCGGCATTGCGTCCGGAAGATGCCGGTACTGCGGTCTCTGTTTGCCGGACGTCTTGCATCGCGGTGCGGCGGTAGCGTTTGCTTTTGACGGGGAAAGTAAGCCTGAAGTTGGTTCCTACATGCTCCGTGCTGTCGAACGTGATTTTTCCTCCATGCTTCTCTATCAGTTTGCAGGTGAGGATAAGTCCTATTCCCGACCCCGACTTGCTTATTCTTGCGGCATTGTGGCTTCGGAACAAGTCTTTGAACAATTTTTTCTGGTCGTCTTTCGGTATTCCGATGCCTGTGTCGCTTACGGTTACCGTCCATGTGTTTTTTCCGGTTTCCGCTTTCACGGTGATGTTCCCCCCTTGCGGAGTATATTTGAAGGCGTTCGACAGCAGGTTGTGGAGTATCGAATTGATTTTGTGTACGTCAATCCATACGGGCAGTTCGTCGAAAGAAGATTCGTAATTCAGCGTGATGCCTTTCTGTCTTGCGTAGCTGTCGAACTGGTGGACATAATTGCTTAAGTATTGGTTCAATTCCGTCTCCGTCACGTTGATATCCGATGTGTAGAGCTCCTCTTTCTGAAAGTTGACCAGATTGTCCGCCAGTTCCGACAGGGCCTCCGTGCCATATATGGCCATTTTGAGGTTTTCCATGTTCTTTTCGCTCAGACGTTCTTTTTGTGCGATTTCGTTTAGCGGCGCTTTTATCAGTGTCAGCGGAGTGCGGATGTCATGGGCGGCTTGCGTGAAGAAGTTGATTTTGTCTTCCGACACTTTCCGTTCGTGTCTGAAGTTGAGGTACTTCACGAGTGCAAATACGGCTGCGGCGAGTATGGCCGCATAAATCAGAAATGCCCAGAATGTCAGTCGGAAAGGGCGTCCCACAACGATTTGCAGTTCGCGTTCCTCAACCACTTTCTGGTTGTCGAAGAATATGGCCCGTATCTTCAGGCAATAATTCCCCGGCGAGAGATTGGTGTAGCGAATCAGCCCGCTTTGGGTGGGGGCAGACCATTCGTTATAGAATCCCTCCAGCTTCCAGCTGTAGAAAATGCTTTCCTGCGTGTCGTAGTTGATGGACGACACGTTCAGCGAGAAAGTGTTCTGATTGTATTTCAAGTCAATGCGTTGCGTCTCGTCGAGTGTCTTGGTCAGCGGAGAATTCTTCTCCTGAGGATGCACTGTCCGATACATGATGTTGAGGTTTGACAGCACCATGCGGTTCTTGAAAGATGCGGGAAGTTGCACGGAATCGGGCAGCACGATAAACCCCTCGTTGCTTCCGAATATCACGTGCCCGCTTTTTGTGTGGATGGCCGCCGCCGGATTGAAATTGGCGGTCATCAGTCCTTGCTCTTTCGTCCAGTTGATGAATTTGCCGTTTCGGATGTTGTAGACGCAGATGCCGTTTTCCGTGCCGAACATGAGGTTTCCTTCTTTGCCGGACACGATGCTGTAGATGTTGTTGGTTCTTAGTCCGCTGTTTCCGGAGTGGTAGCGGATAGTTTGTTCCGTGAGGTTGTCTATGACGAACAGTCCGTTTTCGTTGGTTCCGACGAATGTCTTTCCTTCGCAAGAATACATCATGTTTACCGAACCCGTATCTTCCGTTGGAGAAAAAGGAATCAGTTTGTCCGATTTCTTGTCGAGCGAGTAAAGTCCGTTTGTCGTACCGACCCAAAGCCGGTTCGCGTCACGCTGCGAGATGCAGGTGATGGGATATGGGGCGGTGTATTCTTGTTTCCTCCCGCTGTTCGTGTCGTAACTTTTCAGACTGTAAAAGCCTCCGGTCCAGATGATGTCGTCAGAGTCGCGCAAGATGCTTCTGATGTATTTGTCGGGGGCTTCTCCCGCCTTGATTTTGCTTTCTTGGCGGTAAAGGGTGACTTTGTCGTTCTTCTTGTCTATCACATATATGCCGCTCATGTACCCTCCTGCCAGTATGTTGCCCGAACGGGTCTGGCAGAGTGAAGTAAAGATGTGGTTTGCGTATTGCGGCAGTTTCTCTGAGGTGCAATAAGTTGCCCATTTCTTCTCTTTTGTGCGGTAACAGCTAACCCCGTCGTTTGTGGCGAACCACACGTCCCCGTCTTCGTCTTCCATGATGTAGTTGACGCAACTGTGTGACAATGTGTTTTCCGAACCGGTTGCATGGGCTATCCATTCGTAAGCGGGATACTTGTCTGAATAAACAGTAATCCCAATCGGATAGACCACATTCCATATTCTGCCGGACTTGTCGATGAAGATGTCTTTGATGATGTTGCCGTTCATCTTGTTTCGGCTGTTAGGGTCTTCTTCAAGGAATCGGGTTATCTTCTTTTTGCTGATGTCTAAACGCAAGACGCCTCCTCCGTCTGAAGCTATCAGAAGTTCGTTCGGATTTTGCGGACAGGGGGTGATGCGGTTGATGTTGACTTCTTCCAGACAGTTGCCCAAGTCGGTGACGCTTTTGTCTGTCGGGTCATACAGCACGCTTCTTTCAAGCGGAGAGTTGATGACCAGCAGTCCGCTCGGCGCATGATAATAAATGTAATCGAAGAAGTCGATGCCTTTTACCTGTTCTTTTTGAATGTTCGTCAGCTCATTTCCCGATACTTTGGCTGTAAAGAGATACCGTTCAGAGGCTAAAAAATAAGTGTCGTCTTTTTCCGTTTGCGTGATGCTGACTATTTCTTCGGGGATAGAGTTGTCCAGCAAACAGCTTGTTCCGCTTGTCGTTTGGAAAACGTATTGCTTGTTTTCAGTGCAAAACCAGATATTCCCGTTTCGGTCAAGATAGGTGGCACTTATGGGGGTGTTTTGCGTTTCCGGATAAGACGCTTTCAAGTCAAAAGCCAGCTGGAAAGAATCTTTTAGTTCGTTATAGCGGAACGCCAGTCCGTCTTCTCCTATTTCCCAAAGCGTTTGTCCGGCATCTATTCTCAGAACGTTCTGGTTTGGATAGCAATAGACGGCAGTATCGTTCTTCAGAAGAGGATAGAATCTGAATCTGCGTCCGTCGTATCGGTCGACTCCTTTGTGGGTGAGTATCCATATATAGTCTTGCCTGTCTTGCCGGATTGAAAACGCCCGCCGGCTGCTCAGACCGTCTTCCATGTCGATATATCGGAAAATCTGGGCATGTATTGAGAAGATGCTTGTAAAAAGCAGGCAGATCAGGAGTAGAGATTTGTGCATGACTTAGTTGTTATCTATGATACAAAGTTAGGCAAAACTAAGCGTAATTGAAAGATTTTTCTCTTAATATTGTGGGGACAAGAAAAAACCGCTCCAAGAATTTCTTGAAGCGGTTTGTATAGAAAGAGAAGACGGTTATTCTTCGCCACAGATAGCGGCTACGCCCGGCAATACTTTGCCTTCG
The DNA here is from genome assembly GCA_944320135.1 of uncultured Phocaeicola sp. Lineage (GTDB taxonomy): Bacteria > Bacteroidota > Bacteroidia > Bacteroidales > Bacteroidaceae > Phocaeicola. Next base: position 32,648 of record CALUGI010000024.1, on the reverse strand, counting down.
ATAGCTTCCAACAGCGCGCCTCCGCCGGTTGAGATGTAAGAAACTTGGTCGGCCATGCCGAATTTGTTGATGCAGGCTACTGAGTCTCCTCCGCCAATCAGCGAGAAAGCACCGTTTTTGGTGGCTTCCGCAATGGCTTCTGCGATGGCTTTTGAGCCGCCCGTGAAGTTGTCGAACTCAAATACGCCGGCAGGACCGTTCCACAGGATGGTCTTTGCGTTTACGATGGCGTCTTTGAACGCTTTGCGGCTTTCGGGACCTGCGTCCAGACCTTCCCATCCGTCAGGGATGTTGTTGGCCGGACAAACTTGAGTGTTGGCATCGTTCTTGAAGTCATCGGCTGCGATGCAGTCTGTGCCCAATACCAGATTGACGCCTTTTTCTTTTGCTTTCTTGATGATGTCGAGAGCCAAGTCGAGCTTGTCGTCTTCGCAGATAGATTTGCCGATTTTGCCGCCTTGGGCTTTTGCGAAAGTGAACGTCATACCGCCGCAGAGAATCAGGTTGTCTACCTTGTCCATCAAGTTTTCGATGATGCCGATTTTAGTAGAAACCTTTGAGCCGCCCATGATTGCGGTAAACGGACGCTTGATGTCTTTCAGCACGTTGTCAACGGCCTTCACTTCCTTTTCCATCAGATAGCCTAACATTTTGTGGTCGGCGTCGAAGTAGTCGGCGATAACGGCTGTAGAAGCGTGCTTGCGGTGAGCCGTGCCGAATGCGTCCATTACGTAGCAGTCGGCGTAAGAAGCCAAAGTTTTGGCGAAGTCTTTCTGACGGGCTTTCATTTCTTTCTTTGCGGCTTCGTAAGCAGGGTCTTCCTTTTCGATGCCTACAGGCTTGCCTTCTTCTTCCGGATAGAAGCGGAGGTTTTCGAGCAGCAGCACTTCGCCCGGTTTCAAGGCAGCGGCTGCATCCTGAGCCTTGGCGCAGTCGGGAGCGAACTGAACGGGAACTCCCAGAGCGGCTGATACAGCGTCAACAATCTGGCTCAAAGAATATTTAGCGTTTACTTTGCCTTTGGGCTTGCCCATGTGTGACATGATAATCAAGGCGCCGCCGTCTGCCAGGATTTTTTTCAGAGTGGGCAGTGCGCCACGGATACGGGTGTCATCGGTGATTTTACCATTTTCGTCCAAAGGTACATTAAAGTCTACGCGGACGATTGCCTTTTTTCCGGCAAAGTTGAATTTGTCAATTGTCATCATAACTAATATTTTTGTTTAAAGTGTTTTCCTCGTTTTGTTGATGCACCGCAAAGTTAAGAAAAAAAATTATGAAGTGGAAAGATGAAGAATTATTTTCTGCGAGTTTGTTATTTTGTTTTGTTTTGACGCGAATGCGGCGAGCCGGATGAGTCATTTCAGTCCGTTTTTGCGAAGAAGTTCTTCAAGTTCTTTTTTGCTGACGGATTCGCGTTCGGCCTTGTCGTAGATGTAAAGCAAGTTGATTTCCGTTTCGTCTGCGGCTGCGATTATCGTGAAAGTGATGACCCGTGCGCCTCCGCTTTTGCCCCGTCCTTTGGAAGCGATGGACATGCGTATTTTGCGCAGGCCGCCTCCAAGGTCGGTGCCGAGGCGGGGATTTTGTTCGAGTTCGACAAGCAGGTGTTCATAGTCGTCCGCTATCGAGGCGTAACGTTTGCTTATTCTTTTAATTTCCTTGTCGAAGGACTTTGTCGTTTTTATTCTATAGTCCATTTCGAAGTTCTTTCAAAAGTTCGCGCGCCGGCCTTGTCTGGCCGTTTTTCATCTCTTTCAGTCCCGCATCGATTCCTGCAAGGATTTCTTCCTTGCCGATGCGCTCGGTTTCTTCTTCCCCTTTTTTGCGTGTGCCTTCCAGCAGCTTGTCCGCCAGCCATTCGCGGTTGCGTTCGCTCAGCGAGAGCGACTGGATGTATTGCCAGAGGCTTTCCATAGATGCTGATACTTTCATCGTTGTTTCCTCCTTCTTCTTTTGTTGCGGTTCTCGTAGGCAAAGGTAGTGAAATATCTTCAAAATCCATGCGTTGTGCCTGTCTTTTTCTTGAAATTCCGGCGCGTTTCTCTTGAAAATCCGGGGACTTTTTTCGAAATGCCGCCTTTCTCCGGAACGGCGTCCGGAAAGGGCGGCATCGCGTGCTTCTTTGCGTTCAGGGGGAATCAGAAGTTGTAGTTCAAGCTCAGCCCGAACACCTTGTTCGTGCGCGAGTAGATGTCCGTTCCAGCCATGCCCGTTCCGTTGTAGTTGGCGGTTTCTTTGGTGTAGTCGCTGTAGTTTGTCCAGAAATAGGCGATGTCCATGCTCCACGATTCGTTCAGATGGAGGCGCGCCCCGAATCCTAACGAATAGGAGTCGCAATAAAAGCTCGTGTCGGTCTGGAAATCATCGCTCAGTCCGTAGTTCGTTTTCTGGAAGCCGCCGCTTATCGTGAGCTGCTTTGTGATGTCCCATTCCACCCCGGCCAGATATTCGTGCGTGCCGTGTTTCAATGTCTTTTGCCTGCCGACAACGGTTCCGTCCGCCAATGTCGTGTTGGCCATGCCCGCATGTTTGTCGTCGAAGAAATGGTATTCCACCGATGCCCTCAGGTTGGGAAGAATTTCGTATCCGGCGGCTATCGAAAGCATGGCGGGCAGGTCGTTGGGGGTGTTCACCCCGTCCTGGTAGGCGGCCAGATAGCTTTCGTCTACCCGGTAGAGTTCCATTTTTCGTGTCCGGTTTTCGATGTTCAGGTTCGTCTTGAACTCATATTTCATTCCGATGTTCCATTTTCCCAACTTGAAGTCCGCTCCTATAATCGGAGTCATTCCCCATCCGCTTTGCCGGCAGTCCAGTTCGATGCTTGCCAGCCGCGCGTCTTCCAGTCCGAGCGCCGGAGCCATCGGCGTATACGATTCGTTCAAGTCTGCAGTCAGGAATCCCTCGTATCCTCCGGTAAAGTAGTTCATCCGCCCGCCCAAGAACACGGATACCCAGTCGGCTATCTTGTAGCTTAGTCCGAGCTGCACGCCGTAGATGTACTGCTTTCCGTCCATAGCTGTGTTGATGTTGTACATGTCAGGAGCAAGCCTTCCTTGCGATGCGGAGGCAATCAGCCCTGTGGCAAGCGCGTCAAACATCGGAAGCCCCTTGCCGAAAGATGCCTTTCCCCCTCCGCCCGTAATGGCGAACCCGGCGGAAATCACCCATTTGTCGTTCTTGTAGGCTCCTTGGAACGAGGGGATAATCGGAGCCGATGCCGTACCTTTGTAATTTCGAGTGCTTTGGTTGCCGTCCATCGTCCAAAGCCCGGTGGAAGCCTCGATTTCGCGCGTCTGGAATGCGCTCTGTCCGGTAAGCGAAAGGTGGAACCCGTTTTCGGGGAGGAAGGCGAGTCCTGCCGGGTTGCTGTACACTCCGTCAATGTCGACGGAAGCTCCGCGTGCAGCCATGCGCAGAAAGGCTGCATGTTGGTTCGTGTTGGTCAGGTAGTCTCCGGCAAAGACTGATGCCGGGAAGAGCAGAGCCGCAGTTCCGGCCAAAAGAATCTTTTTCATTCGATGTGGTTGGTTTTTGATTAAGGCGCAAAAATAATCGTATAATGCGTATGCTGCAAGTTTCCGGCGGAGTTATTGCAGTTCGCGCCGCGCGTTTGCTGTTTTTTTCGTGCCGGATAGTCGCAAATTCGTCCGGAATAGTGCAAGGTTGCTTGCGTTTGGTGCATAACGGCGCGGGGCTTTGTTTTAAGACGCTGCGCTTTGTTAATATATTTGCTCCGCTTTGGATGTTTTCCCCACAGTCCGATGGAGAAACGGGCCATTGCATATATGTTTAACTAAAGAGTTTTGTGATGGAAAAGAGAAAAATTTATTTGTTTGCCTCGCTCTTTGCGGCGGCAGCCTTGTGCGGTTTTACGTCTTGCGGTGATGATAACGACGATCCGTCGGGCGATGACGACCAGCTTCCTTCGACTTCGACGCCTAACGGTGACGATGACGACGACGATCCGTCGGGAGACGACGGCCAGGCTCCCTCGACTTCGATTGAAGAGGCGGGGATTGCCCATACGGTCTATTCGATAGATTATGGATGGGACGTGTCTTATTTCAATTACGACGGCGGCCGGATGGTCAACGGATTCAGCGCGGATTATGGGAGCGACTTCCTCATTAAGGACAATCCGTTCAGTATCGTAATAGACTATGCTGAAGAAGATTATGAGTATGAGGAAGTTTACTCCAATATCCGGACTGACAGCCGGGGCTTCGTCACCTCGTGCGATTACTATTCGAAGGATGTGTATGAAGGAGAGACGGATGAAGACAGAGGGACGATGACAGCGGAATACAGCGACGACGGCCATTTGCTGAAAGTCAAGGTGTCTTATGATTATTTGGACGATGAGCCGGCAGATTCTGAGTATGCAGGTGAAGAGAACGAGTTTACGTTCACTTGGACAGACGGCAATCTGACGGGAGCCGGCGATAGGTATGTGTCAATCTTGAAGGACGGTTCCAAAACGGAGGAAGAGGCATATACATACACGTTCGAGTATGGCGAGAATGCCCCGACGAACAGCGGAATTTTCACGCCGGACTTTATCATGATAGCCGACTTCGTGTATTATGCGGGCTATATGGGAAAAACTACAAAGAACATTCCGCTGAGCGTGACGGAAAGAAGCGAAATAGGTGCAGTGCTGAACACGGACACTTACCGCGTAGAGTATGACAGCGAAGGCCGAATCTCTGTGCTGTATCGTAATAATAGTGAATATGCCGCTTACGGCTATACGCCTTACAGCCCGTCTGTTGACAATCAGGCGAGCCTTTCGCGCGCAGGGAAGGCCGTGCGCCATGTCATGAAGTTGAAAAACAGAAGATTGCATAGAAACTGATTTTCCCTTTGGAGCGGGACAGGCCGGTGCGTTCGGGTTCGGACAAGAACGCGTCGGCCTTTTTTGGGTTTGCCTGCGTCCGTGGCCTTGAATTTGCCCGCGTTTTCAGGACAAGGTGCCGAGAAAATCGTTACATTTGTCGGCAGACAATAATGCGAATCGTTATGGGCAGACTTTATCCGGCAAGGATACGGAAATTCCAGAAAATGCGGCGGAATGCGGATGTGCGGACGGTTTTGTTGCGGGGGACGCTCTTGTGCTGGCTCTTTGCGGCTTGCATCGCAGCTCCTGCAAACGACGGGACGTATTACACGAGCGGGAACCAGCTTCTCCCTCTTGTGGAAACCGATATTCACGTGTGGCGTGAGGTGCTGACGCTGAGTTGGGGAGAGGACAGGACGGCGGATGTGGACGTGTATTACGCATTCTATAATCCCGGTGAGGAAAAGACCGTTCTCATGGGCTTCGAAGCCGATCCGCCGGTGTACATGGATTCGCTCGACCTGAGCGGCGCGCATCCTTACATCTCGGATTTTACGGTGACGATGAACGGCAAGGCATTGCCCGTGGCCGCTTCCATCGTGAGGGCCGACACGCTTTTCGTGAACCACGGAAAGGTGCAGGCACTCGACCTCTCCCAATATGAAATTGACGAAGCCCGGAGCGGCGGTTATCTGTGGAATCCGCAAGCCAACGGCGGGGTGCCCGTCGCGTTTGTCTATCACTTCAACGCCACGTTCAAGCCCGGCTTCAACATCGTGCGCCATCATTACCGCTATCGCATGAGCGAATCTGTCTATTACCACTACGAACTCGACTACAAGCTCTCGCCTGCCTTGCGTTGGGCGAACGGGAAAATAGGCGACTTTACGCTCCGCATCAAGACGCGCGACGTGCCGCTTCACTTCATGCTGAAGGACAGCGTGTTCCAAAGGTCGGTGAAGCCCGAAATCACAGGTACGGGAAAATGGCGCAGACGGACTGTACTGACCAGCAATTGGGGCAACGACAAGTTGATGGACGTGGTGGAGTTTTTCCTGCGCAATGCCACCCTCGAATACAAGGCAACCGATTTCCGTCCCGGTTCGGAGCTGAAAATCTTTTCCGCCGATTGCACCGGAACAAGCGTCATCGACATGCCTACCGGCTATTATGCGTGGCGTTACAGATTGTACCGGGAAGGGGCATTGAACGACAAGTTGTACCGCATCGTGCGCAATCTGCCTTTCGCATGGCGCGGGTATGTGTTCAAGACAGAGGCGTTGGATTGGTTTTTCAGAACCCGCTGGTGGTATATTCCCAACCCGGACTATCAGGCGACTCTCGAAAGCCTTGCGCCGGAAGAACGGGAATGGCTGGAATGGTTTGAAGGCTATGCGAAGTCTCATTTGCGGCGCTGATTCATTGGTGCGGGCGGCAGGACGTTTTGCGGTGCGGAGTAAAATGCGTACCTTTGCGCGCATATCCATTAAATGTGTCGTATGGCTTATTCAAACAAGGAGATTTGGCATGTAACCTATCCCATCTTTCTGGGATTGATAGCGCAGAATGTAATCAACGTGACCGACACCGCCTTTCTGGGCCATGTGAGCGAGGTCGCGTTGGGGGCTGCCGCTATGGGCGGTCTGCTCTATATCTGCTTCTACACCGTGGCGTTCGGCTTCAGCGTGGGTTCGCAGATTCTGATTGCGCGGCGTAACGGGGAGGGAAACTACAGGGCGGTGGGACCCATCATGTGGCAAGGGTCCGCGTTCAGCCTGCTTATGGCGGTCGTGCTTTTGGGACTGATGTTCTTCGTGGCAAAGCCGCTCATCCGTCTGCTCGTGTCTTCCGATGCAATCTTCGAGGCTACATACGAGTTCTATATATGGCGTATGTGGGGATTCCTGTTCGCTTTTCTGAATGTGATGTTCCGCGCCCTTTATATCGGCATCACCCAAACGAAAGTGCTGACCATGAGTGCCGTGGTAATGGCGTTGGTGAATCTCGTGTTCAATTATGCGCTGGTGTTCGGCCGCCTGGGAATGCCTGAGATGGGCGTGCGCGGCGCGGCTCTGGCTTCGGTCATTTCCGAAGCGTCGTCGCTGATATTCTACCTTATATATACGTATGTAAGGGTTGACCACCGGAAATACGGTCTGGGGCGCATCCCCCGTTTCGACGGGGGGATGGTGTTGCGCATCCTTCATATCTCGTGCTTCACGATGGTGCAGTACTTTTTTTCGATGGGCATCTGGTTTGTGTTCTTCATTGCGCTGGAGCGTCTGGGGCAGCGCCAGCTTGCCATCGCCAACATCGTGCGGAGCGTATATGTGGTGCTGCTCATTCCCGCCCAATCGTTGTCTACCACGGCCAATACGTTAGTGAGCAACCTGATAGGGGCGGGCGGCGTAGACCATGTGATGTCGTTGCTCGGCAAGATAGCCCGGATGTCGTTCCTGATAATGGTCGTCTGCGTAGGATTGTGCGCATTGTTCCCTCATGCCATCCTTGCGGTGTACACCAACGAAGCCGCTTTGCTGGAAGATTCGGTGTCATCGCTCTATGTGGTATGTGCGGCCATGCTGATAGCATCGGTGGCGAACATCTATTTCAACGGGATTTCCGGGACGGGCAACACGCAGGCGGCGCTTTATCTTGAGGTGTTTGTGTTGGTGTTCTATGCCGTATACATCGTTGTGGTCGGGATGATTGTGCAGGCTCCGGTCAACGTATGCTTTACCACCGAGCTGGTATATTATTCTCTGATGCTGATAATCAGTTTGATTTATCTGAAAAAAGCGAAATGGCAGGACAAAAAAATTTGAGCGTGCCGATTTTTTTGTAATTTTGCGCTCCGTATTTGGTTATAATTCCGATAATTAAAAATAATACGATATAATTATGTTCGACAATTTAAGCGAAAGACTGGAACGGTCGTTCAAGATATTGAAAGGTGAGGGCAAAATCACCGAAATCAATGTGGCGGAGACCCTGAAAGACGTGCGTCGCGCCCTGCTTGACGCCGATGTGAACTACAAGGTTGCCAAGAACTTTACTGATACGGTAAAGGAAAAGGCATTGGGACAGAACGTGCTTACTGCCGTGAAGCCCAGCCAGCTGATGGTGAAGATTGTTCACGACGAGCTGGCAACCCTTATGGGTGGAGACACCGCAGAGCTGGAGTTGAAAAGCCGCCCGGCTGTAATTTTAATGTCGGGGCTTCAAGGTTCAGGCAAGACGACGTTTTCAGGAAAACTCGCCCGCATGTTGAAGGCGAAGAAGAACCGCAAGCCTTTGCTTGTGGCGTGCGACGTGTATCGTCCGGCGGCCATCGAGCAGCTGAAGGTGTTGGGAGAGCAGATTGAAGTGCCCGTATATAGCGAACCTGACAGCAAAGACCCTGTAAAGATTGCGCTGAATGCCATTCAGGAGGCCAAGTCGAAGAGTTGCGACGTGGTGATTGTGGATACAGCCGGGCGTTTGGCTATAGACGAGCAGATGATGAACGAAATTGCCGCCATCAAGGATGCTGTCAATCCGGACGCTACTTTGTTCGTAGTTGACTCGATGACCGGTCAGGATGCCGTGAACACGGCCCGCGAGTTTAACGAGCGTCTCGACTTTACGGGTGTAGTGCTGACCAAGCTCGACGGTGATACGCGTGGCGGTGCGGCCCTGTCTATCCGTACTGTGGTCAACAAGCCCATTATGTTTGTAGGTACAGGCGAGAAATTGGAGGCAATCGACCTCTTTCATCCCGCGCGTATGGCCGACCGCATCCTCGGCATGGGTGATATCGTGTCGTTGGTAGAGCGTGCGCAGGAGCAGTATGACGAGGCCGAAGCCAAGCGTCTTCAGAAGAAAATCCAGAAAAATCAGTTTGACTTCAACGACTTTCTCACCCAAATCCACCAGATTAAGAAGATGGGCAATCTGAAAGACCTTGCTTCCATGATTCCGGGGGTAGGGAAGGCCATCAAAGATATTGACATCGACGACAATGCGTTCAAGAGCATTGAAGCCATCATTTATTCGATGACTCCCCAAGAACGCAGCCATCCTGAGATTCTGAACAGTTCGCGCCGTATGCGCATTGCCAAGGGAAGCGGTACGAGCATTCAAGACGTGAACCGTCTGTTGAAGCAGTTCGACCAGACCCGCAAAATGATGAAGATGGTGACCGGCGGAAAGATGGCCGGCATGATGCAGCGGATGAAGAAAAAATAATAAGCCTGCCGTGCATTTTCCGGCAGTTGGATAGTTTAAGCGCAGGGATGCGAAGTTTTGTTTTCGCACTCCCTGCGCTCATTTTTTACCGCTTCATCAGGTAAGCCTTGAAAGAAGCGAAGTCTTTGCTCATCGGGACGCTCTGTTTGGTTCCCCGCATGAACGCCTGCAGTTTTTCGGGGATTCGCATTTCCTTTCCGATGATGCCTTCTACCGTTTGGAGGAATTTGGCCGGATGTGCCGTTTCGAGGAATACGCCCGTCTCGTCCGGATTCAGTCCTTCTTCCAATGCGCGATAGCCGCACGCTCCATGAGGGTCAAGCAGATAGCCTGTTTCATCGAATGCTCGCTTCACGGTTTCGCGTATCTGGTCGTCCGTATAAGTTGCGCCGCTGATTTCGGCGGAAATGGCCTCATGGCTGTTCTTGTAGAGGTCGAGGATGCGCGCGAAATTGCTCGGATCGCCTACGTCCATAGCATTGGCAATGGTGGCGATGGACGGACGAGGGTTGTATTCTCCGGTCTTCAAATACTGATAGAAGATGTCGTTGCGGTTGTTTGCTGCAATGAAACGGCTCACGGGAAGCCCCATCCGTTTTCCGAAAAGTCCGGCAGTGATGTTTCCGAAGTTCCCGCTCGGCACGCAAACCACCACCTTGTCGGCTTTTCCCATCTTCTTCAGTTGGGCATACGCATAGAAGTAATAGAACGCTTGGGGGAGGAAGCGCGCCACGTTGATGGAGTTGGCGGAGGTGAGCTGCATGTGTGCATTCAGTTCTTTGTCCATGAATGCGCTTTTCACCAATGCTTGACAGTCGTCGAAAGTGCCGTCCACTTCCAATGCCGTGATGTTTTTCCCCAATGTGGTGAACTGCTTCTCTTGGATTTCGCTCACTTTTCCTTTCGGGTAAAGCACATATACGTGAATCCCCTCTACTCCCAAAAATCCGTTCGCCACCGCACTGCCCGTGTCTCCCGAAGTGGCTACCAGCACGTTCACCTGCTTTTTCCCCTCTTTGCGGATGAAATATCCCAGCAGGCGGGCCATAAAGCGCGCCCCCACGTCCTTGAAAGCCAATGTCGGCCCGTGGAACAGTTCCAGCGAGTAGATGTTGTCTTTCACTCTTACGACGGGCGTGTCGAAGTTCAGCGTGTCATATACTATCTGTTTCAGCGTATCGGAAGGAATGTCCTCGCCGAAGAAAGCGTCTGCTACGCGGAAAGCGATTTCTTGAAACGACAATTGGTCGATTTCATCAAAGAATGATGCCGGAAGCTGTTTTATCTCGTAAGGCATGAACAAGCCCTTGTCAGACGCAAGTCCTTTTACTACGGCCTCTTCCAGCGTGGCGTCGGGAGCCTGTTTGTTTGTACTGTAATATTTCATGTCAGATTTGCTTTTATGGATGACCTCTTTCCCTCGAACGGTCATCTTGTTATTTTATATTCATAAACAGATTCATAAATTCGTCTTTCTCAAGTTGCCCGTAGGCTCCTTTCTTGCACGATATCTCATCGTAAGTTTCTACTGAGTCCGGTTCGATTCCCGGATAATAGATTAGAAATGGTATCGGCTCGTTGGTGTGCGTGCGGAGTTCGCAAGGGGTAGGGTGGTCAGGAAGCACGGCTATTGCCACAGGTTCTTCCCAGTCTTTCACGGCTTCACAGATAGGTCCGATGGCACGTTTGTCGAGATATTCGATGGTTTTCAGTTTCAAAGGCACGTCCCCTTCATGGCCTGCCTCATCGCTGGCCTCGATATGCAGATAAACGAAGTCGTCGGTTTTCAGCGCTTCGATGGCAGCTTGCGCTTTGCCTTCGTAGTTTGTGGTGTAGAGTCCCGTAGCGCCTTCCACATCGATGCAGCGCAGTCCTGCATAGTGCCCGATTCCGCGAATCAAGTCGACGGCGGTGATAACCGACCCCTTCCTTATAGAAGGATATTTCTCGGACAGCGGCTCCATTTTCGGCCGGTATCCCGGACTCCACGGCCAGATGCTGTTGGCCGGGTCTTTGCCTTCGCTCATACGTTTCCGGTTGACCGGATGATTTGCCAGCAGCTCTTGTGATTTTAAAATCAGCCCGTTCAGCAGATTGGCGGTCTCTTGCGCTTTCGGACAGAGAGGTCTTACCAAATTCGGACGGAAAGGCTGTAGCGGTATGTCGTGAGGCGGTACGCAGGCTATGCGCTTGTCGCCTCCTTTCACCACCAGCAGATGGCGGTATTGCACGCCCGTATAGAAATGAATCCGATCGGTGCCTAATTTTTCGTCCAAATACTTGATAAGCTGATCGGCTTCTTCGGTGGTGATGTGTCCGGCGGAATGGTTTTTCAGCGTTTCTCCTTCCACGCAAACGATGTTGCAGCGCATGGCCATATCGTCCGGTTCCAAATCGACTCCGATGCTGGCGGCTTCAAGCACTCCCCGTCCTTCGTACACTGTCGGCAAGTCGTATCCCATGACTGACATGTTGGCCACTTCGCTTCCCGGATGGAATCCGTCTGCGACGGTTTTCAAGATGCCTGTGCGTCCCATACGGGCCAGTTTGTCCATATAGGGCGTGTCTGCGTATTGCAGCAGCGTTTTGTTTCCCAGTGACGGCACAGCCCAGTCGGCCATTCCGTCCCCTAAAATAATCAGATGTTTCATAACCTCTCTCTTAGATGTTAGCGATGCTCATGATGTCGGCAAACACTCCGGCAGCCGTTACGCTGGCTCCCGCGCCGTATCCTTGGATAAGCATCGGATATTCGTTGTACCGTTCGGTTGTGAGCAGAATAATATTGTTGCTTCCTTCCAGGTTGTAGAATGGATGGCGGGCATCCACTTCTTGAAGGGAGACTGTCCCTTTGCCGTTTTCCAAGCGGGCCACAAACCGCCAGCGTTTGCCTTCGGCCTCCAGCCTCTTGCGCCGGCTTTCGAAATCGGCATCCAATCGCGGTATGTTTCTCCAGAAATCGTCCAGAGTGCCTTCAAAATACGAGTCAGGGATGAACAGGTGCTTCTCCACGTCTTCTTGGTCTATCCGGTAGCCTGCTTCGCGTGCCAGAATCACCAGTTTGCGTATTACGTCCTTTCCGCTCAGGTCAATTCGCGGGTCGGGCTCTGAGTAGCCTTCCTCTTTCGCCTTGCGGATGGTGGCGCTCAGCGGCATGTCGGCGCTCAATGTGTTGAAGATGTAGTTCAACGTTCCGCTTACTACCGCTTCGATTTTCAATATCTTGTCTCCGCTGTTAATCAAGTCGTTGATGGTGTTGATTACCGGAAGTCCGGCACCCACGTTGGTCTCGAACAGGAACTTTACGCCTCTTTGCCGGGCGATTTGCTTCAGTTCGGCATATACGTCGTATTCCGATGATGCAGCGATTTTGTTGGCCGCCACTACCGAGATGTTGTGCTTCAGAAAATCTTTGTACAAGGCTGCGATGTCTTCGCTTGCCGTGCAGTCTACAAATACCGAATTGAATATGTTCATGCCGATGATTTCATCGTGAAGCACTTGTGAGGATGACGGAATGCCTTTCTCTTCAAGTTCCTGATGGAAGTTTGTCAGGTCGATGCCTGCACGGGTGAACAGGGCTTTGTGCCCGTTGGCGATGCCCACCACTTTCAGGTTCAGTCCGCGTTCCTGCTTCAGCTTTTCTTGCTGTCCGTGGATTTGCTCCAGCAGGCTGCCTCCCACCGTACCGATTCCGCAGATGAACAGGTTCAGCACCTGGTATTCGGAGAGGAAGAAAGAGTCGTGGATGACATTCAACGATTTGCGCAGCGAGCCGCCGTCCACTACGAACGAGATGTTCGTTTCCGAAGCCCCTTGTGCGCAGGCGATGACGTTGATTCCGTTGCGTCCCAGCGTGCCGAACAGCTTTCCGGCGATGCCCGGCGTATGTTTCATGTTTTCCCCTACGATGGCTATCGTGGCCAGTCCGTGTTCAGCCTTCATCGGGAAGATTTCTCCCATCTCGATTTCTTTTGCGAACTCTTCGTTCAGCACTTCACATGCCAAGGGCGCGTCTTCATTGCGCACGCCTATGGAAGTGGAGTTTTCCGACGAAGCCTGCGAAACGAGGAACACGCTGATGCCGTTTTCTGCCAAAGCCTTGAAGATGCGGTAGTTTACGCCGATTACGCCTACCATGCCTAATCCGGTCATCGTAATCAGGCATGTGTCGTTGATGGAAGAAATGCCTTTGATGGCTTTCGACGAATGGTCGGCCTCTTGCCGGATAATCGTGCCGGGAGCTTCGGGGTTGAACGTGTTCTTGATGAGGATGGGGATGTTCTTGTGGCACACCGGATAGATTGTCGGCGGATAAACCACTTTCGCTCCGAAGTTGCACAATTCCATCGCTTCCACGTAGCTCAGTTCTGTAATCGGGTAGGCGGTGCTGATTACCTTCGGGTCGGCTGTCATGAATCCGTTTACGTCTGTCCATATCTCCAGAATGTCCGCGTCGAGAGCGGCGGCGATGATGGAGGCCGTGTAGTCCGAGCCTCCCCGTCCCAGATTGGTCACTTCGCCCGTGTTCTTGTCTGTAGAGATGAATCCCGGCACGAGCGACACGTCCGGAATTTCGCTGAACGTTTCGCGCACAAGGCGGTAGGTCAGTTCCGAGTCGAGAATGTGCTTGTTGTGCTTCTTTTCAGTCTTGATGAACTGGCGCGAGTCGAACCATACGGCGTTCTTGATCAGCGTGGCTACGATGATCGACGAAAGCCGTTCGCCGTAGCTTACGATGGTGGCTGACGTTTTGGGCGACAGGTCGCGGATGAGGTAGATGCCTTGGAAGATGTCTTTCAGTTCGTTCAGCAGTTCGTTCACCAAGTCGAGCAGCAGTTCGCGTTCCCGTCCGGCGGGAATCACAGTATAAACCATTTCGATATGGCGGTTGACGATTTCCTTCATTCCCAGTTCGTACTCGTCGTTTCCTTCAGCCGCCATTCGGGAAGTGTTGATCAGCTTGTCGGTGATGCCTCCCAATGCCGATACAACCACAATCACCTTGTCGTCTACCGCTTCTACTATTTTCTTTACGCTCAACATGCTGTTGACAGAACCTACGGACGTTCCGCCGAATTTCAAAACTTTCATGTGCTTACTTTTACTTTACCGTTTGGGCCTCTCGGAAACGAAACGTTCCGGGGCAGAATTAAAAAATAATAAGATTTTGGTTGTTTGAACACGATATTGCCTGCATCCGCAGGCGTGCTTCACGTAGAAACACACAATATACTATCCTTACCCCTGAGGGGTCATCCCGGTAATTGAAGTAGCGAAGGGCATAAGCCCTGTCCTCGTCAAGATGATATGCAGACAGCGTTCAATCATAGATTATTGTTTTCTCGACGGCAAATATAGCAACATTTTTCTACAAACAAATGATTTTGTCCTGTTTTTTTGCGTCCGGGCGGCGTTTTCGCGTTTTCCGTGTCGGAAACCTGCTGCGGAAATCTGCAAAAGGCAACGGCCTGCCTTCCTGAAGGCCGCCGCTTGTTTTCTTGAAGGCCGCCGCTTATATCTTCGGATGAAATCCGTATATTTGCGTTCGGTTCGGACGATGCGGATGCGGCGCGCGGTTCCGGCCGGAAGTTTACTGATGGAAACAGAAAAAAGGTATGGCAACGAAAGAAAAAACCGTATATATATGTACCAATTGCGGGCAGGAATCTCCCAAATGGGCGGGAAAATGCCCGTCGTGCGGACAGTGGAACACATTTGTAGAAGAGGTGGTGCGCAAAGAGCCGTCTGCGGCAAAGCGTATGCCGCACGGACTGGAACCGGTGCGCTCGAAACCGCAGCGTCTGGAGGACATCGTGTCGGGCGACGAGCAGCGCATAGACATGCGCGACGACGAACTGAACCGCGTGTTGGGCGGGGGGCTGGTGGAAGGCTCGCTCACCCTTGTGGGCGGAGAGCCGGGCATCGGAAAGTCTACTCTGATATTGCAGACCGTATTGAGGCTTGCCGACAAGAAAGTGCTCTACGTGTCGGGGGAAGAGAGCAGCCGCCAGCTGAAACTCCGTGCCGACCGCATTCCGCATTCGGATGCGGGAAATCTGCTCATTGCCTGCGAAACCTCGCTCGAACAAATCTTTACGCATATCAAAAACGCGGCTCCCGATATGGTGGTCATCGACTCTATACAGACGATTTCGACGGAGCGTGTCGATTCGTCTCCGGGAAGCATCGTACAGGTGCGCGAGTGTTCGGCTTCGATTCTGAAGTTTGCCAAAGAGACAGGCACGCCGGTCATCCTTATCGGCCATATTAACAAGGAAGGAAGTCTGGCAGGGCCGAAGGTGCTGGAGCATATCGTAGACACGGTGCTCCAGTTCGAAGGCGACCAGCATTACATGTATCGCATTTTGCGGAGCATCAAGAACCGTTTCGGGAGCACGGCCGAACTGGGCATTTACGAGATGCGCCAGGACGGGCTTCGGCAAGTGAGCAACCCCTCGGAGCTGCTTCTCACGCAAGACCACGAAGGCATGAGCGGAGTGGCTATCGCCGGAGCGGTGGAAGGCATCCGTCCGTTTCTGATAGAAGTGCAGGCATTGGTAAGCACGGCGGCCTACGGGATGCCCCAGCGCTCCGCTACGGGTTTCGACCTGCGCCGTATGAACATGCTTCTGGCGGTGCTTGAAAAGAGAGTGGGCTTCAAACTGGCTCAGAAAGACGTGTTCTTGAATATAGCCGGAGGGCTGAAAGTGAACGATCCGGCCATCGATCTGGCGGTGATTTGCGCCATCCTTTCGAGCAATATGGACACGGAAATCGAATCGGGCGTATGTATGGCGGGCGAAGTAGGGCTGAGCGGAGAGATACGTCCCGTAAACCGTATCGAGCAGCGCATCGGAGAGGCCGAAAAGCTGGGCTTTACGACGATGCTCGTTCCCAAACACAATCTTCAGGGGCTTGACCGGAGGAAGATGAATATCCGGCTTGTGCCTGTGAGGAAAGTGGAAGAGGCTTTCAGGGAACTTTTCGGATAATATCCGTTCAGACTTCAGATGTCGATTCCCATAATGTAGTCGTTCATGTAGTATCCGTTCCCGATGGAGAAGTCTCCTTCGCGCACTTTCTTCATGCCCATGTGTTCGTAAAACCCTAAAGCCGGGTTGTTCCGGTTCACGTTCAGCTCCATGCGGCAGGGGGCGGGATGCAATTCCTTTATCGCTTTTACGGCTTGCCTGAACAGCAGCTTCCCCAGTCCGTATTTCTGGTAATAAGGGAGCACGTAAATCTTCTGCAAGTGGTAGAGGTCTTCCCCCTCCGGTTGGATGGACACGTATCCTGCTGCTTCGCATTCTTCGTAGGCTATATAATAAATGTGTCCTTCTTCCATTTGCTTGCGCAGGTTTTCGGGCGAATACATCCAGTCCATCATGTATTCGGTTTGTTCTTCAGACAGGATGTCTTTGTACGTGGCCGGAAACACTTCCCATGCCATTTTGTTGATCAGCCCGATGTCGGCCGCGCTTGCTTTTTTGATAGTAAACATAGTTGTAAACGGTTAAATGATAAATAGTTAAGTGTAATTTTCCGTAAATTTCGGTGTGCAGCCTTCCAAAGATACGCGAAATTTTGGAAAAGCGTTGCGGGTTTTCGAAAAAATGTCCCCGACGTTTCAAGCGGAATCTCCCGGCCTTTTTAAATGAATGTCGCCGCGTTTTTCAGACGCCTGTTTCTTTAATTTCTTTGATAGGGTTGTAAATAATGTTATTCAAGCAGGCCGGTTAGAATCTTTTAGGTAAAAAGATAGACAATGTTTGGGCGTTTATTGAATATTGTTTACTTTTGCGTCAGATAAACGAAGGCTATGAATGTTGTCATAATTGCGATGAATTGCATATACGATGCTATATTGAATTTGCTTGACTGGGCGATTCAGAAAGCAGGGTCGATGAATTTTGTGTCGTCACGTCCTGAAAGCAAGCTGAGAAAGTTCGTTTTGGGGCAGAAGGCGGGCGCATATAGTCTGGCCGGGCGGAGCGGCTCCCGTAAGGTGCTGTGGGTTCATGCCTCTTCTTTCGGCGAGTTCAACATAGCGAGGCCGCTGATTGTGAAGTTGAAGGAGGATTACGGATACTATATTGTGATGACTTTCTTTTCTCCCACAGGATACGAGGCTGTAAGGAAGATGAGCAAGGATGCCTCTCGCGTAGACGAGGTGCTGTATCTCCCCTTGGACACGCCGAAAAGGTCGCGGGAGTTCATAGAAGCGTTGAGGCCGGAAAGATGCCTTTTCATGGTGTCCGAGATATGGATAAACTATCTGCGCCAGCTCAAGCGGCGCCGCATCCCGGCATATCTCGTGTCGGCAAAAATAAGCCGGAAGAGCGCTGCTGTCCGATGGTACGGCGCTCCGTTCAGAGAAGCGTTGAAATGTTTCTCTAAGATTATGGTGCTGGATGCCGCATCGGAAGCCTCGTTAAGAGGAAAAGGGCTTGACAACGTGCTGATGAGCGGCGACCCTTTGTTCGACAATGCTTTGTCTGTGGCGGAAACAAGCTACTCCAACCGTATAATAGAGGCGTTCTGCAGTGGCGCGGACGTGTTTATAGCGGGAAGTGTCAGCGACAGGAAAGACTTGCGTTTAGTTTCTTTCCTGGCAAATGCCCACAGAGACCGGAAGTTTATATTCGTCCCTCATGCCGTCAGCGAAGAAATTCTCAATGAAATGATAGCCAGCGTCGACGGCGTTTGTATGCTGTATTCGGAATGCAGCGAGGATACGGACTTCTCAGGCGTGCAGGTTCTTGTGATAGACTTCCTCGGCGCGCTGTCCAGAATATACCGTTTTTGCAGGTATGCCTATGTGGGCGGCGGATTTACGCCCTACCTGCACAGCGTGATTGAAGCGACTGTTTATGGGCTTCCTGTAGCGTTCGGCCCTGAAATCGACCGGAAGCATACCCCTCAGGAACTGGTGAATCTGGGCATAGGCTGCGTGGTAAGGTCGGAAAAAGAGCTGGATGCTTGGTTCCGGAGCCTGAAGGACAACGAAAAGGAATTGGAACGCATAAAGTCTGTTGCTGCGGATTATGCAAAAAGAAACTCCGGAGCCACCGAGCAGGTGGTGCGCTTAATCATGGAAAGATGATGAAGAAGGATGCGTTTTTGTCAGGCATGGCTATATGGTGTTTGAGCATGGCGGCCCGGTTGCCTTTCGGAGCGTTGTATGCGTGCAGCGACGTTTTGTGCTTTTTTTTGCGCGTTGTCGTAAGATACCGCAGAAAGGTGATACGGAAAAACCTCCGGCTCTCGTTTCCGGAAAAGGACGGGAAAGAGTTGCGTGCGATAGAAAAAGGATATTATTGCCACCTTTGCGATTGCATCGTCGAGGCCGTGAAACTTCTTCATGTGGGCGATGAGGAAATGAAGCGCAGGGTGGAAGTCCGCAATTATGCCCTAATAGAGGAAATGGCCGGAGACGGGCGTTCGATAATCCTGTTCCTTGGTCATTACGGGAACTGGGAGTGGGTTCAGGAGATATGCAGGTATTATAAGATTCCCCGGCTCAGCGCCGAAATATATCGTCCGGCAAAAAGCGTTGTATTCAACGAGATTTTGAAACGTATCCGCTCGCGCTTCGATACGGTGCTGATTCCCCAGAAAAAGGCGGTCAGGCAATTGCTCGGCTATCATAAGGAAGGGAAGCAGTTTATGGTGGGGTTTATTTCAGACCAGCGTCCGAACCATGTGAACTTGAACCATTGGACGACCTTTCTGAACCAGGATACTCCTTATGCTGCGGGAGGGGAAGATATAGGAATGCACATAAACGCTCATTTCGTCTATCTCGATATCCAAAAGACAGGGAGGGGACGTTATGTGCTTACGTTCAAGCGGATTGAACCGTGCGGGGACAATGAACCGTATCCGTATACAAGAGCTTTTTTGGGTATGCTGGAAAAAACGATACAAGCCGCTCCGCAATATTGGCTATGGTCGCACAACCGATGGAAGTATAAGAGAAAACGATGATAAAAGATGAAAGAAATGAAAATTATTTGTGTGATTCCGGCGCGCGCTGAGTCTTCGCGCTTTTTCGAGAAACCGCTTGCCTTGATATTGGGCAAGCCGATGGTGCAATGGGTGTACGAGCATTGCAAAGAGGTGGACGCTTTTGAAGAAGTGTACGTGGCTACGGACAGCGAAAAGATTAAATCGTTGTGCGAGGGCTTCGGAGGGAAAGTCATTATGACCGACAGCGGGCATGACACGGCCACGGAACGCCTTTATGAGGTGGCGACGAAGGTGGAAGCCGACTTGTATGTGATGGTGAACGGCGACGAACCGCTTCTTGGCAAAGACACTATAGTGCAGTGCATACCCGACGAGGTGGGTGAGGACGAGCTGTATGTGTCGAATCTTATGACCGATTTCACAAATCCGGTCGAGGTGGTCGATGCTACCAACCTCAAAATCGTGACCGACAAGAACGACAGATGCCTGTTCATCTCCCGCAGTCCTATCCCTTATCCTAAAGGGAATATGGATTATGTGTACCATAAATTTGTTGGAGTGGGCGCATTCAACCGCAAGGCTCTTGACTTTTATCACAACACGCCGCGCGGCCCGATTGAAAAGATAGAGGAAAACGATTCTTTCCGGTTCATCGAGAATGACGTTCCTGTCTATTATTACAACTGCCATTGCAAGTCGTTGTCTGTAGACACCAGGAAAGACATCGAAGGTGTGGAGGCTTATTTGAGAGAGGGAAAGTGATACGCACGGATTACATGTCCTTGATTAAGGGATACAACAAGCTGTCTTTTTACATCGGCAACTTCTCGAAGTACGCGGTTCCCGACCGTATCTGCAAGAGCGTTCTCCTTCGCGAGCTTGACAGGCTTTCGGAGGAAGAACGGCGTATGCTGGACGACCGCGTCGGCTATTATATCCGCTTGAAAGAGGGCGCACGGATTGACGAAGGAAAGGCCGTTGCGGTGGGAGACTTCAAATATCCTTTTGGAGAGAAGCACAAGTTTTCGGCTTATTTCTTCGACTTGTACGAGAGCGTCCGGTGCTTTGCCCCGGAGAAAAGGTTTCATTATCTGTTTGGCGACGTAGACTTCGAGACGGATTTGCCGACTTTCGTGAAGAGCAGGCCGATTGTGCCGGGCGAAACGAACTCTGTAGTTTGCAAGCTCAACAAGGTGAGGCACTTCAGGTTTGTGGACGACAAGAGGACGTTTCGCGCGAAAAAGAATATGCTGGTGTTCCGCAACGAGGTGAGGAAGCAGCCCCAGCGGACGAGGCTTCTTGAGATGTATTGCGGGCATCCGATGTGTGATGTGGGGCAGATTAACCGGGACGGATACGAAATGCGCCCGGAACACGTGAAACCTTATATGAGCATCCGGAATCAGCTGGAATATAAGTTCGTGGCCTGTATCGAAGGGCACGATGTGGCCACCAACCTCAAGTGGGTGATGTCTTCAAATTCGCTGGCCGTGATGCCCCGTCCCAAGATAGAGTCGTGGTTTATGGAAGGACGGCTGGTAGGAGGATACCATTACGTGGAAGTGGAAGACGATTATTCTGACTTGGTGGAGAAGATGGACTATTACATCTCGCATCCTTCGGAGGCGGAGAAGATATTGCGCCATGCGCATGAATATGTGGATATGTTTCGCAACGAAACGCTGGAACGGTGCATCCAATATAAAGTGGTGCAGCGTTATTTTGAACAGACGGAGCGGCCTTCGTTTGCAAGCGGCGGAGTTTTCGTCTGAAAGCGTCCGCCTTTTGCGGGAAGTCCCGCCCTGTTTTCGGAAAGCATGGCGGGAACGGAAAAAAATACTCGGTGTTTTTTTTATGAATGAAAAGAAAAGCATATTGATTGTCAGGCTGTCTGCGCTCGGAGATGTGGCGATGACAGTGCCTGCCGTCTATTCGTTGGCGGAACGCTATCCCGCACTTGACATTTGCGTGCTGACGCGCCCGTTTTTTGCGCAGCTGTTCGTCAACCGAAGGCAAAACGTCCGTATAGTCGAGGCCGACTTGAGCGGCAGGCATAAAGGGGTGCGGGGGATGTTCCGCCTGTTGCGGCTCCTTTCGTCATACAATTTCGATTGTGTGGCCGACTTTCACAACGTGCTGAGGTCGTGGATTATCGATGTCTTTTTCGTGCTTTGCGGAAAAAAAGTGGTCATGGTGGACAAACAAAGGTGGATGCGGAGAAAAGTGCTTTCCGGAGGCGGAGAGCAGATGAATTTTGTCGACCGTTACGTCCGTGTGCTTGAGCGTTTGGGGTATCCTTTGGAACTGACGTTCCGCTCGGTTTTCCAGTACCGTATGCCGGAACTCCCTGCCGCCGTCCGTCATCCTGCCGTTGGAATCGCTCCGTTCGCACGATACAAGAACAAGACATACCCTCTTTCGCAGATGAAAAAGGCGGCGGAGATTCTTGCAGGCATGGGAGTTTCCGTATATCTTTTCGGGGGGCGCGGGAAAGAAGCGGAAGAGCTCGGCCGCTGGCAAAACGAGATTGGCGGGTGCGTCTCTTTTGCCGGAAAATGTACGATGGCCGACGAACTGGCGATTATGAGCGGGCTGGACGTGATGATAACGATGGACTCCGCAAACCAGCATCTGGCCTCTCTTGCAGGCGTGAAAGTTTTGTCCGTATGGGGAAGCACCACGCCTTCGTGCGGCTTTCTCGGTTACGGGCAGAGCAAGGACAGCCTTATTTGCCTGAACCTTCCTTGCCAGCCGTGTACCATAGCCGGAAGCGACGAGTGCCGGTTGCGCAGTTTTGAGTGTATGGCGGGGATTGAGCCGGAAGATATTGTGCAGAAAGTAAAATCAATGATAAAGTTTTGAACGATGGCAAGTCTGTTGTTTTTTGTATTTTCGTATTTCGTCTTGTGCGTATGCTTTTTCGAGATTGTGCAGAAACCTTTTTTCTATCTGTACAACCGAAAAGCGGCCCGAAGGCCGTTCCGTTTCGGAGATTTGCCGGGCATTTACTCTCATGGCTTCATGACGGATTTGATTGTCGCCTCTTATCTGTCGGCGATTCCGTTGCTGGCCGTTTGCGTCTACGCCTGCATTCCTTGTTTCGGCCTGTATGCGGCGTTGGCGTGTTATAACGTCTTCGTTGCGCTGCTCGTTTCCTTGACTGTAGTGGCAGACACGCTTCTTTACAGATTCTGGAACTTTAAGATAGACGCTTCAGTCTTCGTGTATTTGAGGTCGCTCAAAGGCTCGTTTGCCAGCGTTTCCGCGTTTTATGTCGTTTCCTCCCTGGTGGCAGTGCTTGCCGTGGGCGCATTGTTCTTCTGCGGATTGCAGCAGGTGTCAAGTCTCTATTGCAACGTTTCTCCTTTCGTAGCCATCGGTTGGGCGTCCGGAGCAGGGGTATCCGTTGTGTTCATATTGTGCGGGCTCTCGCTGTTCGTCGTGATACGCGGCTTCGGCATTCGTCCCAACACTCCCAGCATCGCTTACTATAGCAATGTCCCGTTCTGCAACCATTGCGCGGTGAATCCGGCGTACAATCTTCTGTATTCCATGTCCTCCGGAAAGGAAGATTTCGGAAAGCAGTTCCGCTTTTTCCCGCAAGAATATTGCGAAAGCGTTTTCAAGCCGTTGTTCCCGGTTGCAGGCGTGCCGCAGGTGCGTTTGCTGAATACCGAACGTCCCAATGTTCTGCTGATTGTGTGGGAAAGCCTGTCTGCCCGTTATGCAGGCGTTCTGGGAGGCAGGAAAGACGTGCTTGTCCGTTTCGACAGGCTGGCGGAAGAAGGGGTGCTGTTCACCCGGTGCGATGCCGGCAGCTTTCGTACAGACCGTGGACTTGTATGTTTGCTGAGCGGCTATTTGGGACAGCCTACGACAAGCGTTATCAGGTATGCGCGCAAACTGCCCAACCTTCCGGCGCTTCCGCGCGTGTTGAAGGAGCACGGATATTCAACGATGGCGCTTCATGGCGGAGATTTGTCTATCATGCACAAGGCGGATTATTATCTGGCGTCGGGACATGACCGCTTGGTAAGCCAGCGCGATTTTCCTTCTTCCGCTCCGAAAGGGAAGTGGGGAGTGAACGACGGATATATCTTTTCTTGGCTGTTTGATGACATTCAGCGGAAAACGGAGGCCGGGACAAGATGGTTCACGACTTTTCAGACGCTCAGCTCTCACGAACCGTTTGACGTGCCTTACGGAAAACTGCCGGGCGACCTTCCGGCAAATTCCTTTGCTTATGTCGACGAGTGTTTCGGAAAGTTTGTAGACAGCCTCAAGCGCACCCCTGCATGGGACAATCTTCTGATTATTTGTACGGGCGACCACGGAAGCAATTTCGGAACGCCTGTGCCGAGAGACGAATACGTCCATATTCCGCTTCTCATGCTTGGCGGCGCAGTGAAACGCCCTATGAGGATAGACAAGATAATGGGCCAGACCGACCTTGCGGCTACTTTGCTCGGACAGATGGGGATAGGGCATGAGGACTTTGTTTTCAGCCGCGATGTTCTTGCCGATACCTATACTCATCCGTTTTCGTTTCATTCATACAACAACGGCTTCCTGCTGCGCGACGCTGCCGGATTTACGGATTACGACAATGTGGCAGGCAGAGCAGTTGAAGGAACGAATGAGGAAAGGGAAAAGATGGGAAAAGCCATTTTGCAGACGCTTTATGACGATTTGAACCGGAGATGATTAAAAAGAACCAAATATAATATACAATGAAATTCGTGGAAATAAACAAGACGCCTTGGTGTGTAGCGGTCAATCTTGTGCTGGTGTATTTTTGCTATGAGGTTTGCAGGTTTGCCTTTCTGCTGGAAAACTGGAATATGTTCCAAGTCGGTTTCGATTGGCGTTCTCTTCCCAAGATGCTTCAAGGCGGATTGCTGTTCGACTCTTCAGCCATATTCTATACGAACAGCCTTTATATTCTGATGCTGTTGTTCCCTTTGCATTGCAAGGAAACCCGTCTGTTCAGAATGGCGGCGAAAGTTTTGTTCGTGGCGGCAAATTCGGTATGTATCGCGGCAAATTTGATAGATTCCGTCTATTTCCCTTTTAGCCAACAGCGCATTACGGCCATGACGTTTGACGAGTTTAAGAACGAAAACAACCTATGGACGATTTTTGGTATAGAATTTGTCAGACATTGGTATTTGGTGTTGCTTGCCGTTGCTCTGACCGCTTTTCTGGTAAAGTTTTACAGGCATCCTTCGGCGGACAATGCGGGCAGGCCTTTATGGAAGTATTATTTGAGGCAAACCGTATCGTTGGTCGTGACCGTACCTATAGCGATTTGCTGTATGCGTGGCGCATCGTTCTTTACCACTACCCGCCCCATAGCCGTAAGCAATGCGCATCAGTATGTAGACAGGGCGGTAGAAACGGGCATCGTGCTTAACACTCCATTTGCGATAATCCGCACGCTGATGGAAAAGCCTCAGCGCACTCCCGTTTATTTTCAAGACAGAAAGGAGCTTGACAGGTGGTATTCGCCGGTGCATATTCCGTCTGACAGCCTTGTTGTGCGTCGGAAAAATGTGGTTGTCCTGATTGTGGAGAGCTTTGCTCAGGAATTTGTCGGAGGATTGAACAAGGGGCTTGACAACGGGGCGTACAAGGGTTACACTCCGTTTGTGGATTCTTTGCTG
Source organism: uncultured Phocaeicola sp. (assembly GCA_944320135.1). Lineage (GTDB taxonomy): Bacteria > Bacteroidota > Bacteroidia > Bacteroidales > Bacteroidaceae > Phocaeicola. The sequence goes on along the minus strand of CALUGI010000024.1, from coordinate 7,946 downwards.
AATTGCAGCCTCACGTTCCGTGAAACGTTCAGCAATAGCGGTTTCAGTATCGATGCGATGCCTGCGGTACTGGCATCCATACCTCGGATGGACAAGCCGTTCGTGCTGACGCCTTTCTCGTTGAACAAAATCAACGGCATTGCCGGCGAGCTTGGAAAATGGGGCTATCATACGGCTTTCTTTCATGGGGCGGACAATTCTTCAATGGGCTTTCAGGCTTTTGCGCGTTCAGCAGGATTCGAAGAATATTTCGGGCTTGACGAATTTTGTGCAGACTCTCGTTTTGGAGGAAATGGAGAGTTCGACGGCACGTGGGGAATTTGGGATGAACCTTTCCTGCAATATTTTTGCTTGAAGATGAGCGAAATGAAAGAGCCGTTCATGGCTTCGGTGTTCACCCTGTCTTCGCATCATCCGTTTGCCGTCCCGGAGCAATATAAAGACGTGTTTAAAGACGAAGGAGCTCATGCGTTGCACAAGTGTATCCGCTATACGGATTATGCGCTGAAGCGTTTCTTTGAGACAGCTTCTGAGCAGAGCTGGTATAAGAATACGATTTTTGTCATAACAGCCGACCATGCAAGCAGCAAGACGACACATGCGGAATACAAGACGGAGCTGGGTCATTTCCGTATTCCTATCATCATATATGATCCGTCCGGCGAGATTCCGTCCGGATGCCGTGACGGAATAGCCCAGCAAATAGACATCATGCCTACTTTGCTTGGTTATCTTGGATATGACAGGCCGTATATAGCGTTCGGGAAAGACTTGTTCAGAACAGAAGCGGAAGATACATGGGCGATAAACTGGGATCATTTGCCGCAATTTATCAAAGGCGATTATTTGATGCAGTTTGACGGGCATAATGTGATTGGCGTTTACAATTATCGCACAGACAAACTTTTAGAACATAACTTGGTCGGAATGACAGAAGATGAAGCAGCCATGAAAAAGCAACTTCAGGCAATCATACAGAGCTATATGGAGCGGATGCAGGCCGGGAAGGCGGCGATTGAAAAAGAGGCTTCAGGGAGCGGAAACAGTGGAGTTAAAGATTTTGAGCGATGAAGGTGGTGCAGATATTTCCCGGCAGAATATGGGGAGGTGCAGAGCAGTATATCCTTGATTTGGGGAAGGCTCTGGAAAAGCGCGGACATGAGGTGGTTTATTTGTCCCGTGACAGCAAGGCGGTAAAACGCAGGTTGGAGGGAAATGTTTCTTTTATGGCATTGCCGTTTAGAGGGGCGTTGGATATATGTTCGGCTATAAGTCTTTCGCGTATTGTGCGCAAGACGATGGCAGAGGTGATACATGTTCACGATAAGACGTTTGTGCCGTTGGCAATAGCAGCCGTGTGGTTAAGTGGAAGGAAGGAGGTGAAGGTTGTGTTTACCCGACATATTGCACGTGCCAGCCGAGTGAATTTTGTGTTCAGGCGTATGTTTAAGAAGCTGCACAGTATCATTTTTGTGTCCGATTTGTCGAAAAGGCTATGGACAAGCGTCAATGGGTGGATGCCGGAAGGCAAGTGCCGGGTGGTCCATAACAGCATACCGGAAACGGATAAAGCGGAAGGCGAATCGTTGAGGGAAAAGTATGGCATTCCGAAGCGTATTCCGTTGATTGTGTATTCTGGTCGCGTAAGGCGTTCTAAAGGATGCGCTGTTCTGGTAAAGGCGCTTGGCCGGATAAGGGAATTGAATTTTGCTTTGGTGTTTGTTGGGGCATGCAAGCCTGAAGGCTACAGCCGCAAGTTGTGGCAGTTGGCGGAAAAGTCCGGCATTGGGGACAGAGTGTTTTTTTACGGTTTTTCGGAAAATGTCCGCAGCTTTATTCGGGATGCCGACATAGGCGTTGCCCCTTCAATCGTGAGGGAAGCCTGCCCGCTGTCGCCAATGGAATTTATGCAGGCCGGTAAGTGTGTAATCGCTACCAACAACGGCGCTCAACCGGAGTATATGGCTCATCGGGTGAACGGTTTGCTTGTGGCACCCGGAGATGAGTCATGTCTGGCCGATGCGTTGAGGGAGGCGATTGAACGGCCGCAGTGGAGAGAGCGGCTGGGTGAAAGCGCGAAATCATATTTTGAACGCAGTTTGAGCTATGATAAGTTTGTGAACCTTATTTTGGATTCTTACAGATGATTCGTGTCAATTGCTTATAACTTGAAAAGAATAAAGATAGAAAGAGATGTCACCGAAAGCTACATTGATTATAAGCGTTTATAAAAACGTACCGTTTCTAAAAGCCGTTTTAGACAGTCTCGCTTATCAGACGAGGCAGGATTTTGAGGTTATCGTTTCTGAAGACGGAGAATCGCCGGAAGTCAGGCAGTTCGTTTCTTTGTATCCGTTTGGCGTTCCGTTCAGGCATTTGACCCAAAAGGATGCGGGATGGAGGAAGAACCGTGCGCTGAATCGTGCGATAATTGCTGCCCGTGCCGAGCATTTGGTCTTTATTGATGGGGATTGCGTGTTGCATCCGCGTTTTATGGAAGCGCATATCGCGCATTTCCGGCCAGACAGAGTGCTTGCCGGGCTGAGGGTTCTGCTCGGTGAAAGCCAGTCGCGTGCATTGTTGGGCGATTCTGCGTATGTGTTGCGGTTGCAAAAGGTGGTGTGGAAGTCGTTGCTTTTCAAGAACGGCATTGAAAGGCCGGAAGAAGGGCTGTATATTCCTTGGCTGCACAAGCTGAGGAAGCTGGATTACCTGACCGGGTGCAACATGTCTTTTTCGAGGGAAGCGATCATGTCCATCAACGGCTTCGACGAAGATTACGACAAGCCCGCTTATGGAGAAGATACGGACCTTGTGTGGAGATTTAAAATGGCCGGCTTGAAGTTTTGTTCGCTCAGGAATCTGGCGGTGGAATATCACCTCCACCATCCTCGTTCATGGACTGACCAATCTGAAAATATGGCTAAGGGGCTTGCGAAAAGGCAGAATAAAGAGTATCTCTGCATTAATGGCATATCAAAACATTTGACAAGCGATGAAGAAGTTGTGTGATTTTTCTAAGATTTATGTGTTTTCACCCTCGAACGCGCCTACCGGAGGGGTGGAATTGCTGCATCAGTTGGTTGATTATTTGAGGAAAAGAAACAAGGATGCGTACATTTATTATTATGACAACCCTCAGTTGGGTGTTTTGGCTGCTTATACAAAATATGAAGTGGCTGTAGCAGAGCATGTAGATGATGTAGAGGGGAATGTGGCAGTGCTGCCGGAGATATGTTTTTCATCTCAGCAAAAATTACCTGCATGCTCAGGTCGTTTTATGGTGGTTGAGCGTAGACAATTATTATCGTAATGAAAAGAAACATATTCCTTTGTCGGAAATATTCTGTTATTCCAAGGGGTATGCTTTGGAAGAATTGTGGCATCGCACCGCAGGACTGTTTCGTTTCAAATGGAGTTTCCGAAATGATTTCTCTATAAAGTTTGCTGTTGAGAAAGAATATATTCATGCCTATCAGTCTGAATATGCGCGGCTTTTCTTGTCAGCCCGGAGTGTGAAGAATCTATATCCTTTGAAAGATTACATTAATACAGAACTTATTGCCGATTCCATTTCTTGCGAGAGAAATCCGGTTGTGCTTTACAATCCTAAGAAAGGGCTGAGATTTACGCGCAGGCTGATGAAGGCTGCTCCTGATTTGACTTTTGTTCCTTTGCAGAACCTTTCTCGGACTGAACTGCAGCAACTGTTTGTTTCCAGCAAACTGTACATTGATTTCGGAAATCATCCGGGGATGGACCGGATTCCGAGGGAGGCTGCAGTTAACGGATGCTGCGTGATAACCGGCAGGAGAGGAGCGGCTGCCAATGATGTGGATATACCGATTTGCTGCTGGTATAAAATATCGGAAAAGGACACGCCTGTGCAGGAAATAGTCGGACGAATGAAGGATGTTCTTGCTGATTATGAAGGACATATTAAGAACTTTGAAACTTACAGGAAAAGGATATTGAAAGAAAAAGATGATTTCTACAGGCAAATAGATGCACTGTTCGGGCTGCATTGATTGTGTCTTTTTTGCTTTCCTGAAAAATATCCGTCGTATTTCAAGCAGATATTCTGGCGTTCGGGGTGAAACGTCAGAATGTCTGCTTTTTGTTTTGCCAAATACGGGTATATATGTGTTAATTTATACCAATATTGGATATCATGTTATACATAGTACTCGGACAACGCCTATATTTGTGCCATACAAACAATAGAAGCTATGAATGTAGACAATGTAAAATCGCAGATGCGCAAGGGGATGCTTGAGTATTGCATACTGCTTCTCTTGCACAGGGAGGCTTCGTATGCTTCCGACATTATCCAGAAGCTCAAGGCGGCCAAACTGATTGTGGTGGAGGGGACGCTTTATCCTCTGCTGACCCGGTTGAAAAACGACGGGCTGCTTGCTTACGAATGGGTGGAATCTACGCAGGGACCTCCGCGAAAGTATTACAGGCTGACAAACGACGGGGCAGAGTTTCTGAGAGACCTCGAAGCGGCTTGGGACGAACTCGCTGAAACAGTAAACCATTTAAGAAACGACATTAAAACTGAACAGAAATGAAAAAGACTTTGACCGTAAACTTGGGAGGCACTATATATAATATCGATGAGGATGCCTACGCCCTTCTTGACAGCTATCTGAACAATCTGCGCTATCATTTCCGCAAGAATCCGGAAGGGGAGGAGATTGTGCGCGATATGGAGGTGCGCATCGCGGAGCTTTTTGACGAACGTGCGGACGGAAGGAATTGCGTGGTGACGCTGGAGAACGTAGAGGCCGTAATTGCCCGGATGGGCAAGCCGGAAGAACTGAATGATGCGGAAGATGAGGCTGCGGATGCGGAAACGGACAATGGAAGGAAGGCGGTGCGCCGCTTGTTCCGCAATCCGGACGACAAGGTGCTGGGAGGGGTCGTGTCGGGCGTAGCCGCTTATTTTAAGCTGGACGTAGTGCCTTTGCGTTTGCTCTTGCTTGTTGCCGGATGTTTCTTCCAATGGTTGCTTTTGGTTTATCTGGCTGCATGGATTATCGTCCCTCTGGCGCGGACTGCAACGGAGAAGCTCCAGATGCGGGGCGAGCCTGTCAATATGGAGAACATCGGGCGCACGGTGACCGGAGGCTTCGGAAGGAAGGACGGCGGTTCGGGCGAGCGGTCGGTATGGCGCAAGGTCGGCGACGTGATTGTGCGCGTCATCGGACTTGTGCTGAAACTTTGTTTGGTTTTGCTGGTCGTATGTTTGCTTCCGGGGCTGCTTGTGGCTTTGGTTGTTGTGTTCTCGCTCTTTCTTGCGGCGGTCGGGGTGTTGGCAAGCGTGCCCGCTCTGCTGTATGATTTGTCGCCGGTTTTTGACTGGAACGCGGTGAGCTCTTTTCCTTTGGCGGCGGGCTTCCTTTCCGTTTGCGGCCTCTTGGTTGCGGGGATTCCCATAGTGGGGCTGGTGCAGGCGATTATGCAGGCGTTCGGAAACTGGAAGCCGATGTCTACATCGGTGAAAGTGGTTCTTGTGCTGTTGTGGCTTGTGGCTCTCGTTGCAGGAATCGTTGTGCTCGTGCAGTCTCCCTTCGCTAACAGTGCCATACCTTTTGTTGACAATGTCATGTTGTAAGCAAGTTTTGTCATTTGAAGCGGACAAATTGTCAGCCCGTGTCAGACTTTTCTGTTTGGCACGGGCTGAAAGTTGCTTGGCACGCCATTTGCCATACAATGAACGTAACGCTTCGGCGCTACGGAATCAATTTAATCAGCAAACAAATAAAAAACAGAAATACAATTATGGGAAAGATTATTGGTATTGACTTAGGAACTACAAACTCATGTGTAGCAGTGTTCGAGGGTAACGAACCGGTGGTAATCGCCAACAGCGAAGGCAAACGTACTACTCCTTCTGTAGTAGGTTTCGTGGACGGAGGCGAACGCAAGGTGGGCGATCCTGCCAAGCGTCAGGCTATCACAAACCCGAAACGCACGGTGTACTCCATCAAGCGTTTCATGGGAGAGACTTACGATCAGGTTCAGAAAGAAGTTTCGCGCGTTCCTTACTCGGTGGTAAGGGGAGAGAACAATACTCCGCGTGTGGATATCGACGGACGTCTGTACACTCCGCAGGAAATTTCAGCTATGATTCTTCAGAAAATGAAGAAGACGGCGGAAGATTATCTGGGTCAGGAAGTGACGGAAGCCGTGATTACCGTGCCGGCATACTTCTCCGACTCTCAGCGTCAGGCAACTAAGGAAGCCGGACAGATTGCAGGTCTGGATGTGAAGCGTATCGTTAACGAACCGACAGCAGCAGCTTTGGCATACGGTGTGGACAAGGCGAACAAGGATATGAAGGTAGCCGTATTTGACCTCGGTGGCGGTACATTCGATATTTCCATTCTGGAGTTCGGTGGCGGCGTGTTCGAAGTGCTGGCTACCAACGGTGATACTCATCTGGGCGGCGATGACTTCGACCAGGCAATCATCAACTGGCTGGTTCAGGAATTCAAGAATGATGAAGGCGCTGACTTGACGGCTGATCCTATGGCCATGCAGCGTTTGAAGGAAGCTGCTGAAAAGGCGAAGATTGAGTTGTCTTCTTCTACTTCTACAGAAATCAACTTGCCGTACATCATGCCGGTTGGCGGTGTGCCCAAGCACTTGGTAAAGACTTTGACCCGTGCCAAGTTCGAGCAGTTGGCTCACGATTTGATTCAGGCATGTCTGGAGCCGTGCAAGAAGGCGATGAGCGATGCAGGTCTGAGCAATTCGGATATTGATGAGGTTATCCTTGTGGGTGGTTCTTCACGTATCCCGGCCGTTCAGCAGCTGGTTCAGGACTTCTTCGGCAAGGTTCCTTCCAAAGGCGTGAACCCGGATGAGGTGGTAGCCGTAGGTGCAGCCATTCAGGGTGCCGTATTGAACAAGGAAGCCGGTGTGGGCAACATCGTCCTGTTGGATGTCACTCCGTTGACGTTGGGTATCGAAACAATGGGCGGCGTAATGACCAAACTGATTGATGCCAACACGACCATTCCGTGCAAGAAGAGTGAAGTGTTCTCTACTGCAGCCGATAACCAGACAGAAGTTACCATCCACGTATTGCAGGGCGAACGTCCGATGGCGGCACAGAACAAGTCAATCGGCCAGTTCAACCTGACAGGTATCGCTCCGGCACGTCGTGGAGTTCCTCAGATTGAAGTAACTTTCGATATCGATGCCAACGGTATCTTGAAAGTGTCTGCCAAGGATAAGGCTACAGGTAAGGAGCAGGCCATCCGCATCGAGGCTTCCAGCGGCTTGAGCAAGGAAGAAATTGAACGCATGAAGGCTGAGGCATCTGCTAACGCTGAGGCTGACAAGAAGGAACGTGAGAAAGTGGACAAGCTGAACCAGGCCGACTCCATGATTTTCACAACCGAAAATCAGTTGAAAGACCTTGGCGACAAGATTCCTGCCGACAAGAAAGCACCTATCGAAACAGCTCTTCAGAAACTGAAAGACGCTCACAAGGCTCAGGATTTGGCAGCCATCGACAGTGCAATGGCTGAATTGAATACCGCATTCCAAGCCGCAAGTGCTGAGATGTATGCACAGAGCGGTGCTCAAGGCGGTGCGCAGGCCGGTCCTAATGCGGGTCAGGCAAACAACAGTCAGAGTGGCAACAAGAACAATGACAATGTTCAGGATGCAGACTTTGAGGAGGTGAAGTAAGCATCGGTAAGCAACGATAACCAACGATAGAAAAGTAGGGTGTAGCTCAATGAGTTGCACCCTATTTTTGTTTGTTCGCCCAGCACGAACATACTCTAACCGGTGCAAGTCCGTAACACGCCCGATAGCGGGAAGTGTATAGCCTAAGGCAAGGGTGTCCACCGTGAGTTGGAATCTGAAGGAAGCCGGCGGCAAACATCTGGCCTGACGTACAGAAACTTGATATAAGGCTAGTGGGC
>CALUGI010000023.1 GCA_944320135.1 uncultured Phocaeicola sp. | reverse complement strand
TGAAATAAAGGCGTTGAGATGACTCTTAACGCCTTTATTGTGAAGAATGAAAAAATGAATGAATTGAGTTATTGTGCTGTAATTGAAATTACGTGGCTTTGAGCTTGTGTGAATCCGAACACCTCCAGACCGACTTTCATCAGATAGTCGCCGGAAAGCAGTTTTCCGTCAGCTTTCAGGGTTGATGCGGTGTTCGGCATCAGATTGATTTCTTCTACTTTGTACATTGTGTTCGGGTCGAGTCCTTGCAGCTTGACGTTCATCAGTTTTTCCTGAAAGCGTGGGTGGATGTCATACGCAAACAGGATGGCCTGTTTCTTGTCTTGGCTTACATAGTTGACAGCCATGTGGTTGCTCTTGTAGGGAGATACAAGGCGGTATTGGTCTCCTTCCATGATTGCCGGTTGGAAGCTCTTCCAATTGGCTACCGCTTTCTGACAGTATGCCAGTTCGTCTGCGCTCAACTCTTTCAATCCAAGGTCGAATCCCAATTTGCACATGGACGCTACATCGGTACGGAACTTCACAGATGTGTTCTTGTTCCAGCTTGTTACGTGGGCGCACATGGCTTTTGCCGGGAAGAACTGCGAGAATCCCCATTGGATATAGATGCGCTCTATCGGGTCCGTGTTGTCGCTGCACCAGAATTCCGTGAAGTATTTCAGAGCTTCATAGTCGCAGCGCGCTCCGCCTCCGGAGCACAGCATCATCGGCACATTCGGGTGATTTTCTTTGATGCGCTTCAATACGTTGTAGATGCCGCGCACGTGGTCGATGTACAGCTGCCCTTGCTTGTCTTTCAGATACGGCGAATAGATGTTTGTAATCGGGCTGTTGCAGTCCCATTTGAAGTAGGCAACTTCCGGATTCCCGGTCAATATTTTGTCTACGATGCCATATACGTAGTCTTGCACTTCGGGATTGCTCAGGTCGAGCACCAGCTGGTTGCGGTAGAAATACATGTCACGGTTGGGGTAATGGATAGCCCATTCGGGATGCTTTTCGAACAGTTCGCTTTTCGGGTTGACCATTTCCGGCTCAATCCAGATACCGAATTTCACGCCTGCTTCCTTGGCTGCTTCTGTCAACGCCTTAATGCCGCCGGGCAGCTTGTCGCGAGTTACCTCCCAGTCGCCCAGCCCTGCATGGTCGTCCTTGCGCGGATATTTGTTGCCGAACCATCCGTCGTCGAGCAGGAACATGTCTACTCCCAGATGTTTGGCCTCTTTCATCAGGTTGGCCAGTATCTCTTGGTTGAAGTTGAAGGCTGTGTTTTCCCAGTTGTTCAGCAATGTCATGCGCTCTCCTTTTCCGTCTTTGAGCTGATAGTTTCTTGCCCAAGTCTGGAGGTTGCGGCTTCCGAGTCCTGTCCCTTTGCGGCTCAGGGTGAAGATGAATTCGGGAGTAGTGAACGTTTCTCCGGCTTTCAGTTCGTAGTTGGAGGCATACGGATTGATGGCCGGGATGACGCGAAGGTTACCCACATTGTCCACTTCAAACGTGAAGCGGAAATTCCCTGTCCATCCTACCGTTCCCATGAGCACGTCTCCTTCATGCTCGTCGGCGGGCCGGTCGAATCCTATTTCGAAGAAGGGCTGCATGTGCATGGCTGCCCGGCTTCCCAATTTAGTGTCGAGGATTTTTTTGCCCGGCTGGAGCTGCTGGGAGCTCATCTGCATCTCCTTTGCCCAATCGCTGCTGAATTCTGTCAGATAATAGCTTGCGCGGTTGAAGTACAGCATGGCGGATGCGTATCTCGACAGCAATACGGGCTTCTTTTCCTGATGCTTGATTTCGCTCCACGTCTTGATGACGTTTTCTTTTGCGTAGGCAATGTAATGCAGGGTCACGTCTACCGGATATTTGTCGTCGCGCAGGTTAACGGTCGTTTCCGTTCCGCCTTCTACCGGCTGCGAAGAGGAAGACACATAATAGAGGTAAGTGGAAGGATTTCCGTCGCTGTGGGTGACGGCTATTGCAGGCTCGAAGAAATCTTCGTTGCCCGAACCGCTGTACACTTCCCATCCCCGTTGGCTCACGCTTCCGTCGGAGGCGGCGTGTACATCCCACGGGAGGTTTTTCAGGTCGCTTTCGTGCAGGAGCTTTTCTCCGAGGTACGATTGATAGAGCCGTCCGTTGGGGGCTACTTGCAGAATCAGGTCCGTATTGTCTGTAGAGATACGGATGAACTTTTGTTCGGCGGCATCAACCCCCGTAAGGGTCATGCAGGCCAATGCGGTTGCTAACAATACTTTTTTCATGGCTTTTTTGTTTATAGGGTTTATGCGTTTTTTCCTGTTTGTCCGGCGGTCTGAAAAATGCGGCGGCATTTTTTTGAAACGTCCCGGAGAGCCGGCCGGAACGCCGGGACGTTTTTGCTGCCAAGGGCGTTTTTCAGAACTTGATGCTTGCGCTGAATTCTACGGTGAAGGGGCGGAGGTAGGTGCCGCTCATATACATGTTGTTGAAGCGGGCAGCCTCTTCCTTCGAAATCAGTTCCGAACCGCTGATGGTTCCGCTGGCGCCTTTCTGGTTGAGGAAGTTGATTACGCTCACTCCGAGCGAAAGATGCTTGTTCACGTTCCAGTTCACGCCTCCGAAGGTCTCCCATCGCCCGTTGAAGTAAAGCGCGTCGGTCAGGTTCGCGTATGTTTTCCCGAAGTAACGAAAACTCAGCCATACCCGCAAGTCTTTGGTAATGTTGTAGCTTGGGTCAAGTTCCACCAGTATTTGGGGAATTTCTTTTACGATGTTTCCGTTTGCGTCCAGCGTCTGTGTAGAGCCGTCGTTGAAGGTGACGGTGGCCTGATAGTTGTTGTACACCGGTTTCTGGTAGGTGAACAGCGCGTGCAGGTGGAATCCTTTGAAGGGGTCTACTTCGGCGGAGGTAGTCCATCCTAACGTCTGGATGTCGTAAATCAGCAGGGTGGTTTTCGATTCGGTCGTTCCCGGCTTGGTGATGTTCTGCTGGTCAATGTTGTTTGATTTCGCGATGTATGTGACCATTGAAGTGAGGTCAATCCAATCGTTCTTGTAGAAAAGCCCTCCGCGCACGAGCGGGATAGTCACGCGGTTGTACTGCGCCTCCGTAGGCCCCGTGCCGGCATATTCGTTGATGCGCGGGAAGCGGGTGGCGACGGTTCCGTCAGCAGTCAGTCCGAACTCTTTTGTCAGGTTGTAGGTGATGCGTGCGGTGGCCGCGTAGTTCAGCTTGTCTTTTACCACTTTGTGCGGGGCGATGGACTCCGTGCAGGCCGAGCCGTCGGCATTGGCGTAGGTGTGTACGTCTCCGATGTGGAATCCGGCATAGCGGGCGTATGGGATTTGGTCGGCCGACATGCGGTAGTATTCCAGACGTCCTCCGTAGTACAAGTTCAGTTTCGGCGTAATCTGCCAGTTGTCTGTCAGGTAGAGAGCCAGCTTGTTTTCGTATCCTTTGGTGTACTCCGGGCTCAGTTCGTTGAATCCCCGGAATTTCTCTCCGTCCGGCCCTGTCAGGATTTCCGGATATTCCTGCACCGAGCCCACCCATTGCAGGGAAGACGAATGGTAGTCAAGATGGTAATACCATTCGTTCAGCCCCAAGCGGAGTCCGTGGTTGCCGAATCGCTTCTGGAGTTCGGAAGTGACCAGGAAGTTCTGCACCTTTCCGAAGTGCAGCCATGTGCGTCTTCCTTCCACTAATCCTTCAAACGGATTTCCGTCTCCGTCAATGTATCCGTCGGCTGCCGTGATTTCAGAAATCGTGCTTCCTCCGAAATCCACGAAATTCGCTTCCGGAGCGTTCATGTACTTCATGTTCAGCGTCCATTTCATGCCGTTTCCGAAGGTATAGTCCGTGAGCAATGCGACTTCGTGCGAGCGGTTGTGGGTAAGGTCGCGGAGGTTCGCCTTCGTCATCTGCCCGTTCATTACGTCCATGTATTCGATGTCGCCGTTCTTAGGCCCGTAAGAAGCCGTTCCCAACGAGAACCCCGGAAGCTCCTTCACCGAGCCGTCGCCCACGTAGATGAAAGGCGCCTGGTTGAAGAAGTTGCCCGGATTGCGGCTGTTGGCATATTTGTAGATGACGGAAATCTTTCCCCGGTTGTTGTCGAACAGCCGGGTCAGCCCTGCGTGATAGATTTGCGTCCTGTCTGAATATTCGTCGATTTTCAAGTCGAAGCTCCCCGGATCGAAGTTCTGGTATGCGCTGGCCGTATAGAGCCATTTGTTGCCGATTCCTCCCGATACGTTCAGGTCGAACTGCTGCATTCCGAAGTGGTTTGCCCGATAGTTCAGCATCCCTTTGAACTCTTTCTGTCCGAGTTTGCTGAACGAGTTGACGGAATAGGCGATGTTGCCGGTCATGATGGCAGATTCGGACGGGGTGAGCAGTCCCACTTCTCCCAAGCTCGCGTCGCTTCTCCAATGTGCGGCCAGTTTATGGACGGCTGAAGAATATACGGCCGGAAGCCCGTTTTCGTACACGTTGACGTCTTCGCTGGGAAGTCCGATTTGGATTTCGCGGGGCTTGTTGGCGTCCGAAGCGTTCAGCATCACGTTTCGTTCACTTCCTTCCGGTTTCTTGGGCGATTCGGTCTTCAGCGAGTCTTGCGGCGACGCATACATGTGTTTCATTGATTCCGCATTCGCCGCTTCCGGCATGGCCGGGATGAGTGCGGACATCATCAGGTAAAAGAATTTAGGTTTCATAAAAAGTAAAGCTGTTTAAAGTTTATGGTTTCGTGCGCAAACCTCCGGTTCTTCCCGTCGGTTATTGGATATCGCAAAAGTAGGCTTCATCTTGTCCGGTCGGCTCATCCGGTAGGATTCAAGTAGGCCGAAGTTAGGATGATTTGCATATAATTATCTATACAGTAAATGTTTATATCTTATTTCCTTAAAGAATAAAGTAGATTCTTTCTTATATGGATTTCTTTTCATACATTTGCGTAAACCCCTAACGGATGAGAAAAATGAGAAAAACGGTTCTTGCGTGTGTGTTGAGTGCGGTCTGTCTTTCTGCGGAGGCCGCTGCGTTGGACTCTCTGTATCATCGTCTGGAATACGCCCTGAAACATCGCAGCGAGTACATGAGCCGGAAAGAACACAAGATAGACAGCTTGAAAAGGCTGTTGCCGGTTGCCCGCTCGACGGAAGAAACGTTTCGCATTTACGATGCCATCTACCAAGAATATTATGTGTATAAGTTTGATTCGGCGATGGTGTATGTAGACAAGGCCGAAGAACTGGCGTTGGAACGCCACAACGCCTACTACAGGAATCTGTTCACGATATATCGCGGTTACCTGCTTTCCACTGCCGGATACTTCAGCGAAGCCGTGGCCGCCCTTTCCCAAGTCGACCGTTCCGTCTTTGACCTGAGACTGGACAAGGAGTATTATCAGGCTTGCCAGTGGGCATACAATGTGTGGGCTGAATATTCGAACGACAACGTGTACGCTCCCCGTTATCGGGAGAAATACATTCTGTATGGAGATTCTTTGTTGGGCGTGCTGGAGCCGGATACGCAAGAATATTATTATCGTAAGGCTGAAAACATGAGGTATTCGGGCAATTGGAACAGAATAGAGGAGTATTATCTCAAGGCATTGGAGGGAACCCCGATAGATACGCGCCTTTATGCCTGCGTCACCTGCGGGCTTGCCATGAACTATGCATATAAAGGCGAGTATGATGAGTATGAGAAATACTTGATTCTTTCCGCCATTTCCGACCAGATGTGCCCTTTGAAAGAGAATCTTTCCATGCAGGAGCTGGCACTGCACATCTACAAGACCCGTGTGGAGGATGTGGATCAGGCAAACCGCTATCTGAACTATTCGATGGAAGACGCTATCTTCTATAACAACCGGCTGCGTCTGCTTGAGATAGCCAAGAAGTTTCCTCCTATTGTCGTGGCCTATCAGCAGCAGAATAAGGAAAAGAGCCGTCGCTTGGCGCTGACCGCTTCCTTTATCGGCATCCTTTCTGTCGGGCTGCTGCTTTCGTTGCTCTATATTTGTAAGCAGATGCGTCTGTTGCGCGCCAAAAAGAGCGAACTGGTTGCAGTGAACGGGCGGTTGCAGCGGCTGAACCGCGAGCTGGTGGACACCAATCGTATTCGTGAAGGGTACGTGAGCCTTTTCCTCGAACTTTGTGCCGCTTATATCGAGAAGTTGAACAAATATCAGGGACTGGTGAAGCGCAAAGTCAAAGCCAAACAGATGGATGATTTGCTGAAGATGGCCAATTCTTCCAAAATGTCAGACTTGGATGCGAAAGAGTTTTTTGTCAATTTCGATACGGCTTTTCTGGCTGTTTATCCCAAGTTTGTTGAAGAATTCAACTCTCTTTTGCGGGAAGATGAACGGATTGTTCCCAAGAAAGGGGAGATTCTGAATACGGAGCTTCGGATATTCGCCTTGATACGCATCGGCATCAAAGACAGTTCGAAAATAGCTACTTTATTGTTTTATTCGCCGCAAACCATTTACAATTACCGGAGTGCGGTCAAGAACAAAGCGATAGTGAGGGACGATTTCGAGAAGCAGGTGGAAGAACTTTGCCCGTTGGTCTGAATAGCATTCTGTTAGCGGTTGAGGTTGAATGCGAATAGAAGGAACCGTATGCAGCCTTCATTTGTGACAAATCATTATTTTTACAAACGAAAAAATAACGGTTTTGTTTTGTCGTTTCAAAAAAAGCTATACCTTTGCATCCGGAATATAAAAAACAGGGACATGAATACATTGTTTATCCACATTTTGCTAAATGGTCTGATTATTCTATTGGAAAAACCAATGGGAAGTGGGTCGTGTGCGTAAATGCGGTAAGCAAAAACGATATAAAGCCTTTCTCACTTCCTGTGCGAAAGGCTTTTTGTTTGAGTGATACATAAAAACATAAGCTATGAGTGAAAGATTGTTTATTTTTGACACGACATTGCGCGACGGCGAACAAGTCCCCGGATGCCAGTTGAATACAGTCGAAAAGATTCAGGTGGCAAAGCAGTTGGAGGCTTTGGGAGTAGACGTGATTGAAGCAGGTTTCCCCGTTTCGAGTCCGGGTGATTTCAATTCTGTGATTGAAATATCGAAGGCTGTGACATGGCCGACTATCTGCGCTTTGACCCGTGCGGTCGAGAAGGATATTGATGTGGCTGCCGAAGCCTTGAAGTTTGCCAAGCGCAAGCGCATTCATACAGGAATCGGCACTTCCGACCCTCATATCAAATACAAGTTCAATTCCACCCGCGAAGAAATTATCGAGCGTGCCGTAGCGGCTGTGAAATATGCGCGCCGTTATGTAGACGACGTGGAATTTTATGCAGAGGATGCGGGACGCACGGACAATGAGTATCTGGCGCGTGTGGTCGAGGCGGTCATCAAGGCAGGAGCTACGGTGGTCAATATCCCCGACACGACCGGCTATTGCCTTCCGGACGAGTATGGAGAGAAAATCAAGTATCTCGTTGACCATGTGGACGGCATCGACAAAGCCATTGTCTCCACCCATTGCCATAATGATTTGGGCATGGCCACCGCCAACACCGTCAGCGGTGTGCTGAACGGGGCGCGTCAGGTGGAAGTGACAATCAACGGCATCGGCGAGCGCGCCGGAAACACATCGCTTGAAGAAGTGGCCATGATTTTGCGCTGTCACAAGCATTTGAATATTGATACCAACATCAATACTCAGAAGATTTGCCCTACAAGCCGTATGGTTTCCAGTCTGATGAACATGCCGGTACAGCCTAATAAGGCGATTGTGGGCCGGAATGCGTTTGCTCATTCTTCAGGAATCCATCAGGACGGTGTACTGAAAAATGTACAGACTTATGAAATCATCAATCCGAAAGACGTAGGCATCGATGACAACGCAATCGTGTTGACGGCACGTAGCGGACGTGCGGCGTTGAAACATCGCCTGCATGTGTTGGGAGTGGAAATGAGCCAGGAAAAGCTGGACAAGGTGTATGAGGATTTCTTGAAGCTGGCAGACAAGAAGAAAGACATTACGGATGACGATATTCTGGTGTTGGCCGGTGCGGACCGTAATGTGAACCATCACATCAAATTGGAATATCTTCAAGTGACCAGTGGCGTGGGAGTGCGCTCTGTCGCCAGCTTGGGACTGAATATCAGCGGTGAACATTTTGAGGCGGCTGCCACCGGCAACGGGCCTGTGGATGCGGCCATCAAAGCTGTCAAGCAGATTATCCGCCGTCAGATGACACTGAAGGAATTTACCATCCAGGCTATCAGCAAAGGCAGTGACGATGTGGGTAAGGTTCACATGCAGGTGGAATATGACGGGCAGATGTATTATGGCTTCGGAGCAAACACCGACATCATCGCCGCTTCGGTAGAGGCTTATATTGATTGTATCAACAAATTCAGGAAATAACCGTTATTAGATTCATGAACACTTTATTTGATAAAATATGGGATGCACATGTAGTGCAGACGGTTGAAGACGGACCCGTCCAGTTGTATATTGACCGTCTTTATTGTCACGAGGTGACCAGTCCGCAGGCTTTTGCCGGTATGCGTGCAAGAGGCTTGAAGTGTTTCCGTCCGGAACGTATCTATTGTATGCCGGACCACAATACGCCCACCCACGATCAGGACAAGCCGATTGAGGATCCGGTATCGAAGGCGCAAGTGGATGCTTTGGCGAAGAATGCGGCAGATTTCGGTTTGGCGCATTTCGGAATGATGGACAAGCGGAACGGAATTATCCACGTGGTGGGACCGGAGCGAGGGCTTACTTTGCCGGGAATGACCATCGTGTGCGGTGACTCTCACACCTCTACTCACGGGGCTATGGGGGCTGTGGCTTTCGGCATCGGAACGAGCGAGGTGGAAATGGTAATGGCCTCGCAGTGTATCCTCCAGTCGCGTCCGAAGACGATGCGCATCACTATCGACGGAAAGCTCGGCAAAGGCGTTACGGCCAAGGATGTCGCTTTGTATATGATGTCGAAGATGACGACGAGCGGCGCCACGGGTTATTTCGTGGAATATGCCGGAGAAGCAATCCGCAGCCTGACGATGGAAGGTCGCCTTACCTTGTGTAACCTTTCGATAGAGATGGGAGCCAGAGGCGGTATGATTGCTCCGGATGAAGTGACCTTTGAATATATCAAGGGGCGCGAGTATGCTCCGAAAGGCGAGGAATGGGACAAGGCATTGGCTTATTGGAAAACGTTGAAAAGCGATGACGATGCGGTGTTTGACAAAGAAGTGCGCTATGACGCGGCAGATATTCAGCCGATGATTACATACGGAACAAATCCGGGGATGGGTATGGCGATAACAGACTGTATCCCAACAGTCGAAGGTATGTCTGAAGTGGAGAAGACTTCCTTTGAAAAGTCGTTGAACTATATGGGATTCGAACCGGGAGAGCCGTTGCTTGGAAAGAAGGTGGACTATGTCTTCCTTGGCGCCTGCACGAACGGGCGCATCGAGGACTTCCGAGCTTTCGCTTCTATTGCCAAAGGTCGGAAGAAAGCAGGCAACATCACGGCTTGGTTGGTGCCGGGGTCATGGATGGTGGATGCGCAGATTCGTCAAGAAGGGCTTGACAAGATTCTGGAAGAAGCCGGATTTGAAATCCGCCAGCCGGGATGTTCGGCTTGTCTGGCGATGAACGATGACAAGATTCCTGCCGGGAAATATGCCGTTTCGACAAGCAACCGGAACTTTGAGGGCCGTCAGGGGCCGGGTTCCCGCACTTTGCTTGCCGGTCCGCTGACTGCCGCCGCCGCTGCCGTGACGGGTGTGATAACCGATCCGAGAACATTAATGTAAGAGATATTGACTATGAAACAGAAATTTGATATAATTGCCAGCACATGCGTTCCATTGCCTTTGGAAAATGTGGACACAGACCAGATTATTCCGGCGCGCTTCTTGAAAGCGACAACCCGTGAAGAAAAATTCTTCGGCGACAATCTTTTCCGTGACTGGAGATACAATCCCGACGGTTCGCTGAACAAGGATTTTGTGTTGAACGACCCTACATACGGCGGCCAGATACTGGTTGCAGGAAAGAACTTCGGAAGCGGTTCCAGCCGCGAACATGCGGCATGGGCGATTGCCGGATACGGCTTTCGCGTGGTCGTTTCCAGTTTCTTCGCCGATATTCACAAGAATAACGAACTGAACAATTTCGTGCTTCCGGTGGTTGTGAGCGAGGGATTCCTCAAAGAGCTTTTTGATTCTATCTATGCAGACCCGAAAACGGAGGTGGTAGTGAATCTTCCTGCGCAGACCATTACGAACAAAGCTACCGGAAAATCGGAAACATTTGAAATCAATGCGTACAAGAAGCATTGTCTGATGAACGGACTTGACGACATTGACTTTTTGGTAGAAAACAAGGACAAGATTGAAAATTTTGAACGTACACGCAGCTGATGGTTGGCGGTGTAGGAAAAGGCCGTTGCGCTTCGAAAAAATGTCGCGGCATTTTGATTGGAACGCCCTGTCGTTTTATGCGAAGCGCAAGCGTGTTTTTCTTTTAATATAAAAAAAGTTATGGAAAATCATCCGAAAATAGAAATCATGGATACGACGCTGCGCGACGGGGAGCAGACCTCCGGCGTTTCGTTCGTGCCCCATGAGAAACTGATGATAGCTCGCTTGCTGCTTGAAGACCTGAAAGTGGACCGAATAGAGGTAGCGTCGGCACGTGTGTCGGATGGTGAGTTCAATGCGGTCAAGATGATTTGCGATTGGGCGGCACGGCGCGGACTGCTGCATAAGGTGGAGGTGCTGGGCTTCGTCGACGGGCATGTGTCGGTCGACTGGATTCACGGTGCCGGAGGAAAGGTCATCAATCTGCTGACCAAAGGCTCGGAGAAGCATTGCCGCTTCCAATTGAAGAAAACGCTTGAAGAGCATCTGGACGATATCAGGCCGGTGGTGGCATACGCCCACGAGAAGGGACTGGACGTGAACGTCTATCTGGAAGACTGGAGCAACGGCATGAAGGATTCGCCCGAATACGTGTTCGGACTGATGGACGGGCTTCTTGGATGCAATATCCGGCGTTTCATGCTTCCTGATACGTTGGGTATATTGAATCCGCTTCAGGTGATTGAGTTCATGCGGAAGATGCGTAAGCGTTATCCGGACGTGCATTTTGATTTCCATGCTCATAATGACTATGACTTGGCGGTGAGCAATGTGCTTGCCGCTGTCTTGAGCGGGGTGAAAGGGCTTCATACCACTATCAACGGGTTGGGCGAACGCGCCGGAAACGCTCCTTTGGCCAGCGTGCAGGCCATTCTGAAAGACCATTTCCATGCGGTTACGAATATTGACGAGAGTCGTCTGAACGAAGTGAGCCGTGTCGTAGAGTCGTATTCGGGGGTCGTGATTCCGCCCAACAAGCCGATTGTGGGAGACAGCGTGTTTACGCAAGTGGCCGGAGTACATGCCGATGGCGACAACAAGAACAATCTGTATTGCAACGATCTGCTTCCTGAACGTTTCGGGCGTGTCAGAGAATATGCGTTGGGCAAAAACTCCGGAAAGGCGAACATCCGGAAAAATCTGGAAAGTCTCGGACTGGAACTTGACGAGGACTCTATGAAGAAGGTAACCCAGCGCATCATCGAACTGGGCGACCGCAAGGAAGTAGTTACCCAAGAAGATTTGCCTTATATCATCAGCGATGTGCTGAAGCATGATAGCGGAAAGAATAAAGTGCGCTTGCTGAGCTATTTCGTTACGCTGGCCCAGGGATTGAAGCCGATGGCGACGCTGAGCATCGAGATAAATGGAAAAACTTATCAAGAAAGTTCTTCGGGAGACGGACAGTATGATGCGTTCGTGCGCGCTCTCCGCAAGATATACAAAGGTACCCTCGGACGCAAGTTCCCGATGCTGACCAATTATGCCGTGTCCATACCTCCGGGCGGACGTACCGATGCGTTTGTGCAGACGGTCATTACATGGAACTATGAAGACCGGGAGTTTCGCACGAGAGGGCTGGATGCCGACCAGACGGAAGCGGCTATAAAAGCCACTATCAAGATGCTGAATATGGTAGAAAATGATTTTGAATAAATTTTAAACGAGAAGAATATGAATTTTAAGATTGCGGTATTGGCCGGCGACGGTATCGGCCCGGAAATATCAGTACAAGGCGTGAATGTAATGACGGCCGTTTGCGAGAAGTTCGGCCATACGGTGGAGTATAAATATGCGCTTTGCGGCGCCCATGCCATTGACGAGGTGGGCGACCCTTTCCCAGAAGAAACATACAATACATGCAAGGAAGCGGACGCCGTGTTGTTTTCTGCGGTAGGAGACCCCAGATTCGACAATGACCCGACAGCAAAGGTGCGTCCCGAACAGGGGTTGCTGGCAATGAGAAAGAAGTTAGGATTGTTTGCCAATATCCGCCCTGTGCAGACGTTCAAGTGTTTGCTCCACAAATCGCCTCTCCGCGCGGAACTCGTGGAGGGAGCTGATTTTCTCTGCATTCGCGAACTGACAGGGGGAATGTATTTCGGCGAGAAATATCAGGACGACGAGAAGGCTTACGACACGAACATGTATACTCGTCCGGAAATCGAGCGTATATTGAAGGTGGCTTTCGAGTATGCGATGAAACGCCGCAAGCATCTGACCGTAGTGGACAAGGCCAATGTGCTGGCTTCTTCCCGTCTGTGGAGACAGATTGCGCAGGAAATGGCTCCGAACTATCCGGAGGTGACCACGGATTATATGTATGTGGACAATGCCGCCATGCGCATGATTCAGGAACCCACATTCTTTGACGTAATGGTGACGGAGAACACTTTCGGCGATATTCTGACGGACGAAGGTTCTTGCATCAGCGGTTCGATGGGCCTGCTGCCTTCCGCTTCTACGGGGGAAAGCACTCCGGTGTTCGAGCCGATTCACGGTTCGTGGCCGCAGGCGAAAGGCTTGAATATAGCCAATCCGTTGGCTCAGATTCTTTCCGTGGCGATGCTGTTCGAACATTTCGACTTGAAAGATGAGGGCGCGCTGATTCGCAAGGCAGTCGATGCTTCGCTCGATGCCGATGTGCGCACTCCGGAAATCCAGGTGGAAGGCGGCGCCAAATACGGCACGAAGGAAGTAGGAGAGTGGATTGTGGATTATATCAGAAAGGCGTAGTGGAAGAACATTCTTAAGGTGCGGACGGCTTTTCTTTTGTCCCGGACGAGGGGACGCGGAAAGAGGGCCGTCCGTCGTGTGAAGTTCCCGCATGTTTTGATGGAAACGTGCGGGAATTTTTTTTGAGAGCGGTTGGGGTTTCTGATGCGGGCATTCTCAAAAAAAGTTATTCGGGCGATTTTTGCCGTTTCTGATTTGTACATCTCGCCAAAGTTTGCTTATTTCGTGAAAAAATCCGATTATGATTCAGTTGTTTAAACGTTGCGGGGCGATTCTTTGCGTTGCTTTTGCGGCGTGGCAGTGTCCTTTGTATGCGCAGTCGTATGCCGAAGTGGTTGAGGAAGCGATGGACTGCATCAAGAAAGACAGCCTCGTGCAGGCGGAATCGCTTTTTCAGAAAGCGTTGAAGATGGACCCTTCCAATGCGCGCAATGCGCTGCTCTTTTCCAATCTCGGAACGGTGCAGAAGCGTTTGGGAAAGAGAGATGAGGCAATCGAGTCGTACACGATGGCCTTGAACATCATCCCTTATTCGACGGCCATGCTCTTGAACCGCGCGTCGCTGTATCTGGAAATGAACCTTACGGACAAGGCTTACATCGACTATTGCAATGTCATCGACCTGCTGCCTGAAAACGTGGAGGCGAGGTTGTTCCGGGCTTACATCTACATGCAGCGCCGCCAGTATCAGGAGGCGCGTATCGACTATAACGTGGTGTTGGGGAAGGACATGAACAACACGACGGCTATTCTCGGACTGGTTATGCTGGATGAAAAGGAAGGGCGTTTCGCCTCGGCGCGCGACCGCCTGAACCTGTTGTTGCAAAGCAGTCCGGACGATGCTTCTCTGTACAAGATGCGGGCAAATCTGGAGTGGGAGCAGGGGAATCTGGAGGCGGCTTTGCTCGATTTGGACCATGCTTCTGCATTGGCTCCCGCCGATGCGGAGACGTTGCTGATGCGCGGCGACATCTGTCTGGAGCGGAAAGACAGAAAGAAGGCGAAGGAGGCTTATGAAAAGGCAATCGGGTTGGGCGTTCCGCGAGCGGAACTGTTAGACAGGTTAGAGAAATGCCGGTAGGAAAGTCTTAAAATATATCGTTTAAATTTGTGCTTTTTTAATTTGTTTTTGCTATCTTTGCTCCATAAGAGTGAAGAGGCATGAAAATACGTTTGGTCATTAAGCTGGCGGTGACGCTTTCCGTGATATTGTTTTGCGTCGGAATCGGGTTCTACGGATTCGCGCGCCTCAGTGCGGCTGACGAGTACGGGGATACCGATTTGCTCGATTTCGTCCCGGACGATTGCCACGGACTGTTCGAATCTGACAATATAGACTATTTCATGCACGAATTTCCGATGGCGGCTTATGCGTCCCAGCTGGACACATTGCAGCGCACGGGGCTGATTGACGATGTGCTGGGTGATTTGAACCGATACTCCTTTTCGTCGGCACACGGCCTCAGTTCGCGGATGAACCATCTGCTTTTCAGTTTTCATTCCACGGAGCGTCCGGACATGATAGCTTATTTCCGGGCCGGCAAAGAAGGGAAAAGGCAGCTGGTCGATGCCGTGCGCAAAAAGCATGGGGCTGATTTCGTTTCTAAAGAGGAAAGCTATCGCGGAGAAAAAATCGAAATTTATCCTGTCAGTCCTGCTAAATATCTTTCCGTCTACAGCAAAGGTGGGGTGTTGGTAGCAAGTTATCAGAAGCGTTTGATCGAGAAGGTGATAGATGCCCGTAAGGACGGCACTTCGCTTCGGAGGAATGGCGTGTTCTCGTCAGTTTGCCGCTCCAAATCGGCAAATCATATCACGATTTACGGCCGCACGGCTTCCCTTCCTTTTCTTTCTGACGGGCGTGCAGACTGCTGGAGCGAGTTTGACATCCATCTCAACAGTGATGTGTTTTACTTGAGCGGTTCGATGTATGCCCCCGACTCGTGTATGCAGGCTATGTCCGAACGTTTGGCAAAAGCAAGCTCTGTTTCCGTGAAAGACAGCCTGTTGGTAATGGCGGGCCAGCAGAGGGTCGATTCGTGCATTTCGCGCGTAATCGCGTCGCCTTCCCATTCTTTGTTCGACGAGTGCGTCGCCAATCTTTCGCGTGACGCTTCGTATATCATGGTGGCCGACATGGATAAGGCAGCGTTGGAGCCGCAGAAATATCTTGCCTGTCTGCCTTCGTTTGTATCCCGCCATCTGAACCTTTTCCGTTCGTTTATCTTGTCAGTGCAGATAACCCGTGTAGAAAACCGCTTCTCTCATATTATTGTCTTCACTTATAAGGGATGAACTTCTACCGCAGCCTGTTTTTCTGAAAGTGAGGTCCGGCTTTGAAGTGGAAATAGAACAGCGAAACCACCGTCAATGCCGCTCCGAAGAGATAAGCGGTTCTGAATGTGGAAATCTCTCCGATATATCCTCCGGCAAGCATTCCTATTCCTATGCCCACATCCCACGAAGTGAGGTAGGTGCTGGTAGCCGTTCCGCGCTGGCTGTTGGGAGCCAAGTTGACGAAAAGCGTGTTGTAGGCAGGAAACATCGTCCCGAATCCAATGCCCAGCAATAAGGATACTGTAAAAAACAATATGGTGGCAAAAGTCATGCTCCATTCCACAACCCATCCGCATGCAGTCAGCGCGAAGTAGCAGAAACTCACCAAATACAGCCCTGCTGCAATCACTTGCGTAACCATTCCTTTGTCAACAAGCCTTCCGCTGAATAATCGGCTGATGGCCATGCCTGCCGCCATCAGCGTGAAAAAGAAGCCGGTTTCAGCCGTGATGCCTATCTGACGTGCGTACATGGCTACATAGTTGGTGGTCATCCCGTAAGGCACGGAAAGAAGCAGCAGGCTGAATCCTGCCGGAAGTCCTTTTAGCAGAATGAACCGGTCGAGAGAAATCGGAGCGCGTTTGACGGGAGCCTTGTAGGGGGTCTTTACTGCACAAGCCGACAGGAAACCCAATACGCATGAGCCGAGCGCATAAGAAAAGATGGTTGTGTATGAAGCCCCTCCGCTGTGAAGGAACAGTCCGAACATCGGGCCGATGGACATGGCTATGTTGTTGGCAAGTCCGTAATATCCCAGTCCTTCACCGCGCCGGGATGACGGCATGATGTCGATGACCACCGTATTTCCTCCCACCGTAACCATTCCGAACGAAATGCCGTGTATCACTCGGAATATGATGAATATAGCCAGCAAACCGGCTGTCATGTATCCGGCGAAGATTAGCATAAAGATAAAGTAAGCAAGCAAGTAAAGAGGCTTTCGGGCGAACGTGTCGAGCAAATACCCGGAAAAAGGCCGGATGCACAAGGATGAGATTGTATAGCATGACAGCACTATTCCGATAGTGGAATTGGAAACCTGGAATATTTCCGACAGATAGAAAGGAAGCACCGGAACCAAGAGCCAGAATCCGAAGTAAAGCAAGAAGTTGGCTGCAAGAATGAAACAATAGCTCGGAGTGACGAGCCTTTCTTTTCCCATAACAGAAAGATTTTTATGGAAAGGGCCACAGGATGGTTTCTGCAGCCCTTATAGCAAATATAGTGTAGAATTAATAAGCTGATTCGAACTCTTTGAGGAAACGGGTATCGTTTTCAGAGAACATGCGCAGGTCTTTTACCTTATACTTCAGGTTGGTGATTCGTTCCACGCCGAGACCGAACGCATAGCCCGAATAGATTTTGCTGTCGATTCCGCAAGCGTCGAGTACGGCAGGGTCAACCATCCCGCATCCGAGGATTTCCACCCATCCCGTGTGTTTGCAGAACGGGCATCCTTCGCCTCCGCAGATATGGCAGCTGATGTCCATTTCCGCGCTCGGTTCCGTAAACGGGAAGTAGGAGGGGCGGAGACGTATTTTGGTCTGGGGGCCGAACATTTCCTGAGCGAATTGCAGAAGCACTTGTTTCAGGTCGGTAAATGATACGTTCTTGTCTACGTACAAGCCTTCAATCTGGTGGAAGAAACAATGCGCGCGGTAACTGATGGCTTCGTTGCGGTACACACGTCCCGGACAGATTACGCGGATGGGCGGTTGGGTCTTTTCCATCGTTCGGGCCTGTACGCTGCTGGTGTGGGTGCGGAGAATGATGTTTTTCGTCACGTCTTCAGCGTTCGATTCTACGAAGAACGTATCCTGCATGTCGCGTGCCGGATGGTCGGCTGCAAAGTTCAGCATCGTGAATACGTGCATGTCGTCTTCCACCTCCGGGCCTTCGGCAATGGTAAAGCCCATGCGTCCGAATATGTCGATGATTTCGTTCTTGACGATTGAGAGCGGGTGGCGCGTGCCCAAGCCGATGGGATATGCTGTACGGGTCAGGTCGAGCCCTTCCGTGTCAGTGTCTTGATTGTCGAACGCCTCTTTCAGTGCGGCGATTCGCTCTTGCGCAAGGTTCTTCAGTTGGTTCAGTTTCATGCCTACTTCCTTCTTCTGTTCGGCCGGCACGTTGCGGAAGTCCGCCATCAGTGCATTGACTGCTCCTTTTTTGCTCAGGTATTTGATGCGGAGAGCTTCCAGTTCTTCCGCATTGGCGGCAGTCATGCTTTCAACTTCATGAAGCAGTTCTTCTATTTTTGCTAACATATTTCTTCGATTATTGTTTTTGTTGAGTGCAAAGGTAGCAATAAAAAAGAAAAGTCCTACGTAATTTTATGTTGAAACGAAAAAAAAGGTAATTTTGCAGCCGTTATTTTACCGAAGTAAATGAGAACACTGATTTTCGGATGCTGTTTGGTTATGCTGGCGGCATCGTGTGGCCGGAAAGGGAAGAAAGCCGATTTTTTTGCGCCTTTGACCGAGCGGACTGACTCGTTGGCTGTACAGGCCGATTCTGTCAGAGATGTAGTGTTGGTGGAGGAAGAAAAGATTCCCGCATCGGCTGATGAAAGTTTTGCCGACTTTTTCTATAATTTCGCTTCAGAGCCGAAGTTCCAGAAATCGCGGGTGATGTTTCCTTTATCCGTCTATCAGGGGAAAGACGTGAAGAGGGTTCGGCAGGAAGACTGGAAATTTGATCCGTTGTTCAGCCGCGAAACTGCCTACACGGTTTTGTTTGATAATGAAGAAGACATGGAAATGGAGAAAGACACAAGCCTGCAAAGCGTGCAGGTGGATTGGATTTTTCTGGACAAGGGCAAAGTCAAGCGCTATTACTTCGAGAGGAAGAACCGTTCTTGGTTTCTGGAGGCCGTCAATGTGGAGACATTGGCGCATGAGGGCGGTGAGGAAGAAAACTTCTTGGATTTCTACAAACGTTTTTCTTGCGATTCCGTGTTTCAGGGCGAGCGTCTGTCCGACCCGTTGGGTTTTGTGACGGCTGACCCGGAAGACGAGTTCCAGATATTGGAAACCACGCTCGACGAGGGCCAATGGTTTGCTTTCCGTCCGCCGATGATGAAGGAACGTCTGACGAACGTGCATTACGGACAGGCCGAGAACAGGGATTCGGACAGGAAAATTGTAGAATTCAAAGGGTTCGGAAACGGATTCAACAACACGCTTTATTTTTCCAGGAGAAACGGGCTCTGGAAATTGGTGAAATTCGAAGATTTAAGCGATTGACCTATGATTGAATATACAGACTATTCTTTGCTTTCCCGCAATACGTTCAGGATGGATGTGAAGGCGGCCCGGTTCGTGGAATACGAGTCGGAAGACGAGCTGGCCGGTTTCCTTTCTTCGGGAGGGCTTCGCGAACCTTATTTGCATATCGGAGGGGGGAGCAACCTGTTGTTCCTTGCGGACTATCCCGGCCTGATTCTGCATTCGGGCATCAGAGGAATGGAGATTGTTTCCGAGACGGACGAGCGGGTGGAGGTTCGTGCCGGAGCGGGTGTCGTGTGGGACGACTTTGTGGCCTATGCGGTGGCGCGCGGATGGTACGGAGCCGAGAACCTTTCGCTGATACCGGGCGAGGTGGGGGCTTCGGCGGTGCAGAACATCGGCGCATACGGGGCGGAGGCGAAAGACCTGATTGTGTCGGTCGAAGCGGTTGAGGCCATGACGGGGAAGAAACGCCGTTTCTCCAATGCGGAATGCCGTTATGCCTACCGTGAAAGCGTCTTCAAGAAAGAACTGAAAGGAAAGTGCTTCGTAACTTACGTGACCTATCGTCTGGGCAAGCTCCCCGTTTTCCGTCTTGATTACGGCAATGTGCGTGCGGAACTGGAAAAGGAGGGCTTGGAGCCTACCCTTGCCAATGTGCGGCGGGTAATCATCTCTATCCGCAAGAACAAGTTGCCCGACCCGGAGGTCACCGGAAATGCCGGAAGTTTCTTCATGAATCCGGTCATCTCCCGGAGCCGTTTCGAGGCCCTGCGTGCGGAATATCCCGACATGCCTTCCTATCCGTTGGGAGGGGACAGGGTGAAGGTTCCCGCCGGATGGCTGATAGACCGTTGCGGATGGAAGGGCAAGGCGTTGGGGCCTGCCGCCGTACACGACCGCCAGGCATTGGTGCTCGTCAACCGGGGAGGGGCTACGGGGCGCGACGTGCTCCGTCTGGCCGATGAAGTGGTCCGCTCGGTGCATGACAGGTTCGGCATCACGATTTCGCCCGAAGTGAATGTAATCGGATAAACTCAGATAAAACAAGACAAGATGGACATGAAGATAACGATATTGGGAAGCGGAACCTCGACGGGAGTTCCCCAGATAGGGTGTACGTGCGAGGTGTGCAGGAGCGCGGACGCGAGGGACAACCGCCTGCGCTGCTCCGGATTGGTGGAGGCGGACGGCGTGCGCATCCTGATTGATTGTGGGCCGGACTTCCGCCAGCAGATGCTCCGCCTGAACGATTACCGCCCGATTGACGGGGTGCTGATAACGCACGAGCATTACGACCACGTGGGCGGACTTGACGACCTGCGCCCGTTCTGCCGTTTCCGCGACATTCCGGTTTATGCCGAGGAAGACACGGCCGAGCGGCTGAAAAGGCGCATTCCCTATTGCTTTGCGGAGCATCTGTATCCGGGAGTGCCGCACATACCGTTGGAAAAGATTGCTGAGGGCGTATCCTTCAAAGTCAGCAACATGCAGGGAAACTCGGTGGAGGTGATTCCTTTCCGCGTGATGCACGGCCCCCTGCCCATCGTGGGCTACCGCATCGGAGGGATGGCATGGATTACGGACATGCTTACCATGCCCGACGCTTCGTATGAGCGTTTGCGGAATCTGGATTGTTTAGTCATGAATGCCCTGCGCGTCGAGCCGCACTGGACGCACCAGTCGCTCTCGGAAGCCCTTGTGCAGGCCGGACGCATCGGGGCGCGCCAGACTTGGCTTATCCATGCGAGCCACCAGATTGGCCTTCATGCGGAGGTGGAAAAGACACTCCCCGAAAATGTGCATCTTGCTTACGACGGACTGGAGTTGCATTGCAATATGTAAGCGGAAAGGCGTTTCTCGCTTGCTCGTACCTGCCGCATTTTTCTCCTTTTGGAGGCGATTTCTAAAAAAATATAACCAATCTCCCCTCTCAAACGGCTTGTGGAGGGGATTCTTCTGGGGCATCTTTGCAGACTTTCCCCGGAGAATGGCGGAAAACAAGCGGTTGTCTTGCTGAAAACGGCCGCATGTTTTGATGGAAACGAGCGGTCGTTTTAGAAAAATGTCCTGTTGTCTTGCTCGGAAGCCGCCTTTTGACCCTCTTTTTTCCCCGGATTGTTTCGGACGGATGAAGGTTTTTGTGTGACGGGATGTTGCATGATGTTTGTTTTTTCTTTCTCAATGAAGGAATAAGCGGAATGTGGGTTTCTTATTTTCCCTCTCGGTGCGTTTTTGGAAGCGTGCTGCAATTCGCCTTTGCCTTCTCCTTCCCGTCTTTTTGTCCTCCTTGACGTTTGTGCGGAAATACGCGATTCTCACGCCTTTGGAATGGCAGAATGACATTTTATTTCCCGCTTGCTCCTTTCAGCGATTCCTTGCAAAGTCCGTTCAGCCCGCATTCGTGGCATTTGGGGTTGCGTGCCGTACACACGTATCGTCCGTGGAGTATCAGCCAGTGGTGTGCGGTGGGAACAATCGCTTCGGGCAGGTATTTCATCAGGTATTTCTCGGTGGCGAGCGGCGTGGTGCAGCTTTTCGGGACGAGGCCGATGCGATGGCTCACGCGGAACACGTGGGTGTCGACCGCCATTGCCGCCTTGTGGAACACTACGCTTTGGATGACGTTCGCCGTCTTGCGTCCCACTCCGGGCAGCTTCACTAATTCTTCGAGCGTGTCGGGCACTTGGCTCTGGAAGTCTTTCACCAACATCCGGGCCATACCTACCAGATGCTTGGCCTTGTTGTTGGGATAGCTCACGCTCTTGATGTATTCGAACACGACTTCCGGTGTGGCGGCGGCAAGCGCTTCCGGGGTCGGGAAGTCGCGGAAGAGTGGGGGAGTAATCATGTTCACCCGCTTGTCGGTGCATTGCGCGCTCAGGATGACGGCGATAAGCAGTTGGAACGGGTCGTCGTAGTGCAGTTCCGTTTCGGCCACGGGCATAGCCGTCTGGAAATAGTCCGTTACTTTCTGATAAAGTTCTTTCCTTGTCATATCAATACCATTTTTTACGTCTGAAATAGAAATATAGGCCGATTCCCAACAGAAGCATCAGCAGCCATGCGAACAGATAGCCGTATTTCCAGTCGAGTTCGGGCATGAAGCTGAAATTCATTCCCCATATCCCCGCGAGGAAAGTCAGCGGAATGAAGATGGTTGAAACGACGGTAAGCTGCTTCATGATGTTGTTCATCTGCCGGTCGCTGTTCGTCATGTAAAGGTCGAGCAATGCGGAAATCATGTCGCGGCATCCCTCAAGCGTTTGCAGCACGAACTGCAGATGGTCGTTCACATCGTTGTAGAACGGGCGGTTAGCTTTGTGTATCAGGTTGTTATCCGTGCGGAAAAGTTTGCTGAACTGTTCTTTTAGCGGAAGAATGCTTCGTTTGACGAGCCGGAAGTTGCGCCGGTATTGCTGGATTTCCTCAATGCCCGGATTGACGTCTGTGGGCGAGAGCAGTCTTTCTTCCAAATCCTCCAGTCCGTCCTCCATCTTTGATATGATGGACATGAAGCTCGCCATCACGCTGTTGAGCATGACGCTCATCAAGTAGTCCGACTGGCGGTTGCGGATTTTCAGCACGTTGTCGCTGATGGCCGCGTTGATTTCGTTGAAGAAGTCGGTTTCGCGTTCAAGGAAGGTCAGCACGAAGTTTTCTCCCTGCACGATGCAGAACTGCTGGGGAGTGTATTCGTTTTCCTCTTTGGGAGAGAGCTGTTTCAGCAATACCACGTTGTAAGTGTCGTGTTCTTCGATTTTTGTGAGGTGTTGTGAGTTCAGTATATCCTGCGTGGTAAGGAAGTCGATGTGGAAATGAGTACACAAGTCTTGTATGGTTTCCGTGTTTTCAAGTCCGTGTACCTGAATCCAGTTGATGGCATCATTGCGCAGGCAGGATTGAATATCTTCCAGATTCTTTCCGCTGGCGGTTTGGATTTCTTTTGCGTTGTAACTGCACAAGTGCAGGTGCGTAGGGGTCCGGCTTTCACCGATATAGCTCAGTTCCTCGCTCAGCAGATTGTTCTTTGCCATAATGTTTTGCGTATTTGGTATGAGACAAAGATACGCGATTCTTTGTAATTCGGCAAATTATCCGTAACTTTGCACCCGACAAGAACGAACATTCACTTGCGATGAGAGCGCGCAGAGAAACGGCGCCTCTCCGTGTATTCTAGAACACCACGTAAAAAACAGGAGCGATGAAAAAAGAAAATCTCGTGTCGGTGCCTTTCATGGTCTTGGGCATCGTGTTTTGCGTCTGCCTCGTGGCGGCCAATCTTTTGGAGACCAAAGTCGTGCAGTTAGGTCCGGTTGCAGTGACCGCCGGTCTGCTGGTTTTTCCCATCTCTTACATTATCAATGACTGCATAGCCGAAGTGTGGGGCTTCCGCAAGGCCCGGCTTATTATCTGGATGGGCTTTCTGATGAACTTTCTGGCAGTAGCCTTGGGGCAGATAGCCGTGGCTCTTCCCGCCGCCCCGTTCTGGGAGGGGGAGGAAGGCTTCAACTTCGTGTTCGGCATGGCGCCCCGCATTGCCGTTGCCAGCTTGTTGGCTTTTCTCGTAGGTTCGTTCATGAACGCTTACGTGATGAGCCGGATGAAAGTGGCTTCCCGTGGAAAGCATTTCTCCGTGCGTGCCATCGTGTCCACTTTGGCCGGAGAGAGTGCTGATTCACTGATATTCTTCCCGCTGGCATTCGGCGGACTGATGCCGTTGGACGAGTTGGGCAAGATGATGATAGTGCAGGTGGTGCTGAAAACGCTTTACGAAATCGTCATTCTGCCCGTGACCGTCCGTGTGGTCAGTTATGTGAAGCGGGTGGACGGAAGCGATGTTTACGATGAACATATCTCTTATAATATATTGAAGATTAAAGAAATCTGAAGTTTAAGTTTATGAGTTACGATGCAGCGTTAGTGGTGTTCAGTGGCGGACAAGATTCCACCACTTGCCTGTTCTGGGCAAAGAGACACTTCAAGAAAGTATATGCCTTGAGTTTCATTTACGGACAGAAACATGAGAAAGAAGTAGAACTGGCTCGTGCCATTGCGGAAAAGGCCGGCGTGGACTTCCATGCGATGGACGTTTCGTTCATCGGTCATCTCGGAAAGAACTCGCTGACAGACGCTTCTATCCGGATGGACGAAGAAAAGCCGGAAAACTCTTTCCCGAATACGTTCGTGCCGGGACGCAACCTGTTCTTCCTGAGCATTGCAGCCGTTTATGCCCGCGAGTTGGGCGTTTGCCATTTGGTGACGGGCGTTTCCCAGACCGATTTCAGCGGTTATCCCGACTGTCGCGATTCGTTCGTCAAGTCGCTTAACGTGACGCTCAACCTTGCTATGGACGAGCAGTTCGTCATTCATACCCCTTTGATGTGGATTGACAAGGCGCAGACTTGGGCTTTGGCAGATGAATTGGGGGTGCTCGATTTGGTTCGTAACGAGACGCTGACCTGCTATAACGGCATTCCGGGCGACGGGTGCGGACATTGTCCTGCCTGCAAGTTGCGCCGGGAAGGTTTGGAGAAATATCTGGCTTCCAAGGGAGAGAAAATAGAACTTAAATGAAACCGATATGGAAAGAAAAGATGAACTGAGCCTTTTAGGGAGCAGGAATACGGTGTACAGGCAGGACTATGCGCCCGAAGTGCTGGAGGCTTTTGTCAACAAACATCCGGAAAACGACTATTGGGTGCGTTTCAATTGTCCGGAGTTCACGAGCCTTTGTCCGATTACCGGGCAGCCGGACTTTGCGGAAATCCGCATCAGCTATCTGCCGGACGTGAAGATGGTAGAGAGCAAGAGCCTGAAACTTTACTTGTTCAGCTTCCGCAATCATGGAGACTTTCATGAGGATTGTGTGAACATCATCATGAAGGATTTGATTAAGCTGATGGACCCGAAGTATATCGAAGTGACGGGAATCTTCACGCCGCGCGGAGGCATCTCCATTTATCCGTACTGCAACTACGGCCGTCCCGGTACGAAGTACGAGGAACTGGCCGAATACCGGATGAAGAATCACGATTTGTAGTTGCACGCCGATTGGCGTCAGGAAAGCTCCAGCCCGAACTCGTCTTTGAGTTTTTGCAGGCTGGGGTTTTTTTTGCTCATCATCTGAAACTTTTCCGGCTGGCTGTATGCGCGGACCACCTCTCCCGCTTCGCTTATGCGTACCGTCATCTTGATTTTTCGGTTGTGCAATTGTTGGCGAAGGTAGTTTTCTATCTGGGGAGCGAGCCGTTGCATGTTTTTCTGCACCATTTCATTGTCTACTGCCACCTCAAACGTTGTCTGGTCTTTCAGCAGCTTCGGATGAATGTTTTTCATTCGTCCGGCGTTGGCGGCTTCTTCCTGGGGAAGCCTGTTCGTGAAGTCTCTCCAGTAATAGTCCAAGTCTTTTTCATTGAAGATGTAGTCTTCCCAGTTTTCGGAGACGGGGGCAGAGGGTGTCGGCTGCATCGGTTGGGCGGCGTTCCGGACAGGTTGCGGAGCTGGCTGCCGCTTGATGGACGTGCTCAGGCTCGCTGCATTCATGACCGGCGCTTTCTTTTCCTTCTGCGGGTTGGGAAGCGGACTTTTGTGCGGTGTCGGCTGAGCGGTTTGCGCTGCCGGAGCATGTTGCGGTTGATAGGCAGGAGCCTCCTGCTGTAAGGAAGCTGCGTATCCGGGTTGGGGTGAGGCGGGCTGCTGAGGTTGAGGGGCAGCCGGATTGCCGCTGAATATGGGGTTTAGCGTTTTTTTAGGGCTGGGCCCTCCGTTCGGTTCGTCTGGTTCGGCTGTAAGCTGTGCCACTTGAATCAGTGTCAGCTCTACGAGCAAGCGTTTGTTTTTGCTCTGGCGATAGTTAAGGTCGCAGTCGTTGCACAGCTTCATTGCCTTGTACAAGAATTGCGGCCGGCACTTTTGCGCCTGCGTCTGGTAGCGTTCGCGGATAGAGGCCCCTACCTCCAGCAGTTTCAGTGTGGCAGGGTCGCGGCTCACTAAGAGGTCGCGGAAATGCGAGCTCAATCCGGTGATGAAATGGTTTCCGTCGAAGCCTTTGCGGAGGATGTCGTTGAATATCAGCAGGCAGTCCGTTACGTTGTTTTCAAGGAAGCAGTCGGTCAGCTTGAAATAGTATTCGTAGTCGAGCACGTTCAGGTTTTCGATGACGCTGCTGTACGTGATGTGCCCGTTGGTGAAGCTCACTGCTTGGTCGAATATGGAGAGCGCATCGCGCATACCCCCGTCCGCCTTCTGCGCGATGACGTTCAACGCTTCGGGTTCGGCCTCGATGTGTTCCTTTTTAGCCACGTTTTCCAGATGCTCCACCGTGTCGGCCACGCTGATTCGGTTGAAATCGTATATCTGGCAGCGGCTCAGGATGGTGGGCAGTATTTTGTGCTTCTCCGTAGTGGCAAGAATGAAGATGGCATGTTGCGGCGGTTCTTCCAGCGTTTTCAGGAAAGCGTTGAATGCGGCGGTGGAAAGCATGTGTACCTCGTCGATGATATACACTTTGTATCTGCCTATTTGGGGCGGTATCCGCACTTGCTCTATCAGGCTGCGGATGTCTTCCACGGAGTTGTTGGAAGCTGCGTCCAGCTCGTGGATGTTGTAGGAGCGCTGTTCGTTGAAGGCGAGGCACGATTCGCATTCGTTGCACGCTTCTCCGTTTTCCGTAGGATGCAGGCAGTTGATGGTTTTCGCGAAGATGCGCGCGCACGTGGTTTTTCCCACTCCGCGCGGCCCGCAGAACAAGTAGGCGTGCGCCAGCTTCTGCGTGGCGATAGCGTTCTTGAGCGTAGTGGTCAGCGCGCGTTGGCCTACTACCGTGTCGAAAGTGGAGGGGCGGTATTTCCGCGCCGATACGATATAATTTTCCATCAGCTGTATAGTTTTCTTCTTCGTTTGTTCTTGCAAATGTACATAAAATCTTTCTCCTTGCATGGAGTTGCTTTGAAATAATTTCTATCTTTGCCATCGGTATAAAACGCGAGGGAGTTTATGAACAAATTAGCCGATGTTTGGTCTTTAATACGCCGACACAAGTATGGAGTGGTCACGGCGTTTTTTTTGTTGATAATCGGGGTGCTCGATGAGAACAGCCTGGTGCAGCGTTTTGCGCACCGGAGGGAAATGCACCGCCTGAAGACGGAGATTGAACATTACCAGCGCCAATATGAAGAAGACAGCCGGATGCTGAAGGAAATTACCGGCAACAGAGACGCGCTTGAGAAGGTGGCCCGCGAGCGTTACTTGATGAAGCAGGAGAATGAGGACATATTTGTTTTTCAAGAAGATATAGAGGACAATGAAAGTGAAGTGGATTGACATGACAGCGCTTGCGGGCGCGGCGGTCTTGTTTGTGGGACTGGCGTTGCAGTTTTTCAGGTTTGAATGCGCGCCGTATATTTATCTGTTGGGGGCAGTGCTGTTTGCTTACGTGCAAGTCGTGGCAACGGGCTATTCGGGAGCGAACGCCGTAATTCGCCGCTTGCGCCGCCAACAGATATTCGGGGCGATGCTTCTTGTCTTTACCGGCGTGGTGATGCTGTTGTGGCATCGCAACGAGTGGATTGTGTGTCTGGCCATATCCGCCATTCTCGAACTGTATACGGCGTTCCGCATACCCCAGGAAGAGGCGAAAGAGAAAAACCTTTAAACTCCGCCGCATTCTATGAAAGAAAAGTACTGGAAATATTCGCTCATCATATTCATTGTCGGTTTGGGATACATCCTGTTCCAGCAGGCCCGCCCTTTCATGAACGGCATTTTGGGCGGCTTCACCCTTTATCTGCTGTTGCGCAACTTCACCTTCTGGCTTCAGACCAAGATAAAGCCGGCGTTGGCAGTGTGGTTAGTGACAATCGGCATTACGCTTTTCATCCTGATTCCTTTGTCGCTGTTCGCTTGGGCCTTGGTGGGGCAGGTTTCGCAGATGCACTTCGATACGGAAGCCATCATACGGCCCGCATGGAGGGTGATTGACTTTATAAAAGACAAGACCGGTTTCGACTTGCTTTCCGAGAAGTCTCTTGAATTTATCGTTTCCCAGGCATCTTCCATCGGGCAGTCGGTAATGTCGGGAGTAAGCGATTTGCTGGTGAATCTGGCTGTGGCCATCATGCTTTTGTTTTTCATGCTTTATGAAGGGAAGAGCATGGAGCATTACGTTTCGTCCCTGCTTCCGTTTGACGAGAGCAACAAGCGGGAAGTGCTTGCCAAGGTCGTGCTGATGGTGCGCTCAAACGCAATCGGCATCCCCCTGCTTGCAGTGATTCAGGGTGTCATCTCGTTCGGCGGCTATCTTCTGTGCGGCGCTCCGAATCCGGCGTTGAGCGCTATGCTGACCGCTTTCGCTTCGATAATTCCGATTGTGGGGACGGCGTTGGTGTGGGTGCCGATTGTGGCGTATTTCCTTGTGGTGGGCGATTGGATGAACGCGCTGGTTCTGTTGGGATACGGCGGAATCATCATTTCGCAATGCGACAATCTGATTCGCTTTATCCTTCAAAAGAAGATGGCGGACGTTCATCCGCTGATTACTATATTCGGCGTGGTGGCCGGACTGCCCTTGTTCGGCTTTATGGGAGTGATTTTCGGTCCTCTGCTCGTCTCTTTGTTTTTATTGTTTCTGGATATGTTCCGGAAAGAATACCTTATGGAAGACAGCCGCGAACCCTGACAGTTTTTCCTATCGGTTGGCGGGCGGCAGCTTCTCGTCGAGGAAGTTCATGATTTGCGTCTTGTCGTCCGGATGAAACCAATGTATGTCGCGGTCTCGTTTGAACCATGTCATTTGTTTGCGCGAGTAGATGCGCGAGTTCTGCTTGATTTTTTCAACGGCAAAAGGCAGCGTCCATTCTCCGTCGAAGTACTTGAAAAGTTCCTTGTACCCTACGGTGTTCAGCGAATTGAGGTTGCGGTAGGGATATACGCTGCGGGCTTCCTCCAACAGCCCGTTTTCCATCATGCAGTCGACACGCCGGTTGATTCGTTCGTAAAGCTCGTTTCGTTCGCGTTGCAGACCCAATTTGAGTATGTCGAAAGGCCGTTCCTTTCGGGTTTGCGTGCGGAAAGACGTGTATGTTTTGCCTGTCATGTAACAGATTTCCAGCGCATGAATCACTCGTTTGTGGTTTTTCAGGTCAACAATCCGGTAATATTCCGGGTCTAACAGCCTCAGTTCGCTGCAAAGCCGTTCCAGCCCTTCCGTTTCGTAGCGTCTCAGCATGGTTTCGCGCGTTTCCTTGTCCACTGTAGGAATGTCGTCTATGCCTTTGCATACGGCGTCGACATACATCATGGAACCTCCTGTCATGAGCTGCACCGGATTCTGGGTGAAAAGTTCGTCAAGTTTCTTCAGCACTTCCGCTTCATATTGCGCTGCGCTGTAGTAGTCGGCCAGTTTCAGTGTTCCTACGAAGTAATGTTCCACTCGTGCCAATTGGTCGTCTGTGGGTGCGGCTGTTCCGATTTTCAGGTCGGCATAAAGCTGTCGCGAATCGGCAGAGATAATCGACGTGCGGTACTTCTCGGCAACCGACAGGCTCAGTTCCGTTTTCCCGACTCCTGTCGGGCCAATGAGGACAATTAATGCGGGCTTGTTCATATAGGGGTTAAAAAAAGCACGGATTCAAACGATCCGTGCTTCTGGCGTTTGTTTGGCGTTGCCTGATTCAATATTTGTCGTTATACGGATTTTCGTCATCCATCCCGTAGCCGTCTTGATCGAAATCTTCCATATCGAAATCTTCATCTCCGTAGAAGTTTTCGTCCAAATCGAGGGCTGTGTTGGTGTTCATCTGCTCGTCAAAATCAATGGTCTGCTGCGGCGCTTCTCCGCTTTTGCGCGAGCAAACGGCCTTGTCCAGTTCCTTTCCCGTGATGATTTCCGACAATTCGATGAAGAACACTCGTTCCGACAACGGATCGAACACATAAAGTAATTTTTGCTTTTCGTCTTCAAGCAGTTCGTTCAGTTTGGTTTCCTTCATCACGTAGGTGTCTTCTTCCGAAGAACTTTGTCCCATGTCTTCCAGCGTGATTTCCGTTTCTTTTTCCCAATTGTCATCGCAAACGAAGAATGACGTCATCTGGTCGTCTTTATAGCCGACTGATTTCAAGATGGCTTCATGCAAGTCGTAGAATGAAGCCTCGGAGTCGATTTTGATTTCTCTCAAGAAGTCATCGACTTCATCGGATATGATTCTAAATTTATATACCATTTTGTTTGTTCCTTATCGGTTTGGTTTTATGTTTCATGCACAAAGCAAAGGGTGGATTATCGGATGATTCCTCGTTGCGAGCTTTCGACGAAAGAAATGATGTATTCGATTTCTTTGCTCATGGGAACCTCCTGCCGCACCTGTTCCAACGCTTCGGCAACAACCTTTCCGCTGTTGTAGATGATTCGGTAGGCATTGTGTATGTTTTCAATCAGTTCGTTGGAGAAGTTGCGGCGGCGCAATCCCACGATATTGATGCCGCAATAGGCTATAGGGTCGCGTCCGGCAATGATAAATGGCGGGATGTCTTTGCTGAAACGGCATCCTCCTTGAATCATCACGTATCCCCCTACGCGGCAGAACTGGTGCATTAATACGGCTCCGCTGACAATGGCATTGTCGTCAACGATAACTTCACCTGCTATCTTGGTCGAGTTTCCGATAATGCATCCGCTACCTACCCATACATCATGGGCCACATGAACTCCCTCCATCAGCAGGTTATTGTCGCCAACGATGGTTTTACCTTTGGCGGCTGTGCCTCTGTTGATGGTTACGTTCTCTCTAATCGTGTTGTTGTTGCCGATTTCTGCTGTCGTTTCCTCTCCGTGAAACTTCAAATCCTGCGGTATGGCGCCGATAACAGCTCCCGGAAAAATCCGGTTCCCGTTTCCGATGCGTGAGCCGTAAAGGATATTGGCGTTAGGCATAATCACGTTGTTGTCGCCTATCACCACATTCTTGTCAATAAACACGAATGGCCCGATTTCAACGTTCTCGCCAATCCGGGCATCCGGGTCTATATATGCAAGTGGACTTATCATAGCTTATTTGTTTTTTACGATTTGTGCCATAAATTCTGCTTCGCAGACAATTTTTTCACCTACGAAGATATATCCTTTCATTGTGGAGATTCCACGGCGGATAGGTGCCATCAGTTCCACACGGAAGACGAGCGTGTCGCCGGGGACTACTTTCTGCCGGAACTTCACATTGTCGATTTTTAGGAAGTAGGTAGAGTATTTTTCCGGTTCATCTACGGAATTCAACACTAACAATCCTCCCACTTGTGCCATCGCTTCCACTTGCAGTACGCCCGGCATGACGGGTTCTTGTGGGAAGTGTCCTTGAAAGAACGGTTCGTTGGACGTGACGTTTTTTACGCCGATGATATAGTTTGCCCCGATTCCTATCACTTTGTCCACCAGCTGGAACGGATAGCGGTGGGGAAGGAGCTCGCGAATGCGGTTCACGTCCATCAAAGGAGGCTCGTTGCAGTTATAGATAGGAGCCTGTATCTCATGTTGGCGGATTTCCTTGCGCATCTGGCGTGCGAACTTGTTGTTGATAGTGTGCCCCGGCCGTGTAGCGATGATGCGTCCTTTGATGGGTTTCCCTATCAGGGCCATATCGCCGATTATGTCGAGCAACTTATGGCGGGCCGGTTCGTTGGGCCATACCAGCGGGATGTGGTTGATGTAGCCCAAGTGGGCTGCATCCATGTGCGGCACTCCCATTACATCGGCCAGCTTGTCGAAGTTCTCTTGCGTCATCTGTTTCTCGTAGATAACGATGGCGTTGTCCAAATCGCCTCCTTTGATGAGGCCGGCATTAAGCAGCGGCTCTATTTCGCGCACGAATACGAACGTGCGTGCCGAGGCGATTTCGGCAGGGAAATCCTCCATGTTCTCCAGCGTAGCATACTGGTTGGTAAGGATTTTAGAGTCGTATGAGATTAACGTGTTTACGCTGAACTTTTCGTCAGGAAGCACGATGATTGACGAACCTGTCTGCTCGTCGCGGAACTCAATTTTTGACTTGATGATATAATAGTCTTTTGGCGCAGTCTGTTCTTCAATTCCTACCCGTTTGATACATTCCACATACGCTTTTGCGCTTCCGTCCAGAATCGGCATTTCCGGACCGTCCACCTGTATCAGACAGTTGTCGATGCCTGCGGCGTACAAGGCGGCCAACGCATGTTCCACTGTGCTGACTTTCACTCCGTTTTTTGCCAGAACCGTGCCGCGAGTAGTGTCTACCACATTTTCGGCCACCGCGTCGATGACGGGCTGGTCGTCCAAATCGATGCGCTGTATTTTGTACCCGTGATGTTCCGGAGCAGGGTTGAACGTGACGGTCAGCTTCACTCCTGTGTGAAGCCCTTTCCCGTTCAGCGAGAAGCTGCCTTTTAATGTCTGTTGTTTCAACATGGGTTTATTTATTTAGTTGTTTCTTCAATTCATCAATTTCTTTTTGCAGGCGTCCCAATTCTGCGTACATGTCAGGCAGTTTCTTGTAGACGGCTGCCGAGCGTGCAAACAGTTTCGGGTCGATGGCCGGATAACCCATCAGCGTTTGTCCCGATTTGGTGTTGCCGGGGATGCCGGACTGCGCTCCTACTGTCACGCGGTCGCCTATTTTGATGTGTCCGGCGATGCCCACTTGTCCGGCGAACATGCACCATTCTCCGATTTTTGCGGAACCGGCTATGCCCGTTTGGGAGGCTATCACCGTGTGGCTGCCTATTTCCACGTTGTGGGCCACTTGGATGAGGTTGTCTAATTTCGCCCCTTTGCGGACTATGGTAGCTCCCATCGTGGCTCTGTCCACGCATGTGTTGGCTCCGATTTCCACGTTGTCTTCGATAACAGCGATGCCTATCTGGGGTATCTTTTCATAGCCTTCGGGCGAGGGAGCGAAGCCGAATCCGTCCGCTCCGATAACGGCTCCGGCATGGAGGATGCAGCCGTTGCCCACGCGACAGTCGTGATAGACGGTCACATTGGGGTAGAGGATGGAGTTTGCGCCCACTTTTGCGTGACAGCCTACCGTCACGTGAGGGTGGATGCGGGTGTTGTCGCCGATTTCAGCTCCTTCTTCGATGCAGGCAAACGGGCCTATGTATACGTTTTCTCCGATTTTTGCGCTTTCGGCCACGGATGCCAGCGGGCTTGTGCCGTGCTTTTTGGGCAGACTCTGTTCGTACAAAGTCATCAGCTTTGCCAGACTTTCATAGGCGTTGGCTGTTTTTATCAGTGTGGCCTTTACTTCACGCTCCGGACAAAAGTCGTTGTTCACCAAAACGATGGACGATTGGGTGTCATATATATAATGTGTATATTTGGGGTTTGACAGGAACGACAAGGCACCCGGAATGCCTTCTTCTATCTTTGCGAAGGTATGTACCGTGGCGTTTTCATCCCCAATAATCGTTCCTCCTATGTATTCCGCAATCTGTTTCGCTGAGAACTCCATAATTTTTAGTCTTTTGTTCCTTGGTTTTTGTTTCGGTTTTCCGGCAAGAACGCTTGAAAAA
Source organism: uncultured Phocaeicola sp. (assembly GCA_944320135.1). Taxonomy (GTDB): domain Bacteria; phylum Bacteroidota; class Bacteroidia; order Bacteroidales; family Bacteroidaceae; genus Phocaeicola. The sequence goes on along the minus strand of CALUGI010000023.1, from coordinate 21,920 downwards.
GCATACTTACTACTTAATTATGCAAATTAAATATTTTTTTTTTACATAGACGTAGAAAAAGCCAAGTTATTTGCAGATTATTCTTTTTATTCTCTGTCGCGGTGCGGAAAGGAGGGTGGAGAGAAGGCCCTCGTGCTATGTCGGGATGTCAAAAGAACTTTTGGGGAACATGGGTTTCAGCCGACGGCAAAATGAGGTATAAATCATGGAGATTTTTCCGGTTTTATGATGTTTGCTGCCTCGGATTCTATTTGATTTTCATGCAAATGAAGAAATAACGTGCAATATAGGGATATTCAACAAACGTCTTTAGGAAAAAGCCAACTAATTCACGAATGCTTTGAGTGTGAATTAGTTGGATAATCTTTCCATACTGAATCTACGCTATTTGCCTAAAATGACTTTTAAGGTTCTCCTTACAGCCGCTTCCTGTTGCACCATTCCCCAATCGGACGGATGTACGTAATCCACCCATGAATCAGAATCAAATCCCAGCTCTCCATGCGACAAATAAAACAGATTCTTTATTCCTTCTTCTTTCAATTCTTCAAAGGCTTCTCTTTGCCCTTTATTCGGAGCCGCATAATTTTCATACGCCTTTCTGTCCGTAACGGCATTGCTATAGCCGGCATGTTCCACTAACAGAATCGGAGTGTCATGCTTCTCACGGATCTGGCATACTGCATTCTTGACAAGAATCTTCACGCTCTCAACTGCCATTCCCGACAAATTCGGCATACAATCCAAAATATAGACGCAAGCATCCTGTTCGTTTACGAAATCGAGCACTTCTTTCTCCAGCTTTCCATTGCCGGAAAATCCTAAATTGACGACAGGAATCCCCATAGAGCGATTGAGAATATTTGTCCAAGCCATACCCGGCCGTGAGGCACAGGCACCTTGAGCTATGGATGTACCATATACAACTATCGGCTTCACATCACTGACAGCAGGCACAAACGACAGTTCGGAGCCTTTCTTGACACCAATTTCAAGCCACTTCACTTCATTATACAAAGGCAGATACAACACATACTCGCTTGTCGGATGCGTTTCTTTCCGGCTGACATGAAAAGAATAGCTGATTGTGTCAGCAAAAGAATAACTGCCAGTACACATTTCCGCCCTCCCTTTTTCTGACATTTGATAAAGACTGACTCCCGACACGCCTGTTGCCGGCATGTGGAGCATACTATAAACGCGAGATACCTGATAGCGGACTTTTATATCTTCCGCACTTGTCCTGAAGCGGAGGGCAAGACCGGCCGACTGACATGCGAGAGTCCATACGTCCTTTCTTATTTTTGCCTTTGCACGTAAAGGCAAACGATGATAATTGCTTTCATCCTCATTCCAACCTTGGTTATGGACAAATGAAGCATTGTCTTCTTTTTCTTTCACATCTTGAGGGTTATACCAGTTCCATTGCGCGCACAATTCTACGCTCGCCAAAAGGAAGGTTATTAAAAACATATATTTTTTCATCACATTCTTTCTTTACATATTTCATTTCAGTCCGTTATTCAGACCGTAAAAGTGCCTTTCCAAAACAGAATAAGGAAACGGGGCATTTAATTGCAAACGCCTCGGCTCCTTATTCGATATAATACCTAATCAATAGAACAATGTCCCGCAATCAGAAGGAATTTAATAATTCTTCCAGATTGTCAACCATTTCGCTTGCCGAAGGCTTGCTTCCGGCAATGTCCTCAAACCTGAACCCGGCCACTTCCTCGTCCAGCCTTTTCAGCTTTCCGGTGGCGCCTTCCGCTTTCAGTTCTTCGCGGAGAATGCGGATTTTCTCGCAGTCCTGAATGCCTTCCACCAGCCGCTCGAAGCGGATGCTGCTTCTCGGTCCGGGATAGATGCTGTAGGTGTCGCCGGCCGGCCAGGTGCGGAAACGGGAGTCGCGGAGCGGGTCGGCCGTCCAGCTGTTTACGGCCCAGCGCAGATAGCCTTCGTAGTTGCCGGCCGTGGCATGGATGGCTGTCCATGTTGCCTCTGCCGGGTCGGAGAAGGTGAAAGTGTTCGGGAACGCCTCCGTGCAGCAGGTGTAGTAGGTGCTGATTTGTCCCTTGCTTTTCCGTGATGCCAGCACATCGTCCGGGAACTTCCGGCCGAAAGGAATGCACAGATAGTGCAGGTCCTCCTGAATCTCCGCGTGGTAGTTGCCCGCCAGAGTGATCTTGAATTCCGGGTCGGCCTCTTTGACTACCTTGATGGCTTCACGCATGGCCTCCATCGGGCGTTCGTCCATTGATATGGCGGTTTTTTCGAACCACCCCTTCGAGCGGAGATGGCGGGAGAAGTCCTTCAGGAAGGCACCCCAGTATTCGGCATACGCCTTGTCGCCGGGCTTGGCCTCGATGAACTGCATGCGGTTAGTGGCTTGGTCGTAATAGTCGAATTTCAAGGCCCAAGGAATCATGGTGTAGCAGCATATCATGCCGTCGATGCCCGCCTCGTCCATCATGAAGGTCACCCATTTGTCGAACACGGTATAGTCGTAGCTCCAGGTGCCGTCTATTTTCTTGATGCGTGTGACCATGCTGTCGAAATGGTCTTCCGTCTGTCCGTTCCACGGCTTGTGCATGATGCTGGCCGTGACGGTGCGCTGTCCTGCATCGGCAAGCATCTTCATCAGCGGACGCATGGCGTCGAAGTGTGCCCGGCTCCACAGGGGAACCTGATGGTAGCGTGCCACGGCATACGGGTTCTGCCACAGGTCAAGGTAGTAGACCCAGTCCTTCGGTTCGGGCAGCGTGCGGTTGAGCACATTGACTTCAATCTGAAGTTTCATCGGCTTGAGGTCCTTTGCCGATACGGCCAGTGTGCCTTTGTATTTTCCGGCTTTCGCGTCCGTGGGGACCCATACCTTCACCCATAGGGGCCGGGTGCTGCAGGCTTTCACGTCGAGTGTCTTGTTGATGTCGAGCACGTCCGCCACGAGCGATGAATCCAGTTTGGTTTTGTCCGGACGCTGGTCGCATCCTTTCCCGAACTCGTCGGTCATGACGTAGCGCACGAAATGGGTGGATATGGCCGATTGCGGGATGGCCGAAGAACCGCACTTCAACTCGCTTACGGATACAGATACGTCTGTCAGGCCAATCTTCGTCCACAACACGGCCTGAGCGTTGACACGCTCGCCTTTCCATGCCTTCAGTTGCAGGCGTGTCGTTTTCTTCACGTCAGGAACATCCAGCTTCCTGTAGCGGACATCTGTGCTTCCCCAGCTCAGTGAGACGGGGGCGCTCATTTTTGCCCACACTTCCGGACCGTCATGCGCTTTTGTGTCCGTCAGTTCTTCATACTCCTTCAAAGGATATTTCTCGGCGAAGCATGAGAGTCCGCATACGAGCAAAACAAATAAGGCAAATGTTCTCATAAGCTGTTACTCTTTTCTTTCAGCAGTTTTTGAAGCAGCAGAGGATTGTCGGTCGTGATAAAGTCCACTTTCTGGTCAATGAGCCATCTCAAGTCCTGTTCATTGTCCACGACCCATACGTTCACCTTCATGCCGAGATCGTGGCATTCCTTTATCCATTCAGGATGTTCCTGCCATACTTCAAGACGGTAGTCCGCCCCTGCGCATCCCCAGGCTTTCAGCACTTGCGGAGCGATGTCCCCGTTCAGGTAATAGACGGGAGAGCCTTTGGGCGCCAGACGGATAAGTTCTTTCACGGCATGGCGTGAGAACGAGATGTATTCCGTCCGCTTCTCCAGTCCGGCCTCCTTGATTATCCTTACGATTTCTTCCGCAGCCCGCGTTTCCTGCTTGAAGGTCTTGTGCGGCTTCAGTTCCAGAATGAGCCGGACGTTCAGCTCTTTGGCCTTTTCCGCATATTGCTTCAGCAGGGGAAGATACTCGCCGTTGTCCAAACGAATCGAAGTGCAGACCTTTGACGTGGCGGCCTGCTGGATTACCCCTCTGAATGTCTCGTCGTGGTTTACGACTATTTGCCCGTCGGTCGTGATTCCCGTATCGAACTCGGAGCCGTAGCATCCGATGGAGTCCGCTTTCACGAGCGATGCGATGGAGTTGCGTGCAGCTCCCGGCGTGTTCCAGAAGCCTTGATGCGCGATAACTTGTGTTTGTTGCGCCTGCGCCAGTCCGCATGAAGCGAACAGCAGGACGGAGAATATCAGTAACTTTGCTTTCATAATAAAACCTTTCTTCAAATTGTAAATAAAAAATGAACCTGTTTCCGACTATTTTATGACAGGCGCCTTTGCCTGCGCCGAGGGCGTGCCGTCATTTATTACCGGCCATCCGTCATCCGTCCATTCCACTTTGTCCAGACAGACTTCGCGCGTGCTCCCTCCGTTGTGGTAAGCGTGGTAGAACATCCATGTGTTCCCCTCATCGTCCTCCACCAACTTGGCGTTGTGTCCCGGACCGGTGAAAGTGTTGTCGTTGCTTTTCCTCAGGATGATGCTCGAATAGTCTGAAGATATTTTGTCCACGTTCATGATGTCCGTCCCGTCCTTGTCCAAGTAAGGTCCGAAAAGGCTTTTTGAGCGTGCCACCACGGTACAGTATTCGGAAGTGGTAAAGTCGCCCGCCGAACCGAAGTAATAATAATAGTCTCCGCGTTTCCAGATGTTGCTGCCTTCGAACGCATCGCCTGCTATCTGCTTCTTGTCGGCTTTCGGGTCATTGCCTTTCAGCGTGATTTCGAGGTCGTCCGTTATGTTCAGCTCATAGCAGAAGATTCCCCGGAAGCTCCCGAAAAAGATGTACGAGCGTCCGTCTTCTTCCCAGTAGAACTGGTCAATGGATTGCAGCACCCCCGTGTCGACTCCGGTGAAAAGTTCGTGTTTATACTCGAAAGGTCCTTCCGGCTTGTCGGCTACGGCATACGCGACGCTGTTCGTATTATGGTCACCTTTGTTGATGGTCAAGAACAGCACCCACTTTCCTTTGATGTATTGTATGTCGGGAGCCCAGATGCCGCGTCCTTTTGCATCTCCCCGGTCATTGTCCGAAGCGAATACCCTGCCTGCGATTTCCCATCTCAACATGTCTTTTGAGCGGTAAACAGGCATGTAGTAGGAGCCGCTTTCCGTCTTGAATCCGCCCTCCGTGCCGTACAGATAGAAATATCCGGTGCTTTCATCGCGGGTAACTGTAGGGTCGGGAAGGTTCTCCCGAATGACGGGATTCCAATAGCGTTCCGTTTTCTCTTCGTCCGTCCCGTCCGGTCCGGGCGTGTTTTCTTCGGGCGAATCGTTGCTGCATGCCAGCAGTGTAAGCAGCATCAGGAGCAGCAAGGCCGGAAGTTTCTTTTCTGTTTTTCTGCAATTCATGTTTTTGTCTGTTTTTAGATTAGATATGATATTTGTCCTATGAAAACTTCTTGTTCGTGTGCCAAAGTCGGAAAACCTGGCCGCATACGTCTGAAAACTTGACCGCTTTCGTCTGAAACCCGGCGGCTCGTCTTTCCGACGTTTGGCGGACGGACAGGAGACCGTATCGAGACTAAGTTTCCGACACGTCCTCCTATCCTGCTATATTTACCCTATTGAAAACAAGCCTTAGTCCGCGCCGTACAGATAGAGTTCAACAATGCCATAATCCGAACTGTTATTACGCCAATTGTCCAGAAACTCAACTTTCACATATCTGGCGGTGAAAGGTGTCGTCATGTTGAACGTCACGTCAGTTCTGTCATTGGCCAGATTTGCCTGCCAACCCGTATATTCTTCGAGAGAGCCATGTGTGGGCCACTCATCTTCCTTAATTTCTCTGGCCAATGTCCATCCTTCTTCATTCTTTGCATCAATATCCGTTTCACTATAATATACTTTGACATGCCTCAAATCACGATTTCCCCAGTTTGTCCACGGAATAAGAGAAATTTGTGATACCGTATATGCTCGTTGCATATCAATCTTAACCCAATGCGGGAAACCGCATCTGTTGTTCCAATTAGTGAGCCAGGGAGTTGAAATCTTTCCGTCTTTAAGATTGCTAACCGCATATCCGCTCTGTTCGGAACAAGCGGTAAGCGTCCATCCGCTACGGTCAATCTCCCCACCGTCAAAGCCAAAACTTATCGCTATCACAAAGATTGAAGATTCTTCCGGAATCTCAAAGCGTGACGGATTGCTGAGCCTTATCGGAAGCATGAAAGAACCGATGCTGTTGCCAAAGTCGGAAATAGTAAAATCCAGAGACACTTCCTGTTCGCCGGGATTGAGCGTTACGCTCTCCGGAACGGTGTATGCCTTAGGCAGTTCGTAGCTCGTTCCGTTCGCCTCGTTATATGCGGCCAAGTAATCTTCGTCTATTGTAATGTCAGCCGTAATGTCCCATTCGTTCGCTATCGTTTCCGTCAACAAAGCGAAAGCATTCGTTACGGTAAACGCCCCGTCCGAAGCGGAATGTTCATATTCCTTCACTCCGGAGATGGAGAACCCTACGGGCGGTGTCACTACGTCCTCAATGAGCAGGATATACGAATTCTTGTTGGCATTGACCGAGTCGTTTTCGCTTACGGCTTTCAGCGGAAGGAGCCAGCGCGTTTCCGTTTCAGCCGCTTCCATCGCGTTCTTTATGGTGCCCGGATTCAGTGTGATATTTACCTGTTTGTATTCGTCTGAAGAAGTGAAAGCCAGTTCCGTAGCGTCCAGACTGTAGCTCTCGGCAGGGACAATCCGGTAAGGCACCCCTTCGTTGGCCGTGTAGACGGCATCCACTTCGCCCTGCGACATCACCTGAATGCTCACATCGGCTTCCTGCGACGGGTCACTTCCTCCCTTGCATACCATAAAAGAGTAGTTCACATCGACTCCTGCATCATAGAGCGTGACATTCTGTTCACCGCTTTCCTTAATATACAATATTTCGCTGTATTCTTCCGGGAAAAGGTCTTGGGTATCTTCCTCGCTGCAGCTTGTCGCCATCGGCAACAATGTGAAAGAAAACAATGTCGCGTAAATAAGATTCTGCTTTTTCATATCTTTTCTTTTTAAGTTTAAAAGTGCTGATTGTATTGTTTCTGCTTTTCCAACGCCCCTCCCGAAGGAGGGGAGAGATGAATCAATAGAACGGAGCCTGCACCATCTGCGGATTGGTGTACAGTTCCGAGTTGGGAACAGGAAGCAGATACATGCGGTCGTCCCATTGGAACGGCTGGTCGATGATGATAGGAGTGTTGAACTCTTCGAACGACGGATCCACCTTCAAGGCATCGAAACTCTGATAGCACTGCTTGCTCATGCGTTCCGGGCCTTCCATGTTGCGGGTGATGTCTGTACGGCGCCATCCTTCCATATACAGTTCGGAGAAACGTTCGTTGAGCACGGCTTTCAGCAAATCATTCCCTCCGTTCACATCGCTTTCCTGCAATGCGGGTATGCCGGCACGTGTACGCACGCGGTTCAGATATTCCAAGGCTTCGGTCGTTTCTTCGCCCAACCGCGCGTCACATTCCGCCAACATCAGATACAGGTCGGCAAGTCGGAATATCGGGAAAACATGGTCTATGCAGGCCGCCTGATTGTGCCCGCCGTCAACACCTGTATAATAGAAGTTCGGATGGACAAATTTCTTGTTCAGGAATCCCGTTTGCGACTGGTTGTTCGCACCGGCGCTCGTATTGTATCCGTTTTCCTTACTGTCCCTCATCCGGGTGATGAGATTCTTTCTGTTTGCGATGACCGGCGAATATTCATCTCCGTCAAAACCTACGCTGGCATAGAAGCGCGGCTCCCTGCCTACAAAAAGATTGATGATTTCCGGCGTGTCATTGCCGTCGTCCGCAGTTAATTTTATTCCTGACGACTTGTACCAGTCCGCCTTAGGAGTGAACTTCGTATCTTCTTCGGGCAGTTTCCCGTCAGCCGTAAGGAAATGCTGCATCGTGTAGAGCGTGGGATTCATCATCCCCCATCCTCCGCGAGCCTGGTTTTTCTGGTCATACATTACAAAGTGGGGCACGGAAGCCATGTCCATGTTGCCGGCAATGTTGCGCATGGCCCAAATAAATTCCGTGTTTCCTTCGGTCGGTCCGCACACAGTGGCATAACGCATCAGCATCACACGCTTGGCAAACTCCACACCTTCCGGCTCACTTGTGTCCACGCCCGGAATCTGAGGCAGAGGAATCTCGTCCTGACTGCGCCTGGTTTCGGAATCTTCCAGCTGGAACAGCTCGTGTCCTGCGCTTTCCGCTTCCTCAATGGCTTCCAAACAAGCCTGACGCGCCAGTGCCCATTTGTTGCGGTCGTACGTCTGGCTCACCAACTCCATGCCGTAACCCGGAGTCTCGAACGTCTTGTTTTTCCACGAAGGGTCATGAAACTCTCCGTTATACATCGGCGATGCAGCCAGCCAGCGGGCTTTGGCGGCAACCATCTTCGCCATCGCTCTTGTGGCGCGCCCGTAATATTGGGCATTGGAGTAACTGGGCGGCAAATCGTTATATGCCTCGTTGCACAGGTTCACCACATATTCCGTGCAATAGTCGAAGTGCGAACGTCCCGGCATGTCACCCGGCAAAGTGTTCCGGTCGCTCATCTCGTCCATCACCGGAATCGGGCCGAACTGTTGCATCATGCTGAAATGATAGTAAGCCTTCAAGTATTTGGCTTCCGCCAGATATTGCGTCTTGTCGGCAGGGTTCAGTTCTTCAATCTCAGCCGCGCTCAAGTCGCGAATAAACTGGTTGCAGTAGCCGATGGCATCGCAATACGTATTCCAGGGGATACACTTTTCGTCCGCATTCGTCCCTGTAACCTGGTTCCATTGTATAAGCTGGCTTACGTCAACTCCCTGATCAACCTCCACAAACTCATCGCTCGCGAAACGTGAGGTGTAATACAGCAAGGGAGCTATCCACCATCCGTTTACTTTGCCGTCATAACCCGTGGCCGAGCCTTTTCCGTTTCCCTGTACAAAGCCGTAACACCCGTACAGATATTCCAAAGCATCCACCTGGGTTTTCAGCATGTCATCCACATCTGCGGTTTCAATAGGCACGACATCCAGATAATCGCATGAAGCAACGTTGAACGCCAGCACAGCTGAAGCCGCGAGGATGCCTATCCTGTTTTTTCTTGTTGTCTTTTTCATAATAGTCCGCTTAATGATAAGTTTAGAAATTAAATTGCACGCCAATGTTGAACGTCCGGCTCAACGGATACTGATTGTACGCCAGCTCAGGGTCCCAATATTTGAAAGGCGACCATACGGCAAGATTGTCTCCGCTGAAGTAAATGCGGCAATAGGGCAGACGATAACCGATTTCCAGTGTCTTGAAGCGGAGGTATGAACCGTTGCGCATCCAGAACGTGCTGGGCTGCAGGTTGTTGTTCACTTCTCCGGGGTTGACTCCCAGACGCGGGAAAGCCACACCGCTGTTATCCCCTCCTTCCGTCCAATGGCTGTCGGCTATCCATTGCATAAGGTTCGTGTTGGCATGTGTACTCGCATTGATGAACGGATGAATATTGTCATCGCTGTCAAATCCGTTTGAGTTGACCAACATGATGGTACGCTTGGCGGAGCCGTTGAAGAAGGCATTGAAGTCCAGTTTTTTCCATGTAAGGCTGACTCCGAACCCATATTGGATGCGCGGCGTGTCGCCATAGGGCGAAATCATCACCTTGTCTTCCTCGCTTATCTGTCCGTCACCGTTCACGTCACGATACTTAATGTCACCGGGCATTGCCGGACTGCCGAAGTTCTGTGTGGCGTGCGCATCAATTTCCGCCTGATCCGCAAACAGACCGTCCGCTATATAGCCTCTCATGCTGTCCATCGGCTTGCCGGTTTCCGTCTGCCATACATAAGGATAGTTCGGTTCATCCTTGAACACATACTTGTTTTTATTGTAAGTATAGTTGGCGCGCAAGTCAATTGTCCAATCTTTGTTGAACCGTTTGCTCCAGTTCACGCTCAGCTCAATACCTTTATTGTCCACCTTACCGATGTTGGACCAAGGTATTGCGTTGATGTATCCCAATATGCGGGGGAAAGACCCGCGGGACATCAGGATGCGGTCACGCTTGTAGTTGAAATAGTCGAAAGTGATGTCCACTTGATTGAACAGGCGCAAGTCTACACCGATGTCGAATTGCCTGGAACGCTCCCATGAAGCGTCCGCCACAGGATAACCGTTTATTGCCGGGCCGTTATAGGTCTGGCTGTTGCTGCCTGTAGGACCCGAACTGAAGCTCGGACCGCCGCTCAGATTCACATCATATTTATAAAGGAAGTGAGGTGCTCCGGCACTCGTTCCGGTCTCGTCGCTGCCTACAAGACCATAGGAAGCGCGGATTTTGAAATTGTCCACATAATCAAGAACAGGTTCCCAGAACTTTTCACTGCTGACTACCCATCCTACGGAAACAGCCGGGAAAAACTCGAACCGATCTCCTTTATCTATACGCTCCGTACCATTGTAACCGAAGTTGAACTCAGCCAGGTATCTGTGTCCGTAGTCATAGGTAAAACGTCCGGAGAAACCCTGGTTGCGGTTGGGAAGCACGCTGCTCCTGTATTCGCGCATCATATACATCAACATGCCCGTCACGTTATGCAAACCGAAACTGCGGGCATAGTTCAGGCGGGCATCGAAATAGAATGTCAGGTCGCTGTTCCGGCTGATTCCGCTTTCGCTGATATATTGTGAGCCTTCCTGCAACTGCTGCAATTCATACTCGTCCGGATTTTCAGGACTCCAGCTGCCCGGAACCACCGAAAAGTAATAGGGAGTGATGGAACGTGTGTACCAAGTCTGTGACCAGTTATTGAAGTTGACCAATGCCGTCAACGAAAGTCCTTCCGTAATAAAGTCCAGCTTCTGGTCCAGATTGAGCGATACGTTGATCTTATTCTGATTGTCTTCCTTGAACGTGTTCAGCATACCTGCATACGGATTGTTGTAATACTGGCCTGCCTGTCTCAGCCCACTTCCGAACCGGACATACTCCGAGCCGTCCGAAGGGTATATAGCCGGGAACTCTACCGGATTGTTCAGATAAATGGAACTGAAAATGACCGCAGCGCTCGTATTAGGCGACTTGGTGTTCACAATCTGGGCGTTCATGCGCAGACCCAGCTTTGTCGTGGAGGTCAGTTTATAGTCGATGTTGTTCTGAAAAGAGTACATCCACCGGTTATAGTTGTTGTTCATCGAGTAGTTCTGCGGAACATCCAGCATACCGCTGTCGTGATTGGCCTGCAGACTCATATAATACGTCACGCGCGAACCGCCACCGGAAACATTGACATTGGCGCGCTGGCTTTGAGACATATCCTTGAACATCAGACCATACCAGTCTACGTTGGGATAGACATACGGATTGACCCCACTTGCCGTGCGTTCAATCTGCTCTGTCGAATACTTTGGCACAGTGGTCGGACTCCGGCTCAGCTGCGCTTCGTTATACAGTTGCATGTAGGTTACCCCATCCGCATATTCCACCATATTGACCGGTTTCAGGAACGAATGCTCATACGTCACATTGATTCTTGCCTTTGAATTTTCTTCGCCCGACTTGGTCGTGACAAGCATCACGCCATTGGCACCGCGCGCACCATAGATTGCCGTCGCCGAAGCGTCCTTCAAGATAGAAAAGCTCTCGATGGTTTCCGGCGGGATATTGTTCAGATCACTTGTAGAGATTTCCACCCCGTCAAGCAGGATAAGCGGAGTGGCACGCCCGCCGAATGTGTTGATACCGCGGATGTAGAACTCACCGCTGCTGCCAGGTTCTCCGCTATTGGTTTTGGCAATGATTCCGGACAATTGTCCGGCCAGATTGTTGGTCAATGAGGAACTTGGGATTCTCAGCGTCGAGCCTTTCACGGAAGTGATGGCTCCCGTCACAGCAATCTTCTTTTGTGTACCTGCGCCCACGACAACGACTTCTCCCAACATCTCGTCGTCCGGGACCATCCGCACGCTGATGATACCTTGGTCTGTAATATACACTTCCTGCGTCTTATAGCCAAGATAACTGAACTCTAAAGTGCAGGAAGCCCCTCCAATCTGTATGGAGAAACGGCCGTCCATATCAGTGATGACACCGGTCTTCTCCCCCTGCACTTTGACGTTCGCTCCGATAAGCGGCGTCCCGTCGTTCACATCCATGACGGTTCCCTGCAAGGTACGCTTCCGGAAATCGTTCCGTTGCGCCTGCTGCATCTCTTTTTTCAACGCTATTTGTCGTCCGTTAATTTCATAACGTACTCCCGTGCCCTTGAACAGATGGTCCAATATGACCGTAATCGGCTTGTCTCTTAATGAAAGACTCACTTTGCGGTCAACGTCAATCGCCTCATTATAATAAAAGAAGATGAACTCACTGTTCTTCTCGATATAATCAAGTACATCCTTGACACGCTTGTTCTGCATTTCCACTGTCAATGTCTTTTCCTCGGCATAGCGGTCCACGTCTGCGGCATAAGAGTGCAAAGAAAGAGAACAAAGACTAAAAAGGAATAATATGCGAGTGAATCCAACCCTCGCACAAAAAAGTCCATTCGTATTTTTCATATATTAGCAACGAATTTAAAAATTAAATAATCAGTGGATTGTTTAGTTTTGCGGCTGGGTGATAACTGCCATTATCATTCAGCCTTTTCTTTTTTACGGATCTTTGTTCTTCATGGCGATACTAATTGAGGTTAATAAAAATATACTTCCGGCTTATTTCCTGTAGATATAAATTTTCCCGCCCTTTTCTTCATAAATCACCGGCGCGGAATAAGATATCGTGTGCAGCACTTCCTCTTGCTTCTCTTTCAAATCCAGTTTGCCGGAAACCCGCAGTTCCGCCACTCCGGGCCCAAGCACAAAGTCTTCTCCATAGTACAGATTCAGTTTCTTGAACACTTTATCCAGCGGCTCGTCCGCAAACATCAGCATATTCCTTATCCAGCATACATAAGGCTCCACATTTACGTTACGGGGAGTTCCCGGCTTTCCCGTTTGAATATCCACCAGTTGGCCCGGTGCAAGCGTCACCTCTTCCTTTCCCTTGCTCTTTACATTGACGCTTCCCTTTACCAATACGACTGAGGCCGTATTCTCGGAAGGATAGGCGGAAACATTGAAAGAAGTGCCCAGCACCTGTATCTGAAAGTCGTTTGTCTTAACCACAAACGGTGCTTTTTCATTGCGTGCCACATCCAGATAAACTTCTCCTTCCATATAAATCTCACGAAGCCTTTTTTTGAAACGGGTCGGATAGACTATTCTTGTTCCTGCGTTCGCCCACAGACGGGTGCCGTCGGCCAAAGTAAGGTAAGTTCTTTTCCCTTTCGGTATAATCAGCTGGTTGAACAGGACTTCTTTTTCCCGTGTTTCCTCTTCTATGCCGACCGTATCCGTATTCACCGTAATGATTCCCTCTTTGGAATGGACGATATTCGCGGCCTGTTCCACTTCCACTTCTTTCTTTCCAGGCATCATCAGCAGAATTTCTCCTCCGTCCGGTATGTGTGTCCAGGTTTGACCCGCGAATTCTGAGATTGAATCGTCATCACAATAAGAAATGTATTGGCGGCCTATCAGAAAAGCACAAAATATGATTGCTGCGGCGGATGAAGCGGCTGCATAAAAGATACGGCGATGGCTTTTCCTTCTCCGTTCTGCCTCCGTCCGCTTTTCCACTTCCGCCCATAATGCGTCCAGCTCTTCCGGAGCCACACGACGTTCTTGTTCTCTGGCGTATGAAATCAACGTCTTTACAACATGTTGCAAACTCAACTTTTCTTTCTCCATCTTTCAATACCTTTTGTCTTTAAAACGAGAGAGAGCAAATTCTCTACTCACTTTTTTGGAGAAAAATACAAAAGGCAAGAAAAAATCAGGAAAAGAATAAAGCAAGTGCCAGCAAGTAATCTTCCAAGGACATCCTTGAACGGAGTCCGGACAATGCGCGGGAAACAAGATTCATGGATGACTGAGGAGTGATGTCCAAGAACGCGGCTATTTCTTTATATGACAATCCTTTCACATAACGGAGGTAGATTGCTTCGCGCTGGTTGTCGGGAAGTTTCTTGTATGCGTCCATTAGTTGTTTCCCTATCCGCAATTCTTCATCGTTGTTCTTGAAAAGTACTTCTAAGGCTGAATCTTCTATTTTTAGGTCGAAAAGGTGTGCATCCAATCCTTCCGTTATTTTTAATGCGGACAGCTTGTCGGATATGGAGTGTTTCAAGGAAGTCAGGAGGTAGGAACGTACATAATCTGTTTGCGAGAGGTTGCTGCTTGTGCAGAACCTTACGAAAATATCCTGAATGCAGTCTTTTACAAGTTCTTCGTCTGCAATGTATTTAAGGCCGAAATTAAGCAGAAGTTCGTAGTGTTTCTTATACAATACGGACAAGGCTTTCTTGTCTCCTTTCACTGCAAGATTCCATAAAGCCTTGTCTGTCATGTTCTGATAAGCAGATGTATATTGCATAAATTGCTATATAAAAGTTGATAGCCAAGTTCAAATATAGGCAAATCTTTTTAAAAAGATACTCTTTCTTGAAATCTTTTTAAGAAGAAAAGCCGGAAAGGAGCGTGTATATATTTCAGAATGTTTCATTTTGGTGAATATTTTATGGCGGCTTTTCTTAGGTAAAAGAAGAACGGCGTATGGGACGATGATTTGCCCTATAACGCCGTTCTCAAAGAATGACAACCTTTTAATCGCGGTTGATTAGGTTAAATGCGTGTGCGGGTTGTGGTCAGAGTATGCCTTTCAGCTGTTCTTCCATTTGCGCCTGCACTTTCCGTGCCTCTTCTTCGGCCGCTTTTGCGAAATTCTCGCTCTTGTCGGCATAGATGATGGCGCGGCTGGAGTTCACAATCAGTCCGCATTCGCGGGTCATGCCGTATTTGCACACTTCTTCGAGCGAGCCGCCTTGTGCGCCGATGCCCGGAACCAGCAGGAAATGGTTCGGAACAATCTTGCGGATGTCCTCGAACATGCGGCCCTGTGTCGCGCCTGCCACGTACATCATGTTTTCATCGTTCGCCCATTCCTGCGACTTGCGGAGCACTTTCTCGAACAGGCGTTCGCCCTCCTTGTCTTCCGTGAGCTGGAAGTCGTGCGAGCCTTTGTTGGATGTCAGAGCCAGCAGGATGACCCATTTCCCTTCGTAAGTGAGGAAGGGGGTCACGCTGTCCTCGCCCATGTAGGGAGCTACGGTCACTGAATCGATGTCCAGTTCTTCGAAGAACGTGCGGGCGTACATGGCGGATGTGTTCCCGATATCACCGCGTTTCGCGTCGGCGATGATGAACTGGTCGGGATAGTTCGTCTTGATGTACTGCACGGTTTTCTCGAAGGCAATCCATCCTTTTACGCCCATGCTCTCGTAAAAAGCCAGGTTCGGTTTGTAGGCGATGCAGTAGGGGGCGGTTGCGTCTATGATGGCCTTGTTGAATGCGAAAATAGGTTCTTCCTCTTTCAGCAGGTGTTCCGGAATCTTCTTGATGTCGGTGTCCAGACCCACGCAGAGGAATGATTTCTTGCGCTTGATGTTCTCAAAGAGTTGTTGTTTGTTCATATCGGTTTGTTTTTGATGGTTATTTCATGAATAAGTAGCCGTTCAGTTGGAGAGCGGAGTCATCGTTCTTCCTTGGATTATACCAGAAATAGGTTATATAGAACACATATTTCCCCGACCTGCTGTTGATTCGCACCGGAGGAATCTTCCCGGATTCGTTTTCTTTATCCCATTCTTCCAATGTCTTGATGTCTAAGGAAATGGAATCTCCGGCGTTTTCAATCCACTTGTCCAAAGGGACGGATAGTGTTCCCGTCCGGCATTCCTCCGGCGAGAAGAAGAAAGTGATCTGTTGGCCGTCTCCGATGAAGCGGGTATAGCCTTCGGGGATTCTCATAGGTTTCGTGTAATCAAACGAACCGACGAGTATGTTTGTTCCTTCGGATGTCGTTACTACCTTGTCGTAAAAGTACACGTCTTCGGTCACAATGTCACGGATGCTTTCCCATCCGAAGGTGTATCGCATGTAATCGAGTTTATCGTTTACTTCTTTTGCTTTTTCTTCAGGCAGCGTCTCTAACCACTTTTCATACTCGCGGTTTGAAAATGGCAGCTTATCTTTATCCACTTGTGCCGTCAACTCCTCGATGTTGTGCCGTAAAGTCCGGCGGGTTATGCTGGTAAAGTTTACGGGGAATACGGAAGTCAGCAGGAAGATGACGGCGAAGGAAATCGGAATCCAGTTGATGCGTCTCGCGCGGTTGGCGAACAGGCCGATGCAGACCAAGTAGCACCACCCGTTGAAAGTGGCGAGATACAGGCGGTTGATGGTGATTCCGTAATCATTGAACCGCCGTGCGATGCCCACGCTCATGAGCACGAGCAGGGGAAGTACAAGCATGGGAAGCCAGCGTGCGACGCGTTCGTCCCACTTGCCGGCCAGAGCCATGCGGGTGGGATAGACGCTGAACTCAATCGCGATGCACCCCATCATAAGAACCGTAACCAACCACGATACCCATCCGTCGGGCAATTCCCAGCTTATGAATATCTTTGCTGCGTATATGTAAAGCACTAACAGATAGGCTCCGGTGAGCGGAAGAAAAAGATAGTGTGCCGCCGTGTTCAGGAAACTTCGGGCAAGCGGCTTGCGGTCGTGTTTGGCTTCTCCTTTCGGGAGAAGTCCCAGAAACAGCATCATGGCGAGCAGCACGTTGCACAGGATGGTGATATAGCCATATCCGCGGGCGTCAATGTCCAGACTGAAAAGCTTTTCGAGCGAGAAAAGCAGCAGGCAGAGTCCTCCGCTCATGATGCTTCCCATGATGTTGGCCGTGACGAACGAGCCGAGGCTTGACAAGGCGAAGTTCCAGCTCGGTACGTCATTCTTCTCGCGGAAAAAGGACAGGAAGAACACGGAAAGCCCCAATGTTAGGATGGCGGCAGAGTGTGCGATGGTGATTTCAGTCCATACCCGGTCCGGCGATTGGACATAAAGGAAACAGGTGTCGGCCAGTAGAAGCGCGTGGCCGATGGCGTGCGTGACGAGCTTGGTCGCTTTCCTTTTCATCTCTTCGCTCCATAGATGGAGGGTGAGAGAGAGCAGCGTACCTACGGAAAGATAGTAGCTGACGGTGTAGATCAGCTTGCCGTTGGAAACGTTCCCTTCCACGGCCAACAGATAAATCAGGTGTCCGGTCAGGGCAAACACAAATGCAACCGTAACCGGGAAGCGTTTCAGGCAGTTCTGAAAGGCTTCCGCCACGGTATAAACCGCTTTCTTGATAAAAGTCTCTGCCATATCGTTACAAATTGAATGAAGAATTAAGAATGGTGAATGAAGAATGATGAATAGTATTTGATTCTTCATTCTTAACTCTTCATTCTTTATTTGATTTATAGTTCACTTTCCTTCAATCTTTCCGCATTCTCCGCCACAATCAGATGGTCGATGCAGTCCTGGATGTCGCCGTCCATGAATGCGGCCAGATTGTAGATGGTATAGTTGATGCGGTGGTCGGTGATTCGTCCCTGCGGATAGTTGTAAGTACGGATTTTGGCCGACCGGTCGCCGGTGCTTACCATCGTCTTGCGTTTTGAGGCGATGTCGTCTATGTATTTTTGATGTTCTTTGTCATATATAAAGGTACGCAGGCGCGCAAGAGCCCGTTCCTTGTTCTTCGGCTGGTCGCGCGTCTCGGTACATTCAATCAGAATCTCTTCCACTACACCCGTGTTCGGATTCTTCCAGTTATAGCGTAGGCGTACACCTGATTCCACTTTATTTACGTTCTGTCCTCCGGCACCACCGCTTCGGAAAGTATCCCACTTGATTTCCCCTTCGTTGATTTCCACATCGAAAGGTTCTGCTTCGGGCAATACTGCTACGGATGCGGCGGATGTATGCACACGTCCTTGCGTTTCAGTGGCGGGCACACGTTGCACGCGGTGGACTCCCGATTCGTATTTCAGCGTGCCGTACACTTTCTCGCCCGTCACCGAACAGATGATTTCCTTGAAGCCTCCGGCCGCCCCTTCATTTGCGCTGGATACTTCCAGTTTCCATCCTTTCGATTCGCAATACTTTGAATACATTCGGAACAGGTCACCTGCAAAGATGGCCGCCTCGTCGCCTCCTGTTCCTCCCCGGATTTCCAGAATGGCGTTGCGGTCGTCTTGCGGGTCGGCCGGAATGAGGAGGAGCTTGATCTCCTCTTCCAGTTCCGGTATGCGCGCTTCATATCGGACGGCTTCCTCACGGGCCATTTCTTTCATCTCCGGGTCGCTTTCGTTCATCATATCCTTGGCCTCTTCCAGTCCGTTGAGGCATTGCACGTATTCCTTGCGTGCCTTCATGATGTCGTTCAGCTCCTTATATTCCTTCGTGAGCTTCACGTACCGCTTCTGGTCAACAATGACGGAAGGGTCGGTTATCAAGGTCGACACTTCTTCAAAACGGGCGACCAGCCCTTCCAGTTTTTCAAGCAAAGTATTGTTTTCTGTCATCTTACCATTCTTGTTTGTTTCAGCTGATGTCAATGAGCCAAAAAGCGACTGTTACCAATAAAATGATTGCGGCGAAGAAAACCAGTCCCGCTCTGGTCTTGAACGGTTTCATGTCGAATATGTAGACACTGATGGCATATCCCGTCAGACCGCAAGGCAACACGAGTCCCAGCGATCTCAGGAAAGGACTTTCCAGCAGGTCGGCCAGAATGCTCAGTCCTACTCCCAGCACGATGATTCCTAATGCGACATATATGCCGGCCGGACGTTTCCTTAGCTTCATCTCATTCATACTTGAACTCTCCGAATTCGCTGCGGATAATCAGTTCACGTCTGTCGCTTTCCTCGATGCGTCCGATTACCTGTGCGTCGATGTTGAATGATTTCGAGATAGCGATGACCTTTTCAGCATGTTCAGGCGAGAGATAAACCTCCAGACGATGGCCCATGTTGAACACCTTGTACATCTCGTCCCATTCGGTGCCGCTCTGTTCCTTGATGGTGCGGAAAAGAGGAGGAACGGGGAAGAGATTGTCCTTGATGACGCGGCAGTTGTCGCCCACGAAGTGCAGCACTTTTGTCTGTGCGCCTCCGGAGCAATGCACCATTCCGTGAATCTGCGGACGGAGCGCATCGAGCAGTTTCTTCACTACCGGCGCGTATGTACGTGTCGGAGAGAGAACCAACTTGCCTGCATCGAGCGGAGAGTCTTCCACCGCATCGGTCAGTTTCAGCTTGCCGCTGTAGACTAATTCTTCGGGCACTGCATGGTCATAGCTTTCCGGATACTTCTCGGCCAGATACTTGGCGAACACGTCATGGCGCGCGCTGGTCAGTCCGTTGCTTCCCATTCCGCCGTTGTATTCCTTTTCGTAGGTAGCCTGTCCGTAGGATGCCAGACCCACAATCACGTCTCCCGGACGGATGTTGGCGTTGTCGATTACATCCGCGCGCTTCATGCGGCAGGTTACGGTAGAGTCTACGATGATGGTGCGCACCAAGTCGCCCACGTCAGCCGTTTCGCCTCCCGTGGCATAGACGCCCACGCCCATTTCGCGGAGTTCGGCAAGCAGTTCGTCCGTTCCGTTGATGATGGCAGAGATGACTTCACCCGGCACTAACAGCTTGTTTCGTCCGATGGTGGACGATACCAGTATGTTGTCGACCGCTCCTACGCAGAGCAGGTCATCGATATTCATGATGAGCGCATCCTGCGCGATGCCTTTCCATACCGACAGGTCGCCCGTTTCTTTCCAGTACAGATAAGCCAGTGACGACTTCGTGCCCGCTCCGTCGGCGTGCATGATGTTGCAGTATTCGGGATCGCCTCCCAGAATGTCGGGGATAATCTTGCAGAATGCTTTCGGGAAAATGCCTTTGTCGATGTTCTTGATGGCGTTATGCACGTCTTCTTTCGATGCGGAAACTCCGCGCTGCATGTATCGTTGGTTGCTCATGAGTATGATGTTTTTATGTTAGTTCGTCTTGGATGTGCAAAGTTACGCAATATTCCGTTTTTTTCCTTGTTTTATCGGGATATTATTATCTTGCGGTTACGCCCGTAGCCTTGATTGTGCCGTCGGGAGCGAGCAGGATGAACCGGAACAGGCCGGTGCCTATTTTGCTGAGAATGTCCGTAGCGGACGATTGCGTGCGCAGGATTTCCGTGCCTGTCGCGTCGTTCACGATCAGGGTGCAGCCTTCAGGAATTTCCGGAAGCCGTCCGTCGATGATTTCCGGCGAGCGTGCGTCTTTCCGGTTGAACGGCGCCGGTGCGCTTTCGTTGCCGAATCGGTCGACGGCTGTCACTGCCCAGTACGCCCGTTGCCGCCAAGGGCGTTCGGGAGCGTAGACATATCGGCATGTGCCGATGCGGGCGGCAATCAGGTTGCGCGGATTTTCCGTGTCCACCGGATACGTGTTCGAGGCGTAGATGCGATAATACACGTCGCTCTGCGTGTTGTCTGCTGATGAGGCCCATTTCATGCTGACGCTTTTCCCGTCGAACGTCATTTGCACGCGGGAAGGAGCGGCCGGAGCGATGGAGTCGGCCCATGTCATCGGGGGCACTGCTGCCGGGAAGACGTAGAAATGCCTTTTCAATTCGTCGAGCAATCCTTTCGTGTTGTCCAGCAGGAACTTGTTGCGGAAGTAGGCTTGCCCGTCAAGCCCGATTCCTCGCGAAAAGCGGATTTGGCGGGTCACTTCGTCCAGCTCCCAGTCTTGCTCTTCCGGGTGAAGGAAGTAGATGCCTAGTCCGGGGACTATCCATCGCCGGCGCTTGTTCTCCTGCCAGTCGAGGGCGAAGGGGTAGAACTGGTTTTTCCGGAAATACATCATGGGGAAGAGCGCGTCGTGTATGCCTTCCTCCAACCATCCTTGCGCGTCTTGGAAGACGGCTTCGTATGCGTTCCATCCGTAGGAGGAATAGCGGTCGGTGTCGTTGTATTTCCCTACGGGCGAGCTGCTCACCTTCACCCAAGGTTTGAGGGCCTTCACGTCGGCGTATATCTGCCGGACGATGCGCGTGATGTTGTCGCGCCTCCATTGCCTGATGTCTTTCCCGCGTCCGTATTTGCGGTAAGTGTCCCGGTCGGGGAATTTTTCGGCCTGTTCCGGATAGCGGATGTAGTCGAGGTGTATGCCGTCCACATCGTAGTTCGCGACGATTTCTTGGGCGATGCGCGAGAGGTAATGGGCCGTTCCGGGATTGCCGGGGTCGAGATACCAGCAGCCGTTGAAGAATTTGCAGAGTCCGGGCTGCTTTTTCACGATGCTGTTCTTGTGCAGGCCGACTTGCCGCCTGTTTCCTATCGGGATGCACACTATCCACGCATGGAGTTCCAGCCCGCGCTTGTGGCATTCCTCTACGGCGAACTTCAGAGGGTCGTAGCGGGGGCTTTGCTCCGCGTGTCCCGTGAGGCATTCGGCGAAAGGCTCTATCTGCGAGGGGTAAATCACGTCTCCTCTGAGACGGGTCTGGAAAAGCACCGTGTTGAAGTTGGCGGCTTCCAGCGCGTCCAACAAATCGGCAAGCTCCTGTTTTTGGGCGGCGGTGCCTGCGTGCGACACCGCTTTCTTTTCGGGCCAGTCCATGCCTCCCAACGTGGTGAGCCACGTAGCCCGGATTTCATGCTTGGGTTGGGCCGAGAGCTTTTCCGCCGGGGCGCACGGCCCTGTGAGCATCGCTCCGATGAGGCATGTCTTTAAAAGGAAGAATATGCTTCGTTTGTCCATTGCTTCTGGTCTTTTTGCAGGTTGCGCAGGCAAAGATACGAAGTTATTTTCAAAACGCGCCCGTCCGGGGAAGATGGCGTGTCCGCCTTCGGTAGGAAATGCCGCCGCTTTTCGGCCGGAATGCGGCGGCATTTTTTTTAGTTCGCCCAGCACGAACATTCTCTAATCGGTGCAAGTCCGTAACACGCCCGATAGCGGGAAGTGTATAGCCTAAGGC
>CALUGI010000022.1 GCA_944320135.1 uncultured Phocaeicola sp. | reverse complement strand
AAGTATAATGTCTGTTTTCATTTCTTCTCTGCTCTTTTCTTTTTCAACTTACGGTTCAATGTCTGTATGCACTCACGCCGGGGAATGATGACGGAAACACCGTTGTACTCGATTTCCTCGCGGATGACACGGGTTATCTCGTCCATATTCTTGGGCAAGGGAACCACCACACGCACATGCTCCGGCTCCACCCCCAAACCGAGACAGATGGCCTCGAACTTGTTGGTTCCAGCGGAATCCTGTCCTCCGGTCATAGCCGTAGTCAGGTTGTCCGAGATGACTACGGTAATGTTCGCCTTGTCGTTCACCGCATCCAACAGCCCCGTCATACCCGAATGCGTGAACGTGGAATCGCCGATGACCGCAATGGCCGGGAACTGTCCGGCATCAGCCGCACCCTTCGCCATAGTAATGGACGCACCCATGTCCACGCAACTGTTCAATGTGCGGAAAGGTGGAAGCGCACCCAGCGTATAGCAGCCGATGTCCCCGAAAATCTTCGCCCCCGGATATTCAGCTGCCACACGGTTCAACGCGTCATACACATCTCTATGTCCGCATCCCACGCACAAGGCAGGCGGACGGGGCACCAGATTCTTGGCCGGAGCATACACCTGTCCGCTCTCTATTCCCAAAGCCGCCTTCACGTTATCGGGAGTAAGTTCTCCGGTACGCGGCAAATCGCCGCTCAAACGTCCTTTCACCACATATCGGGAAGGAAGCAATCCTTTCAACTGTTCCTCCACGAAAGGCTGGCCGTCTTCCACCACCAGCACCTCTCTACACGAATCGGCAAGACGGGCAAGCTGCTCCATCGGCAAAGGATACTGCGAAATCTTGACTACCGGATAAGGGCATCCGTCCGGATAGTTCTCCATCACATAATTGTATCCGATGCCGCATGCCACGATTCCTCTTTCCGACATTCCATCCTTGAAGACAGACTTGTTGAAAGGCGAAGTCTCGGAAAGCGCAAGCAGTTGGGGCTGTTCCGCAATCACTTCCAGATAACGCCGGCGCGCGTTTCCCGGCAACAAGACCCAATCGGAGGGAACAGACTCCCTGCCCGTGCAGGTCACGTCCGAGAATTTTTCCTTCACCTTCACCGCAGCGCGGGAATGCGCCATGCGGGTAGTGATGCGCATCAGCACAGGCAACTTTTCCTTCTCCGACAAATCGTAGGCATACTCCATCATGTCATACGCTTCCTGCTGGGAAGACGGCTCAAGAACAGGAACCATCGCAAACTTGCCGTAGAAGCGCGAATCCTGTTCGTTCTGGGAAGAGTGCATCGACGGGTCGTCAGCCGCCAGCACCACGATTCCCCCGTTCACTCCGGTTATGGCGGAATTGACGAAAGCGTCCGCGCACACGTTCATTCCCACATGCTTCATGCACACCAACGCGCGCTTCCCGACATACGACACGCCCAAAGCCGCTTCCATAGCGGTCTTCTCGTTCGTACACCAGCTGCTGTGCAAACCTCTCTCTTTCGCCAAAGGCGAATCCTGTATGTATTCGGTAATCTCGGTAGACGGGGTTCCCGGATAAGCGTACACGCCGGAAATCCCCGCATGAATGGCTCCCAAGGCTATCGCCTGGTCGCCCAATAACAAAAGTTTATCGTTGTTCTCCATAATTCGGTTGTTTTTATTCAGTTGACGAGGTGACAAGCTAACAAGTTGACGAGGGCCTCGTCAACTCGCTAACTCGTAAACCTGTCACCTTATTTCCAATTCAAATCCGTCCGCATCCTCCAACACCGGGAACTTCTTCCGGAAGGCTTCGAGCGCGTCCATATCGATTCGGGCCTCAGCCCAACCTTCCTTCCCGTCCTCGCAGGCCGCCAGCGTATGCCCGTATGGATCGATGACGGCGCTTCCCCCGCTGTAATCGCAAGACGGGTCCTTGCCGACACGGTTCACGGCAACCACATAGCACTGATTCTCGATGGCACGGGCGCGAAGCAGGGCTTTCCACGCCTCCACGCGCGGAGTAGGCCAGCTTGCCACGTAGAGGACGGCGTCATAGTCCCTCCGGTTGCGCGACCAGACCGGGAAACGGAGGTCGTAGCACACTTGCAGCAAGAAGCGCACGCCACGGAAAGCCACCACTACCCGCCTGCTTCCCGGAGTGTAATGCTCGTGCTCCCCGCCGTATGTAAACAGATGCTTCTTGTCGTACCACTCCGTTTCTCCGTCGGGACAAACAAAATAGAAACGATTATAATACTTCCCGTCTTCTTCCGTGGCAATGCTTCCGGCAACGGCACAGTTCCCCGCCGCAGCTTTCCGCTTCATCCATTGGAGCGTTTCGCATCCCACAGGTTCCGCCACGCCTTCCGGACGGGTGCAGAATCCCGTCGAAAACATTTCGGGCAGCACGTACAGGTCGGCCCCCGGACAAGCGTCCATCATCTTGTCGATATGCTTCCGGTTCGCCTCCGGGTCTGCCCAACAAATATCAGTCTGAAGTATGATTGTTTTCATGCTTTTCATGTTTAGAAATGCCCAAAGGTAACAAAATAACAACAACAACCCAAAAATATGAACAAAATATTTAAATCAACGCCCGTTTGCCTTTAAATGCAAACGCCCGTCAAAAGAGCGAACCAACCGGAACACTCATCCAAAACGCCGCCGAAGTTTCGGATTTGCGCGGCGGCGTTTCAAGCCTTCCTCCCGCACGTTCCGCCAAAAGTTCCGCCGCTTTTTTCCGAAAACATTTACATAGAATTGAAGAAAAAAGCCTTCATTATATTGAACGCTTCGATATATTTTAATATATTTGCCCATATTTAACCAAAATGCACGAGACATGGAAAAGAAATTCTTTTACGCGATGACGCTTGCCGCCCTGTTCGGCATGGCAAGTTGCGACGACAACGACGAACCTCAGAACGACCCTGCCAGCAACGCTCCGGGCATGGCGGGAACCGTTTCGGACACCATCACCATCGACATGGACGCTTTGCCCACTCCCGCAGCCGTGGCGGAAGCCATCTGGGACGCATACGCACAAGGCTACACCAAATTCGCGATGAAAGGCAGCTACGAGAAATTGGGATGCCGCGAACTCGGCTTAGCAAGCATGACCAATCTATGGTCGCCGTTCACAGACATGGAAAGAGTGCTTCTCATCGACCTTACGGGGGTTACCGGATTCCCCGAAGTAGAAGCCGAGCCGGGAGTTTTCATGCCCGGACTGAATGCCGATTTAGGAGACTATCTCTACGAAATCCGCCTTCCGGAAGAGGTGCAGGTGCTGGCGTCTGAAATAGACAGCTATGTCAGAAAACTGAGTATGCCCGGAGTTGTTTATGCAAAATACTACACGCTCACCCCGCCGCAGCTGTACTCTTTAGATGCGCCTAAGCTGGAGTCTGTGGAAGGAAGCATCGGATTGGCGCAAACCGTTTCAAGCATTTCGTTTCCAAGCCTGACGGATTTCGGCGAAGGGTTCGCAAAATACAGCTCCAACGTCAAGGTCGATACGCTCAAGCTAACGGCGAAAGGCAACTTTACGCTGACATATCCCGAAGAATATCCGCAAGCCCCTACAGATTACGGAACATTCTATAACATAGACACCGAATCATGCACCCTCTACCTGAACCAGGACAAGAAAACGGACGGAGGCGGTTCGCCCGCAGCCGCAGGCAACCAATGGGCAGGCGAGACATGGAAAAAAATCGTCTTTACGGATGACAACGGCAACGCAACGGAATAAAAAAGAATATGTCCCGCCTTTTGCAACAGGACGGGACATTCTTATTTAACATGAAAGGCACCGCCCCATACCAGCCGAGGCAATTTCTCCGGAACGCCTGCAAGCAACGCAACGTCAGGCAAGCGCATCCTTCACAAACTGCATGAAATGAAGGGCAATGTCGGCCTCCTGACCCTGAGCCGACACGAAACAGAAATGACGCTTGAAGCGAATCCCCTCCACATCGACCACCCGGAACTCTCCGGCTCGAAGCTCCCTGTCGACGGCAAACACCGAAACGATGCCCATACAGTCGCTGCAACGCAAGAACGACTTGATGCTTTCCGTACTGCCTAAGTACATGCGCACGTTCAGCGACGAAAGTTTCAAGCCTTTTTCCGCAAGAGCCGTTTCGATAGCGTCGAGCGTGCCCGAACCTCGCTCGCGCAACACCAAAGGCACGCGGACGAACTCGTCCAAACTCAGTTCGTCACACGCTTTCCAACGGCCGGAATCACAGACCACGGGCACCAGCTCGTCGCACAAGAACGGCTCATAACGCAGATTGGGCACGCGGAACACCCCTTCCACCATGCCCACATCGATGCTGTTCTCCAGCAATGCTTTTTCAATATGGCGGGAATTCATGTCGATAAGCGAGACGCGTATCCGGGGATACCTTTCCGTGAACTTCGCCAACACGGGCGGAAGCACGTAACGCGAAATCGTGGTGCTCGCCCCTAACCGCAGCTCGCCTGCATATTCGTCGTTCAGCCGGTGCATGTCGTACTCCAGCTTTCGATATTCCGCCAGTATGCGTTCGCAATGCTCCATCATCACCCGTCCGGCCTCGGTGAGCGCAATAGAGTTGCCCCTGCGGTCGAACAGGCGCACCTGATAGAGAGCTTCCAGCTCGCGGATGTGACGGGTGACGGCAGGCTGGCTCACAAAAAGTTCCTGCGACGCTTTGGTGAAGCTCAAGTTGCGGGCTACGCTGTAAAAAGCCTTCAATCGGAAATCGGACATGGCGCACTCCGCTAAAGTTCGTCGGCACGGACTCCCAACGACTGGAGGACGGCAAATCCCGCCAGTTCGAAACGCCCGCCGGAACACGGCGGCTCCGGAGGATTCATGCCGAACACCGTCACTCCGCCCTCCTTTTTCCACTCTCCGACCGCCTTCCATACCTTGGCGCCGTATGCGCCTTCGTCGGGCACCGCCGCAATGCGGCGCACGTTTTCCGCCTCGCCCGCAAGCTGCAGAGCCTCCAAAAACAGTTCCTCGCGCGAGGCCATTCCGGAAGGCTGGAAGCTATATAGGGAAAACTCCCCCAAACGGCTTTCAAAAGCCACCTCATGAAGTTCGTCCGCCAGTCCGGAAGGCTCGCAAAAGCCCATCTTCTCCATCGAACCGTCGTACACGAATATCACCTGAACCTCGTTGTTTCCCGGCTGAACGCCCGCATCGAGGGCCAGACACTCCAGCAGCAAAGCCAAATCCGCGCGGCCCAAATCGCGCCCTACGACCGACGCGAAATGCCGGGCCATGTCAGCCCCCACACGATTCAGCCACACGGCATCGACCAGCAGGACGTTGGGGGCGAAAGTCATCTTTTCCATAAATAGAATACGTTTTGGGAGTAAAGATACAACTATTTGCGGATACGCGCAAACATCCGCCCCATACCTACCCGCCTGTCCCGGCTTCCGCAGGCTTCGCGGGATACACATGCCCGCTCATGCTTGCGCCTGAAGCATTTCCGCCTGGAGCCGTCATCTTGACATAACACCGGTTCGACTTTCCGTCGAGAAAGACCGCGATGTGCTTGTCGGCGACAAGGCCGCCTCCGTACACCCTCAGGCGGAAACGTACTTCCCCGTTCCTCTGCCTCTTCCCTTCAGACACGTCCGCACGCAGACCTTCCCGCTTCCTCGCCGGGAAATCGTCGGCAAGGAAAGCCCTGTCTTCAAAAGAGATGTACGAAGCATACTCGCCGCCATCCACCGTAAAATAGCTTTCGTGCAGCTCCCGATATTCCGTGCGGGAAGAACGCTGATAGGGACTTGCCGACGAAGGATATACGGCATCCAGCTTCACAAGGAAACTCCCCTCCTGCAACGCCTCCAAAGCCGTCTGATGCTCCGCAGAGGAAAGGGCCGCGTCTTTTTGCACCCTGCAGCCCGACGCAAGAGCTGCAAGAACCGCGAAAAACAAAACCTTGGCTGTCATCTTCATAGCTCAACTGAAATTTAAAACTACACTTGTAACAAAAATAAGGAATCGGACGCAGCAAAACAAATCCGCCGGCATGTTAGAAAACATCCCCGGCTTGACGGGTAAAGCCCCCCGCCTTTTCCGCTCAAGCCGGGCACTTTTTCCTGTCAAAGCGGGCGGGTTTTGCAGAAAAATGCCCGCCCTTTTCACCACATTCAAAAAGTTATGATTAAATTTGCGGGGAATAACAAACACAAGCATAGCCAACATTAGCTGAATGATAGAGAAACATATAGTATTGGAAGACATTGACCCCGTGATTTTCTATGGGGTGAACAACGCGAACATGCAGATGATCAAGGCGCTGTTTCCCAAACTGAGAATTGTGGCAAGAGGAAACGTCATCAAGGTGATGGGCGACGAGGAAGCGATATGCGCCTTCGAGGAAGCGATTGTCGCCCTCGAAAAGCATTGCGTCCAATACAACTCACTGAATGAGGAGACCATCCTTGACATCGTGAGCGGAAACATGCCCAAGATAGAGAAGACGGGCGACGTCATCGTGTACAGCGTGACGGGAAAACCCATCACCCCACGGAGCGAAAACCAGCTGAAGTTGGTGCGCGAGTTCGAAAAGAACGACATGATATTCGCCATCGGACCGGCCGGTTCCGGGAAGACCTACACGGCAATCGCACTGGCCGTCCGCGCATTGAAGAACAAGGAAATCAAAAAAATCATCCTGAGCCGCCCCGCCGTGGAAGCCGGAGAAAAATTGGGCTTCCTTCCGGGCGACATGAAGGAGAAGATAGACCCGTATCTCCAACCGCTCTACGACGCGCTTCAAGACATGATTCCGCCCGTGAAGCTGAAAGAATACATGGAACTGAACATCATTCAGATTGCGCCTCTCGCGTTCATGCGCGGACGCACGCTGAACGATGCGGTAGTCATCCTCGACGAAGCCCAAAACACCACGGCGCAACAGATAAAGATGTTCCTCACCCGCATGGGAATGAACACGAAGATGATCGTGACGGGCGACATGACGCAAATCGACCTTCCGCCCTCGCAGATGTCGGGGCTGGTGCAAGCCATGAAGATTCTGCGGGAAGTGAAGGGCATCAGCTTCGTAGAACTCACAAAGAAGGACATCGTGCGCCACAAGCTGGTGACACGTATCGTGGAGGCTTACGAGAAGTTCGAGGAAAAGAGCCGGAAGGAAAAGACAGATTCATCCAACAATTCAAATAAAAAGAGAAATGAGCAAAGCATTGACTAAGACAGACTATCACTTTCCGGGACAGAAAAGCGTGTATCACGGGAAAGTGCGCGATGTGTACAACATCAACGACGAAAAATTGGTAATGGTAGCCACCGACCGCATCTCGGCATTCGACGTGGTGCTCCCCGAAGGAATCCCCTACAAGGGACAGATGCTGAACCAGATTGCGGCCAAATTCCTCGACGCCACCGCCGACATTTGCCCGAACTGGAAGCTCGCCACTCCCGACCCGATGGTGACAGTGGGTGTGATGTGCCAGGGATTCCCCGTCGAAATGATTGTGCGCGGCTATCTGTGCGGCAGCGCATGGCGCGCATACAAGAGCGGAGTGCGTGAAATCTGCGGCGTGCGCCTGCCGGAAGGTATGCGCGAGAACGAAAAGTTCCCCCACCCCATCATCACGCCGACCACAAAGGCCGAAATGGGAATGCACGACGAAGACATCTCCAAGGAAGAGATTCTGGCAAAGGGCCTGGCTACTCCGGAAGAATATGCAGTCCTTGAAAAATATACGCTGGCTCTGTTCGAGCGCGGAACGGAAATCGCCGCTTCACGCGGGCTGATTCTCGTGGACACCAAGTACGAGTTCGGAAAGCACAACGGCGAAATCTACCTGATGGACGAAATCCATACTCCCGACTCAAGCCGCTATTTCTACTCGGAAGGCTATCAGGAACGCTTCGAGAAGGAGCTTCCGCAGAAGCAGCTCTCCAAAGAGTTCGTCCGCGAATGGCTGATGGACAACGGATTCCAAGGCAAGGAAGGACAGCAAGTGCCCGAAATGACTCCGGAAATCGTGAAGTCAATCAGCGACCGCTACATCGAACTCTTCGAGCATCTGACGGGCGAAACCTTCGTCAAAGGCAAAACGGACAACCTCGCCGAACGCATCGAAAAGAACGTGACTGAATACTTGAAATAAACGCCGCCGCATTGCTGCGAAAACACGCCGGGGTTTCGCTGAAACCCCGGCGCGCCGCGCGGCAAAAGCCTGCATCTTTACAACCATGCCACATTATCCTCAAGAAAACATCAAGCCTTACGACAAAAACGGAAGCAAGGCGGAACAGGTGGAACGGATGTTCGACCGCATAGCTCCCGCCTACGACAACCTGAACCATCTGCTTTCGTGGGGCATCGACAAACGGTGGAGAAAAAAGGCGATAGCCCTGCTGAGGCCTTTCCGCCCGCAACACATCATGGACGTGGCGACGGGTACGGGTGACTTTGCCATCAAAGCGTGCCGGATGCTGAACCCGCAGGAACTGATTGGAACGGACATATCGGAAGGCATGATGAACGTAGGACGCGAGAAGGTGAAGCAGCTGGGCCTGGAGCGCCAGATTTCGTTCGCAAAAGAAGACTGCACGTCGCTCTCTTTTCCCGACAACCGCTTCGATGCCATCACCGTAGCCTTCGGAGTCAGAAACTTTGAAGACCTCGACTGCGGACTGAGGGAGATGCGCCGCGTGCTCATGCCGGGCGGCCACTTGGTGATTCTGGAACTCTCCACCCCCGAACGTTTCCCCATGAAGCAGCTTTATGCCATCTACTCGAAAATGGTGATTCCTGCTTTGGGGAGATTCCTCTCAAAAGACCGCAGCGCCTATACCTACCTGCCCCAATCCATCAAAGCATTCCCGCAAGGCGAGGTGATGCAGGAAATCATGCGGAAGGCAGGATTCAGCGAAGTCCGGTTCAAACGGATGACTTTAGGCGTCTGCACACTCTATTTCGCTACAAAATAAATTGCTGACTTTATGAAAAAATACGGTTTAATCGGTTATCCTCTCGGCCATTCTTTCTCGAAAAACTTCTTCAATGAGAAATTCCATTCTGAAAGCATCGATGCCGAATATGTAAACTTTGAAATCCCGTCCATTGACGAGCTTCCTAAAGTAATCGCAAACAACCCGAATCTGGAAGGGCTCAACGTCACCATCCCCTACAAGGAAAAGGTCATTTCCTATCTCGACAAGCTGGACGACACGGCCGCAGCCATCGGAGCGGTAAACGTAATCAAGATTGAACGCGCAAAAGGAAAGGTGAAACTCACCGGATACAACTCGGACATCATCGGGTTCACGCAATCCATCGAGCCGCTATTGGAACCATACCACAAGAAGGCGCTGATTCTCGGAACGGGAGGCGCTTCAAAAGCTATTCGCGAGGGGCTTGTCCAACTGGGGCTTGAAACGCTGTTCGTCTCGCGGGGAAAGCATAATGACACGACCGTCACTTATGAAGAACTGACCCCTCAAATCATGAACGACTACAAGGTAATCGTCAACTGTACCCCGGTAGGCATGTATCCGCAGGCCGACAAGTGCCCCCAGATACCCTACGACCTGCTCACTACGCAGCATCTGCTCTACGACTTGCTCTACAATCCCGACACGACGCTCTTCATGAAAAAGGGAAGCGACCGGGGAGCTATCGTTAAAAACGGGCTGGAGATGCTTCTGCTCCAGGCATTCGCGTCATGGGACATTTGGAACAGATAACTCGTATGAAAAAGATTCTTTTGGCAGGAGCCGGCATCCTGCTGGCATTGACGGCCATGACAATCGGAGGGGGACTTTATCTGATTGACTACGCCCTCCGTCCTGACCGCCCGAAGCTCGACGTACAGGAGGCAATAGCCGAAACATGCAAAGACTATCCGTACATCACTTCATGGATAGACAGCCTGCAAACCCACAAGGCACTGAAAGACACATTCATTACGGCGTCCGACGGAACGTCTCTCCACGCTTTCTATGCGTATGCCGCGCGTCCGACACGCAAAACGGCGTTGGTTATCCACGGCTACGGAAACCGAGCCGCCGACATGCTCCACATCGGATACATGTACAACCGTTCGCTCGACTGCAATATTCTGATGCCCGACTTGCGACATGCAGGACAAAGCGAAGGCGAAGCTATCCAGATGGGCTGGCTCGACCGGATGGACGTAATGCAATGGATCGGCCTTGCCCCCTCCATATTCGGCGATTCTCTCCGGATGGTGGTACACGGCATATCAATGGGCGGAGCCACAACGATGATGGTGTCGGGCGAACGGCTTCCTGCATACGTGAGCTGTTTTGTGGACGACTGCGGCTATACCAGCGTATGGGACGAGTTCAAGAAAGAATTGCAAACGCAGTTCCATCTTCCCCCGTTCCCCCTGCTGCACGCAGCCAGCTGGCTCTGCAACTTGAAATACGGATGGGACTTCCGCGAAGCGTCTGCATTGGAACAAGTGGCCAAATGCAAGAGACCGATGTTGTTCATCCACGGCAAGGAAGACGACTATGTGCCCACATGGATGGTCTATCCGCTTTATGAAGCCAAACCGTCGCCCAAAGAACTGTGGATTGTTCCCGACACGGAACATGCAGTGGCATACAAGAACTTCCCCGAAGAATATACCCGGAGAGTAAAGGAATTTACAGACAGATGGATAGAATAGGCGGATGAGTCCGTTCTTTGCGAAACCGGAATCAGAAACATTCGTCCGCCTTGCCTGCACTTCTTGCAAGTATCTTCTTGCAAAATTCCACATAGCCCGCATAAGAAGGCATGTTTTGCATCGCTCTAACGACTTTCCTTCTTCTGCTGACAAGCGTCGCCGCGTTCGGATTCAGTTCATGCACGCTTATGGCTTTTCCCAGCTCCGAGCACAAGCTATAAACAGTTTGTACAAACGAATCCATAATCCCGTCATTTGGGTCAAAGCGAGGTATATAGCTGAGCGGCAACGTATGCACGTGCCGTTTTCCGAACGCCCCTTGCGTTTGAAATGCAGAAATGATTTCATTAAGAAGCGGGCAATTGAGCATCCCGCTCAGGTACATGGCTTCGTCTTCAGAGGGCACAGTTGTCCAATATAGCGTCTGATCGACGACCAGTTTGTCCGCATCGCCAATCTTCAGGCAGGCGGAACAAATGTTCGCTCCTCCCGCTCCGTAGAGGACAAGATACTGTCCGGTCTCAAACTTTTGCAGCTTCAGCTTGTTGCGCATGTTCAAGGTGCGGTCAAACATCGAAGAGTTCGAAGCGACGGCCTTGTAATCCCTCCTTATAGCTGCCATCAGATTGATAAAAGACCGGGGATAGGACAGCTGCGCAACAGGGCCGATTTCGCCCCACTCCCCATCCTTCCTTTCAATCGGCAGCACCGCCTGCGGAGGCTCGGTTATGCGAAAAGGAGTAAGCACGCTCGATACAAGCACAGACTTTACGAGAGACGGCGGAACTCCGCAGCACTCATAAAAGAGCATCTTCCCCTTTTTCATGCCATTCAGTAAATAAGAATATTTGTCGCCCTCACGAATCGAAGACAGCCTTGTCCCGCCTCCCTTTTCCTCCGTCATCGTAAAGAAATAAAAACATCGCGGCATTACGTCCGCTCCTTGCTTGAATTTGTATCTGTTTCCGCCCGCGATTCCATCGGAAGCCGCAGCGTCTGTCCAGACCGTCCGGTTTTGACTGCCGACCACGGAAAAGCGGGTCGCGGAATATTCGTCCTTACTCCTGTAACGCCTGCCGGGATAGAACGGCTTCTTTCTATAAGGCTCTTTCCTTCCGAAAAGCGCAATGCCCCTGTTCTTGAACGTATCAGTCGGCAACTCCCATATTTCATAGAAACCGGCTTCTACGCGCTTCTTTGCAAAACGGCCGTCTCTGAATTTTTCATGCTGCTTGCCCGTCATCACCGAATCGGGCAAAATGCAGCCGAAAAGTCCGCCCGGACAAAGATACTTGTCTATCGAGTTCAGAAGAAATACCGTTGCCAGTTCCAAATGCAGGAAACTGGAGTCAGTGGGGTTGATGCCCAAATGCTTTGCCATCGTTCTTAACGAATCCTTATATGGATTGGAACCAATCTTGCTCATGGCCAGCCAAGGAGTGTTGGAAACGATTCCGTTGTATCGTCCCCGTATGAGGTTCGGCCTCAGCAAATTCTTCAAGACAAATGCCCATATTCCGTTTCGCCCCTCAGCGTTGAGCTGGAACAAGGCTTTATAAAGGCTGTATGAAAACTTGCATACATCATCGAGCTTGCTTATGTCGGGGACAGCAGAAGCCAACGAAGAACGCATCGCATCCATAAAGTCCCTTTCCTCTACTTTGATATGGATATAATCATAACATTTGTCGACTATCATATCAAACACGTTGTGGCAACCGACGGAAATGACACAGCTTGGCACTTCTACGAGCTTGTCAAAAAGCCTGAGCGCCGTTTTGCCTTCGCGCGTGCGACCCATCAAATTCTCCGCAAACAAGGAATCGGCATGATAAATAGGGATAAAAATCGGGCACGAACGGTCTATCCTTCCGTAAATGGTCACCAACCAATTTATCTTCGACAGAATGACAGCCAGCGGGTCTATGTCAAACCCCGAAATGCAATCCACAAGAATCCGACTTCTCTTTCCCGGAGGCATATCGCGCGACAGCATAGCGTCGGTTTGCCGGATAGTCTCTACAATCATAGAGCCGGAACCGCAGCACATGTCAACAAACCGGGGAGTGTCTTGTCCGTCCAGCCCGCTTATCACTTTCCCGACCAGCTGCTTAGCCAACCATCTCGGAGTCAGTTCCTGACCGAGCAAGATTCTTTGCGTCCTGTCTGACAACTGCACCATAAGCTCTCCGAACATGTCTTCTTCCGGCATCGCTTCGAAGTCATACACCTTCAAGTCGTCCTGAATCCGGCGCAACGTGTCGGCCAATTCGCCGGCATCTGCATTCAGCCACCCGAAATAGTCATAGTCTACAAAGTTCTCTATGTTTTTATTCTCAAAATATCTTCCGTTGACAATATCGCACAATTCTTCGGGCGTTGAAGAAAGCGCACGTTTAGACACAAGGTTAGCGCACAATATCTTGGCGACAATAGAAATATAAAATTCGCTTATGTATGAATCATCATTGCCAGAAAGACCGCTATGGCCATCGACAAATTTCGTCCATAACGCCCCTATCATCTTGTAATATTGCGGATTTTCACATTTCTTGCGCTCGACATACCCTCGTATGGCTTCGCGGTAAATCCTGCTATATCCGCTTTTAAGGCCAAAATCATCCGCCAACCTGCGGGCCGTAATGCGACGCCCTCCTATACGTCCAAGATAAGTTTGGAGAAAAAGCAACAAGTCTGACGCCTCCCTGTCACTGCTTTGGGATATATGGATGGAAGCCACTTCTCTTAACACTATATTCTCCTGAGAATATTCTCCGGCATCCAACAAATCGTCAGGCACAACCTCGAACACTTTCCAGTTCAACGTATCCGAAAGGACACCCTGTATCATCCCTACAGGAATACCTTCACGCACCAACGCCGCGCAATACTCCTTCACTTGCCGAAATCCCTCTTCATAAACAGCAGGAACGGAGAGATTCTTTTCATACTCAATAGCAATGCAGTCGATGCAATTGTCAATGAATCCTGATATGCTTCGATTGTTGCGAACAAGATGGACATGCCTCTCGGCACCGTCTATGTGATAACTCACCCACTTGGGATTGTCGGGATACATGCCGCGCAAATAAGAAGTAAAATTATCCCTTACCCGCACCTCGCTGGCACGTTCGGCCATGAGCTCAAGCGCTTTCTCTATAAAGCATTTTGCAGTCTCTATCCGGCTCATTTTGTTCGTCTGTTAATATATTCGGATTCTATCGAATAAAGTTTCTCTATCATGGCGTCAAGCCCGCAAGCAGCATCCATACGCCCTATTATAATTTCATCGATTCTCTTTATAATCCGGGAATCTGGGATGTCCGCTTCAGCCAACCGCTTCCCAAGCTCACCAAGAGAGGCCATACAGTTGTCGTCCAACAACGGGACAGGCAGTTTCCTTACTTGAACGGCATCCAGTTTCAGCGCACCTCCCCCCATCACTATCCCGAACTCTTCGCAAAAGACACTTGCCCACACGCTGTTCAACAGCGCAAGCAGCCCTTCCTCCGTTAAAGAAGAATGTTCACTGCTCCAAAAAGAAATGAAATTCGCATCAACAATGTAACCGCGCGGATTGTATCTTGCCAGAACCTTTCCGCCGTTTACTCTCGGCATAAAGACTTTTCCCGTATGTCTGTCGGTGAACGATGGCAATGTATACCAAAAACATTCGTCTTTACCCGCGCCTCGCACATTGGTCTTTACTGCTGACAAAGAAGGTATCTTCTTCCCTCTAACATCCTCCCGCTCGGCAAGACGGATATATTCCTGATATTCTTGCGGCAAACGCGAAAAGAAAACGCGACAAGGCTTGCAGACCGACTCGTAATCTTCGTCCGTCACAAACCCTTGCCCTATCGACAGCAACGAAAGCGTATACTTTTCGTCAGCAACCGTATAGCCGGAAGGCAAAGACTTCTGGTTTTGGATAATAGGCTTTATGAAACGGTTGTCTTTGGGCACTCTGAATCCCTTGATTCTCGACAAACAAGTTTCTCCGCAATTGTCCATTATAAAAAATGCATTTGCTCCGGACCGGAAACCTTGTCCGCAAGAAATCCCCAAGTCGGACAAAGTTACAAAATTTTCTTCATTCGCCAATAGCAAAGAACGAAACGGAGAAGCAATTTCAGAACTCGAAATGTCCGACAAGAAACGGCTTTGCTCAACAGCAGACACGACGCAAACATTTGGAATCGACTGCTTCCGAACCAAGAAATCCCTAAAAGCGATTTCTTGCGGCAGGAATGCCGTAACTGTTTCATCATTGGCCGAATCTCTGTACAAGTCTGCATGGAGTATGGAATGTGTACTTGACACATGATTGACACGTTTAGCTACAACCAACGAAGTCCGCACCTGGGCTTTCCCCTTGAACCAAACGGAATTGACATCCCTGACAATATATTCAATGGCAAACAGCTTCTTCAACAACCGGACTACAGGAACAAAATATTCACGGCCGAGCCAAGAATCAGGCAATACAAGCGCCAAACGGCCATTCCGTTTCACAAGAAGCATACACAACAAACAAGAAAAGGCTGCAATATCGGAAAGTCCGGACATGCTCCGGACGATTCTTTCCACTTCGTCCTTTTGCTCCGAGGTCAAAGTAGACATGGCATCCATTGCTTCCAGAATGTTCTTCCCTATATCCCCTACAGGCAAAAAATCTCTGACGAGAGCCTGAGACTGCTTATACGTTTCGCGACGTATATATGGCGGGTTCGTTACAACCACATCGTATCCGTCATGACGCATCTTCCTCAAAGACGCTTTCGAAAACGCATTTCCGCAGACGACCGATGCGCTTCCTCCCATTTCGGCCCTTGCCCTGTTGCAAACATCCTCGTCTATTTCAACGCCTTCTACTCTGCACGAACCGCAAAACGGCTGCAGCAAATCACCGCACCCGCACATCGGGTCGATAACCGTCGCTCCCTCAGGCTTTCCCAACAAATCATACAAAGCCCAAGCAATCCGCTTGCCCGAAAAAACTTGCCCCAACAATTTGCCTTTATTCGCTTTCGCCATTGCCGAAAAAGTATTTGGCATCAAGAGAAACCTGAAGCCCGTTTTCCACACACGCCGTTATATAATTGGAATACAAAGCCCAAGCCTTTTCCTTGCTGAACGGAATATCTTTTGAACGGTCGACAAGAGCCTCGGCAATCTGCTTGTCCGAAATGTAGCCCGAACCGTTAAACGACATCTTCGATTTTGCAAGCAGAAGTATCGGGTCGCCTTTCACTGTCACACGGGAGTTGGTTTGTTTGAACGTTTTTTGCACTTTGTCCAAAACGCTTGCCCGCTCTACGGCAAAGCCGTTATTCCTGTATGCCTTTATAATGGCTCTCCATATTTCCGCTTTCGCCGAATGAAAGACCAACGTACATCTGCCGTCCGGTTTCAGCTTGTTGCTCATTTCGCGGAAAACGCTCTCCATAAGACAAGAATAATTGTCGAAAGATTTTCCCTGCGCTTCGTTTATCACCGCTTCATTGCTGTTGTCTGTCAGATGTCCAAGCCATATTTCATTGATTTGATTGACCTCAGAATAAGGAATGAAGTCGCCGAAGGGGGGGTCTGTAAAGATATAGTCTATGCTCCCGTTTTCCACGCCGCTCATGGACGTACTGCTCAGGTTTTTGAAAACAACCGTACTTTTCGACTTTTCAACTGTCGACAATGCCTCCACAAACGTTTTCAGCTTGCGTTCCAGACCGGAAAATATATTTTTCTCTACCGGCAGGCTGCTGATATACAGAACTCCCGGCTGAGCGCCGGTAAGCACAAAGTCCTTGCTTCCCTTCTTCGCGACAACTCTTGTCATCAACGTTGAATGGGAGGAATTGTAACTGAGAAGGAATATCCTCAGAGCGTCCTGCAGTGCCTTGTTCCGCCTTCCTACGCTGTTCCACAGGTATGCAAACATAACTGCATTGCGCGAAGTGTAGAAATGATGGATGTGAGTGATTCCATAATGGTAGCCCTGACGATACAGCTCCCCCCACCGAATCCGCTCTTCCGGCACCTGCGAATAGTCGAGGGCGGACTCCAGTTCCCGATACCGCGCAGCGTCTTCCTCGTTTGCGGCCCTTTGCCATTTTCTTTTTCCGGTTGTACCATATATCTTGAAAGGCACTCTTTTTTTCCTCATGAGCCCGGCATTCAACACGGGGTCGAAGAAATGTTCCTTCACCCGGTCCGCATCCGCAATTTTGAACGGTTCCCCGCAATGAGGACACGCTCCGTCATCCGAAAAAGACAAAGGATTGTATCGGACCGCCGCATCCGAATAATTGACTTCCCGACGGCAATGCGGGCAAAGCAGCACGTCCGACCAGATTATGTGCCTCACCTGCCCGTCGCGCCCTTCATCGTCCGGCACGGAATACAGTCTTTCCGCAAACTCCCGGCATTCGTCCAACAAAATCCGGGCTTCCTTCTCGAAAGCCTTTGCGCCCGTATGACACATCACGTTGCCCAACAGACACCCCGAAGTGCTTATCTCGTACACCACGGCATGTCTGGGGCCCCATTGGGGCGACAGCCCGTATTTCAAAGCCGTTTCTTTCATCTTCTCCGTCGGCTTGTCGCAAAGGAGAGCGGCAATGCCCGTCGTTCCGCTTCCGCCAAACGGATCAAGAACCTTGTCGCCCGCTTTCGTATGGCAAGCGATAAACAAGGCTTCCGCCTCAGGAGATATTTTGGTCGGATACGAAAAAGCATTGAAAAGCGCCCCGCTCCTGGTAGAAGGGAAAGGCTGCTCGTACAATGCTGATATGTTCTGTATGTCTGTCTGATATGTTCTGTTATTCATCTTTTTTGTTCCAACTGCTGAAGCAGAAGACAGCAAGCCACGGTTTGTCCCTTGGCTTACCCCTGCAATTCTTCACATTCTTTCAGCCACAATGCGGCGCTGGCATCGCTCGGCATACGCCAGTCGCCACGGGGACTGAGCGACACGGAGCCCACTTTCGGTCCGTCGGGCAGACAGGAACGCTTGAACTGCTGCGAAAAGAAACGGCGGAAGAAAGTGGTGAGCCACTTTTTGATAGCCGTGCTGTCGTATATGCCCCGGAAAGCGGTTTCCGCCAGATAGTATATCTTCGCCGGACGCGCTCCGAAACGCAGAAAATGATACAGAAAGAAATCGTGAAGCTCGTAAGGCCCCACCAAATCTTCGGTCTTCTGCTTGATGTTTCCGTTTTCGTCCGCAGGAATGAGTTCGGGACTGATAGGCGTATCGATGATGTCGAGCAAGGTGTTGCGCGAAAGCGTGTCCACGCCTGTCTGCGCCACCCAGCCCACCAAATAGCGCACCAGCGTTTTCGGAATGCCGGAATTCACTCCATACATCGACATGTGGTCGCCGTTGTAAGTGGCCCATCCTAAAGCCAGTTCGGAAAGGTCGCCCGTGCCGATTACCAGCCCCCCTGTCTTGTTTGCATAGTCCATCAGCACCTGCGTGCGTTCGCGCGCCTGACCGTTCTCGTAAGTCACGTCACGCACGGCCATGTCCTGTCCGATATCCTGGAAATGCTGCATACAAGCATCTTTGATGCTGATTTCCTTCGAAGTGACTTGCAGCGAAGCCATCAGCGAAAGGGCATTGTGATACGTGCGGTCGGTAGTGCCGAATCCGGGCATAGTGATGCCCACGATGCCCTTGCGCGGCAGTCCCAACTTG
Organism: uncultured Phocaeicola sp.; assembly: GCA_944320135.1. Lineage (GTDB taxonomy): Bacteria > Bacteroidota > Bacteroidia > Bacteroidales > Bacteroidaceae > Phocaeicola. Next base: position 36,856 of record CALUGI010000022.1, on the reverse strand, counting down.
TCGAAAGTCTTCACGCAGACCAGCAAGGCAAGCGTAGAGTCCAAACCTCCGGAGATGCCCACCACCACCGTCTGGCAGCCCGTATGCACCAGCCGCTTGGCAAGTCCCGCCACCTGAATGGAAAAAATTTCCTCACAACGCTCGTCAAGCTGCTTCCCGCCGGAAGGCACGAAAGGATGCGCGTCGACAGGACGGCTCAATGCCAGTTCGCGCGAAGCCACCAACTCGGAAAACACCCGCAATGCCGGAGAAGAGCCGTGGGTCTGCACGCTGGCGGCAAAGGTGGTGTTCGTCAGACGTTCGCAGCGCAAACGCTCCACATCGATTTCGCTCACCACCAACTGCTCGTTGAACGAGAAACGTTCGGAAGCCGCCAGCAGATTTCCGTTCTCATAAATCAGCCCGTTGCCGGCAAACACCACATCCGTGGTCGACTCGCCGAAACCGGAAGAAGCGAACACATATCCTGCCAGACAGCGCGCCGACTGCTGGGAGAGCAGCGAACGAAGATAACGGTGCTTGCCGATGTTTTCCGTATCGGCAGAAAGGTTGAAAATGATTTCCGCTCCTTTCAAAGCCAACGACGAACTTGGAGGTATCGGCGCCCACACGTCCTCGCAGATTTCCACCCCGAAACACACGTCGGGAGTGTCGAAAAGGATGTTCGCTGTGAGCGGCGCCAACTGGCCGCACAGACGCACCGTCGATTTGTCGGGAAGCGCGGAAGCCGGAGCGAACCATCGCTGCTCGTAAAACTCTTTATAGTTAGGAAGATAAGTCTTCGGCACCACTCCCAAAATCTTGCCCTTCTGGAACACCACGGCACAATTCATCAGCAACGGGCCTGCCGACACAGGCAATCCTACAATCGAAATGATGTCGAGTTGGCGAGTATTGTTCATCACCTGCATCAGCGCAAATTCCGCCTGCTCCAGCAACAACGACTGGGCGAAAAGGTCGGCGCACGAATAGCCTGTCAGGTTCAGTTCAGGGAAAACGATAATCTGCACCCCTTTTCCGTCGGCTATTACAATCAGTTTTTCAGTCTCTTGAGCATTGAACTTGCAGTCGGCCACTTTCAACGCGGGAACGGCCGCCGCAACTTTTACAAAACCAAATTTCATGACAAATACATTTACAATGCACAAAAATAATGAATAATCAAACATCAAGCCACTCCGCAACGCAACATTTTGGCATTGCCCGGAAAACGGGCGCGCATTTCTTTCAAAAAACCGCCGCCCTATCCCGGATTCGCCGCCGCAAAACCATCCTCACGCAGACAGTGCGGACTTCAGCCTGCGCCAAAAGCAAAAAAATCAAAAAAAAGGAAAGGGGTTTTGCCATTAGAAAAAATCTTTCTATATTTGCCATCGAATTAGAATTGCAACAATTACATAATTGAAAGAAGAAATGAACGTTTACGAATACCTGCTTAATTACAACATCAAGCCATCCGTACAACGCATTGCAATTATGGACTATTTGCTCAAGCATGAAACGCATCCGTGCATTGACGAAATCTATATGGCCCTGTGCAAAGAGATTCCTACCCTCTCGAAAACCACAGTTTACAACACGCTGAAACTGTTCGTGGAACACGGAGCCGCAAAGATGCTGACAATCGACGAACGCAATGCCTGCTTTGACGGAAACACAAGCCTGCATGCGCACTTCCTATGCAAGGCGTGCGGAAAAATATACGACCTCCCGCTGCTGCAAGAAGACAAGGCGGAAACCGACATGCTGAATGAGAAAGGATTTGTCCTTGAAGAAACGCACCATTACTACAAGGGAACATGTCCGAAATGCACGAAAAAAGCAAATTGAAAAAAAATGATTGAAACATTTCAATCACATATACTAATAACTTAAACTTTTAGACGTATGAAAAAATTTATCTGTACTGTATGTGGCTACATCCACGAAGGCGAAACAGCTCCTGAAAAGTGCCCGCTCTGCAAAGCTCCGGCATCCAAGTTCAAAGAAATGGAAGAAGACAACAACGGACTGACTTTCGTTGACGAACACGTAATCGGCGTTGCCAAAGGCTGCGACGAAGAAATGATTAAAGACCTGAACAACCACTTCATGGGCGAATGCACGGAAGTAGGCATGTATCTGGCAATGAGCCGTCAGGCTGACCGCGAAGGCTATCCCGAAGTGGCAGAAGCCTTCAAGCGCTACGCTTGGGAAGAAGCTGAACACGCTGCCAAGTTCGCCGAACTGCTGGGCGACTGCGTATGGGACACCAAGACCAACCTGGAAAAACGCATGAATGCAGAAGCTGGCGCATGCGAAGACAAGAAACGCATCGCAACCCGCGCAAAACAGTTGAATCTGGATGCCATCCATGACACTGTACATGAAATGGCCAAAGACGAAGCTCGCCACGGAAAAGGCTTTGAAGGTCTGTACAACAGATATTTCAAGAAATAAATCTGTCCGCCGGACAATATAATAAGAAGCAGACTGCAACTGGAATCCCGCATGATTCGTCGAGATTCCGATGCAGTCTGCATTTTTTATATATCGGCGGTTCGCCTATGATATGGAGAACCGAACCTCAAACGCACGGAAGCAAGGCAAAGACAAAACAAGAGTTACGGAGAAAGGCATTCCGGGAACGTCTATCTTCTGCTCCCTATCCATGTCAGCTTATGCCAAACGGTTTCCAACGGACCGCGTTTGAAATGGCGGAACCACCAATGTGCGAAAGCCACCTGAAGCACTAAGAAGCACATGCCGACCAGCAGACTGCAAGTTGTTCCGCACACCTTGTGCAGCTCCAATCCATAGCCGAAATAAAGGAAACTCCCGATAACGGATTGGGTAACATAATCGGTCAGACTCATCTGCCCGTAAGGAGCAAGCACGCGCAGCACACGGCCTTCATTCACACAATAAAGCAACAGGAAAGCAGCCGCCATCGCAAACATGAAAAACAGATTGTACCACGAATTCAAAACGGTCGTCAGGCTGTCCAACACCAGTTTCTGCTCCACGCAGGAGAACACGAACCCCTTGAAGTAATACAGCACGACAGCCAGAGGAAGCGACACGCAGAGCATCCGAATCCAAAAACAGCACGAACGCTTCCGCTCGTCGGGAGAGGAAAAACGGAAATAGCCCAAACGTCCGAACAGCAGTCCCAGCATAAACAGAGAACACGTCTGGAACACCCGTCCGTAACACCAAGCCCAATTCAGGCTGGCCAACTGCCCGGTCACGAAATTCACTTTCACCATCTCGGTGAAAGAACTGCCTCCCAACTGCGGATACACGTCAGCCAGCGAATAAAACATCTGTCTGGGAGCGAACGAAGGGTCGGCGAGTCCCATGCACACCTTCACCCACTCCAAAGGCTGGAGCATCAGCACCACCGCCAAGATAAGCAGGCTCCTGTCCGACCAATGGCGCACAGGCACGAGGACAAAACCAAGAATGGCATACAGCACCAGAATCTCTCCGGGAAAAAACAATGAGTTGACGAAACCGAAGCCCAGCAACAGCAACAACCGCCACATGTAGCGGTTCTTGAAATCTTCTCCCCGTTTTGCTGCGCTCCGGCTCTGCAGATAAAACGTAAAGCCGAAAAGCAAAGCAAAAACGGCATACGCCTTGCCAGAAAACGAGAAGAAAAGGAAATCCCACAAAGAACTGTCGAGCGACTTCACAAGCGGAGAGGAAGCCTCAGGGAAAGAATAAAAATTGAAATGTTCGATATTGTGCAATAGGATAATGCCCATCACGGCAAAACCGCGCAACGCATCGACTGCGAGAATGCGCTCTTTTGACTGTGCCTCCATAATGTCCGGAATATTTTGATGGATGAAGATGCGAAAAAGGAAGCAACGAACCTGACTCCCCCGCATTCTGGGAAACTGTCAGATTCGTTACTTTTCTGTTGGCGGAAACTGCTTCGGGGTATCCGCTGCTTTACCGTTGTGTCGAATCAATTCTTCGTCGAATCACTTGCGGCAGGAGCTGTCGCAGCGGCATCACTGCTCTGAGGAGCGGCGAAGCCCGCAGGAGCGTTCAACGGATTGGTGGTCTGCTCTTTCACCGCACGTTCCATAATCACTGAAGAGTCTACCGACTGAGAAGGAATTACATACGAAGCAGCAACGCTTACAACAACCATAAAAACAGCCAGCCCCCAAGTCAGTTTCTCAATAAAATCGGTTGTCTTACGCACACCCATAATCTGATTCGAAGAAGCGAAAGCAGAAGAAAGCCCTCCTCCTTTAGAGTTCTGCACCAGCACAACGAAACACATCAGCACAGCGGCAAGCACCAATAATACTACTAATAATAAATACATTTTCCTATTTTGATTTAGCGTTAATAATCAATTTTTCCAAGAATCTTATTTGGTCTGCAAAGTAAGTATTTTTTTTTTGATATTTCAAATTTAATTTTTTAATAATTTCCAGAGCCTTGTCATACCGCTGCTGTTTAACATAAATTTTCGCCAACGTTTCCGTAAAGAAACTCTCATCTTCACCCGACACGTCGGGCTGAACAGAGGTTTCGTCGGAAAGCTCTTGCCTGTCGCCAGAAGCTGAAAACAATTCTCCGTCCGCTCCTGCACTCTCTATGAAGCGGTCTATCAACTCCTGCCCGTGCAAAGGCCGCGACAATTTTTCTTCCGCTTCTCCATCTTCCAGCAATACGGAAGTGTAATCCATGCTTGCTTCCGCAGCCAACGGCAGCAAACCTCCGTTTCCATTCTCCCCGGCATCCGAAAGGAAACGGTTAATCAAATCGAGCGTGCGGTCTCCGTCCGGTTCGGAAACGTTTCCGGCATCGGAAAAATGCCTTTTCAGTTCAAACCGTTCTCCTTCTATAAAATAGAACAAGACGCTCAGGTCTGCCACAAACAAAGCGCCTTTCCTCAACTCCTTTTTAAAGCCTGAATCGCCCAACAAGAACAAGTTTTTCAGATACAACAGACGAGCTGTCTGGAAATAAGGATACAACTCCAACAGCTCTCTCAACAAACGGAGGCTCTCTTCATCCAGAGATTCAGGATGACCGATCCATTCTTGCAACCGACGCTGCCACATAGAATCCATATCCGCTTACCAGTTAGCTACCGTAGCGTTGAATATCTGATCTACAATCTCGTCAATCATCTGCGTTACCAGCTCTTCCTGCACGGCTGAAAGCTGCTGGGTAGAGTTGTATTCGCGGCTTGCCGAGAACTGCTGGTTGTCGAAGTCCTCCGCATGGTTCGAGTTGTTCACGAAGCGCACGTTTACGGTCATGCGCAGTTCGGCCATCGTGGAATATCCGTCGGCGCCCACACCTTTATTATATGCGTCATAGTTGGTGATTTCACCCGACAGCTGCAAGTCGCCGTCCCGCCTCACCTGCTTCAAGCGGGTTTGCTGCATGTAGATGTCTTGCAGCGCCGTATTGAACATCGATTCCATAGGGCCCCACACGAAAGCGGCCGAACGGTTCGGGAAATTCTCAAAAGAGATTGTCTTCACCTTGTCGTAATTGATAGACGAACCGTTGAATTTATAAGAAACAGTACATGCCGTCAGAATGCCGAGCAGTGCGGCCGACAGGCAAACCGAGATTTTTTTCTTTTTAATCAAGTCCATATTCTTTTATTTTTCGATAAAGCGTCCGTTCGGATATTTTCAAGTCGTTGGCTGCGTTCTTTCTCTTGCCATGATGCCGTTCAAGAGCCTTGCGAATCATCTCTTTTTCCACTTCGTCCAACGAAAGGTTTTCTTCGACATACTCTTCCGTGTCCTGCACTTCAGGCATCACTATCGGAGAAACCTTCACCGCAGGAGAAGTCACCTTGACGGAAGGAACGTTTCCGGTCGGCGGAACAGGCACCACAGAGGGAGCTTCCACCACAATCGAGGGGTTCTGAATCACGCTTACCGAAGGGTCTTGAAGATAACGCAAGGCGTTTTCATCTTGGGAGGGAGGCGCCGAAGCGCCGCCATTGCGCTCGGCAAGAATGCCATGCACCAGCTTCTTCAGTTCCGTCACATCCCGCCTCATATCAAAGAGCACTTGATAAAGAATTTCGCGCTCGCTTTCAAACTTCTTTTCGCCGGGCTTTCTTCCCAAAAGCGCCGGGAAACTTGCTTCAGGCTGCGCGGGAAGATAATTCTTCAATATATCCGCACTGATGTCGCGGTTGGTTTCGATAATCGATATCTGCTCGGTGATGTTTTTAAGCTGGCGGATGTTCCCCGGCCATGAATAGGCTGCAAGCATCCGCTTGGCGTCTTCCGCAAGCTGGATGGCGGGCATACGGTATTTCTCTGCAAAGTCTGAAGCGAATTTGCGGAACAGAAGCACGATGTCGTCCGGACGTTCGCGCAAAGGCGGCACCTTGATGGGAACCGTATTCAGACGGTAATACAAATCTTCGCGGAAACGGCCTTCGGCGATGGCATCCGAAAAATTCACGTTCGTGGCCGCCACGATACGGACGTCCGTCTTCTGCACTTTCGATGAACCCACCTTTATATACTCTCCGGTTTCGAGCACACGGAGCAGGCGCGCCTGAGTAGACAAGGGAAGCTCCCCGACTTCATCCAGAAAGATTGTCCCTCCGTCCGCTTCGGCGAAATATCCGTTACGGTCGCTGATGGCACCCGTAAAAGAGCCTTTCTCATGGCCGAAAAGTTCGGAATCAATCGTGCCTTCAGGGATTGCACCGCAATTGACGGCAATATACGGCCCGTGCTTCCTGCGGCTGAACTGATGGATTATCTGCGGAAAACTTTCCTTTCCTACGCCGCTCTCCCCCGTCACCAATACGGACAAATCGGTAGGAGCCACCTGCATGGCTATATCTATCGCCCGGTTCAGCCCCTCGGCATTGCCGATGATGCCGAACCGCAGCTTCACATTCTGGATTTCTGTCTTCACCATAAAACTTCACTTCCTCTGATTATGTATGACAAAATTACAAAAACTTATGCAAACAAGCAATTTTGTCAGAAAAACTATTGCCGGAACCCGTGGTCAGAACACCGTCCGAATCATGAAACGGATTCCCCACTTGCTGGCCGTCGGCAGATAATTGTAGTTCAAACGGCGCACATATTCCACATGGAGCAGCTTGAAAATGTTGTGTATGCCCGCACTGACTTCTACATACGGCTTTTTGGGGTCCATCACATAGCTCGATGTATGGAAGTTGCCTGCCGCATCGTAATGTCCGGGAAACATCATCAGGGTCGGGTCGTTCGCATTTTGCGGAAGGAGCGGATTGTTCTTGTCCGTCAGCGTTCCCCACAAGCATTTCACGCTGATAAACTCGCGCCATTTCAGCTTTTTCAGCAAAGGGATGCGGTTGAATATTTTTCCCTGCATGTTCCACGACACGTCGAGCGAAGCGTAGCGGTCGTTCAGAAACTCCATATTGTTTATCAGGCTGAACGTTTCGTCCTGAATGATGTACGAAAGATTGGCCGCCGGCATAATCAGCAACGGGAACGGAACCTTGTTCCACTGGATTCCTCCTTTCAGGGAAGTGTCGATGTTTCCCCACGAACTGAGCCACCAACGCTTGTAAAAAGACACTTCGCTCATATTATAGGTATAATCGCTGCCCAACACACCTTTCAGCCCCAACGTGTGCTGAAGCGTGAACACCGGAGCGTCAAGATTGATGGGCACACGGCGCTGCTTCGTGTTGATGAAAGTCTCTCCCGGCGCATACCGAAGAGCGACGGAAGCCTCGGCTACCGAAAAATCGTGCGTGTTGTATGGCGAACGAACCCATTCCGTACCGCTGAGCGCGCCCGAAGCGATGTCTGCCTGAAGGCGGTTTTCTCCTTCCATCGTGCGGTAGAACAACTTTCCGCACGGTTCCAGATTAGTGTGACGAAGCAGGAACGTAGTCTTCAGCCCCGACTCTCTTTCCAGTTCATACTTGACGCTTGCCGTGCGCTCGTAGTTGTATTGGTCAACCGAAGTCACCTTCAACGAAGTGAACACGTTGTCCTTGTCCGTTCCCATGAACTTGTCCGTAGGCAGCATGTTGTCGTAAGAATACGACAGCGTGAGCGAATTGATGGGATACTCTCTCGGCAGATACTCCTTCTTGTCGAACGCATATTCCACCTCTCCCTTGTATTTCGACTTCCGGTCTTTGAACCCGTAAGCATAATATCCTCTGAAAAACCAATGCGGATTGAAGTTGGCCGTGGTCTGCAAAGAACCTCTCAAACGCAGTCCGTCGATGTAGTTGCTCGAAATCATGGTGTTGATAGGCCCGATGTCCACTTTGCTGGGGCGGCCTTTCGTGCCGGTCTCCACAAAGTTTTCAATAAAGGCTTTGGCCACGAACATGATATACTTGAACCCTTTGATTTTCGACAGGTTGTCCACAAAATTATCCATGTTGTTCTCCGATTTGGTCAGCTGCTCCGGCCTGTATTCCTTCCAGAACGCATCATCGCGCATCATGGCGTTCACGTCCTTTATTTCGTCACCTTTCTTCTTGAATATCCGGTCGGGAATCTCTTCAAAGCCGAAATCGGAATACCTTGTAGTCCGGCGCACCTGGAACGAACCGAGAATCTTTCTCAAATAGGAAAGTTCGCACAGCATGTCGTCTTCCTTCAACACCCATTCGCCGGAAGGAAGCGCACCGAACTTCTGGTCGATAATCATGTTGTCCACAAAGTTGATGTCCGTCTTCTTCGGGAGGTTCAGCCTGCACTTATGCACCCGGAAGGTAGAGTCGGCAAGTATATACAGTTCGCCCGTAAACCCGAAGTCCTGCGAATTGTTGGGCACGAACGTGAGATGGAAACACTTCTTTTTGTCCACATCCAGCGTGTCCATGATGTAGTATTTGTAGAAATTGATTCCCGCATCGGAGATAGGGCTGTCAAAAGGATACTGCAAGAAACGGAAACGGTCTTGATAAATATTGATGTCTTGAAACACATCCTTCAGGATAGTAGTCAGGATGTCGCCCGTATTGAACAGCTCGTTGATGCCCGATGAGTTCATGCCCTTGACGATGGTCTTCTCGCTGTGCGGATTCTTGCGATACACCTTTTCCGACACGGTTTCATCCACCGACACAGGCAGAATGTTCTTTCCCGTCACGTCGCACACTTCCACCTGCTCGCGGAAGAACGGGTATTTCTTGAAAAAGTTCGACTCTCGCAACGAATCGGCCGTAAGGTCGTTCAAAGAGAACGTAATCTTCTGATACCTCGTGTAATGATAATAATCGTTCGCCCCCAAGTCGTAAAGCTGTTTCGCCTTGATAACCTTCCGCATCATTTCCACCGCCGGATTGTTCTTCCGGGAATATTTCTCCTTTCTCGGCTTCACTATCACTTCATCAAGCATCAAGTCGGCCCTCATCTTCACGTCTATTTTCCTTGTAGAAGGCGTCACCTTGAACTTCTGCGACGAATATCCGACCATTGAAAACGTCAGCGTATTCCATTCGGGATGGAGCGCTATGGAATATCTCCCGTCCACGTCCGTAACGGTGCCCGCCTCCTTTCCCTCATAATACACGTTCAGGTAAGGTATCGGGTCGCCCGTCTCTGAATCGGTCACGACGCCTGTAATCTTCTGAGCTGAAAGCCCCGCAACCGCCACGCACAACATCAAAAACAACGCAAGTCTCTTTACCATATTCAAACAATACCTTATCTGTCATTCTACAAATCGCACGCAAAATTACGCAGCAAAAAAGTCTTCCACAAATCCATGCACCCCAAAACTGACAATCTTACCTTTTTTTATGAATAGTGAACCATCGCTAAACCGAAGGCTTTGCAGCGGTTTAGCGCACGAACGACCAATAATTTTCCGGCGTAACGACCTCGAATGTCGAGTTCGGATAAGAATTGGCGAATGCTTTCGGCCGGGCGTTCCTCGCCTTGCCGCTCCATTTGAACTCAAAAGTGTGCAAAACGCCGTCCTGTTCCTCAATCAAGTCGATTTCTTGTTGTTCATGAGTGCGCCAAAAGAAAAGCTGCGCGAAGCTGCCGGAATAAGAGTTGCGTTTCACCCTCTCGCTGACCATAAGGTTTTCCCACAAAGCCCCGACGTCGTTTCTCAACTCCAACGGAGCGAAATTGGAAAGAACCGCGTTCCTCACCCCGTTGTCGTAGAAATAGATTTTCTTTCCCCTCTTGATTTCATTGCGCAAGTTTCGGCTGAAGGAATCCAAGCGGAACACCACAAAGCACTTCTCCAACAGATTGATGTAATTTTCAACCGTACTCTTGTCAACCCCCAAAAGGTTGCTCAGTTCATTGTAGGAAACCTCGCTTCCTAACTGCAAGGCCAATGCCCTTACCAGTTTCTGAATGAGTTCGGGCTTCTTAATGCCTTTATATGCAAACAAGTCTTTATAGAGATAGTTGTTGGTCAGTGTCATCAGCGTGCGCTTCGCGTCTCCCGGCTCCGTCACCACCTCCGGATACAATCCGTAATCATGCGGTTTCCCAACAGTCTGCCTTCTTCCCTTTCAGAACTGCTGTCTGCCAATTCCGGCAAAGAAAAAGGAAAAAGATTGTACTCTATCAACCTTCCTGTCGCAGGCTCGTTTATCTCGTCCGCCATACCGAGTGAGGAAGACCCGGTTACCACCACCTGCGTGTCCAACTTCAAGTCCCCAATCATTTTCAAGGTCAGTCCGATATTCCTGACTCTTTGGGCTTCGTCTATGAACACAAGTTCATAAGGCGACAACAATTGTTTCAGTTCTGTGGTCGTTTTGCCTTCCAGCAACAGCACGTCATCTGCATTATCGCAATTCAAAAACAATATTTTTTCTTTCCCCTCTTGCAATTCTGAAAGCAATGTAGTTTTGCCTACCTGCCTCGCTCCCAGTAAAACGATTACTTTTCTACGCCTGTAATCTGCCAAAATGGATTTCTTGATTGCACGTTTTATCATACTTTTTTCTTGCAAAGATAAAGAAAAGTCCGAACGAAACCGCCAAATTCGGTATAAATTTGGAGAGCGTAACCGCCAAATTCAGTACAAATTTGGAGAATACAACCGCCAAATTCGGTATAAATTTAGAGGATTTGAACATAAGACATAAAGCAAACCTCCAATAAACCTCCGCATCCGGGCCGGATGACGCGGAGAATGTCACTTTGACAAATTGCGCATCCCGCCATGCCGAGAATGCAACGCATCAAGGCAGAAGGAAGTGCGGCTCCGAAAAACGCAAGGAAACGCGTCCGCCGGAAAACACATTTCTTGTTTGTTGGCAAAAACGCTTTCTTTTGTCTCGCAAACCGGAGTATACAAATACACAGAAGTAATATACTGACCAAAAGCCGCATCTTTCCGACACACCGAAACGAGGGATTCAAAAAACACATCCCGCGCAAAAAGCAGTTGTCTTTCCGCCTGAAACCCCGCTTCTCTCCGAGCGGTCCGACAAGTCCGGAAAGCTATGCAGGAAAGTCGGGAGGTTTTCCACGGAAAGTGCGGACATTTTCCGGCAAAACTCTGCACGTTTTTCCGCAAAAACGCCGACGCCCGCCCCCTTCCACAAGCCTTCTGAAGGGGTCGGGCGTTTGCTTTCTTTAGGAAACCGACTCTAAAACGCCGATAAATCAGACGGGCCTTGTCACGAAAAAGGCGGTTTCCGCTGCTTTTTGAAAGGCGTTTCCGAACGTTGGCATGCAAATTCACACCGCCCGGAGGCGGAGACCGGCCGGAATCACCTTATCTCGATGCGATATCCCCCGCGAAACGTCGCCCCGGCGGGCAGGTGCTGCATCCAGTCTTTCTCCTTAAATTCTCCGCCATAGCAAACGCGGTCGCACCTGCCGTACCACGGCTCGATGCAGACAAACGGCGCGTTTTTTCCGGGAGGCGACCACAAGCCCACCACGGGCGCGTCGAAATGCAAAGTCACGCAGGGACGCTTGTCGTTGTCGTAAAGGGTCACTTCCTTCACCTGGCTGCCTTCAAGAATCAGCGCGTCGCGGTCGAACGTATGCGTATCAATGGGCAGGAGGTTGTCCTCCGTCAGGCGCAGGGGATAGTGCGTTTTCACGTCGGCGCAGCCCTTCTCGCCGATAAGGATGTATTGCAAATCCTCCGTGCGGTCGAAGCCGAAATAGCCCCTCCGCTCGGAAGCGGCATCAAAGCCGGGATAGTAGAACGCAGGATGCGCCCCGATTTGGAAGTGAATTTCTTCGCCGGAAGGGTTGGTCACCTGCCACATCACCTCTATCTCGCTGCCCTTCAACCGATAGCCGATTTCAAGCACAAACGCATACGGATACTTCTCGCGCGTATCTTCGTTGTCCGAAAGGCGGAAACGCACCTCGTCGGCCGACTCGAACACCGGCTCAAAGTCCATATCGCGTGCAAATCCGTGCTGCGACATCCGGAAAGTCTTTCCGTTTATGAAGCAAGCGTTCTCCCACACGCTGCCCACGATGGGGAAAAGCACGGGCGAATGGCGCTTCCAGAACGCCGGGTCAGCCTGCCAAAGATACTCCTTTCCGCCGGACACGATGCTGCAAAGCTCGGCCCCGTGCGGCGAAACCTGAATGGTAAGACGGGAATTGGATAAGGTCTTCATAACGATAAGTTTTAAATTGTGTTCCGAACGCAAATATACAATTTATTCCGATGCTGCCTATTATTAGGCAACATTATAACTTTCATCACCCGCTATCAATAAAAAAGAACTGCATCAAAACAAAATCAGACTATCAGAAAATCCAATCATTCTAAACATAAAGAAGAATCTCGAATGCATAAGAAATGCACACGAGATTCTTCACCGAATTTCCTCGGACAGACGAAAGCTAATTCTTGCTTTGAGACAGCCTCATCACCCGTTTATTTCCCAACACACGTTTAGTCTATCTCTTCATCGGCTTCATAACCGCCCATTTCGCGCAAGGCGTTCTTCAGCATCACGTATTGCTGGAACAGATGGTTCACGGGCACTTCGTCCTGCGTGTAGTCGTGCATCGGACTCTTCAGGAAGAAGCTCAGGAAACGCTGGATGCCGTAGCGTCCGGCACGTGCGGCCAAGTCGCTCAGCAGCACTAAGTCAAGACACAGCGGAGCGGCAAGGATGGAGTCGCGGCAGAGGAAGTTGATTTTAATCTGCATCGGATAACCCATCCATCCGAAGATGTCGATGTTGTCCCACCCTTCCTTGTTGTCGTTGCGGGGAGGATAATAGTTGATTCTCACCTTGTGATAATAGTCGGTGTACAGGTCCGGCTGGTTTTCCGGCACAAGGATGGACTCAAGCGTGGAGAGCTTGCTGACTTCCTTCGTATGGAAATTGGCAGGTTCGTCGAGCACCAATCCGTCGCGGTTGCCCAGAATATTGGTAGAGAACCATCCGGAAAGTCCCAAGCAGCGGGTTCCGATAATCGGAGCGAATCCCGATTTCACGAGGGTCTGGCCCGTCTTGAAGTCCTTTCCCGCAATAGGCATCTTGGTCTTTTCGGCCATTTCCCACATGGCGGGGATGTCAACCGTGGTGTTCGGCGCACCCATGATGAACGGAGCGCCCTCGGCCAGAGCAGCGTATGCGTAGCACATGGAGGGAGCGATGTGCTCGCGGTCGTCGGCTTTCATCGCCTTTTCCAATGCGGCCAGCGTGCCATGCACTTCCTCGCATACGGGAACGTAGATTTCCGTGGAAGCAGCCCACAATACGACGATGCGGCTGCATCCGTTTTCCTCCTTGAACCGGCGGATGTCTTCGCGCAACTGTTCCACCATGTCCCAGCGAGTGGCGCAGTCCTTCACGTTGTTTCCGTCCAGACGCTTCGCGTAGTTATGGTCGAAAGCGGCTTTCATCGGCACAATTTTCTCCAGTTCGCCCTTCACCGGGTTGATGTCTTTTTCTTTCAGCACCTCGCAATTGATGGCAGACTCGTATGCGTTGGCGGGATACACGTCCCATGCTCCGAACACGATGTCGTTCAGTTGAGCCATCGGCACAATCTCGTTATAATGAAGATACTTCTTGTCTTTTCCGCGTCCTACACGAATCTTGTCATACTGGGTCATCGAGCCTACAGGCTTTGCCAAGCCTTTCCGCACCATCAAGACTCCAGTCATGAATGTGGTAGCCACAGCCCCAAGTCCCACACACAACACTCCTAATTTCCCATCAGCTGGTTTTACACTCATTTTTTCCATTCCTTTTTATTTTTTCGATATAACATTCATTCTTCTCTGCCGCAATCAGGAAAGCGGCAGAAACAAACGTCCAAAGTTACGCTTTTGTTTCATTATACAAGCCTTTTATAAACTATTTTATCGGTTCGTAAGTAAAAATTAGCCATAAAATCGGAAGAAAAAGCCATATCAGGCCCTAAAAGCCACCGGAATAATCCGTAACTTTGCGCCCGAAACTGAAAATTTGACTGTATGAACGATATTTGCTGCATCGGACATCTGACATTGGACAAGATTGTCACCCCTCGAAAGACGGCCTACATGCCGGGAGGCACGTCGTATTATTTCACTTACGGGATACAGCATCTGAAAGATTCCAAGAACTACAAATTAGTCACCGCCCTGGCTCCCAGCGAGTATGCCACAGTGGAAGACATGAGGCGGAAGGGCATCAAGGTGGAAGTGCTGCCCAGCCGGCACACCGTGTATTTCGAAAACACCTACGGCGAGAACCAGGACGAACGTACGCAACGGGTCTTGGCCAAGGCAGACCCCTTCACGGCAGAAGATCTGAAGGACGAACAGGCGAAATTCTTCCATCTCGGAAGCCTTCTGGCGGACGACTTCCCGCTGGAAGTGGTGAAACTGTTGTCCAAAAAGGGGGTTCTTGCCGTCGATGCGCAAGGGTATCTGCGCGAAGTGAAGGGCGAACACGTGTACCCGACCGACTGGAAAGAGAAAAAGGAAGCCCTGAAATACATCGACATTCTGAAGGTGAACGAGCATGAGGCGGAGGTGCTGACAGGATGCAAAGACCCGAAACAGGCCGCGCTGCAACTGGCCGAATGGGGCGTGAAGGAGGTGCTGCTGACATTGGGCAGCCTCGGCTCGCTGATTTACGCGGAAGGACGGTTCTACAGGATTCCGGCTTATCCGCCCAAGGAGGTGGCAGACGCTACCGGGTGCGGCGACACATACGTGCTGGGCTACCTGTACATGCGCAACAAAGGCTTCTCCTACGAAGAAGCGGGATGCTTCGCCGCAGCCATGTCGACCATCAAGTTAGAGAAGTCGGGGCCTTTCTCCGGTTCGGAAGAAGACGTTTGGCATATTCTGAACACAAGCGGACTGAAAGCCGAAGAAGTGTGAACGCGCAACGGCGCGCCATGCCGCAGAAACGCCGCCGCTTTCATAAAAAAGACAACCGCCCGTTCCATCGAACGCGGGCGGTTGTCTTTTTATGGGCAGGCGCATATATCATCCCATCTTCCCCGTCAGATAAGAGCGCGTGCGCTCGTCGGCCGGATTCTCAAACATCTTCTTGGTGTCATCGTATTCTATCAGCTCGCCCAGGAACATGAACATGGAGCGGTCGGAGATACGCATCGCCTGCGACATGTTGTGAGTCACGATAAGGATGGTCACCTCTTTCTTCAGCTGGTCCATCAGGTCCTCGATGTGCTTGGTGGCAATCGGGTCGAGCGCGGAAGTCGGCTCGTCCATGAGCAGGATGTCCGGCTGGAGAGCCAGAGAGCGCGCGATGCACAGACGCTGCTGCTGTCCTCCCGAAAGGAACGTACCGCGCTTGGTCAGAGAGTCTTTCACCTCGTCCCACAGAGACACGTTGCGGAGATTGCGCTCCACAATCTCTTCCTTCTGCGACTTCGAGAGGCGGATTCCGTTCAGGATATATCCCGCCAGCACATTGTCGAAAATGTTCATCGTCGGGAACGGATTCGGACGCTGGAACACCATACCGATGCGGCGGCGTTCCTCCATCGGCTCCATCTGAAGCACGTTCTCGCCGTTGAGCAGAATCTCCCCCGTCACGCGGATGTTCTTGTAAAGCTCGTGCATACGGTTCACGGCACGCAGCAGCGTACTCTTTCCGCAACCGGAAGGGCCCATAATGGCCGTGATTGAGTTCTTTTCGATGTCGGCGGTGACGTGTTTCACTGCCATCACATCACTGGTATATGAAATGCAGACATCTTTTATCTGAAGAATCGGGTCTTTTATATTTTCCATTTCTTTGCAATTCGTTTAGCTAATAAATTCAAACATAACACAAATGTCAACAGGAACAGAGACGCTCCCCAAATCAGGTTCTGAAGGTTCGGGTCGTTGAAGAACTCCCAAATCAGCAAGGGCACCGCCGACATCGGCTTGGTCATGTTCCAACTGATGGCTGCGCCTCCAAGTGCGGTGAACATCAGCGGAGCCGTCTCGCCCACCACACGCGAAATGGCCAGCAAAATACCGGTAAAGATACTTCCCAACGCAGCAGGAACCATCACTTTCAGCATCACCCTCCAATAGCTTCCTCCCAAGGCCAGACCCGCTTCCTTCAAGGTATCCGGCAAAACTTTCATCGTTTCCTCTGTAGAACGGATAATCAGCGGCAGCATCATGATGAACAGTGCCACACTGCCCGCAATGGCGGAATAGCCTTTCATGGGCACAACTACCCAAATATATGTGATAATACCTATTATAATAGAGGGAGTGCCCTGAAGCAAGTCGGTCAGATAGCTGACGAACGTGGCGAACCAGCTTTTGCGATACTCTGACAGGCAGATACCGCAGAGGATGCCCACAGGGATAGCTACCACCGCAGCCAAGAACAGCATCAGGAAAGTGCCGACGATACCGTTGGCGATACCGCCCGGAATGTCTTCGCCCGCTTGAGCCGCCATCATGGCCTTGTACGCATTCGGAGTAGCCTCCGTTATGAACGACCATCCCAACTGATTCCAACCCTTGATGAGCACCTCGCCCAAAATAGCCAGCAACGGAATGGCCGTCAACCCCGACAACACACAAACCGTAACGAAAAGAAGCCGGCTCTTAAAGATACGAAACTTTACATTATTCATATATATGTACTCCATTTACACAGATTAGACATGACGGGCACGGCGGATCAGAATCTTGCCGATGATGTTGATGATGGCTGTAATGAGGAACAGAAGCAGACCGATGGCAATCAGTGAAGACAGTTTCAGGCCGTCGGCCTCACCGAACTGATTGGCAATGATACTGGCCATCGTGTTTCCTGTGGTACGCAACGTCTCGGGCATCTGGTTCGTGTTGCCGATCAGCATCGTCACCGTCATTGTCTCGCCCAGCGCACGGCCGATAGCCAGGATGAATGCGGAGAAGATACCGGAACCTGCCATCGGGAAGATGACCCTTCGGATAACTTCCGCGCGAGTTGCGCCCATCGCGTATGCTCCTTCCTTCAGCTCTGCCGGAACCATCTTGATGAACTCGGCACTCAACGAAGCCGCATAAGGCACAATCATAATGGCCAGCACGAAAGAAGCCGTCAAAATGCCGGAGCCTTGCGGAGAGAGGTCGAGATACATGAACACGCCACGAAGCACGTAAAACCCCCACAAACCATAAATGATGGACGGGATACCTGCCAGCAAGTCTATCACCGTGCCAAGTATGGCGGCAATCTTGCGTCCTTTGAAATACTCGCCCGTGAACAAAGCCACCGGCAAAGAAAAAGGAATACACATCAGCAATGCCAATGCCGTCGTCAACAAAGTTCCTGTGATAAAGGGCAAAGCCCCGTATTTCTCTTTACCTGCCGTAGTCACCCAATCGTCCGAAAATACGAACTCCCAGAATCCGAACTCCTTGAATGCGCCCGAAGCGTCAACGGTGAGGGAGAGAATGATTCCCCCACCGATGATTGGAATAAGTACCGCAGATAAAATCAGTAAAGACTTGAATATTTTATCCTGCATAACACACTTTTTTTATTTCAGAATCGGCTGTCCGTCGTAGGTCACCGTCTTCAGGTTCTGAAGACTCAGTTCGATAGCCTTCTTGGGCAGCGGAGCATAATGTACGGTAGAAGTTCTCTGCTGCACGCTGTCGGCCAGCATATACTTCATCAGGTCGACTGTGGCTTTCGCCTGCTCCATGCTGCGGTCGCCATAATGCTGTTCCTGGTAGATGAGCAGCCATGTGAAGCAGCTGATGGGGTATGCGCCTTCTGCATCGGCGTTCGTGATTGAGCAGCGGGTATCCTGAGGGATGTCGCCTGCTGCGGCAGAGATGCTTTCCGTAGACGGAGTGATCAGTTCGCCCCGGCTGTTCTTCACGCTTGCGTATGGAATCTTCTGCGCGAAAGCGTATTCAGAACCGATGTAGCCGAACGAATACGGAGTCTGCGCGATGATGCCGGCCACGCCCGGATTTCCTTTGGCAGCCTGTCCCACGGGGAAATCGACCGTCTTGCCCGCTCCGTAAGTGTTCTTCCAGTTTTCGCTCACCTTCGACAGGTAGTCTGTAAAAATGAAGGTCGTCCCGCTTCCGTCCGAACGGTAAGCCACGATGATGTCCTTTGCAGGAAGTTTCACGTCAGGATTCAACTCTGCCAGACGCGCGTCGTTCCATTTCGTGATCTTGCCTGCATAGATGTCAGCAATCACGTCGCCTGAAAGGTTCAGCTTTACCACATCCGGCAGATTGTAGGCCAGCACCACAGCACCCATACACGTCGGAATGTGAACGACAGGCTTCATATCTTTCATTTCTTCGTCGGTCAAGAACGCATCGCTTCCGGCGAAATCCACGATTTCATCCTTCAGATTACGCACGCCTCCGCCGCTGCCGATGCCTCCGTAAGACACCTTGTTGCCGGTTGCAGCATCGTATCCTTCAAATGACATGTTGTAGAAAGGAAGAGGGAACGTAGCTCCTGCGCCACTCAACTCAACTGATTCGGCAGAACCAGCTCCGCCACATGCAGCGAACGACAATGCCATTGCGCCCGCAACTAAAGGTAAATAAAACTTTTTCATCTGTCTATAGAATTAATAAGAATTGTTCGTTTGAGATTTGTCAAAGGACGAAAGACGCATTCAGGTAGAAATAGCCGGACTCGTCGGCCCCTTTCACTTTCGGCGACCAGACGCGGAAGTTAGGAGCGAGCTTGATGTATTTGCCTAACTTGAACTCTGCGCCCAGCACACCGGCCATGCCGTCTGATTCTTCGTTCCAATCGTGTTTGGACATCAGCATATCCCAGCGGCCAAACAGCCCCATACACTTGTTGAACTGCACGGAAGCGTAAGCCGAAACGCCGCTCTGATCATTTCCTTTCACGTTCTTGGCATTCGATTGCCAGTTGTATTCCGCAGCCACCGAGAACGAACGGTTTTTATACCCCATAAAAGCGGCCACGTTGGCGATTCCCTCCAGGCTGTTCTCCGGAGCCTCGTTGTAGGAACCGTAGGCACGAACGACAAACCCTTCCGCCGGAGTCACGGTTACGCCCGCGCCATACTGCAAACCGTCCTTCACCTGCACTTTCTTGTATCCTTCCCCATTTGCCAGAATCACGTCGGCCGACACGTACTTGTTGAAGCGGTAAGCGACGGTAACGGCCAAATCCGCACTGCTGCCGAACTTGTATTCGTCCTGAAAAGACTTCATTACATAACGTTTCCCCCAAAAGTCTTCCTGAAGTTTGAATTGAGTTGTGCTTGTCAAACCGGCATTCAGCGTCCAGCCGTCCCGCTTCCATGTAATCTGCGCGTTCTTGATATAGCCGATGCGCTGGTAGTCGTCCACATCGTCCGACTGGCCGAAGTCCATCACGCCCTTTATCTGCAATTCCTTGGCCAGCTTATACTGATAGCCGATGTAAGCGCGGTCGAGGTCGAAGCCCCTATTGTCGTTCACATTTCCGAAACCCGTGTGAAAGTCCGAAAATATGGTTATGACAGGCGAGCCTTTTTTCGTTTCCTCCTTTGCGGGAGCTTCGTCATTTCCGGCCATTGCCGGCATTGCCATTGCGCAGGCCGCCAGTCCTGCCGCCATCCATCGTTTCGCTTTCATTTCACCTTTTAATAACATGCCTATATTCAACTTTTATTTCACGCTGCAAAAGTCGGGAAACGATGTTACAAAACTGTTTCAACGAGTTAAAGAAGATGTAACATCATGTTACATTTCTGTTACACAATTCCGAATAACCTGAATATCAACGCATACGAAAAGTCCCGATGCTCCAAGCAAAACATCGGGACATTCCTCTCCAATATAAAGAAGCGGCGTCAATCCACTTCCAGCGTCACGATTGACTTGGCAGGAAGCGTCACTGTCAGGCCGCCTTTCGTGATTTTCGCATCTTTAAACTCTTTCGGCGCAACGGTGTCCGGATTGTCGAAAGTGTTGTAGTCGTCAATATTCGCAGACGTAAGGATGGTGCCTTTTACGCTTTTGACGGCCTGCCCGTCTATCTTCACCGTAATTTCCTGTTCGCCTTCCAGATTGACATTCGACAAGGAGACATGAATTTTCCCGTCTTTGTCGCGTGAAGCCGTTGCACTCACCATAGGCAGGATACGGTCGTCGCGCACGATTTTCCGCTCGCACTCCAAATCCAAAGGCAGATAAGTCGCATCCTGATGCACGTTGTACATCTTGAACACATGGTAAGTGGGAGTCAGCACCATCTTGTCGTCCTTGGTAAGAATCATCGAATGGAGCACATTGGCAATCTGGGCGATATTCGTCATCTTCACGCGGTCGGTATATTTATGGAAGATGTCGAGCGAGAGAGAAGCCACGAAAGCGTCGCGCATGGTGTTCTGCTGATAAAGATGGCCCGGCACCGTCCCCGGCTCTTCGTCCCACCAGGTTCCCCATTCGTCCACCATCAGCGCAATCTGCTTCTTCGGGTCATACTTATCCATGATGGCAATGTGGCGTTTCAGCACGTCTTCAATCTCGCGGCACTTGCCCAGCGTCCAGTAATAGTCGTCATTGGTAAACTTGGTGGCAGAGCCTTTGCTTCCTGTCCATCCGGCCACCGTATAATAATGTAAAGAAACCCCGTCCATGCGATGCCCGATGTTGTTCATCAGCACTTCCGTCCAGTTGTAATCGTAATCGCTCGCTCCGCTGGCTATTTTGAACAGCACGTTGCCGTCATAATTGCGGCAATACGTGGAATAACGGCGGTACAAATCGGAGTAGTATTCCGGGCGCATGCTTCCTCCGCATCCCCAACTTTCGT
Organism: uncultured Phocaeicola sp.; assembly: GCA_944320135.1. Classification (GTDB taxonomy): domain Bacteria; phylum Bacteroidota; class Bacteroidia; order Bacteroidales; family Bacteroidaceae; genus Phocaeicola. The sequence continues at coordinate 15,672 of CALUGI010000022.1, read as the reverse complement.
TGCCAACGCCGAAGTATTTCACTTTCCACGGCTTCTCGCGCCCGTTCTTCCTGCGCAGGTCGGCCATCGGACTTCCCGCCTCAGAGGTCATGTATTCCACCCATTTGGCCATTTCCTCTACGCTTCCGCTCCCCACGTTGCCGCTGATATAAGGCTCGCACCCCAACATCTCACAGAGATTGAGAAACTCGTGCGTGCCGAAGCTGTTGTCTTCCACGGTGCCTCCCCAGTTGTTGTTCACCATTCGCGGGCGGTTCTCGCGCGGCCCGATTCCGTCCATCCAATGATATTCGTCGGCAAAGCAGCCTCCCGGCCAGCGAAGTACAGGCACCTTCAGCTCCTTCAGCGCTTCGAGCACGTCCGTGCGGTAGCCGCTGACATTGGGAATCGAAGAACCTTCGCCTACCCACAGCCCGCCATAGATGCACGTGCCGAGATGTTCCGCAAATTGTCCGTAAATTTCTTTCGGAATGATTTGTTTTCCCTGCTCCGGATGAATGGTCACTGTGGCATCCGGCCGGGCAAGAAGCGTAGCCGAAAAGCACAAGGCCACGCCCAATACTGCATTTCTCATAATCTGAAATTTTAAGAGGTAATGGATAAAAAACTGTTCTGACGCAAAAATAAAAGATTTTATTTGCACGGCAAAACTTTTCCGCGATTTTAATTGTAAAAAATACACGTTAGGCTTCCCGCACACGTTTTCCCTTGAAATTCAAAAAGGAAACGAAACTCCGGAAAACGCCGCACGCCCGACAAAAAAACGCGGCGGCAATCCGACCGGAAAGCCCCGGCGTTCCGCACAAAGCGTGAAAAGGCTTCCGGAAAAGGCTTGCAGATTCTGCCGTTTTCGTAACTTTGTCCGAAAACGATTCCGATTATGAAAAACAGCCCGTTTGCTTCCGACATGTTTGAAAATCCGCAAGCCGAAACGTCATACCGCTTTGACGAATTGTTTGAACGGCTTTCGCGCTCTGCGTTCAGAAGCCGCTTCCGGCTGAATGCAGCCGACATAGAATACGTCCGCCGAAAAGGGACGGACACCATCCGCCGCCATGCGGAAGACTTCATCCGCAAGCGGCTGGCGCCAGCCGTCATCCCCAACGACGGAAGGCAGACCCCCATGCACGGACACCCCGTGTTCATCGCCCAGCACGCCACGGGATGCTGCTGTCGGGGCTGCCTCGCCAAATGGCACCGCATCCCTGCCGGGCGCGAACTGACCGCCTCAGAACAACGCTATGCCGTGGAAGTGCTGATGGAATGGATTCGCAGGCAGATGCCCGGCGCATAAAATCATCCGTTTCGCCGTTCAATCACACAGTCGGCGGGTAGCTTGATGTTTTCATCCAAAGTGACCGAACCGATGGAGTCGGCCACAATACGTCCCGACGTGGGATTTTTAATGTTTGCAATGGCCCCCCGAATGTCGGCGTCCAGCGTGGAATACTCGAAAGCGCGGTCGCAGTCGGGAGCAAAAGTACAGTTTTCCAACACCAGGTCGCGCGCATAGCAAAGCGGCTGCTCGCCTGAGATATGGCAGTTCACCAGACGAAGGTTCTTCGAGTGCCACCCCAGATACTCTCCGTTGAGTTCGGAATCGTAGATGGTGACGTTCTCCACCTCCCAGAACGCATCTTTCGTAGTAATCTTGGCATTGCGGATTTCCGCGTTCTTCACATACTGGAACACATACTTGCTGTCGCTCTCCAATCCGTCCACATAAATGTCATGGCTGAACATGAACGGATAAGTGCCGTCGTGGAGCTTCAGGTTCTTCACCCGAATGCGGTTGCAGCGCCAGAACACTTCGTCGGCATCGTTCATCACCACATTTTCAATGTCGATGTCGTTCATTTCGCGAAACATCTTGGGCGCGTCGATTACGGTATCCCTCATTGTCAGATAATCCGAATACCACAAGGCCGACCGTCCTCCCACTGCAAAATAACAACGGTCGATAGTGAAGCCATGCACATGCCAGAAAGGATAGTTCCCCTCGAAACGGCAGCCGGTGGCCACGATGTTGCTGCACTCCTTGATGGCCGACTCGCCCGCAAGGATTGTCACATTATCCAGATGAAGGTCGTGCGAAGCGAACAACGGACGTTCGCCGCCAAATTCTTTGTCTTTAATCAGTTGCATAATCTACTTAATTTGTCGTTAACGGATGAATGCCCTACGGATCGCCGGGTTTTCCAAAGAAAACGGGCGCATTCCGGCCCCAACGCCGCCGCTTTCCGACGGAAACAGGAGGCATTTTCACGGCTGGCCCCGTTGCGTTCCGGCTTCCGGACCGCCGAACCGTTTTGTTCACGCTGCAAAAATACAACGTTTCCTCCACATCTCTTGTAAACATTTTACAGAAGATGCTACCTGCATTACCGAATCCGCACGGCTCTTTCGCTCATCCGTAGGGGCAGTCCCGTATGTCTGCCCAGAGACATCGCCATAGCACTATCAGGCGGACACACGGGTCCGCCCCTACGGGCAATGACATTAAATAAAATGATATTAAATGAAAAGAGCCGTAGCGAATCCGTTCTCCGCCGCATGACGGCAAAAGGCTTGCACGGACGGAATATTTTGGCTAACTTGCGGAAGTTTTCAACCTAATCCTATCAAACATGACTAAAGAAAAGGTAACACTGAGCAAAAGCGCAAGGCTCATCACGTGGATTGTCATCCCGATTCTCATTGTTTTCGGACTGCTGATTCCCCTCCGCGACTTCATGCACAGCCCTTCAACCGGAATGCAGGCGCTCTTCGGGTGCGTCATCCTCATTATACTTCTTTCGTTAGTTTCCATTTTAGTGTACGCCCCCAAAGAAATCGCCCTCGACGACACCAGCCTGACTCTGACAAAAGGAGCCGGAACACTGCGCATCCCCTATTCCGACATGGAAGAGGTGCGGATGTACGATCCCCGCAACACGGGAAATATCCGCGTGTTCGGCATCGGAGGGGTGTGCGGATACATCGGACGGTTCTACAACCGCGACATCGGCTACTACACATCATACGTGGGAGACTACGAGCAAGCGTTCTTTATCCGCACGCGGAAAGGGAAGAAATACCTGCTGAGCTGCGAACATGCGGAAAAAATTGCGGAAAAGCTCAAGGCGCGCATCGCCGGATGAACCGGCGCGGCATTGCAGGCCGGCGGCAAACCTATACAAAAAAAGCCCCGGACCGAAATCCGGGACTTTCATAAACTGCATGATCTCTCGTAGAAAAGTACACCCTCAGGGATTCGAACCCTGGACCCACTGATTAAGAGTCAGTTGCTCTACCAACTGAGCTAAGAGTGCAAAGGAGGTTCCTGGCGGATTCGAACCGCCGTAGACGGTTTTGCAGACCGTTGACTAAGCCACTCATCCAAGGAACCGAAAGAGAACGCCGACGCTTCCGAGAGGTTCCTGGCGGATTCGAACCGCCGTAGACGGTTTTGCAGACCGTTGACTAAGCCACTCATCCAAGGAACCGGCTTCCTCTTGCGCATCGTTTTTCTCAAATGCGTTGCAAAGGTACAATTATTTTTTAATTCCGCAATACTTGCCGGAGGTTTTTCTCTTTTTTATTCTTGAAACGCCCCGGCGTTCCGTCCCGAACGCCGCCTCGTCTGCATGAAACGCCGCCGGCAATTATCCGACAATATGGGGCACGAACTCCGAAAGATTGTCGGTCACCTCCGAACGGCTCTCGCGGATGCCGATGCCCGCAGGCTCGCCGCCCACGACCCATGAGCCGACAACGGGATAACGTCCGGCATAAGCCGCAGGACTGACGTATTCCTGATACACGTATGCACCCGTGTTGTAGTCGCCTTCCGTTTCGGGCAGCCGCACCCGCTCTTCCCAATCCTTTATTTCAAGCACGCTTACGTTGTGCCCTTCGCGAGAGAAGACCGGCTTCTTGCAGAACAGGCCGTTTTCAGGACGCGACAAATGGCAAGGAAGCACATAAGGCGAATCGGGAAACAAATCGAACAGCACTTTCAAGATGGCTTTGTTCGACATGAGCAGCTTCCACAAAGGCTCCACCCACTGCACGCCGGCCAGACATCCGTCAGGACTTTCATCGACCATCCACTCCCAAGGATAAAGTTTGAAGCAGCGCTCCACCTTCTCGCCGGAGGGGTCATAAAAAGTCCCGTCCTGAAGATTGAGCGCATTCATGTCGAGCACGCGGGTGGAAAAGCCCGCCTCCATAGCCGTGCTCGCCAGATACTGCAACGTACCCGTATCTTCACGGTCGTCGAGCACGCCGGCAAAATGAATCCCGCTCCCTGCCGGAAACATGTCCTTCCACGACTGCACCAGCCCTTCATGGATGCCGTTGTACTGGTCGCTGCCGGGAAACAAGTCCTCTTTCCATTGCCATTGGATGACTGACGCCTCAAGCAAAGAAGTCGGCGTATCGGCATTGAACTCAAGGATTTTCGGCACTCCCGCCCGGTCGAGCATAAAGTCGAAACGCCCGTAAAGGCTCAGTTCGTCATCGTCCCACGACTGCCGGATACGCCGGCATATCTCCGGAGGAAGACGCAGGATGCGCTCCATAAACTCCGGCTTGTCGGTCAGAATGTATTCCGCCGCCTCGCAATACATGCGGTAAGCCTCTGCCGTAGCCGCCTCCAACGTTTCCACTTCTTCCGAAGAAAGCAGATAATACGCTTCTTCCCGCCAATAGTCGCCGTGAAAGTCAAAGCCCAAAGCCTCAATCTTTTCCCGATAATCGGCGCGCGGGGTCACATCGATACGCTTCATGCCTCTGCCCTCCCCGTTTACGCATGAACGCCGGAAGAACGGCGGGTGGTGCCGAACACGTTGCCGCTCGACTTGGACTTGGCAGACGACGAAGGAGCCATCTTCACGCTTGAAGGCTGATTTACCCGCGTGCCGTTGGCGTCGGTCCACGAGCCCGACTGAGGATAATAGTAATGCGTACCCGTCAGGCCGTTCGCAACCGACGGCATCAAGGCCCAGCGCATCAGCATAGCGTTATATATCCAACTGTTTCCTTGCGAGTCACGGTATTCTTCCTGATCTTTCGGGTTTTCGGGAAGCTCCGTTTTCTGAGTGCAGGCGGCCAGCGTCATAAGACACATTGCCGCAATAAGAAAATGCCGTTTGTCCATAAATCGTCTTTTGCCGCCAAATATAATTCAAAAAACCGAAATAAGCCGCACAAACCATCATTCGGCATCACAAAATTCACTATTTTTGTAGAGAATATAACCAACCCCAAAAGAGACATACCGCAATGAACGAAAAGAACGCGCAAACTTTGCCGAAAGTATTCTTCACCGATTTCCGGTGCAAACCGGACGAAGGACCGGCCGACAAGCTGAAAAGACTGCTAAAAGCCGCCGGCATGGAGCAAATGGACATGGACGGAAAATTTGTTGCCGTCAAAATGCACTTCGGCGAACTCGGAAACATGAGCTTTCTCCGCCCCAACTACGCAAGAGCTGTGGCCGACACGGTGAAACGATGCGGTGGGAAGCCATTCCTCACCGACTGCAACACCTTGTATCCGGGAAGCCGGAAGAATGCCATCGAACATCTGTACTGCGCATGGGAAAACGGATTCACTCCTCTCACGGCAGGGTGTCCGGTCATCATAGGCGACGGCCTGAAAGGTACGGACGACATAGCGGTGCCCGTACCCGGAGGCGAATACGTGAAAGAAGCAAGAATAGGACGGGCCGTCATGGACGCCGACATCTTCATCTCGCTGACACACTTCAAAGGGCATGAAATGACCGGATTCGGAGGCACGATAAAGAATATCGGAATGGGATGCGGCTCAAGAGCGGGAAAGAAAGACCAGCATTGCAACGGCAAACCGATTATCGACCCCGACCGCTGCCGGGGATGCAAGCGGTGTATGCGCGAATGCGCCAACAACGGACTGGCATTCGACGAAGAACGGAAAACAATGACTGTCAATACGGAAAACTGCGTGGGCTGCGGGAGGTGTATCGGCGCGTGCAATTTCGACGCTATCGACTTCGCACAAAATGCGGCAATCAAGGAGCTGAACTGCAGGATGGCCGAATATACAAAAGCGGTGGTGTACGGCAGGCCCAATTTCCACATCTCATTGATATGCGACGTTTCCCCTACGTGCGACTGCCATTCAGGAAACGACGCCCCAATCATTCCCGATGTAGGCATGTTCGCCTCGTTCGACCCCCTAGCCCTCGACCAAGCGTGCGTAGACGCCTGCCTGAAGCAAAAGCCTCTGCCGGGAAGCCAGCTGGCAGACGAAATGGCCAGTCCGCACTTCCACGACCGGCACGACCACTTCTGCAACACGAATCCGAACACCGAATACCAGACTTGCCTGGCTCATGCGGAAAAGATAGGATTGGGAAGCCGAAAGTACGAACTGGTGGGCGTAAAGTAATCCGTCCTGCACATTTCCGCAGGAAAGTTTTGCTCATTCCGAAAAAACTTTTTTCTTTGCAACTATTAAAGACAACAAGAAAAACATCACCCATCTATTATGAAAGGTATCGTATTAGCCGGAGGGTCAGGCACACGCCTCTACCCTATCACGAAAGGAGTCTCCAAACAGCTGCTTCCGATTTTCGACAAGCCGATGATTTACTACCCCATATCCGTGCTCATGCTGGCAGGTATCCGTGAAATTCTGATTATCTCCACTCCGCACGACCTTCCGGGCTTCCGCCGTCTTCTGGGAGACGGAAGCGACTTCGGAGTCCGCTTCGAATATGCGGAACAGCCTTCCCCCGACGGCTTGGCTCAAGCGTTCATCATCGGTGAAAAGTTTATCGGGGATGATGCAGCCTGCCTGGTATTGGGCGACAACATCTTCCACGGAAACAGCTTCACCGTAATGCTGAAAGAAGCGGTGCGTACAGCGGAACAAGAAGGCAAAGCCACCGTATTCGGCTATTGGGTAAGCGACCCGGAACGCTACGGAGTGGCAGAGTTCGACAAAAACGGCAACTGCCTGTCCATTGAGGAAAAGCCTCAACGCCCAAAGTCCAACTATGCCGTAACAGGACTCTATTTCTATCCGAACGAAGTGGTGGAAATAGCGAAACGAATCAAACCGTCCGCACGCGGAGAACTGGAAATCACCACAGTCAACCAAGAATTTCTGTCGCACAACAAACTGAAAGTGCAGACCCTCGGCCGCGGATTTGCCTGGTTGGACACGGGCACCCACGATTCTCTTGCCGAAGCCTCCACTTATATCGAAGTGATTGAAAAGCGCCAAGGGCTGAAAGTGGCATGTCTGGAAGGCATTGCTTATCGCAAGGGGTGGATTTCCGCCGACAAAATGCGGGAACTTGCACGCCCGATGCTGAAAAACCAATACGGACAATACCTCCTAAAAGTAGTGGACGAGGTAGAGCGCACAGGAATGGAAAATCTTGATTGATTCATGCCCGCTTCCCCGCTTCCCGGAAAAGCCCGTTCTTTCCGACTGCTAAAACTCTCCTTATTTTATTAGGATTATTGAAACGAATATTTTACTTTTGCTTTTGCATTAACTGAATACCTAAACACTTAAAATAACAACTGGAATCATGGAAAACGAAGAATTGATCAAGCAATGCACTGAAAAGGCGCAGTCTTGGCTGACTCCCGCATACGATGCGGAAACCCAGGCCGAAGTGAAACGCATGTTGGAAAACCCCGACAAGACGGAACTTATAGACGCTTTCTATAAGGACCTGGAATTCGGCACAGGCGGTTTGCGCGGCATCATGGGAGCAGGCACGAACCGCATGAACATCTATACGGTAGGCGCCGCCACGCAAGGACTCGCCAACTACCTGAACAAATGTTTTGCAGGCAAGGACAATATCTCTGTAGTGGTCGGACACGACTGCCGCAACAACAGCCGCAAGTTCGCTGAAATCTCCGCTGACATCTTCTCTGCCAACGGCATCAAAGTATATCTGTTCGACGACATGCGTCCGACACCGGAAATGTCTTTCGCCATCCGTTATCTGGGATGCCAGAGCGGAATCAACATCACCGCTTCACACAACCCGAAGGAATACAACGGCTACAAGGCTTATTGGGATGACGGCGCACAGGTGCTGGCTCCGCACGACACGGGCATCATCGACGAGGTGAACAAAGTGAAAGTAAACGACATCAAGTTTGAAAAGAATGCAGACCTGATTCAAATCATCGGCAAGGATGTAGACGATGAATACCTGCGCCGCGTGCATTCCATTTCGATTGACCCGGAAGTCATCAAGCGCCAGAAAGACTTGAAGATTGTTTACACTCCGATTCACGGCACAGGCATGATGCTGATTCCTCAATCGCTGAAAATGTGGGGATTCGAGAATGTCCACTGCGTACCTGAGCAAATGATAAAGAGCGGCGACTTCCCGACCGTAGTTTCTCCGAACCCGGAAAATGCAGAAGCGTTGACACTCGCAATCAATTTGGCGAAGGAAATCGATGCCGACATCGTGATGGCTTCTGACCCGGATGCCGACCGCGTGGGCATGGCCTGCAAGGACAGCAAGGGGGAATGGGTGCTTATCAACGGTAACCAGACTTGCTTGATTTTCTTGTATTATATCATCAAGAACCGCATTGCGACAGGCAAAATGAAAGGCAACGAATTCATCGTGAAGACCATCGTGACCACCGAACTGATCAAGGCAATCGCTGACAAGAACCATATCAAGATGCTCGACTGTTACACCGGATTCAAGTGGATTGCACGCGAAATCCGCCTGCGCGAAGGCAAGGAACAGTACATCGGTGGCGGCGAAGAAAGCTACGGCTTCTTGGCTGAAGACTTCGTGCGCGACAAAGATGCTGTTTCTGCATGCTCTCTGCTGGCCGAAATCTGCGCATGGGCGAAAGACCAAGGCAAAACGCTGTATGACATATTGATGGAAATCTACGTAGAATACGGATTCTCGAAAGAACTTACCGTCAATGTGGTGAAACCGGGCAAAACAGGTGCCGATGAAATCAAGGCGATGATGGAACAGTTCCGCGCATGTCCTCCGAAAGAGCTGGGCGGTTCGGAAGTAGTGCTCGTGAAAGACTACAAGACGCTGAAGGCCACTGACAACAAAGGCAACATGAGCGCATTGGAAATGCCGGAAACGTCTAATGTATTGCAGTTCTTCACCGCAGACGGAACGAAGATTTCTGTACGCCCGTCTGGAACGGAACCGAAAATCAAATTCTATATGGAAATCAAAGGCGAGATGCAATGCCCGAAATGCTATGCAGGCGCTACCGCAGATGCAATGGAAAAGGCAGAAGCCGTGAAGAAGTCTTTGGGAATCTGATTTGCAGAATATAATCTCTTTACAGGAGCCGCCCTGCTCGGAGCGGCTCTTTTTTATGTATATCGGAGTCTATCTCATAATAAACTGACAACAAAAAGCCTTCGTTTCTTACGAATAATAATTTATTTGAAAAAAAAGTGTCATTTTATTTGTTCTTTCCAAAAAAGCCTTTACCTTTGCATGTGTAAACAACAAAAGAACGACATGAAAACAATTCATACACTGATTAACCTGGCAGTCCTGCATGTTGTCCGCGTCGTGGTCGTCGAGCCAAGGGGTGAGGGAGCTTCGTGTATGTAGTTGTCTATGAATGATATTGAATGGAAGCCTTTCTCACCGGAATGATGAGAGAGGCTTTTTAATTGAAAAACGACAAAAGATGAAACAGGAGTTACGCAGTTCGATGAGTACCGCAGGCCGCCGAATGGCAGGGGCACGCGCCTTATGGATGGCCAACGGTATGAAAAAGGAAATGATTGGCAAACCCATTATAGCCATAGTCAATTCGTTTACCCAGTTCGTGCCGGGGCATACGCACCTGCATGAGGCCGGCCAGTTGGTCAAGGCTGAAATCGAGAAGTTGGGATGCTTTGCCGCAGAGTTCAACACGATTGCCATTGACGACGGAATAGCGATGGGACACGACGGGATGCTGTATTCCCTCCCCTCGCGCGACCTGATAGCCGACAGCGTGGAATACATGGTGAACGCGCACAAGGCCGACGCAATGGTCTGCATCTCGAACTGCGACAAGATTACTCCGGGCATGCTGATGGCTGCCATGCGCCTGAATATCCCTGCCGTATTCGTTTCCGGCGGTCCGATGGAAGCCGGAGAATGGCGGGGACAGCATCTTGACCTGATTGACGCGATGATTAAGTCAGCCGACCCTACGGTGAGCGACTTGGATGTGTATCAGATAGAACAGCATGCGTGTCCGGGGTGCGGAAGCTGTTCGGGCATGTTTACCGCCAACTCCATGAACTGCCTCAACGAGGCGATTGGTCTGGCTTTGCCCGGAAACGGAACCATAGTGGCCACCCACGCCAACCGGAAACAATTGTTCAAGGATGCGGCGGAACTGATTGTAAAGAACGCTTACAAATATTATAGAGACGGAGACGAGAGCGTATTGCCCAGAAGCATCGCTACCCGTCAGGCTTTCCTCAACGCCATGACCCTCGACATTGCGATGGGCGGCTCTACCAACACCGTGCTCCACCTGCTGGCCATTGCCCACGAGGGAGAAATGGACTTCAAGATGGACGACATCGACATGCTTTCGCGCCGTGTGCCGTGCTTGTGCAAGGTGGCCCCCAACACGCAGAAATATCATATCCAAGATGTGAACCGCGCCGGAGGAATCCTGAACATCCTCGGCGAATTGGACAAAGGAGGGCTGCTTGACACGTCAGTAGGCCGCGTGGACGGAATGACACTGGCGGAGGCCATCGCCAAATACGACATTTGCAAAACAGACATCGACCCGGAGGCGAAACGCATCTATTCGAGCGCGCCCGGAGGAAAGTTCAGCACCGAGATGGGTTCCCAGCAGAATACCTATAAGGAATTTGACACAGACCGTGCCGGGGGCTGCATCCGTGACCTGCAACATGCCTACAGCAAGGACGGAGGACTGGCCGTGCTGAAAGGGAACATCGCGCAGGACGGATGTGTGGTCAAGACCGCCGGAGTGGACGAAAGCATCTGGAAGTTCTCCGGCCCGGCCAAGGTGTTCGACTCGCAGGAATCGGCATGTGAAGGAATCCTCGGCGGAAAGGTGGTGAGCGGCGATGTGGTGGTCATCACACACGAAGGGCCGAAGGGAGGACCGGGTATGCAGGAAATGCTTTATCCTACTTCCTACATCAAGTCGAAGCATCTGGGCAAGGAATGCGCGCTGATAACCGACGGGCGTTTCAGCGGAGGCACGTCGGGGCTGAGTATCGGACATATATCTCCGGAAGCGGCCGCAGGAGGCAACATCGGGAAGATTGTGGACGGAGACATCATTGAGATAAACATCCCGAACCGTTCTATCAATGTGAAGCTGAGCGATGAAGAACTGGCCGCAAGACCGATGGTTCCACTCACGCGCGACCGGAAAGTGTCGAAAGCGTTGCGTGCATACGCGAGCATGGTAAGTTCGGCCGACAAAGGAGGGGTGAGGATTGTAGAATGACTAAAAAGACAAGCTATATGAAGGAAAAGATAACTGGCTCTGAGGCTTTGATGCGCTCGCTGGAGCACGAGGGGGTGAAGACCATCTTCGGCTATCCGGGAGGGGCGATTATGCCGGTGTTCGATGCGCTGTATGACCATCTGGACAGAATCAACCATATTCTGGTGCGCCATGAACAAGGGGCGGCCCATGCAGCGCAAGGATTCGCCCGTGTGTCCGGCAAAGTGGGCGTGTGTCTTGTGACGAGCGGGCCGGGTGCCACGAACACGATTACGGGAGTGGCCGATGCGATGATAGACAGTACGCCGATTGTGGTGATAGCCGGACAAGTGGGCGCGGGTCTGCTGGGTACCGACGCATTTCAGGAAGTCGACTTAGTGGGTGTGACCCAGCCTATCTCCAAATGGAGCTATCAAATCCGTAGGGCGGAAGATGTGGCTTGGGCTGTGGCACGCGCGTTCTATATCGCGCGAAGCGGACGTCCGGGGCCGGTCGTGCTTGACTTTACAAGAAACGCTCAGACGGAGCTGGCCGATTATGAACCGGTAAGTCTGGATTTCATCCGCAGCTATGACCCGGATCCGGAAACCGACCCGAAGATGGTGGCCGAAGCGGTACGTCTTATCAATGAGGCGCAGAAGCCTTTGGTTCTTGTCGGTCAGGGAGTGGAGCTGGGCAACGCGCAGGATGAGCTGAAGGCTTTTGTGGAAAAGGCTGATATGCCATGCGGATGCACGCTGTTGGGACTTTCCGCTCTGCCGAGCAATCATCGGCTGAACAAAGGTATGTTGGGAATGCACGGCAATCTCGGCCCGAACGTGAAGACGAACGAGTGCGACGTACTGATAGCCGTAGGCATGCGTTTCGATGACCGCGTGACGGGCAAGTTAGACACTTACGCGAAGCAGGCGAAGGTGATACATCTGGACGTGGACCCTTCGGAGATAGGAAAGAACGTGCCGGTGGACGTGCCCGTGCTGGGAAACTGCAAACGAACGCTGTCCCTTCTTGCCGAACTGATTCAACCGCACAAACATACGGAGTGGATAGAGAGCTTCAGGCCCTATGAGGAAAAGGAGTTTGAAGAGGTCATCAGGAAGGAAGTCTATCCTTCGGAAGGGCCGATTAATATGGGTGAGGTCGTGCATGCGGTGAGTGAAGCCACCCACAATGAAGCGATATTAGTGACCGACGTAGGCCAGAACCAGATGATGGCATGCCGCTATTTCAGTTTCTCGAAAAACCGTAGCATCGTAACTTCGGGTGGCATGGGAACGATGGGATTCTGCCTCCCGGCGGCTATCGGAGCCACGTTCGGATGTCCGGACCGTACAGTATGCGCGTTTATGGGCGACGGAGGTCTGCAAATGACCATGCAGGAGCTGGGCACGGTGATGGAACAGCAGGCATCCGTAAAGATTATCCTGCTCAACAACAACTATCTCGGCAACGTGCGCCAGTGGCAGGCCATGTTCTTCAACCGGCGCTATTCGTTCACTCCGATGATGAACCCCGACTACATGAAGGTAGCTTCCGCCTACGGAATCCCTTCGCGCAGGGTGATGGAACGCGGAGAACTGGATGAAGCCATCCGGGAGATGCTTTCGACAAAAGGCGCTTTCCTGCTGGAAGTCTGTGTGGTTGAGGAAGGCAACGTACTTCCGATGACCCCTCCGGGAAGTTCGGTCAATTATATGTTAATGGAATGCTGATTCAGATAGAGGATATGGAAAACAAGACATTATATACGATAATCGTTCATTCGGAGAATATCGCGGGTACGCTGAACCAGATTACAGCCGTGTTTACCCGCCGTCAGATTAACATTGAGAGCCTGAACGTGTCGGCTTCCTCCATCAAGGGAGTGCATAAATACACGATTACCTGCTGGACGACCGAAGACATCGTGGAGAAGGTCGTGAAGCAGATGGAGAAGAAAATTGACGTGATTCAAGCGCATTATTTCACCGACTCTGAAATCTTCCAGCGCGAAGTGGCCATGTACAAAGTGTCGATGCCGGAATTCCAGTCGAACCCGGAGGCTTCAAAGGTGGTGCGGCGCGCCAGCGCGCACATCGTGGAGGTAAACCCCACTTTCGCCATCGTGGAGAAAGTAGGCATGAGCGATGAGATTACTGCCCTCTACCAGAATCTGAAGGAACTGAACTGCGTGCTCCAATTCGTGCGTTCGGGACGCATCGCCGTCTCCACCAGCTGTTTCGAGCGGGTGAACGAGTATCTGGCACACCGTGAAGAACGATACAGAAGCGGGAAATAGCCGGAAATTGACGGCTCAAAATAAAGAACTTTACAGGTAAAGTCATTATGGTTAACGGCAATAAAGTAGGAACTTATCAGTTCATCGCGGAGCCTTTCCACGTGGATTTCACCGGAAGGCTCACTATGGGGGTGTTGGGCAACCATCTGCTCAACTGTGCGGGATTCCATGCAGACGAACGCGGATTCGGCATCGCCACACTGAACGAGAATCATTACACGTGGGTGCTGTCCCGTCTGGCCATCGAGCTTGACGACATGCCGAGAGCTTATCAGAAGTTCAGCGTGCAAACGTGGGTGGAGAATGTCTACCGTCTTTTCACTGACCGCAATTTCGCTATCCTCGATGCAGAGGGGAACCCTATAGGCTATGCCCGTTCCGTGTGGGCGATGATCAGCATGGAGACCCGCAAACCGGCCGACCTCCTGACATTGCATGGAGGTAGCATAACCGGATATGTCTGCGACAAGGAATGCCCCATTGACCGACCGGGAAGGATAAAGGTAAGCGAAGGGGAAACGGCAGGTGAGCATCAGGCCCGATACAGCGATATAGACCTTAACGGACATGTGAACAGCATCAAATATATCGAGCACATTCTGGACTTGTTCCCGATGGAGATGTTTCGCGAACGCTCCGTGCGCCGCTTCGAGATGGCATACGTGGCAGAAAGTTATTACGGAGACCGCCTGACCTTCTGCCGAGAGCAGAAAAGCGAGAATGAATACGACATAGAAGTGAAGAAGAACGGTACGGAAGTAGTCGTTCGGAGTAAAGTGATATTCAATTAACTGAAGTTTTAATAATGGCGGCTCCAAGCCGCGTAAAAAGATTGTAGAAAAATGGCACAAATGAATTTTGGAGGGGTTATCGAGAATGTGATAACCCGTGAGGAATTTCCTTTGGAAAAAGCGCGTGAAGTATTGAAGAATGAGACAATTGCTGTAATCGGTTATGGCGTACAGGGACCGGGCCAGTCGTTGAACCTCCGTGACAACGGTTTCAACGTAATCGTCGGCCAGCGTGAAGGAAAGACATACGAGAAGGCCGTAGCCGACGGATGGGTTCCGGGAGAAACTCTGTTCAGCATCGAGGAAGCCTGCAAAAGAGGCAGCATCATCATGTGTCTGCTCTCCGATGCAGCCGTGATTTCCGTATGGCCTGCCATCAAGCCGCACCTTACCGCAGGCAAGGCTCTTTACTTCTCACATGGATTCGCTATCACGTGGAACGACCGCACGGGCGTGGTTCCTCCCAAGGATATTGACGTAATCATGGTAGCTCCGAAGGGTTCAGGAACTTCTCTGCGCACGATGTTCCTTGAAGGACGCGGACTGAACTCTTCATACGCAATCTATCAGGACGCTACAGGCAAGGCATACGACCGTACCATCGCTCTGGGAATCGGTATCGGTTCGGGTTATCTGTTCGAGACAACTTTCCAGCGTGAGGCTACTTCCGACCTTACAGGCGAACGCGGCTCACTGATGGGCGCTATCCAGGGGCTGCTTCTGGCCCAGTATGAGGTGTTGCGCGAGAACGGGCATACTCCTTCCGAGGCTTTCAATGAAACGGTGGAAGAACTTACTCAGTCGCTGATGCCTCTGTTCGCGAAAAACGGAATGGACTGGATGTATGCAAACTGCTCTACGACGGCCCAGCGCGGCGCGCTCGACTGGATGGGTCCGTTCCACGATGCCATCAAGCCTGTGGTGCAGAAGCTGTATGAAAGCGTGAAGACCGGTCATGAAGCTCAGATTTCCATCGACAGCAACTCGAAGCCTGACTATCGCGACAAGCTGAACGCAGAACTGAAAGCCCTCCGCGAAAGCGAAATGTGGCAGACCGCCGTGACCGTGCGCAAGCTCCGTCCGGAAAACAATTAACCCGTTTGTCTAAAAA
>CALUGI010000021.1 GCA_944320135.1 uncultured Phocaeicola sp. | reverse complement strand
CCCCCTTCTCCACGTCTGCGGAGGGCGCGGGCTACGGCCTTTTCAGCGTTTCCGGCGCGCCGAGGAACGTCTTCTTCAGCCCTCCGGCGTCAATCTGTATGCGCTCGATGACGATGCCCGGATCGAGGGGACGTATGCGCAGCGTATGCCTGCCCGTTTCCTTCAGCTCATGCTCGGTGCGCGAAAGGATGATGTGGCTTCTCTGCCATTCGTCCAGCTCGCCCCGGTAGTGTCCGTTGAAGTTGACAATCTGCTCCTTCTCCCCGTCGAAGCTGACGGCATAGCGGAGTCCCCTGTTGTGATTGAAATTCAGCGTGGGGGCGAGGGCCAGCTCCACGCATACCTTTCCGGCGCGTTCCGTCTCGACGTCGTATTCCAGATACATCTTTTCGGGCGTTTCCGTCACGGGCAGCGTGGTGACGCCCGAAAGCGTTTTCCCGAAGTCCGGGATTACGCTCCACTGCGTCTTTCCGTCGGCGACGGCCCTCGTCCAGTGTTCCGCCTCCATCGCGGCGTATCCGTCCCTTTCTTCGAACGTGTATTCCGGCCTCTCCGCCGCTTCGTGTACGCGGACCGTTTCCGGCACGGCCTGCTTCTCCGGGTTATTCCATGAAGTGTAGCCGATATGCACCTGTCCCATCAGATGGTTCCATTTCCCGCCGGAGATGCGCGTGTGGTAATAGTCCGTCAGCAGCGAGTCGCGTCTGTAGCGCATCTCCACTTCGTCGGCCCAGCGGTTGGCTTCCGGATTTCCTTCCGCCGCGAGCCGCCTGTTCATGGCCTGCGCGTAGTACATGCCGTAGAGGTTGGCGCACAGCTGCACGGGGACGGATATCAGCTGGTCGTAGGCGGCCTTGTACCGTTCCGGCATCAGGAAGCCGATGCGGAGCGCCTCTGTCGCCAGCGCGTCGTATTCGCCCTTCACCCGTTCCCATTCACCGTAGTTGAACGTGTATGTGTCTGCGTCCAGCAGTTCGGGGGTGATGCGGCGGTTGTATTTGGGGTAAGTGTTCAGTATGCAGGCAATATCTTCCGCATAGTTGTCGCCGAACTGCTGGCGGCAGAAGTCGACGGTGTGCTGCTGCAGGTTCTGCGCGTTGAATCTTTCCGGATTCCATGCCATGTCCATGAAGAACGTGATGGGATACTCCATCGGTTTCAGGTCGCCCACGTTCACAATCCACAGCTTCCTTACCCCATGTTCGTAGGTCAGGTTCAACTGTTCCCATACGCGGGGTATCGGACTGATGTTTATCCATTTTGAGTTGCGCGGCGCACCCACGTAGTCGAAGTGGTAGTACATGCCGTAGCCTCCCTTGCGCGGCTTCTCGTCCAGATCGGGCAGTTTGCGCACGTTCCCCCAGTTGTCGTCGCAGAGCAGGAGTGTGATGTCGTCCGGCACACGCATTCCCTTGTCGTAATAGTCCTGCACCTCCTTGTAGAGCGCCCATACCTGCAGAATGTCTTCCGGCTTTTTGCCCGTAACCTTTTTCTGAATCTTGCGCTGGTCTTTCACTATCTTCTGCAGCAGGTCCACATTCGCGTCCTCGCTCATCGGTTCGTCGCCGTCACCGCGCATCCCTACCGTATAGGCGGTTTCCCAGTTCTTCGCCCGTTCCGCACTGAAAGTCCAGAATTCCTTCAGCGCTTCGCTGTTGGTCTGGTAGTTCCATGCTCCGTTTCTCCGGCGGCTCCAGTCCTTTTGCGCTGCGGCCATCGGCTCGTGGTGCGACGTCCCCATCACGATGCCCATCTTGTCGGCAAGGATGCCGTTCTGCGGGTCGTCGTCATAGAACGCGCTTCCCCACATGGCGGGCCATAGGAAGTTGCCGCGCAAGCGCAACACTAACTCAAACACTTTCTTATAGAACTTGCTGTTGAACCCCTTGAACTTCTCGTTCGCCCAGCTGCCCAAGCAGGGCCATTCGTCGTTCAGGAAGATGCCCCGGTATTCCACTTTCGGCTCGCCGTCGGTGTAGGTGCCGGGCTTGATATAGATGTCCTTCTGCGGCTCAACGGGTACGTCGGCCCACCAGTTCCACGGCGATACCCCGATTTGTTTTGACAGTTCGTACACTCCGTAAATGGTTCCCCGCTTGTCGCTTCCGGCAATCACCAAAGCCTTTTCCACGCCTTCCGCCGGATTGTCCACCGTTTGGAGCAAGTATTTCTCGTTTTTGCCTTTCAGTTCTTTCCCGTCAATCTTACCTTTCTTAATAAGGTCTTGAATCAGCGGAGTTTCAATGCTCCCTATGATGATGCAGCGGTTCTGCACTCCTTCGGTTTTCAGCTGCGGTTGTTTTCCGCACACTTTCCCGATGTCTTCCGTCAGGTTCTTCACCGCCATTATTACCCCTTCCATCTCTTGTGCGGATGTCAGGATGCAGCATGGCGTTCCGTCTTCAGCGAGAGGAAAAAAGTGCCCGTCTTTTTTGAAAGAGACGAACGGTTTTGCCGCATGTACGGCGGCGAATCCCCATAAGGCCAGGGACGCTAAAATGAGAAATGTCTTTTTCATGATAATTTTTGGTTTTTTGTATTGCAAAAATAGCAGATTGCGGTGTAAAAGTATTTGTAATTTGCATCTGATTCGTTGGCCTGCGTTTCGTAGCCTGTTGTGTATGTTACAAATGTTGTTCGTTTTATAGCATCGGGCCTTTGCCTTTGTGTTTTGGCCGTTCTTTTCCGGCAAAATGCAATATGCCCTTCCGCAACCGGTCGGGATGGATTTTGCGGGGAATGCCTTTGTCGGCAAGCATAAGGCTGTTTCTGGCAGAATAGAAATAGGGATGTATCTTTAGATGAAGGAGTTGTTTCTTGCGTTGTACGGCATTGCCAGCCTGCGATGGGACAAACGTGATTTTATTTGAGACAAATAGTATGCTTGCGCTTACATTTTGAATGCTTTTGGGAACGGCTGTGATGTGCAGTTCCTCTTTTCCTCCTTACATTTGCAATGCTTGAAAGTTTTGTTCTGCAATGGACAAATATGATACGTCTGTTTCGTGTCGAGACTTCGGGCCATTATGAACATCGTTCTGTATCAGTTGAGAAAATGATGAAATGCCAATCTTGGGAAGTTATAACCTAATTAAATAAAAAACAATCATGAAAAACGGAAATCTTTTTCTTGGAATGGCAGCGATGGCTGCGATGTCTTTGAGTGTCGCCTCATGTACGAACGAAGACATGCAGGATATTCAGAATGCGGATGGGCGTACTCCGATTGCGTTGGTCAGCAGTGTGAACAATTCGCGCAGCGCGAACGCAGGGCTGCAGGAGGCTCAGCTTGCGAAGGACATGAATGTCGGAGTCTTTGTGAATAATGGTGAAGCTGGTCTGATTGAGAACGGCAACAACAATCGGTTGGCGGCTGACGGCGCCGGCGCCCTTGTCGGCGGCAATGCAATGTATTATCCGATAGACGGATCTGCCGTAAGCATATATGCGTATGCGCCTTATTCGGATGGCTGGGCTTTGGGTGAGAATACATTTACGGTATCCGCAGACCAAAGCACGGACGAAGGCTATCTGGCAAGCGACTTGCTTTACGGCACGCCGGACAATAATTCGATAACTTCTTCCGCAAATCCGGTTTCCATTCATTTCAAGCATAAGCTGAGCAAGCTGAAACTTAATTTCGATATGGGAGAAACGGAAGTGAATCTGCAAGGCGCAACGGTCAGTGTCGTGAACACGTTGCCTGCAATCACTCTCAATCTGCAGGACGGAACCTTGGGCACCGCTTCGGGTGCGGCTGCAAATATCAAAGCGGCAGTGTTTGGAGCAGATGCTGCCGAATTTCAAGCGAGCGCCGTGATTGTGCCGCAGACAATAGCAGCCAACACTGAGTTTGTGGAAGTGACTGTCGGCACTGATACTTATAAAGCCGAACTCGCTTCGGAGGTCAATTTTGAAGAAGGGAAAGTTTATACTTATACAGTGAAGTTCGATAAAAAAGGTGAGGACGTAACTGTAGCATTGGTGCCGGCCACAACGCTTGACGGCTGGGGAGACGGAGATGAAGGCTCGATAGATGCGAAACTTGCCTACGGAGTCGGTGATTATATGACAAGCGACGGTAAGTTTATAAAGAACTCGGAGATAGAAACCCATGCAGACAAAGATAAAGTGGTTGCTGTAATCTTCAGTACGGAAGTTTGTGACGATGACAGGAACGACGGATATAATGCGTATGCTGTCTCTATGTCCGATTTCGGAAGCAAAGGTTGGATATTCGATGATGATATTGAAGAAGGATGCCCTGATTTTGTATCTGCTTTGAAGAACCTTGACGGACGTACAAAGACAAACACCATCTTAAAGAGCAATGCTTATGCGGAATTGGGAGACCAACAAGGAAGCAGTTTCGTGAATTATAGCAATTATAAGAATTCGAATCCGGTTAGTTCGAGCGTGTCAAGCGATTGGTTTACTCCGAGTTTCGGGCAGATGGTGCAGATTTGGAATAATTTGGGACAGGCGGGAATTGACGAGAAAACGGTTGTTGTTGAGGATAATAATGAAACTCCGATGTATCAGAGCAACGAAACCGAGGTCCTTGCCAATATAAACAGCTATTCACAGAAAGCCAAAGGAAAAGATATCGTACCGGACGAATTTTCCAGATGTTATGCTACCGTAACGGAGAACGAGCCTAAAAATAAATTCTGGTGCTTCCAAACGAAAGTGACTGTAGAGGGCAGTGAATACGCATGGAGTTTTGGAAAGAATCCGGGTAAGACATCGAAAAATAGGAATATTCTTCCTTGTGTTGCGGTAACATTGCCTGAGGAAGCACTGCAAGGAGAATGAATAAAAGAATTGCAACAATGAAGAATCTATCGATACATAAAGTCATAGCGGCATTGTTTTTGTTTGTCTCCCTTTCTGTTGCCACTTCTTGTGGAGACGATGATGCTCCCGTTCCCGGAGGAAACGGAGAAGTCTATGACGATTACGAAGGATTGACGGTTGGTGTGGTGGAAGAAGGCGAAGAAGGACTTGTGTCGTTTGCTCCGGGCACCTCGTTTGGCGTGTTTGTGTTTGCGGACATCACCTCTTATGCCGTAGCCAATGCGAATGCTCACTTGGTAGTGAGGGATGAAACGGCCTCACGTGCCGGATTGTCATTGGCAGGAGGTGCAGGCATTTGCGGCTACAGCCCTTACAATGAAAATTGGAGCGAGATAAACGTAGCAGGGGACTTGCCGTTCGGTATAGCGGCAGACCAGCGGGCGGATTCTGTTCTTTTGGCGAATGATTTGATGATTGCTCCCCTTGCTGCCATTGCTGACGGCAAGGCGACGCTCCGTTTCAGCCGTGTGATGGCGAGGGTCAATATTCGCATAACCGACAAGACCGGAAAATATGATTTGAATGATGTTGAAGTATGCCTTCCTTCACGCAGTTCGGGAGTGATGGTGAACCTGTTGTCCGGCAATGCAAGGACAGTGGCAGGTATGGAGATGGACATCAACGCTTGCGTGTTTGGCAACGGTACGGACGTGGTTGAGGCGGATGCTGTTCTGCCTCCGGATACGGTGGAAGCGGGAAGTACGCTGTTCACGTTCAGTGTCGGCGGCAATACGTTCAGTTACATCGTTTCAGGCGATGAGGTCTGGGAAAGCGGAAAACGATACACGTACAGTTTGGAATTGGCTGAAACCGGACTGACATTCGTTGGAAGCCAAGTGGACGGATGGGAAAGTGGAAATGAAGATACGGAGATTGTAGCATCCGAAGCGGACGCGCTTTAAATCCGTTGCATTCTTCCTTCTGCGGAAAGACGAAACTTAAAGACAGAGAGGCTGCCCCAAGGCATTTGGCTTTGAGGCAGCCTCTCTGTTTCTTATTTTCTTGCAATTTTGTAAACCTTTCCTTTTTCCGTTTGGATGTCGTATTCGTACACCTTGTTCAGGATAGGCCATTCGGGAGCTTTCAGCTCCGGCGATACAGTGGGGGACTTGATTGCAGCCGGAGCATACAGCCTGTTCGGACAATTCCCTTGAGCTTCTTTCAGCCCTTCTCCTTTCAGCGGTACATACGAACGGATGCGGAGCACGCCTCCCAAGCGCGATTCGATGACGGCTTCGCACAACTGGCCTCCGTCCCATTTCATGCTGACCGCGAAGCCGCCCCGTGCCATCAGGCCGCTTACGCTTCCATTGCCCCACACGTCGGGGAGGGCGGGCAGCAGGTGGACTGCTCCGTCATGGCTTTGCAGCAGCATTTCGGCCACTCCTGCGGTGTATCCGAAGTTCCCGTCGATTTGGAAGGGCGGGTGTGCGTCGAACAGGTTGGGATAGGTTCTTCCTTCGGGATATTCCTTCTGCACCGCATCGCCCGGAAGCAGTTTGAGCATGTTGCGGATGATTCGGTAGGCATGGTTGCCGTCCAGCATACGTGCCCAGAAGTTGATTTTCCATCCGATGCTCCATCCCGTGGCCATGTCGCCGCGTTGGAGCAAGGTGTTCTTTGCGGCTTGGAAGAGTAGCGGATGCAGGTTGGGGGAAATCTGGTTGCTGGGATAAAGCCCGTACAGATGGGAGATGTGACGGTGCCCGTCTTTCGGGTCGTCCGCGTCTTCCAGCCATTCCTGCAGTTGGTTGTGTTTTCCTATCTGCATCGGCGGGAGACGGTTGAACATCCGTTCCAACGAGTCCTGATACGCCTTGCTTTCTCCCACTTCCTTTGCGGCAAGCCAAGTGCTGTAGAGGGCGTCGAAAGCAATCTGGTTGTCCATCGTGCATCCGGCCGTGATGCTCGTGCCCGTACCTTGGGGGCCGTGTTCGGGCGACATGGAGGGGGCGGTCACCATCCACCCGTATCGGGGATGGGCGGTGAGGAAGCTGAGATAGAAGTCCGCCGTACCTTTCAGCACGGGATAATGCCGTTTCAGAAAGTCCTTGTCGCCCGTAAACAGGTAGTGCTGCCACAAGTGTTGGGCTATCCATGCGCCTCCGTTCGGCCAGATGCCGTAGAATGCGGCGTCCACCGGGCCTGCGGCGCGCCAGAGGTCGGTGTTGTGGTGGGCGGTCCATCCTTTGGCTCCGTACAGGATTCGGGCCGTTTCTTTTCCCGTGACCGACAAGTCTTTGGCCATTTCGAACAACGGTTCATGCGTTTCCGTCAGGTTGGTCACCTCCGCCGGCCAATAGTTCATCTCCGTGTTGATGTTGATTGTGTATTTGCTGTCCCAAGGAGCGTGGAGGTTCCGGTTCCATAGCCCTTGCAGGTTGGCGGGCTGGCTTCCGGGCTGGGAGGAAGATATGAGCAGGTAGCGTCCGTACTGGAACATCAGCGCGGCGAGGGAAGGGTCTTTCCCCTCGTTGAAGTCGCGGACGCGGAGCACGGTTTCTTTTTTCGATTCCTTTGTTTCGGGAAGGCGGAAGCTCACCCGGTCGAACTGCGCCTTGTAGGTCTCCGTATGGGCGGCAAGCATTTCATCATAGGGGCGTTCGAGTGCCTGCTTCACATACGTCTTCACCCGTTTCGACGCGTTTCCGCCCACATCGTTGTAGCTGACGAAATTCGTGGCGGCCGAAAGATAGATAGTGGCGGTCCGGGCACTTCTGACCGACACCGCGTTTCCTTCCTTCCTGGTCTTCCCGTCCGTTCTCACCACGGCCCGGCATTCGGCATGGAGGGCAGCGGCTACTCCTTCCTGCTCCGTTCCTTCGCATCTCATGGCCAGCGTGTTCCTTTTGGCCGACACTTCCGATTCCAACGGGGAAGATAACGTCATGTCAAATTCCAGTGCTTCCGGGCGGTCGGCTTCGATGTGTATGACGATTGCATTGCAGGCGAACGAAGAAAATACCGTTCTTCGGAAAGTTGTTTCCCCGACTTTGTATTCCGTGGTTGCGGTTGCGTTTTCCAAGTTCAGCTCCCTGCGATAGTCCGTAGCGTTCTCGTGTCCTTTGAAGTCCAGCGTCAGGCTTCCCGCAGGGAGGAAGCGCATCCCGTTTTTCCCGGTCATGAACTTCGCGTCGAGCAGCTTTTCCGCTTCTTTGAACTGTCCGGCGAATATCAGCCGGCGCACTTCGGGGAGCGCTTCTAAAGCCGAAGGGCTGTTGTTGCTGTACGGCCCTCCTGCCCAGAACGTTTCTTCGTTGAATTGGATTTCCTCTCGTCCGATGCCTCCGTAGACCATCGCTCCTAACCGCGAGTTGCCCACGGGCAGGGCTTCCGTCCATTCTTTGGCCGGCTTGCTGTACCATAGTTTCAAGTCGCTTGCATAGCTGCATATCATCGCCATGCTCAGCGTGAAGGATAAGATGATGTTTTTCATGAAAATTGTTTTTTATGCTTTCCAAAGATATTCTTTTTCCTCCGAACCGCCAAATGCAGAAGCGTATGGCGCCGGAGTCCGTAAAGGAACGCCGGGGCGTTTTCCCGCAAAAGTCCCGGCATTTGACAGGAAACGTCCCCGCGTTTTTGCGCTTAAGTCGGGAGACTTTGCGGCTTCGCTTTTTCAATTGAAACGCTCTGGAGGGCTTCCGAACGGTTTGCCGGTGTGGGGCGTACCGAATAATTCCCTTTATTTTCTTTGGAACATTCGATTCGTTTCATTTATTTTGCATAAATGAAAAAGCAATGACGAAATGAAAAGAACCTTCCTGTTAATCGCAGTCACGCTGCTTTGCGGCTTCATGGAAAACGTCCGGGCGCAGACCGTTTCTGTGGTGGACACCAAAGAACTTTCTTCGCATTTTATTTCTTCCATTTGTCAGGACAAGGACGGATTTGTCTGGATTGGCACGGAATATGGGCTGAACAAGTTCGACGGAACGCAGTTCACCCGTTATGTTCATGAAGATGGCGATTCGACTTCGCTGAAGGGGAATGCGATACGTGCGCTGCATAAAGACAGAGAAGGAAGGTTCTGGATAGGAAGCGGACAAGGACTTCAATATTACGTGCCGGAGCAGGATGCTTTTTGCAGCGTCCGCTTGGACGGAAGTCCGGATTATAGCGTGAATGAAATACTGGAATCCCGAAACGGGGAGCTTTGGGTGATTTCTTCGGGACGGGGAGTTCTCAGCGTGGACAGAGAGAAAGAAAAGTTGGAAAAAGTCCGTTGGCTGGCGGATTTGTGCCGGTTCGCTCCCGAACATATCTTTGAAGACTCTCGCGGACGTGTATGGATTTCAGCCGGAGCGAAAGGGCTGTATTGTATTGACGTGAAATCGCGCTCGCTCGTCTGCCGGTTCGAACCGCCGGCAATCCCTACAGTTTCTTTTATAAGGGAGGACAAGGAGGGCTGTGTCTTTATAGCCACCAGCAGAGGAATCATGGCGTATGATGAAACGGAAAACCGGTTCGGGAAGATTCCGTCGGATATTTCCGGCTTGGACGTAAGGGATATGGCCGTCGGGCCTGACGGAAAGATATACGTGGCTTCCTTTGGGGGAGGCGTGTATGTCATTGATTCGCCCGAAAAGGGTTTGCGTCTTCTCAGATTAGACCTTCCCGCTTTTGACGTGAATCGCGCCAAAGTCGTTTCTCTTTTTTGGGATAAAGACCAAGACTTGTGGATAGGTTGTTTTCAGGGAGGCGTTGTGCTGTACACATCGGAACAAGGTGCGTTCCGTTCATGGTGTCCGTCAAATGAGACAAAAGCGGGGAGTGCTGCAACGTCTGTCATGCAGGACACTTCCGGACGCATCTGGGCCGGAATCGAACGGCAGGGAGTGACTTGCCTGAATGCGCAGGAGGAATCTGAAAAGCGTTATCTGGACGGGCGCACCGTCGTATCTTTGTTTGAAGATTCGGAAGGATGCGTCTGGGCGGGCGACTATTATAGCGGAGCTTTCCGGATAGACCCGAAGTCGGGAGCTGCGACGCGCGTGCTGGATTCCTTCTGGCGCATCAAATGTATCGCCGAAGGCCGGGACAAGAGGCTGTATATAGCCAGTCTCGGCAAAGGGGTGGCATGTTATGATTTGCGCACGGATACTTGTCGCAGGTTGGACAACAAGGATGAAGGGCGCCCGATAAAGCTGAAGAACGAATGGGTGAACACGCTTCTTCCCGATTCGGAAGGGTTGCTTTGGATAGGTCATTACAAAGGGATTGATTGCTACGATTTGGGCAAGGAAGCCTATATCCGCATACCGAACGCTTCCGTGTTGGACAGAACCGTATGCTACGCTTTGCTTGAAGACAGGGGGAAGAATGTCTGGATAGGCACCGACAAAGGGCTTTTCCGGTGGGAGCGGGCCAAAGGGACAATAAAGCGGTACACCGTGAAGCAGGGCCTTTCGAACGAAGTGATTTGCGGTCTTGCCGAGGATGAGCGAGGGAACCTGGTGCAGCACGTTCAGAGGCTTGAACAAGATAGAGCCGGACGGACGTATCGTCTGTTATTATACGGGCAACGGGCTGAAAGATCAGGAGTTCGTGAGGGGCGTCTATAATAAAGGAAAGAACGGGACGTTGCTTTGGGGTACGAACAGCGGAATCACTTATTTCCTTCCGGCGGAGGTGGAACCGTTTTCCTTCGACAAGAAGCCGGTCATGACCGGAATGCAGGCCGGTGACAGGGAAATAAACCATGCCCTTTCCTGTGCGGACATAACCCTTTCTTATAAGGACAATATCTATTCGTTTGAGTTTTCCACTATGGATTACCGTCATGCGGAAAGCATCCGTTATGAGTATCGGCTGGCAGAACTCGGTGACGAATGGGCCACCACGCTTCCCGGATATTCCCGGATAACGTTCAGCCATCTGCCGTGGGGCAGCTATACGCTGGAAGTGCGGGCCTGTTTCGAGGGGACGCATTCTCCGGTTGCCCGCTGGAACATGCGTATCGCTCCGCCTTGGTATTTCTCCGTGTGGGCGTGGCTTGTCTATGTGCTGGTAGCGGCGGGCGTATGCTTCCGCTTTTATCGTTCCGTCAGGCGGAAACGGATAAACAGAAGGAATGCAGAGAAGCTGAAGATATTTATCGACCTCGCCCACGAAATCCGTTCTCCCATGACTATGATTCTCAATCCGGCGGAAAGCCTGCTCCGGGAAGATGCTTTTGACGGACGGACACAGAAAGCCTTGCGCTCCATTTACAAGAACGCTTGTCGCATCATGGGACTTATCGGACAGATGCTTGACATATCGAAGATTGACAGAAGCCTGTTCCGGTTGGAGTATTCGGAGACAGATATTGTCGGGTTCATTGATGATGTATGCCAGACATTCGAATACCGGGCGAACGAACGGAATATCACGTTGAAGTTTGAACACGAGCAAAGCGAACTTTCCGTATGGATAGACCGGAACAATTTCGACAAGGTGTTGGTCAATCTCCTGTCGAACGCTTTCAAATACACTCCGGATGGAGGTGAGGTCACCGTAAGGCTCAGAACGGAACGTCCGTCGAAAGGAGGCGAGTCCGGATGGGCGGAAATAAGCGTCATGGATTCCGGAAAGGGAATAGAGACGAAAGACCTGAAAAAGATATTCGATCGTTTCTACCAAGCGAGTGGTTCTTCGTTCGGGTATGGCATTGGACTGAATCTGACGAAGATGCTGGTCGGACTGCATCACGGGACAATCCGCGCTTTTAACCGGACGGACCGGAGCGGAAGCTGCTTTGTGGTCAGAATCCCGTTGGGCAAAGCTCATATTGATCCGGCGGATATCGTGGAGCCTTCTGTCGAGCCTCTGCATCCTGTTGTATTGCCTGAAGAAGAAAAGATGAAGAAACCTCGCGTGCGCACCAATTACAGGCTGCTGGTGGTCGATGACGATAAAGATTTATGCGATTATCTTTCTGCCGAGTTTTCTGATACCTATAAGGTAATGGTCGCATACGATGGGGAACAGGGAATGAAAATAGCGTTGTCCGAACTTCCCGATTTGGTGATATCGGACTTGAAGATGCCGGTGGCGGACGGAATCGCCCTGACAAAGGAATTGAAGAAGAACAGCAATACCAGCCATATTCCCATAATCTTGTTCACCACGCAGTCCGAGCGTGAGCAGTTTGTGAGAAGTTTTGAAGCAAAGGCTGACGCTTTCCTCAACAAGCCTTTCCGGATGGAGGAACTGAGGATGCTTGTAACCAGCTTGCTTGCTAACCGTGCTTTGTTGAAAGGAAAGTATTCCGGCTCTTTGGAGCAGGCGGATAAGATGAAAGAAATAGAAGTGAAATCGGCGGATGATGCGCTGATGGAGCGTGTGATGGAGATAATAAACAAGCATTTGGATGATCCGGAGTTCAGTGTTGATTTTCTTGCTGACCATGTGGGGTTAAGCCGCGTGTCTCTTTATCGGAAGATGAAAGAAATTACCGGAATATCCGGCGGGGAATTTATCCGGAACATCCGGATGAAGCAGGCGGCCAAGTTGCTGGAGGATGGAAAGTTGAATGTGTCGCAGGTGGCGGGCATGGTGGGGTTCGTGAGCAACACGCACTTCTCTACGGTATTCAAGAAATATTA
The DNA here is from genome assembly GCA_944320135.1 of uncultured Phocaeicola sp. Classification (GTDB taxonomy): domain Bacteria; phylum Bacteroidota; class Bacteroidia; order Bacteroidales; family Bacteroidaceae; genus Phocaeicola. The sequence goes on along the minus strand of CALUGI010000021.1, from coordinate 44,619 downwards.
TGGGGTTACGCCTACGGAATACATGGCAAAGAAGAAACAGTCTTGATGATAGCGGATGCAAAAAGACACGAAAGTATAGAATAAAATAAAAAATTCTATGCTTTCGTGTCTTTCTGATAGATTTCAGATGAAGAACGCTTATCCTTGCGGGTCTCTTGGAACCAACTCAATCTGAACGTCTACTTGTTTGTTGCCGCCCATTCCGATGCTTATTCGTTTGATGCTTCCCGGCTCGATGCTGATGTCTTCGTTCCCGTTTCTGAAATTGTCGAAACGGACCGTTTTCTTTCCTTTGCTCCAGAATCCCATAGATGCCTTCTGGTCATTTCCGTTTCCGTCCGTGTAATAGATGTTGAGCGAGCACAAAGAATTGCTTGCGCTTTCATCCAATTTGTTGAAGTTGGATAGGTTCAGAATGACGCCGCTGTACATTCCATAATCTTCGATTCCTGACAGGAAATAGTCTCCGCCGTTTTGGGATGTCAGCGTATTGGTTCCGCTCAGCGTTACGCCTCGTCCTTCGCCGGAGGTTAAGTCAATCGCTTTGTTTTGTGCTGTTACGTTTAAAACGCTCATAAAGGCAGCAATGGCCAGTAATAATACATTTTTTTTCATGAAGTTTGAATTTTAAAAGTTAGTAAATCGGTTGTCAAAAATAGTCAATTTATATGATAAGTAGGATTCCGGAAATTGTCATTCTGCTTATAAGACTTTTATCTCCGTTTCGTAAGGTTGTTTGATGCCTTCTACTTCAATCTTGACCTTTATTGTCCCTGCTTTGCGTCCTGACTGCACAATTACGATGGCTTTGCCGAAAAATGTTTTCAGGCGGTTGCCCATAAATGATTTCTCACGCCGCAAGTCTCCGTTGTCTATGCCGAGGAAGCGTCCGTCTCCTTCCATCGTAACCATAACCATACGGTCGTCTGTTTGTACGGGGATGCCGTTCTTGTCGAACAGCTCGATTCCGATGTGCGACAAGTCTTGGCCGTCAGCTTTCAGCGTTGTCCGGTCGGGAGTGATTGCGGCTCGTTCCGTGTCTCCAGAAGTGGCGAGGGTGTCACGGCAGACTTCCTTTCCGTTCTTGTAGCCGATAGCGATGACTTTCCCTTTGCGGTAGGGGATGTTCCATTTGATGGTGTTGTTCTCATAATCGGCCGCTTTTCTTGGAAGGAAGTTCGCTTTCGCCCATCCGGACGGGGCTATTACTTTCACTTCATCGCAATTGGTCATGGTGCGTACTTCCATGATGCGTGCGTCTGTGTAAGGCAGGTTCCAATGATGCACCATTGTCGGGAAGTTCCAATGGTCTTTTCCGGAAGGGAGGTTCTGCGACGGGTCGACGACGGCCAGACGCACCATCGGCTTGTCATTCCATACGGAACGGTGGTATCCGGCTCCTACGCGCTCGTTCAGGCAGATGTCGAACAGGCAGTTCGTCCATCCTTTCAGCGGCCATCCGGACTCGCCCAAATAGTCCACTCCTGCCCATACGAACGAGCCGAACAGGAAATCGTTTTCCATCACGTAGTTCCAAGGGTTCTTGTCGAGGTAGCAGCGCACGTCTTTCGGATTGTCGCCGCTGTAATAGGGGAAAGCCTCGCTGATGAAGCATGGCTGTCTTTTGCCCTTTTTACGGTCATCCAACAAACGGGCTTCTTGATAGTTGTAGCCGAGGATGTCGGGAACTTCACCGAATTTGGCATTGAATCCGCTTTGGCACGCTATCAGTACGGGGCGTGTCGGTTCCAGCTTGTGGACGAAATCTTGGAGCATCTTTGCGCGGTTGATGCCTGTGTTTCCTCCCGACCAAGCCTCCTGCACTTCGTTGCCTACGCCCCACATCACGATGCAGGGATGGTTCCGGTCGCGGACAATCATGTCGTTGATATCCTGTTGCCAGCATTCGTCGAAGAACTTTTCATAATAGCCTGACTTCCATTTGTCGAAAGCCTCGTCTATCACAAGGAATCCCATGCGGTCGCACATGTCCAGAAACTCCGGCGAAGGCGGGTTGTGGCTGCATCGGATGGCGTTGCAGCCGAACTCTTTCAGCTTTTCCAGCCTGCGTTCGTAGGCGCGGTCGGGGACGGCTACGCCCAGGCATCCTGCATCCTGATGCAGGCAGACGCCTTTCATCTTCATGTTTTCTCCGTTGAGGAAGAAGCCCTTGTCTGCGTCATAGCGGATGGTGCGTATTCCGAAAGGGGTGCGGTAGGTGTCCACCGTCTTGTTGCCGACTTTCACTTCGGTCTCCATATAATAAAGGTAAGGGTCTGCCGTCGACCAGAGGCGCGGCGTTTTTATTTCCAGCGTTTGTTCCAATGAAGCCGTGTCTCCGGAAGCCACAGTCAGTTCTCCCTTTGTCTGAATCTTCTTTCCGGACACTTTTATTTCTTGGCCGTTCTCGTCCACGACGGTTTGCACGAGGGTTACTTTCTTTGCTTTGTTTTCAGCGTTCGCTACATCAGTCGCTATCTTCACTTTCGCTGCTTCCTTGCCTGCTTCGGGAGTGGTGACGTAAGTCCCCCACATCGCCACGCGCACCGGATTCGTCACTTGCAGCCATACATGGCGGTAGATGCCGGAGCCTGTGTACCAGCGTGACTTTTCCGTGCGGTTCACATGCACGAACAGGACGTTCTTTTCTCCATATTTAAGGCGGGATGTCAGGTCAACTTCAAAGCTGGTATAGCCGTAACGGTGGTTGCAGAGGCGTTCTCCGTTCAGATACACCGTGGCGTTGTGGTACACTCCGTCAAATATGACGCTGACAACCTTTCCTTTATAGGAAGCCGGAACCGTGAACTCTTTCCGGTAGAGCCCGATTCCTCCGGGCAGATAGCCTCCTTCGCCTCCTGCCTCGCGCTTGAAGTTCTGCCGGATGCTGTAGTCGTGCGGAAGCTGTATGTCTTCCCATTCCCATCCGGAGGGCGTGAAGTCTGGCTTCATGGCATTTGTGTCTTCTCCTAAATGGAATTGCCAGTCAAAATCAAAATTTTCTCTTGTTCTTGCGTCCGTTGCGGCGAAGGTTCCTGCCACGAACCCCAAGAAGAGCAGAAAAAACAAGAATCTGTTTTTCATCATACGTCGATAATTTAAGTGAAACAATCATTAGTTCTTCTGACGGCAAAGATACAGGTTCGCTTCCGTAACCTCGTCTTTGTTCTTTTCAATTGCATTCTTGGATGATACGTCTTGTAAAAACGAGTTGAGAAATTATTTCATTTGTTTCTCGTCAAGTTTCGGAAAGCGTTTTTGTGGGGTTTGGGCGGGGAAGAAAATGTGGCGGCAGGATGCTTGGAATTCCGTCCTTTCGGCGGAAAGGCGGGACTGCGGCCGGCACCGACGGAAAAAATCCGCCGCTTTTGATGCCGTTTTTCGGCGGAAATGAATCGGTTCGCCGGGGCGTTTTGCGTTTTCCCGCCTGTTTTTTACAGGGTTTTGTACGTCCAGTTCTCTTTCCGTATGCGGTTTGAACAAATTTGAAAAGGTTTTGAAAGAAACGGAAAGCCTGCTGGAATGGATTGACCATCATCTGAAACGCAAGAATCGGCAGGTTTGGCGGTAATGCCGTATATTTGCAATATTCAAAAGCTTTTGTTTAACGATGAATTTAAAGTCTAATTTTAGAAACTTGTAAGATTAAGGATGAAAAGCAGAAAATTCAAATCCCGAAACTTGTTTGCCGACAAGTTTGGCAGATGCGCCTTTCTGGTCGGGCTCAGTTCTTTTTCCTTTATGGGAACTGCGTATCCGGAGGCGGCAGAGAGTCTGTCTGTCCAGCAGCAGTCCGGTTATGTGAGAGGACGGGTGGTGGACGGAGACGGTGAAGCCGTAATCGGCGCCAATGTCGTGGTAAAAGGGACGAATCGCGCTACCGTAACAGACCTTGAGGGAAATTATTCCATCGATGTGAGGGAAGGCGAGACACTGATGTTCTCTTTCTTGGGAATGGAGACAAAGAACGTGAGGGTGGGCGAACGGAAGACAATCAACGTGACGCTTGAAGAAGATGCCGTGTTGCTTGACGAAGTGGTTGCGGTAGGTTACGGCACGATGAAGCGCAGCGACCTGACGGGTGCCGTGGTTTCCATCAATTCGGAGGCGATTGAGCAGTTGAGTCCCGTATCTATCGACCAAGTGCTTCAGGGACGCGCCGCCGGCGTGCAGATGACGCAGAACTCCGGTATGCCGGGCGGAGGCTCGTCTGTCCAGATTCGCGGGCTGAACTCCATCAACAGCACGAACGAACCTATCTATATTATAGACGGTGTGATTATCGAAGGAAGCACGGGCACTATCGACAACAACGCCTTGGCATCGGTCAATCCTTCGGATGTCGAATCTATCGAAATCCTGAAAGACGCTTCCGCCACTGCCATTTATGGGGCGCAAGGAGCCAACGGAGTAATCATCATCACCACCAAGAAAGGACAGGAAGGCCGTCCGCGCATCAATGTCGAGGCGCAATACGGCATCCAATATCTGCTGAAAGAACTTGATCTGGCCAATTTGCCTGAATTTGCCGAACATCGCAACGTAGTCTATCAGGCGATGGGATATGATATCAGTGACGAGTTTGCCAATCCGTCGCTTCTCGGCGAAGGAACCAACTGGCAGCGGACTATCTTCACTCCGGCCTCAATGCAGAACTACAACTTCAACATGTCGGGGGGAGTCAAGAATACGACCTACAAGCTCTCGGCAAACTATTTGAACCAAGACGGGGTGGCGGTCGGTTCGGGCTTCGACCGTCTGACGATGACCGTAGGACTGCACTCGCAAGTGAAGAACTGGCTGAAGATGGGGGCGAACGCCACCCTTTCGAATACCAAGCAGATTACCACCATCCAGAACTGGAACCTTATCAACAGTGCCGTGCGCCAGAATCCGAGCGTGCCCGTCACGAATCTGGACGGTTCGTATGCTGCGCCCGAAGAACAAGACAACACATTGTCCAATCCTTTGGCCGTTGCCCAGCTTTCCGACCGTCATGCGCGCAATCTGGCGGTGCGCGGCAATGTGTATGCAACTGTGTCCCCGTTCAAATGGATGGACTTCCGTACCGAGTTTGCCGCTAATGTCACGTCGGACGAGACTACTATCTTCGTTCCAGAATACTATTTCAACGATTTCAGCCAGAACGCGCAGGCTACCCGCAACGAAAGCATCCGTAACGCTTACAGCTGGACCTGGAGAAACCAGCTGAACTTCAGGTATCACCCGACGAAACGTCAGAACATCAGCCTGATGCTGGGTCACGAAATGAGGGAAAACACCTCGAACCGCCTTTCCGGGCAGCGTCTGGGAGGCAGTTCCATGCTTCCTAACCTGAATGCGGGTGATGCCACATACGACGAAAACAGCGGCTATACGACCAAGTATACGTTCCTTTCCTACTTCGGCCGTCTGAACTATTCGCTGTTCGACCGTTACCTGCTGACCGCAACGTTGCGCTACGACGGCTCTTCCCGTTTTTCCGAAGGACATCGCTGGGGCTTGTTCCCTTCCGTGTCTGCCGCATGGCGCATCAACAAGGAAAAGTTTATGAAGGATGTAGATTTTATCACCAATCTGAAGTTGCGTGTAGGATATGGGCATGTGGGCAACTCGAACGTGGTGGACTTTGCTTACGACTATCTGTTGAAGAATGTCCAGAGTGCGTTTGGTACGGCCAATATCTTGTCGCGCATCCCGAATGAGGACATAACGTGGGAGACTACCAAATCGGTCAATGTCGGACTTGATTTGGCAATGTTCCGCAACCGTGTGGAGCTGATTGCCGACTGGTACTACAAGCGCACGGACGATTTGTTGCTGATACTTTCCCTTCCCGGCTATGCGGGAACTGCCGGCAATTCGAACATAAGTACGCAGGCTCCTTGGGACAATGTAGGCTCGATGGAGAACAAGGGTTTCGAACTTACTCTGAACACGGTCAATATAAGCAAACCGGAATTTACATGGAAGAGCAGTTTTGTCTTTACGTTGAACCGCAACAAGGTGCTTAAACTGAATACGGCAACCGCCCAAATAGACAAGACTTACCAGACAGCAGGACGTACACGTGTGGTAACCCGCACGGCGGAAGGCCATCCTGTCGGACAATTTTACGGATATAAGGTGCTGGGACGCATCAACTCTGCATACGATATCTATGACACTCACGGCAACGTCAAGATAGCTCTTCCGGAAGGGCTGTCGGTAGACCGCGAGCATGGCGTATGGATAGGCGACCTCATCTTTGAGGATGTGAACGGAGATGGCGTAATCAACGAAGACGATCAGACTTTCATCGGCAATCCGTTGCCCAAGTTTACCGGGGGATTCGGAAATACATTTTCGTTCAAAGGCTTTGATTTGAACATCTATTTCACCTATTCGTATGGCAATGATGTGATGAACTGGTTGAACCTTCAGATAGACAATCCGAACGAACGTATGTACAACATTACTCGGCGTGCGGCTACCGATTATGCGAAGCTGGCTCTTTATGACGAGAATGCTTCTCCCGACAACATTTACAATGTCTATGTGGCGAGCGGGGGAGATCGTCAGTATCGCATTGCGCCCGCTGACCCGAACGATAACAACCGTGTGTCTAACCGTATCATCGAAGACGGTTCTTATCTGCGCCTGCAAAGCGTTTCGTTGAGCTACAATTTTCCGAAACCGTGGGTGCGCAAGCTGAAACTTAATTCGCTGAAGGTGTATTGCAATATGAAGAACCTCTTTACCATGTCCAAATACAGCGGTTATGACCCAGAGGTAGGTATGGCGAGCGACCAGTATTCCAATTATGCGCAAAGCGCGTTGCTCAACGGGTTTGATGCGGGACGTTATCCAAGTCCTCGTTCGTTCACCTTCGGCATCAATGTCGGATTCTAAAAATCATTTAAAGGCACTTGAATTATGAAAACTTTGAAACATATATTGGCGGCAGGCTGTCTGATGGGGGCGTTCTCCGGCTGCAGTGACTTTCTGGATGTCACATCACAGGAGTCGCAGACGTATGACACTTCTTTTCAGTCGGAAGAAGATTGCCGGAGTTATACGGCGAGTTTGTATCAACCGTTGTGGTTTGATTTCGCTTCTTTTGCTTATATCATCGGCGACTGCCGTTCGAACAACTATTATTCGACGATGGTCACTTATTCGCACGCGCTTATCAACCGTTTTATGGAACTTTCTGCCACGGAAGATCTCGAAAGCGGATGGAACAGCCTTTATTCGGTAGTGACGCAGGCCGGACACATCTTGAAAGCGATTGATAGAGCAGCGGCAAACGGTGTGTCGCAAGAAGCGATTGACGGGTGCAAGGGCGAGGCACGTTTCATGCGCGGGCTGGCTTATTGGTATTTGCTCAGTTGTTGGGGGAATGTTCCTGTCATTGAAGATGCAGAAGTCTTGGCGGATGATTATATGGTTCATTCAAATTATCTGGAAGATGTGTTGCATTATGCCATCCGCGATGTGGAATATGCTGCCGCACATCTGCCGGAAACGGACGAGCCGGGCAGACTGACCCGATACAGCGCATATGGTTTGCTTGCACGTCTGTATGTCACTGCTGCATGTTATGCGCGTGGAGGGCACTTTACGGAGGGGAGATATGAGACTTCCCCAGACTACTATTATGGAAAAGCGGCGGAAGCGGCATTGGAAGTGTGCGAACATGGCACGCAGTATGCCTTGCTTGACGATTATGAAGAATTGTTCCGCGTGCAAAACAACAACAATTCCGAATCGCTGTTCTCGTTGCAGTATGTGGCCGGTTCCACTTCATACGGAGTGGGGAACATCAACCAGCGGAATCTGGCTTACAGTACAGGCGTGTTGGGAGGATTGACTACATGGGGAGGTGCCATCCAGATAGGCGGAGATCTCGTGGACTTGATGACCGAACGCGGAGAACGTGCCCGCAAGCGCGCTACATGCTTCTATAACGGAGCCGTGTATGACTATCTGGGCGGAGCGACGGAAGAAGGCGTATGGGTGGCTTCCGGATTGAGACTGAACCGTTGTTATCCGAAGAAGGAAGTGGTGGGCGGTCCCGAAGACACTGACGGCATTGCCATCAACGGAAATTCGGGTTTCATGACACCGATGCTTCGTCTGGCGGAAGTGTATTTGCTTTATGCGGAGGCCGTGCTCGGAACGCAGGAATCGACATCAGACCCCAATGCGCTTTATTATTTCAACCGGGTGCGCCAGCGCGCCCGCTACGAAAGGAGCGTAGAGGGAGGAGACCCGACAATTCATGACGGAACCGACGGTACGGAACTGATATTGCCGGATTTGACTTCTTTGACGTTGCAGGATATCCGTGAAGAGCGCCGGTGCGAATTGGCAGGAGAAGGGCAGTTTTGGTATGACATTGTGCGTTGGGCATATTGGCAGCAGAACGAGGCGTTGGCGTTTCTGAACAATCAGAAAAGGCAGATCGGCTATATCTATAACAATGAAACGTTTGTATGGCAGGAAGCCAATGCAAGCACGATTATGCCCAATCCGGCAACTCCTGAGAGGCTGACGCTGCCTTATCCGTTGACGGAAACGACGATGAATCCGTTGCTGGATGATAAGCCGGAGCATTTCGATGTGCTGCCGGAGGATGCTGCGGAATCAGATGAAAAAGCAATCCAAAATGAAGGAGGACAAAGATGAAAAAGATATTCAACATGCAGAAATGGTGCTGCCTGCTTGCCGTAGCTGTGATGCTGGCAGGCTGCAAGGACGATGAAACTCCAATCTCTGTCACGGGCATATTTGTGCATAGTGCGGAGGATACTGCCACACAGCTTGAGCGCGTCCGGCTGGGTGAGATGGTGCGTATCAGCGGAACCGGGTTCGCCACAACGAAAGCTGTGTATTGCAATGGTGTGGAGGTGGGCGGAATCAACCGGAATTATGTGACTGACACGGACATTATTTTCCGAATGCCGGAATCAATTCCCATCGGGAGTGAAGTAGAAAACATCAATGACCTGAACACAATCCGTATCGTGACCGAGGAACAGAGCTTCGTTTACAATATCCCGATTCTCGGACATACGCCGTCGGTGACTGGAATTTCGCATACTTTGCCTAAGGCAGGCGACGTGATTGAGATTTACGGGCGAAACTTGCGCGCCCTGTCATCTATCACTTTTCCAGGCGACGTGGCGGTTGAAGTTGGCGGATTTACGGAGAGCGAGGATTATACGACGGTAACCGTGACCGTTCCGGAAGGGGGAGACGTGACACCGGGAGCCATTTGTCTGGAGGGCATTAGCGGGGGTACTTACACCTATAGTTATATGAACCGTTCGGCCGGAATATTTCTGAGCACATTCGACGGAGAAGGGGAGGATACTTACGGGCGGAAAGCAGAAGCTGATGCGAGTGCGGGGCTGGCGGCCACTGAAATAAAGACTGACGCCGTTCCTGCCGTGACACGTGGCGAGCCCGGAAGTCCTGCTGCCTATTGCGTGATGCCGGGCGAGCCGGCAAATCTGAATCCGGAAACGTTGGACGGCAAGAATGTGGGATGGGTGAGTTTCGATTGCATGAAGGCATTGGAACGGATAACTGCTGATCCGAAAACGGGCATTACGCGCAATACTTCGTGTGACGACCTTGCTTTTCAGGCAGACTGCTATATGACGGTTCCTTGGACGTGCGGTGCATTCCGTATCGAACTGGTGGCGAACAACAGCACTTACCGTCAGACGACGATTTCGTGGATTGAGAATGGAGTGGTGTCTCCGGTCGCTTTTTCCGGATGGCGCACGGTAACGATGCCCTGTTCGTATGTGTCGGGAATGACCGGGAAAACGTTGGGCGAATTGATGGACGAGATTCAAAATAAAGACGACGGCATTTTCAAGTTCCAGCTGGGGGCTTTTCAGGTAAACGCGGCGGGCTCTTATTATCGGGGAAACACGATGAGCGGGTGTCAGGTGTATGCTGGCAATATCCGTCTGGTTCCCTATACGCAACCTTTCTACAACAACAATTAAAAAAGAATGGCTATGAAGACTTTATACAAATCGTTCATGTTTCTGCTGGTATGTATGGCGGCTGCCTGCACCGAGAACGAAATAGATTATCAGCATACGGCTCCGTTCCCGACAGACGAGATACCGGTAATGCAGAAGGTGCTGGTCTGGGATGCGGAAGAAGAACTTTATTCTGATGAGGCGCAGGCGCGTATCGGTTCGCAAATAAGAATAGAAGGCAATTTCCTTGACCGGGCAGATATGGCTTTCTTCAATGGGATGGCCGTATTCTCATCAGAGTTTGTCAGTCAGGGAAAGACATTCATCGAAACGTTTATACCGGAAAGCACGCCGGTGGGGAAGGATTTGTCGGACGAATTTGTGCGCAACACGGTGCGCGTGGCTTCAAGTGAGGGAGAAGGCGATACGCTGTCTCTGAACATTATCAGCAAGAATCTGTCTGTGGCCGGAGTGTATGTGTTTGATGAAAACGACGTTCTGGTGAAAGCGGATGTGGTAAGCGCAGGCGACAGAATACAAATACAAGGAACGGGGCTCGACCATGTGGCTGATGTTTGGATAAACGGCTTGCTTCTCGCTGAGATAGAGACGGTATCTTCCGCTGCCGTCAATCTGGATGTTCCGGAAAACATACCGGTCGGAGCGAATGTGGAATATGAGGACGACAGAAACACCATCCGGATGGAAACCGAATTCCGGGAGACGATTGAATATTCCGTTACGATTGTTGGGAAGCAGCCTGTAGCCGAAGATGTGAATTTCAACGGCGTGCGGCCTGGCGATGAGGTGACATTGAAAGGGAATAATCTGGAAGCGGCCGAAACCCTCGTCCTGAAAATAGGAGACGGCGATGCTGTTGCTGTCGATGCGGTTCCGAATGCGGACGGCACGGAACTCACTTTTACGATACCTGAAACGGCAACGAGCGGGGAAGCGACCGTAACTTTAACCCTTGAAGGACTGGAAGCCGTAGAATGGACGTTCAGCGTTTGGGGAGAGCAGCCGACGGTCGACCGCGTGTCGCATACGCTGGCAAAAGCCGGAGAGCGTATCCGCATCTATGGTTCGCACTTCAAGAATGTGGCGAAGGTCGTATTCCCCGGCAATGTGGAAGCGGCAACGGTAGTCGCGGACGAAGTTAGTTTGGATTCCAAGGGCGAAATCTGGATTCATTCGGACGACAATTATGAAATGATTGACGTGATAGTTCCGGAAGGCGGCGACCGGACTGCGGGCGCACTTTACGTGGAAGCCGAAAAAGGGAACGGCGGGTATTCCTACGCCTATATGAATTGCAAGGACAACGTGTTCATCAGCGAGTTCAACGGAGCCAATGACGCATATAGCTACGGAAGCGGCAATATATCCCAGAACAATGCCTTGACTCCCGCTAATGCGGCTGCCGCTCCGTGGCCTGCGGCACCGGAGAAATACCGTGCGTTTCCGAACAATGCTGGCGGTATAGACTTTACAGGAGGCACAGCGTCTATATCAGGGGACTTTAACTTTACTTTCTCTTTGGTGGAGATGATGGAGAAGGCACCCGCAGATGTCGTTTCTTGTGATGATCTTGCCATCCAGTTCGATTGCTTTATGGAACACGACGGCGGCCAGACCATATGGGTGGCGGGCGCGATGCGTTTCGGCTTGGGTACGAGCGACCGTGACATCCAGTCAACTCCGTGGCATTCCGCTTACGGCCAGCCGTATGCGGATGTGGATGCGGACTTTTCTAACGGATGGAAGACGCTGACTTTCCCATTAAAGGACTATGCCAACACCCAAGGCAAGACAACTTCTGATTTCACGGATACAGGAAATAATCGATTCTTTAGGTTCGCGTTCGGTTCGTTCACTTATCCTGCAACGGGTGCTAATAATTACGAAGCGGGTTCCGATATGAAGGGTTTCTTCATTTACTTCGGCAACTTCCGTATCGTTCCTTATACTAAGCCGGATGTTGCGGCTGAAGCGGAATGAGTATAAAATATAGTTAAGGCAAATGATTGTTTTCAGGATAACTTTAATGAAAAAACAAGCAGAAAACATGAAAAAGAGAATATTATATATCGGAATGGTTGTCGGACTTTTTGTTTCTTGCGGGGATGACGCTCCATCGTCCGGGGAAGGACTTGCTGACAATGAACCGTCATTGTCTGGAACGGTGGAGGATGCCGACATAACGGTAGACGCACCGTTGACGTATAATCCGTCTGAAGAGTTTCAGCGAGTGATTGGGTTTGGAGGAATGGAAACGCAATGGACGGGACGGACGCTTGACGACGGTGAAATCCGTTTGCTCTTTGGCAAGGAAGAAGGCCAGTTGGGTTATAACATCCTGCGTGTACGGATTGCGCCGGAAGGCGAAAGCAAATGGAGGGAACTTGCCAACGGTATTATCCGTGCGCGCAAGTTGGGAGCGACGATACTTGCTACTCCGTGGTCGCCTCCTGCCGAGATGAAGACGAACAACAGCGTGAACGGGGATGGTGAGCTGAAAGTGGAATGCTATGGAGACTATGCCGACTATCTGATACGATTCGCCAACTATATGGAGGGGTTGGGTGCGCCTGTCGATGTGCTCTCTATCCAGAACGAGCCGGACATCAAGACCACATACGAGACCTGCAACTGGACTCCGGAGCAGATATTCAATTTTGTCAAGGGCTATGCCAAACGCATCAAGGAAGAGACAGGATGCAAGGTGATGGTCGCCGAGTCGTTCAGCTACAAGCATCAGTACACAGACCCGATATTGAACGATGCGGAGGCTTGCGGCGCGATAGACTGCATCGGCGGGCATATTTACGGCAACAATCCGTTGGAAAGCTACGCTCTGGCGCATGAGAAAGGCAAGGAGTTCTGGATGACGGAATACCTTCTTAATGATGCTTGGGGTAACGGAGACGAGACGCTTGTCAGCGCGGAGGCTTTGCGCGACGAGAACATGGAGTTCGTGACGGGAGTCAATCGGTGCATGGAAGTCGGGATGCAGGTGTATCTGTGGTGGTATTTGCGCCGCTTCTACAGCATGATAGGCGACGGGACCGTAGGTTCGGAACTGGATGAGCCGACGGTGCGCGGATATTTCCTCTCTCATTTTGCACGCTATGCGGCGGGACGTGTGCGCATCGGGGTGAACCTGCCAGAAGGGATGCCCGAAGAAGTGACCGCAACCGCTTATAAGAATGCGGACGGAGGGGTTTCCCTGATGTTGGTCAATCCTGCGGGAGAAAGCGTTTCGGTAAAGGTTGCTATGCCGGAGGACAAAACGGAAGCGGTGCAGATAACCACCGTTTCGGGAACGGCGATTACAGACATTCCGAAAAAGATGGAGAAAACTGCCGTCCGTCCGGCGGAAGGCATCAGGTTGGAACCGTACAGTTTGACGACATTGTTGGTTGAATAAGGCGGATGGATATTCAAAATATGAAATGTTTATATATGGCATTTATCGTTCTCTTGACCGGTTGCGGCGGTTCGTCTGGTGTACTCCACTTTATGCGGCTGGCCGTTTGCGGGGCGGAAATGCCCTCTCTCCCGAAACGCTTTTTATCCGCACCCATCAGTGCTGCAAACGTCGTTGTCTTACCGTCCGAACACGGCGGCGGATTTTGCAGGGCTCGCGGTGTTTCAAGATGAAAACTGCCATATCTGTTTCGGAAAGACGACGGACGCTTCCGGAAAGCCGGTTTTGCTTCTTCGCGCCAAGTCGGAAGGGGAAGTGAAAGTTGCTCGTACCTATGAGATTCCGGAGGCTGAAGCGTCTGAAAGTGTGGAGCTGAGGGTAAGCACGGACGGGAACGCCGATTATGTGTTTGCCTGCCGTTTCCCCGGAGAAGCGGACTGGACTGTGTTGGGAGAGCCTGTGGATGCCGCTTGGCTGAGCAATGTAACCGCAGGAGGCTTCACGGGAGTGGTGATAGGGGTGTACGCTACCGATAAAATGAAACAGTGATTTAGTGAACTTATTTATAAATGTATCAAAAACAGAACGATTATGAAAAGCCAAAAGATTTTTTTCATGTTGGCAGCGGCGGTTGCGCTGTCTGCTGGCGTTTCGTCATGTACGAATGATGACCGGGAACTTCAATGCGCCGACGGGCGGACTCCGATTACGCTGGTCAGCAGTGTAGGCGGCTCGCGTGCCGCAGATGTAAATCTTCAGCGCACGCAAATCGCCGCAGGCGTGCAGACGGGGGTGTTCGTGACGAACGATGCCAGGACAGTGGCGGACAATGTTCCGTTGACCGCCGACGGTGCAGGCAGTTTCACGGGAGCGAAATGTATTACCCGGAAGACGGGTCTGCCGTCAGCGTATATGCGTATGCTCCCTACAACGGCAGTTGGATGGGAACGCTGGGTTCTGACAATACTTTTGCCGTAGCCTCCGATCAAAGCACGGAGGATGGTTATCTGGCAAGCGACCTGCTGTGGGGCATTCCGGAAGGCGAGAACTCTTTCACTTCGTCTGCGTCTCCGATTGCTCTCACTTTCGCGCACAAACTGAGCAAGCTGAATGTCACATTCGATACGGGAGAAACGGACGTGAACCTGCAAGGGGCTACGGTGACCGTTGTAAACACGTTGCCGTCGGTCACTCTCAACGTGGAGGACGGCGCATTGGGCGCAGCGAGCGGTTCGGCAACGGAAATTACGGCGGTGAAGTTTGCGGCTGACGCTTCCGCGTTTCAGGCAAGCGCCGTCATCGTTCCGCAAACCGTGCAGGCCGGAGCTTTCATAAAGGTCGTTACGGCAGACGGAGACGAATACACGGCCGAGCTTGAAGCGGCGACCGCCTTTGAGGAAGGGAAGGTCTACACTTACACCGTGAAGTTCGGCGGAAGCGAACCTGTACAGGTTGAACTTGTATTGGGCGGTATCATTACGGATTGGGAAGACGGGAATCCGGATTTGGGCGGAGACGCCAAAGGAGAGCAGCCGGTTGTTGACCGCGTGTCGCATACGCTGGCAAAGGCCGGAGAGCGCATCCGTATCTATGGTTCGCACTTCAAGAATGTAAAGAGGGTCGTATTCCCCGGCGAGGCGGAAGCGGCAACCGTCGTTGCTACCGGGAGCGAGCTGGACACGCAAGGTGAAATCTGGATTCATTCGGATGACAATTATGAAATGATTGACGTGATAGTTCCGGAAGGAGGCGACCAGACATCTGGTGCGCTTTACGTGGAAGCCGAAAAAGGGAACGGCGGGTATTCCTACGCCTACATGAATTGCAAGGACAACGTGTTTATCAGCGAGTTCAACGGGGCCAATGACGCATACGGCTACGGAAGCGGCAATATATCCCAGAACAATGCCTTGACTCCCGCTAATGCGGCTGCCGCTCCGTGGCCTGCGGCACCGGCCCAATATCGTGCGTTCCCGAACACTGCTGACGGTATAGACTTTATAGAAGGCACAGCATCTATAAGCGGCGATTTCAATTTTACTTTTGTCGTGGATGAGATGATGGCGAAAGCACCCGAAAGCATTACTTCCTGTGATGACCTTGCTGTCCAGTTCGACTGTTTTATGGAACACGACGGCAACCAGACTACGTGGACGGCGGGTGCGATGCGCTTCGGCTTGGGCAACTTCACTCGTCCTGAAGGCGTTACTAACACAGATCGTGACATTCAGTTTACACCGTGGCACCCCGCTTACGGCCAGCCGTATGCAGATGTGGATGCAGACTTCTCTAACGGATGGAAGACGCTGACCTTTCCGCTGAAAGACTATGCCAATGTTCAGGGCAAGACGGTCGGCGACTTCACGGGCAACGGCACTTTCAAGTTTCAGTTCGGTTCGTTTACTTATCCTACGTTTGGGGCAAGCAACTACGAAGCGGGTTCGGATATGAACGGTTTCCTCATCTATTTCGGCAACTTCCGTATCGTTTCTTATACTAAACCTGCAACGGAATAATTTTTATTCAGATGAACAGACAGATATATCGAATAATAGTGGTTATATTTGCATTGCTTTCGGTCGTGTCCTGCGGAACCGATGACGCTCCTGTCATCGGGGATGTGGACAACGGCTACGGCAGTGGATATGACGGGCTGGCCGTGGGAGTGGAGAACGGCGAAGAACTCGAAATGCTTTCGCCGGGGACTTCGTTGGGCGTGTTCACGTTTGCGGACAACAGTTATACCCTTTTGTCGGCAAATGTCCGACTGACGGTGGGGGAGGCGGCTTCACGGGCTGCCGATTCCGGCTTTTCCCTTTCGGGAGCCCTCGGTATCTGTGCTTACAGCCCTTATAGCGAAGCATGGACTGATGCGGATGTGACGAACGACTTGCTGTTCCGTGTGATAGCAGACCAGCGTGAGGAAGAATCTTTCCTTGCAAATGATTTGATGGTTGCGCCTTTCACTTATATCAACAGCGGCCGGGTGACGTTGCGTTTCCGCCGTGTGATGGCAAAAGTCAGCATACGTGTTGTGAATCGGACGGGCAGTTTCGATTTGAGCGGTGCCGAGGTCAGCCTGCCTTCCCGCCGTTCGGAGGTGTTTGTAAGCCTGTTGTCCGGAAAAAGCAAAGTCTCTTTAGATACGAAGACTGACATCAACGCTTTCATTTTGGAGCGCGGCGCGGATACGCTTGCTGCTGCGGCTGTTCTTCTCCCGGAATCGATAGGGGCGGGTATCGTCGTGTTCACGCTTGATGTCAACGGACATCGTATGACTTATGCTTCTGTTCGGAATGAGAATTGGGAAAGCGGAAAAGAATATACCTATGAAATGGAACTGACTGAGCGAGGGCTGATTTCGACAGGATGCCAAGTAGTTGACTGGAATGACGGAAACGGAAATACCGAACTGGATGTTCCGATGATCGGTTAAGGCGAATTTAAGCAGAATGTCCGTATCCGTTCCGATAGGGGCGGCAGGACATTCTTTGAAGTGCATTGTTTCTGATTTTTTTGATTGATCTGGATGAAAAAGCTGGTAACTTTTTTGATGACGGTTCCTGAACTTTTAGCAGATATGCGGAAGACAGGAAAACCGATAAGCCTGGACAAAGCTCATGTGGAAGGTGGAACATGGGACGGGAGGACTCTGTCATGTACGGGACGGCGTGCGCGCCTTTTCTTTCCTGTCGAAAACTATAAAGATGTTTTTGACATTTTGCTCGGCTCGCACGATACTCGTTTGGTCAGTTATAGTGGAATTGATATCCGTATGTGGCCGGCTTCTTCCGGACGTGAAGGTTGAAATAGTTCAGCCGAAGCCGGAAACAGGGAAGGCTGTCGTGAGGTTTGACTATAAGGGCATGACAAAAATCTATACGGTGGCTTTTAGAAAAGAATCTTAACTATATCTCAAAATATCATTCAGTATGTTTAAAAGGATATTGTTCAGTCTGCTTTTTGCATCGTCTTTCATTATGGCGATGCAGGCACAAATCAAACGGATAGGCTTTGACCGGGTTACGGGACGCGGCTTTGTCTATCTGAGTGGCACGCCGCATGAAGTTGTTTTTGCCGATACGTCGCGTGTCTACCCGTTGTATGCAGGCAAGTTCCCCGTGTCGGCGTACAAAGGCATTCTTCTTTCCGTCGCTCCGAGTTGTGAGTCTGAATTGTATGTAGAGGTGTCGGGAAAAGATGAAGAGGGAAAATCTGCAATCCGGAGCAAGCGCATAGGGAAGAAGCAGACAATTGCTTTTTCGTCTGTAGGCAGATTCTTGGAAGTCAGTCGGATCGCTTTGCGCTCGGCGGACCGGAAACCGCTTGCGATTGAGGAATATGCTTTGATGACTGCCGACGGACAGAAAGAATACGTGCCTTTGGTTGAGATTGACACCGCACGCTGCAAACGGAATCTCGGCGAAAGCGCGCTCGTCCTGTTTAACGGAAAGAATAGTTGCGGAATGGATTGGAGGCTTCCGGAACTGAACAGTTACAAGCGGCTGGTCATCAACTGGGGAAAACCGATTGAACCTTACTATACGGCTGCGGACGGACAGCGTAAGGATGCGTTTGCCGTTCGCATTAAAGGGCGGAAAGACGGGAAAGAGCAGACCGGCTATCCGAGTTTGCTGAACAATCATGATGTGAAGACAAAATACAATCATTATGAGAAGTATGCGGAGGCATACGGATGGGAGTTGGATGGCATCTCATTGTGGGTTAAGGTAGGAAGAAATCTGGTGTTGGACATTAAGAGCGTGGAACTTGCAGATGATATCCGGCATCCGTTTGACATCCTTGTCGGTGGGAAAAGCCTGGGAATAGTAGAAGCCGACCGGAAAGAATATCCTTATTATCTGCCTTACACATGGGAAGGGGAGGTGCCTTTCATCAGCGTGAACGATGCGCAGAAGGAGCATTGCGTGATTTGTCAGGCCAGGAATGTAGACGGAACGCTGGCGGAGCGGACCGCTACCGTCATTCTTTCTGCGGCTGACGGCACGGAATTGACCTATAAGGTGGTATTTGAAAAACTTCCTGAACTGGATATTTATCTTTGTTCGGGGCAGTCGAACATGGTAGGCTTTGCTCCGATGAATGCAGCGGACGGGGATTTAGAACCGATGGCCGGGGTCAAATTGTTTACTCCGGCGATGAACTGGGACATCGCTTCGAACCCGTTGAACCGCTATTCGTCTATCCGTTCAGGAAACGGCAACCTGCAGCTCGGCCCTGCTTTCAGCTTTGCTAAAAAACTGCGCGCGAAGACGGGGAGAACCGATATTGGCTTGCTGGTGGACGCGCAGGGAGGAATGCCCATCGTGTCGTGGTGGGAGAAGGGAAACTTCTATCCGAAGATACTCCGGAGGGCTCGCGAGGCCATGAAGTGGGGCCGGATAAAAGGGTTCCTCTGGCTGCAGGGCGAGGCGGACAGTGGAACGGACGAGCGCATTGCGGCTTATCCCGAACAACTGAAGACGCTTGTCGGCAATTTGCGCCGCGACTTGAACCTTCCCGAACTTTATTTCGTGGCAAGCGAGATTGGGTATTGGACGAAAAGCACTCCGAACAGTCCGACCTTTCCTGCCTGTTTCAATGCTATGCTGAGGAAGACGGTTTCTGAAATGGAAAATGCCGGTTACGTGTCTGCCGAAGGGCTTGTGTCGAGGGGGGATGACACCGACCCGCATTTCTCGCGTGAGAGCGTGATTGTGCTGGGCGAACGCTTTGCAGACGAGATTCTGAAGAACGTGTACGGCAGATGACAGCCTGTCTGCCGTCTCTTTTATAATGTTCGCCGGGGCGTTTTCCGCAAACGTCCCCGCGTTTTTGCGCTTAAGTCGGGAGACTTTGCGGCTTCGCTTCTCACGCCTCGTAAAACTCGATGGGAAGCCCGTCGGGGTCTTGCGTGAAGAAGAAGCGTTTGCCCGTATATTCGTCCGTGCGGACGGCTTCGCAGGCGATTCCTTCCCTTTCCAGTTCCTTAGCCGCCGCTTCGATGTCGGGAACTTCGAAGGCCAGATGCCGGAGGCCCGCCGCTTCGGGATAGGAAGGGCGCGCGGGAGGACTGGGGAACGAGAACAGTTCCACGATGTAGTTTCCGTTCAGCGCAAGGTCGGCCTTCCAGGAATCCCTTTCCTTGCGGTAGTGTTCTTGCAGCGCTTCCATTCCGAGAATGCGTGTGTAGAAGTCTTTCGACTTCTTGTAGTCGGAGCAGATAATTGCGATGTGGTGTACTTTGTTTATTTTCATGGTCTCTTCATTTTTCATTCCAATGTCAGCGGCGTTCCTTTATAGAAGTCCAGAATCTTCGTGCGGAACAGGTATTCGTATTTCGCCTGGATGCAGTCTGACAGGGCTTTCATCCAGTTGGTCCGGGCTTCATTGTATTCGGTGGCGTTCGCCTTGCCGTTTATGTATTTCTTTTTCATCAGTTCAAATGACGATTCGGCTGCTTCTTGGGCCGTTTCGCTGCTGTAATACTGCGTTCTGGAGTTGGCCGCGTTGTAGTATGCCTGCTGGATTTCCTTGTAGAGAGATTTCTTGGTTTCTTCTAATTTCCATGCCAGCGTTGTCTGATCCAGACGGGCCGAACGTACCTTATTGCGGGTGCTCAGGCGGTTGAAGATGGGGACGCTCAGCGAAAAGCCCACGTATTGGCTGAAGTTGTCGCGGAGCTGGGTGCGGAACCGCGCGTTCTCTCTGCCCGACATCTTGTAATAATTCGTGCTCAGTCCGGCCCCGAAGCTGAGTTGCGGATACCAGGCGCTTTGGGCAATCTTGACGCTTTTGGCGGCTCCTTGCAGACGGTACATGGCGGCCATCACCGCCGGTTTGGTCAGTACGGCTTGGTTGTAGATGTCGGCGGGCGACGTCAGTCCTTTTTCCAAACGTTCCATCTTTACATCCGGCGCGGCTATGCGGAAATTGTCGGGCGAGGGGAGTTCCAGCAGCTGGCTCAGGTCGAGCAACGCTAAGCTGAGGCTGTTGTCGGCTTGTACCGCCGACAGCCGGTCTTGCGCCACACGCGCCTTTGCTTCGAGCCATTCCGATTCGGACGCTTTCCCGTTTCTGAAGAAGGCTTCTTTTTGCGCAAGCATTTCTTTGCTGAGAGCTGCCTGGTCGTGGGCGACTTTGGCGAGTTCTTGGTTGAACAGCACTTGCAAATAGGCTGATGTCACCTGTATGCTGATGTCTTCCTTGGCTTTGTTCAAGTCTTCCACGGCGGCCTGAAGGTTCATTTTCGACAAAGCGACGGCGTTCGGAATCTGCATTCCCGTAAAGAGCGGGATGCTTGTGCTGACGCTGAATCCCGTACTCTGCGTGTTGATGCTCTGGTACGTGTTGTTGGATTGGAGGCTCCGTCCGAAGTTGAACGAATGAGACGCGCTTCCGTTCAGGTCGGGCAGTCGGCTCCATCTGGCCGTGTTCAGGTCGATTGCATTCTTGTCGCGCGCCGCTTCCTGCTGCTTGACGGTCAGGTTGTGTTCGATGGCGTAGTCGATGCACTTCTCCAGGCTCCATGCCTCCTGCGCCTTGCACGGGAGCAGGGCGGAAAAGGCTGCAACGGCTACTATCAGTGTTATATTCTTCATGGCTTATCCTTCGTTTTTCAGTCCGCGAACGGGCTCGTTCTCTTTCAGTCCTTCCTTCACTTCCGTGTCGATTCCGTCGCTGATGCCGGTCACAATCCGCCGACGCTCGAACTTCTGCATCGGCACGCTGTCGGTCAGCACGTAGACGAAAGTCGTGTCTCCGCTGAACTCTACGGCGCTTTCCGGGATGCTCAGCGCATTCTCTACGTGCTGGAGCACCATTTCCGCATTGGCGCTGTAGCCGGAACGGACGGTAATGCTGTCGGGCACGTCGATGGCCGCCTTGATTTCGAATTGGTTGGCTCCGTTGTTCTCCGTGCTTTTGGGGGAGATGTACTCTAACGTCGCGTCAAACTTCATGTTCTGCAAAGCCCCTAACGTAATCTTGACGGGAATGCCTTCGCGGATGCGCCCTACCTCCGTCTCGTCCACGTTCCCCCGGAAGATGAGGTCGCCCATGTCCGCTACCGTGGCGATGGTGGTTCCGTCGTTGAACGTGTTGCTCATAATGACCGAGTTCCCCACTTTGACAGGCACGTCAAGAATCAGCCCGTCGATGGTGGAGCGTATCAGCGTGCTGCTGAACGATGCGCTGCTTTGGGTGATTCCTTCTTTTACGATTTCCAGATTGTCTTTGGCGGCTTGCAGTTCTTCGCGGGCCTGCTTTGCGGCAAGAAGTGTCTGTTCGTATTCTTCATCGCTTACCAATTTGCTCTTGTAGAGTTGCTCCATGCGCTGGAGATTTGTTTCGGCCTGTTTGCCGTTCATCTCCGCCAGCCGCACGCGGCTTTCCGCCGAGTTGAGCGTTCCCAGTTCGGGGATTACCTTCACTTTGGCTATGACTTCTCCTTTCTTCACCGTTTGTCCTGCTTCTTTGTACACTTCAGAGATAATGCCCGATATCTGCGGCTTGATTTCCACTTCGTCGCGCGGCTCTATCTTGCCCGTGGCCACGGTGGTTTGTTTCAAGTCTTTCGCTGTAGCCCTCAGAATCTGGTAACTGACTTCTTCAGGCTGTGATTTCTGATAAAGGAACACGAATGTGCCGACGAACACCGCCGCCACCAACACGATTGCTGCAATTTTTATAAACTTCTTCATATTTTGTTTTTTCGTTTGTTCGTTTTGTGTCTATTCATCGCGGATGGCGTCAATCGGCTTGATTGACATGGCGCGGTAGGCCGGGGCAAGTCCGGCGAGCAGGCCCAATATCAGCAGAAGTCCGCACGCTTCCATTGCCTCCCGGAAGCTGATCAGAAAATCGGCGGGGGCTTCAGGGGTGGACGTGCTTGCCTCGACTGCATTAAGCAAGAATACTGCGAATGAGATTCCGGCCATTCCTGCTGCAACCGTCAGCACCATACTTTCCGAGAGTATCTGTTGCAGGATGTCGTTCGGGCGTGCTCCGATAGCGCGGCGTATGCCTATTTCTGCGGTGCGCTCCTTTACCGTTACCATCATGATGTTGCTTACTCCGATAGCCCCGGCCAGCAAAGTGCCGAGTCCCACCATCCATCCTAAAATGCGTATGCCGGAAAACAGATTGTCCATCATGCTGAACATGGCTTCCGCGTTTACTTGTATGATTGCCTGACTGTCATCCGGGTGGATGTAGTGCGCGCGTTTCACCACTTGCTCTATTTTCTTTTCCACTTCGGTGATGGAGTATCCTTTTTTCGCCGTGTAGCAGAGCAGCTGCACCTTCTGTCCGAAGTTGTAGTTCCGCTGCATGGTGGTGAAGGGGATGATGACGGACGTTTCCGACCGTCCCTGCACGGATATGTTTCCTGTAGAGAGGCTGACTCCCACCACCTGATAGTAGATGCCGTTTATCTTGATGAATTTTCCGCACGGGTTCTCTTTTCCCGGAAAGAGCGATTCGTATATGCGTTTGCCGATGATGCACACACGTCGGTTGCCTTTTACGTCCATTTCGTTCAGGTAGCGTCCGTAAGATATGAGCGGTTCTTCGATTTTCCCGTATTCGGGATAAAGCCCTTTGAGGGTGCCTGAGATTTTCCGGTCTTCGCAGATGATGTCCGCTCCCCATTTGGCGAGGCTTGGCGTGATGATGTCCACTTCGCTCACGCTGCGGCGTATCCTGTCTACGTCGGCGTTTTCCAAGTCCCACCAGCGTCCTTGCTGGAAACCCTTGTACGCCTTGCTTGTCTTGTTGGTTCCCATGAACCCGGAGTTGGTGGCGAATCCTTCAAACTCCCGCGAGAGCATTTGCTGCATACCTTGGGCTCCTCCCATAAGGGCCACGAGCATGAAGATGCCCCAGAACACGCCGAAAGCTGTCAGCAGGCTGCGTGTTTTGTTGCGCGTGACGGTGACCAGTATTTCTTCCCAAACGTCTGAATCGAATAGTTTCATGTTTATTCTGCTCTAAGTGCCTTGATGGGTCGGATTTTCACCGCTTTCAGTGCGGGGAAAAGCCCGGCCAACGTACCGGCAATGATTAAAGTCAAGGTGGCCTGCACAGCGACAGACATGTCAACGGTCGGATTCTCGAAGAATGTCATCGAAAACACTCCCGCGTCTATCGTCTGTTTCCCTGCCACCGCGTTCATGTATTCCGTGGCCGCTATTCCTGCCGCCATCCCGACATATCCGAAGAAAGCGGTGATGGCGACGCTTTCCGAAACGATCAGCCACAGAATGGATGACGGCTTTGCTCCGAGTGCTTTGCGGATGCCGAATTCGTGCGTGCGTTCGCGCACTGTAATCAGCATGATGTTGCTCACGCCCACGATGCCGCTCAGCAGGGTAAAGATGCCTATTACCCAAATGGCGGCGTGCAGAATCCGTGCGGCGGACTGCTGCTGCAGGTATTGCGTGAAGCGGTTCCATATCCAGATGGCGCTGTCATCGGTAGGGTCGAACAGCTTCTGTCTGCCGATTGTCCGCCTATAGTCTGCCTCGAAAGCGGCGTTGTCCGCTTCATCGGCAAGTCCTTTGATGGTGAAAGTCAGGTTGTCGATGCTGTCGCCTTTGGCATATACGGCTTGGAGGGCGGTAAACGGAACCAATGCAGTAGGGGAGAAGCTGTTCTGGTCTCGGTAGACTCCCACCACTCTGTAAACCACGCCTGCCGCATTGACGTATTCCCCGACAGGGTTTTTGTCGGCGAAAAGCGAGCGGGCCGTCTTTTCATGTATCACCATGATTTTTCGCTTTTCCGCCATGTCGCGCCGGTTGATGAAGCGGCCTTCCTTCAGCTTGACGGCTTCAAGGTCGGGGTAGTTGGGGAACACCCCGTCGATGCCTATCGACAAATGTTCTTTCCTGTATGAGAGCGTCGCCTCGCTTTGGCTGACGGTGGCCCCAGCCGTGATGACATGTTCCGGGAAAGCCGTGCCGGTAATCAGCAAGTCCCGGTTGTCGAGCGAAATCTGCCGCCCCTCCTGCATCCCCATATAAGGTTTCGAGGTATGTCCGGGGAAGATTTTCATCGAGTTCATCATCATGCCTTCCGCTTGCCCCTCAAACGCATGGATAAGTCCGTTCCCGGCTCCGAGCAGCACGATGAGCATGAATATTCCCCATGCCACCGAAAAGCCGGTCAGCGCCGTGCGCAGCTTGTTGCGCATGACGGTGCCGTAAATTTCTTGTATCAGGTCAATCATAGCTGTCTGTCATTTCATGAATCCGTTCTGTCCGAATGGAGACGCATTGTGGCCGGCGTTGTCTTCGATACGTTCGATAATCCCGTCCTTGATGCGGATGATTTTGTTGGTCTGGTTCGCCACTCCGCTTTCGTGGGTCACCACTACGATAGTCATTCCTTCGTTGTCGTGCAAGTCTTTGAGGATGCGCATCACCTCCACCGAGGTCTTGCTGTCGAGCGCGCCTGTCGGTTCGTCCGCCAGGATGATTCTCGGCCTTGAAATCAATGCCCGTGCGATGGCCACCCGCTGCTTCTGTCCGCCGGACATCTCGTTGGGCAGATGGTGCGCCCATTCTTTCAGCCCTAACCGGTCGAGGTATTCCATAGCTAGCGCGTTTCTCCTTTTCCGGTTCACCCCTTGGTAGAAGAGCGGGAGGGCTACGTTTTCTACAGCATTCTTGAACGGAATCAGGTTGAAGCTCTGGAAGATGAAGCCGATCATGCGGTTGCGGTATTCCGCCGCGCGCGTTTCGCTCAGGTTGCGTATCAGCGTGCCGTCCAACCTGTATTCGCCGGAATCGTAGCTGTCGAGGATGCCCAGAATGTTGAGCAGCGTAGACTTCCCCGACCCCGAAGCCCCCATGATGGAGACGAACTCTCCTTTTTCTATATGCAGGCTGATTCCTTTCAGCACGTGCAGCGGAGAACCGTTATGGTAAGTTTTGTGGATGTCCTTTAATTGTATCATATTGTTGGCTGAGTCTGTGTCGTTTTAGACGCCGCTAAGGTATGAAAAGTTTCATAAACGCCCATAATTTTTTTGACCGAACAATCGGGACTTCAAGGAATGCCGCCAGGTTGCGGAGGCGGCGTGGCCAACTTTTGCGGAAAAACCGCCGGGATTCGGCCGGAACTCCGCCGCATTCTTTCGGACAAAAGCCGGAAGCCGGAATTTCTGCCGTCGGGGAGGGCGTGCGGACGGAGCAGCAAGGCAATCTGGCTGCACGCATATAAAAGTTGCCTTTCGGCTTAAATAAATCCGTCGAAAATTTGTTCCTTATTCGGTGATTCTTTATTTTTGCTACAATATTAACCCTAAAAATTGAAATGTCATGACAATAAACAGTGTAGAGAAACCCTATGTAGTTGGTATGGACATCGGCGGAACGAATACCGTGTTCGGCGTGGTGGATTCACGCGGCAACGTGTTGGCTTCCGATTCTGTGAGAACACAGCAGTATGAACAGATTGACGAATATGTGGAAGCGGTTTGCAAAAAGTTGGTGCCTCTGATTTCCCAGTTCGGCGGAGCGGACAAAATCAAAGGTATGGGCGTAGGCGCTCCGAACGGAAACTATTATAACGGAACGATAGAGTTTGCTCCGAATCTGCCGTGGAAAGGGATTATTCCGTTGGCTTCCATGTTTGAAGAACAGCTTGGGATTCCTACTACGCTGACGAACGACGCGAATGCGGCCGCCATCGGCGAGATGACATACGGCGCAGCGCGCGGAATGAAAGATTTCATCATGATAACGTTGGGTACGGGAGTGGGCAGCGGCATTGTCATCAACGGCCAGTTGGTGTACGGTCACGACGGATTTGCAGGCGAACTGGGCCATGTGATAGTCGAACGCAACGGCCGTCAGTGCGGCTGCGGACGCAAAGGCTGTCTGGAAACCTACTGCTCCGCTACGGGAGTGGCGCGCACGGCGCGCGAGTTCCTGGTACAGCGCACGGAACCGAGCTTGCTGCGCAACATTCCGGCAGAAGAAATCCAGTCGAAGGATGTGTATGACGCTGCGGTGAAAGGCGACAAGCTGGCTCAAGACATCTTTGAGTTTACGGGCCGCGTGTTGGGCGAAGCGTTGGCCGACTTCATCGCTTTCTCAAGTCCCGAAGCAATCATCCTCTTCGGCGGTCTGGCCAAGTCGGGCGACTATTTGCTGAAGCCTATCCAGAAAGCGATTGACGAGAACGTGTTGAAGATTTATGCGGGAAAGACCAAGCTGCTCCTTTCCCAGCTGAAAGATGCCGATGCAGCCGTATTGGGCGCCAGTGCATTGGGCTGGGAAGCCAAACCGGAGTGACGTTATTCCTCAAACCGAAAGGAGGGGCTCCAACGCTTCAACCGTTGGAGCCCCTCCTTTTTCATTTCGTTTTCCTGTCCGTTTCGTCCATCCTGTCGAAATCCCGCTTTTCGTCCTTCACGTCAAGAATGATAAAGAACGTGAGCGTTGCAATGAAAACGATGGCGACAAATATGAAGATTGTAAGCGGGATGATAATGAACATGAATGTTTTTTAATAATTTCTCCATTTTCTCCAGAGAAAATGGTATGTTCTAAAGATGGGTTCGCATAAGGTCTCCGATGGATATAGCCTAATGAAGTGCATGGTTCTGTAACTTTTGAGAAAAAACCTTCTTGCCTTGTTCTTGCTATCGAGCAATGGGTTGTATTGTCCGAAATTTCCCCCATGCAAGATGTCTTCCATGAGAACTTTTCCCCTCCTGCCGTCTATAGGCACAAGTCTGTGTTCTTCTTTCATGCCGTACACCTTGTCCATTACGTACATTATCGCTCCTGCAAATTTACGGAGTCCTAAATGTTTCAGCAGTTTCTTTGTCTTTTCTTTGTTGGCGGATGAAACGTATTTTGTGAGCAGGAAGTAATAGTCTGTTATCTGCTTCAGTCCTATTCCTTCGTCAAAGAAATGGTGGTAGAGATGGGAGAGCTGGAATATGACGTTGAACTCTTTTGTGGGCACTGCCACCGGTTCTTTGCATCCGGGCAGCGTAACAGCGTTTGCACATTGCGCGTGTGCGTTGTTTCTAAACCATTCTTGTAGCCGCCTGTTGTAAAAAGGATTGTTCATCAGGCTTGGAATGAAATGAATCTCAACGGGGATTTTGTCGAAGTACAGTTCGATGTGGTTGTATCTTCTGCAGCGGCAATCTCCTAAGTGCTCATTGGCATATTCGTTGATGGCTTTTCTGGAAGCATTGATCCAGACGTCAATGTCTCCGGGCGTTCTTGAATAAGGATTGGGATACAGCAAAGAATTTCCTTGTCCTTTCAGTATGCAGCATTCCAGATTGTCTTTGCGTAATTTCCGGAATATTTTGCATACAGCTATGCTTTGTTGCTGGTTCATTCTTCTTATGCGTTCGCTGATGGCCAGCATATTGTATATAATCGGGCGCGGTGGAGCCATTTCTTTAGGCAGTTTTTTTATTCCGTCGAAGATGATGCCTGACATAGCCTGCCTGTGGGCGAATTTAACCAGTCCGTTCCAATCTATATGTTTGCGGAAGTCAGGACAGATGTCTTCTATCCCCAATGAGAATCTTAGGAAGTGAAAATATAGGTCGTGCATCAAGAACCTGAATAAATGTCATATAATTTGTCAATCTGCTTGTCTATCAGGAAATCGTTGAGGAAGATAGCCCTTGAGGCTGCTCCATATTTCTCTCTTAATCCCTCATCGTTGCATAATTCAATGATTCTTTCAGCGAAAATATCGGCATTGAGAGGCAAAAGGAAACCATTTACTTTGTCGGTAACGCAATCCCGATTGCCCGCCACGTCGCTGGCTATGATTGCTTTTCCGAGGCTCATTGCCTCGATCACGCTCAAAGGAAGCCCTTCATATCTTGATGTTGTGAGATAGAAAGCTGCTTGTTTTACATATTCCAGGCAATCTTTGTGCGAAAGCCACGGCTTTAATATAATTTGGTCTGATACGTTGAGCGATAATATTTTCCGTTTCATGGCTTCTAAGTCGGGCGAATGATAGCCTATCCCCAACAGCATGAACTTGATGTCGCTGCCTTTGTCTTTTACCTTCCTGATTATGTCGATGAGGAGCAGCGTGTTTTTCTGATAGCATGGCCGTCCGACGTAGCAGATGAAGGGGGGATTGGCATTGCCCGGTGCTGATATGTCGGCATCCGGCACGGAGTTGTGCCATACAAGCGCGTGTTTTTTCCGGTATTTCACCTCGCTTATTCCCATTTCTCTTTCGCTTTCAGAGCAGGCAAGCAGGCAGGTGTCCAATTTTGTGGCTCGTTCCAGCAGCTTGTATATGGCCCTTTTTGCGCGTGAACGTGCGGAAAGAAAGCTGAAAGCATGGGGCGTATAGAACGTTTTGCGGCGGGTCATCCAACCGGCTATCCGCCCCAACATCCCTCCTTTTGCGCTATGGCAGTGTATGATGTCGGGCTTTTCCTTTCTTATGAGCCGCAGCAATTGGAGAAATCCTTTCAAGTCTAAATACGGATTCAGGCTCCGGTAGAGGTGTATCCCGTATTCTTTGACTTTTATCCCTTCCTTTACGATTGGGGCGTGCTTGTCTTTCAGTCCGTGTACGACGACAAACTCTATGTCTTTGTTCGGGCAATAGGTGACGGCATTGCGGATGTACACGTCCAATCCGCCTATCATTTGCCCCACATGCATGATTTTCATAATTTTCCCGTGTATAAAAGATAAAAGTTGTCTATCATGGAGTGAATATCAAACCCGGCTTTGACTAAAGTTTGTGTCATGTCTTTTCGTTCTACTGCCCCTTTATTGACGACGGCCTTTGCCCATTCTTTTGCAGAAAGGCTCAACGGAAGAAATTTGATGTGGGGCGAGTAGCTGACTTCCTGGGTCGTGCTGTCGGAGGCGAAGACGGGCATCCCGCTGGCCTGCGCTTCAATCAGCACCACGCTCAGACCTTCATAGAGCGATGGGAACACGAAGGTGTCCATTGCTTGCATGATTCTGTTACGGTCGTCTCTGAATCCTAAAAACAATACCTTGTCGCTTCCTATCGCTTGGGCTTTTGACTTCATCTCTTCCATCAGGCTTCCTGTTCCGACCATCACCAGCATGGCATCCGGTCTGAGTTTGACGATTTCTTGGAAGACGTCTAAAAGGAACGTGTGGTTCTTTTGGCTTTCGAACCGCCCGACATGGCCGACAACGAACTTGTCTTCTATTCCAAGTTCCTTCCTGACTTCCTGCCTTATGGCGGTATTGAACACGAAGAGCCTGCTGTCGATACCATTCAGGATGACTCTCGCTTTGCCTTCTTTCACGCTGTTTTTACCGAACATCCAGTCGCAAGCCATTTCCGAACAGCCTATCCAACGGGTCGCATAGCGTTTCATCGGGGTTTTCAGGAGGTTGCCGAGGATGATTGACAAGGGATTTTTCGATTGGAAGCCCGTGTTGTGCGAATGGGCTACCCTGACGGGGATTCCCCAACGTCGCGCCGCTTTCAGAATGTAATAGTTTTTCGGGCCGGAGTGGACGTGTACGGCATCATAGTCGTGGTGTTCTTTGAAGAAGCGGTCGGCAGCCTTCCAATACTTCAAGAAGTCGAAAGGAGTTCTGAGCCATACTCCTTTAAGTTGCCGCACGGTGAATCCCATGTCCTGAAGGGTTTTCTTCAAGGGATAGTCCGTGCCGTCGTCAAGGTTGAGCACTTCGATTTCCATTCTGCTCCGGTCGTTGTGCAGGAGGATGTCTCTTGCCAACGCCTGGATGCCTCCCAAGCGGAGGCGGTCGATGAAAAAAAGAATCTTTAGCGGTCTGTTCATATTAAGGTATGGTGGTTAAATCAGTGTCCGGGCCGTCACTTTTCCGACAGCAAGGCTTCGTATTCGCGCATCCAGCGTCGGATTATCGTATCAGCCGCGTATCGGCTCACGTCCTTTCGCGCTTCCGCTCCCATCCGGCGGCGCAGGGAGTCGTTTTGAATCAGGAAGTCTAATTTGTCTGCGAACCCTTTTTCGTCAAGATACTCCGCCAGAAGCCCTGTCTTCCCGTCGCTTATCAGCTCTTCCGGGCCGTAGGGCGTTTTGTATGAAACGGCGGGCAGCCCGCAGGCGGCAGCTTCAATCAGCACCATGCCGAATCCTTCATATAAGGAGGTCATGGCAAATATTTGCGCCTTGCGCATTTCGTCGTGTACCTTGCCGGAGTGTCCGGCGAACTCCGTGCTTTCCGTTATGCGGATCTCGTCAGCCAATTGTTGCAGACGCTGCATTTCTGCGCCGTCGCCCACGATGCGCAGTTTCCAGTCGGGGTGCTTTTTCCCCACTGCCGCCCATATCCGGAGCAGCGACGCGAAGTTTTTCTGCGGTACCAGCCTTCCTACCGCTAATACGCTCTTTTGCCGCGCGGTTACGGGCGTTTCATCCTTGTCTATGCCGAACGATATGGGGTTAGGCATGTACGTGAACCGGGTGTTGGCGGGGAAGTTTTCTCTTTTGTCTTGCGCCGTCAGCAGATAAACCTTGTCGAATGCCCGTGAGAACACCCTGTAGTCGACGAAGTTGACCAGTGCGGCCAGCCACTTGCTGTAGCGGAAGTAGCGGTAATTGGAGTTGAAATGTATCTCTCTTATCTTCACGAGTTTCTTTTTCTTGTCGCTGTTGCGGAGGAAGGGGAAAACAAACTTTTCCGCCTGCCCCGTGCTGACGATGATATCCGGGCGGAAATCGTCGATAACCGCCTGTATTCTTTTCCTGTGGCGGAAGAGTTTCGACACGAATCTGACGAGAAATTTGGGAAGGTTCCGCATTGTGTTTCCGTAGAAGTCGAGCTTGGTGTCGTAAGTCACCGCGAGAGGAGACAGCGGGATTACGGTTTCAGGGAAGTTGCACTTGTCGGAATAGCATATCGCTACCCCCCCCCATTTATTATTCTTTAACAATTCTGCCAAATGGTTGGCTTTCAGAATGGTGACGGACTCTATTCCGCTCACTCTGCCGATGCTGTTGATGCAAAAAAGGATGCGCATATTGCAATATGGTTGGTAATAATGAAACATTCACTTTCTTAATCCGGCGATGGGCCTGAGCTTTCCGATGAGGGAGCACAACGCCAGCGTAAGGGCCAGTACGATGAAAAACTCTATCGGCCTGATATTGACCGAAAGCTCCCGGCACACCGCATTCACGGCCCATATCACGGCTGCGTGCGACAGGTAGATGTTCAAAGAGTGCTTCTTTCCCAAATCGTATATGTACGGATTGATGCGGAAGTCCGGGTGGGACACAAATCACACGAGGGCCGCGACGCTCAACACGGGAGTCATGACGAACACATCCCCGTTCCGGCTGTCCGTAAAGTAGAGGCACAGCAGTTCCGCGTAGGCGGCGCCAAGCAGAAGCAGATAGAACGTTTTGCTCCGGGGCAGCCGTCCGATGAGGCTGCGCTCGTGCCTTCTGACGTATCCCCCCAGCATGATGAAGGGCAGGGCGGAAGTGAACAGATTCCGGTTGGCCCAGGATGCCGTCACGTCGAAGGGGAGCAGGAAGTCATACGTCCCAAGCAGCAGGTTGGACGCCAGCAGAAGCGCGATAATGCCGACGTACAGCCTTTCGCCGACCCGCCGTTTCCACAGCTTCAGCGCGACCAATGCCTGCAAATAAGCGGTCACGTACCATAAAGGACCGCAGAACTGTCCTCCAGTCAAGCATTCTGTCACTATAGTTTCGCCCCAACTTTTACCCCCCCCCTATTCCGGGTAACAAATTGTCATCGCGAAAGATGCACAACGCGAGCGCGACGTATATCAAATCCGTTGCCAGCAGGATGCGGCATATACGCCTGATGTGTTTTCCCATTCTTTCCCTGCGCCATCGGCCGTCCGCTCCCATCAGGAAATACCCCGAAGTCATGAAGAACAGGGGCACGGCGCAACGGTAGAACGGGATGAAGAGCTGCTGCCCGACGAGGTGCGTGTGTATCATCACCACGAGCACGGCGCACACCCCTTTGAGGCTCGTGACGGAAACCATCTCCTTGCTCATAGCCATTCCGTTTGCAGTTTGAACGAAGGATAGTCCTTTTCCAACAAGGCTCTTGCCGAAATGTCGTCCGAGGGGGCGTTGCCGAACAGCCGGTTCATCAGCTCGCTTTGCAGGACGAACACGGCAATGTCGGCCCTTTCGTCATGCAATGAAGATATGCGGGCGGAGTTCAGCTTGAATTGCCGGGCGATGTCCGCCTGTTTCCCTTCGGTTTTCAGCCCCAATGCCTCCCTGTCTTCCAGAAGCTGTTCGCAGACGTAGTAGGAGTCGATGCACTTGGGATTGCCCCGAAACGTGCGGCTGATGCCTTTGAAGTTGGTGCGATAGCAATATACGTAATGGCTTGTCGTGCTGATGCGGGCGGCCAGCGGATGCACTACCAAGGCACACAGGGTGTCTTCAAACCAGTATCCTTCGGGGAAGCAGACGTTCGCGAAAAGCCCGGCCTTGTAGATTTTCCCCCAGGCGAACCCGAACAGTGCGCTTGCCGGGGCATTGTCGAGGTCGGCGTGTACGTATCTCTTTGTGGTGAAGCGCCCGCAAAATTTTTTCGAGGAGCCTTCCACGATGTCGGCCCCGGTTCTTTCCGCCGTCCTCATCAGCTGTTCCAC
The DNA here is from genome assembly GCA_944320135.1 of uncultured Phocaeicola sp. GTDB lineage: Bacteria > Bacteroidota > Bacteroidia > Bacteroidales > Bacteroidaceae > Phocaeicola. Next base: position 11,574 of record CALUGI010000021.1, on the reverse strand, counting down.
GGCTCCCGGAGCTAATTTGTCGTCAGAGTCGAGAAACATCACGTAGCGCGCCTCTATCTTTTTTAGCCCCGCGTTTCGTGCTCCGGAGAACCCCCGGTTCTTTTGCGTAATGATGCGCACGTCTTTCTTGTCGCGGTATCGTTCCAATATGCGGGCGGTGCCGTCGGTTGAGCCGTCGTTCACCACTTTTACGATGTACCGGTATCCGGTTTCCTGCGCGAGCACGGAGTCTAAACACTCGGCCACGTAGCGTTCCACGTTGTAGGCGGGGACGATAATCTGCAAGTCGTATTCGGGATTCTCCGCCGCCTCGTTGGTGCAGATGCACGAGTTTCGCGGGTTCTTGTGGAGCGATTCGAGGTATGCCCTCGCCTGTTCCGGCGTGACGGAGCTTGCGCTTGGAAGCCTCCGAATGTACCCCCCCCAATTTAACATTTTATATATCAGCTTGTTAACTTTTGTTTTCTTGAGAATAAGATGCAACAGATGGTTCATATTTGACAAGAGGTTAGGTGTTTGCATAAAAGGCCGTCGCGTTTCCGGCGGAATGCCGAGGCGTTCCGGAAAAAAGCCCCGGCGTTTTTCAGATGAGCAGGAGGATTATCGGAAAGGCCACTCCCTGATGGCGTATCCAGCTGCCGAAGTCCGGTTCGAAAGCGGCCGAACAGAGCAGGAACGCGATGTAGAGATACATGGCGACGGTGCGCGTGGGGTTTCTCTTTTTGTCGCGCAACCTGAACGTGCGCATAAGGAACATGGCCAGCAGCCATTGGTAGACGATAAGAAACAGGTAGGTGAATTTCAGTTTGAACAGCAGCTCTATCGGAAACATCAGGCGGAATATCTTGATGAAATAGTCCACGGCAAGCAGAGCAGGGTTGCTGTTTGGGAAAAGCGGGGTAATCTCCGATGCCGCAGGCGTCCAGTCGCGGCTGTTGGCTGCCACCATTTCCTCGTAAGTGTCTTCGTTGGCCCCTTGCAGATAGCCCATAAACAAGTAGTGGAACCCTCCGAACAAGGCCGCCATCAGCGCCAGCTTTGCGGCAGTTTTCCACTTGCCTTTGCGTCCGGCCTTCCGCAGGCTTGCGTGTTTCTCTCCGAATAGCTTGTCTATCAAGAAGTTCAATATGACGAAATACATCAGCACCAATCCGAAATATTTCCGCGAATAGAGGATAGTGACGACCAGCGCGACTCCTAAAGCGACGGTTTTTGCCATGTACGTCTTCGGTACGGATATGGCTGCTGCCATCAGGAAAAAGAAAATCATCTGGTAAGGTTCTTTCGCCAGGTTGAAGCAGAAAATGTTCAGAATCGCCACGTTCAGATAGATGAAGAAGTTTTCCTTAGCTCCCGCATACGGATTTCTTTTGTAGAAGCCCTTTACGGCGAAAAATACGAACACGTTGAACAAAAGAGTGATGTACGCCTCCCAAGTTTGGTAGGAAGTGAATCCCCCGATGTCGATCAACTGGAAAAAAGAGACGGCGTTGTCGCTCACGCTTGTCGCCGCGTTGCTGGCCACTCCGAACTCGGCTGCTCCGAAGCCCGCGAACGCTCCGTCGCGAATCTTCGGCACGAATCCCCATCCGATGCTCATGTCTACTAATTGAGGCTTCATGATAGTCCATCTTGCTATCTTGGAGGCGATGATTATCGGGACAATCCATGCAAGATAGTTCCGGATGTTCCGGGAAGTGGTTGGTCTTCTTTGAATCATTTGTGCGATATAGCTGTTTTTATTTGGCGGTACAGGGCAGACAGCAGGAGCGTGATTGCCACGGCTGCCAACGGCATACACCATCGGTATGCGATGCTGTCGCCCAAATCTCCCAGTATGTCGATGACGAAAAGGTGAAGTATATATACATATAGCGACAGCTTTTCTCCGATGTAAATCATGATTTTGTTTTTCACCCTCGTTTCCGAGCTGGCACAAAACGTAAATACAGCCCAAGCGGAGAGGGTGGTTCCGATATAGATGTCGATGGACGTGCGTGTCAGCAGGTACTCTCCGATAGAAAGCGCGTAGCCTGCTAAGAAAAGCAGTGCGCATGTCCGGATATTCGTGACGGCTATCCGTTTGTACCATCGCCTTTGCTGCGACCTTCTTATCTCGTATCCTGCCAGGATGAACGGCATTCCGTACATCAATGCGTTCCGGAACATTCTGATATCATACCAGTCATTGTCTCTGATTGCGACCCTGACAATGACATGTGTCAGGAAGATTATTCCTCCGATGGTTAGATAATTTAACAATCTGGGGGGGTAAATTTGTTAAACGTTAACAGATTTGTGTTCTCGCCCGCAAGTCCCGGATGAAGCGTCCGCCTGTTCCGGATGAATCGCACGACGGCAAGCGCAATCCACATCAGCACATAGCTCCAAAAAAGAGCGTAAAGGAACCACAACGTGCCGTTGAAGAATGTCCCCGTGAAGCAGTTAATCAGAATGTCTCCCGCCGAAAAGTCAAACGCATAGCATTCTTTGACGACCAAAGCCTTCGCGATGAAGAAAACGGCGGACAGCAGTTCGGCAAAAAGCAGTATCTTGAATATGTGAAGCGCCTTGCGTTTCAAGGCTTTTATCTTCTCGTTTGTCGGCGCATCCGGTCGGAAAAGAAAAAAACCTGAAATCATGAAGAACACAGGTATGGCAAATTTGAAGAGATACACGGCGAACTTGCCTGCCATACCCGGAAAGGAACAATGGATGATGACGACGCCTATGCAGGCTATCGCCTTGGCGAAATCTAAATTAGGATTGCGTGTCATGTCAAGGATGTTGCGAGCGGAGCGCCTGTTTCAGGGCGGTTGCAGATGCTTCCCTCAGTCGGTTGATACGTTTGTGTACGGCTGTAAAGTCGATTTTCGCTTGCAGGCATTCTGCTGCATCCTCGCTGCCTGTCAGCAGGCGTCCGGGGGTGTCGAACGTGTCGAGCAGTGAATAGATGCGCGAGTTGGTAGACACTGCGCTGTCTGCACCGTATCGTCTGAAAACGTAAAAGTCTTTCGAGAAAAGGGCGGAGAAGACTGTGCAATGAAACGAGTCAGTCAGGACGTATTTAGCGTCGCGTATCAAGGCGATGAAGTCCAAGGGCGAAACCTCGTAAAGCGGATAGTCGGCAAAGCCTTCGTCGCTTTTGATGTATTCGTCGAGGTTCGGCAGCTGCACGATCTTGCAGTTTGTCTTTTGCGACAGGCGTTTGGCGAATGCTCTGTGGGCGGGATTGTTTCCCAAGTAGTAGCATAATATGTAGTTGTCCGCCACGAGCCTTTTCGGTGTGGCCTGTCTGTTCCATTCTTCGGCTGTAAAGAGCAGGGTAGGGTCGCAGACTAAGGGAACGTCTCTGCCGGTCAGTTTCTTTATGAGCCGTTGTCCGGAAGTTTCTCTTACGAAGATGCTGTCGAACCTATTGAGGAATTTCCGTGCCATGTCCGCCTGTTTCCGGGGCAGTGAGCTGACTCCGAAGCTGGTGGCGTAAGCTATCTTGGTCACGCCGTCGGGAACGAAGTTGAGCGTGTAGTAGTCGGCTGCGATGTTGGACGGAAGCCACAGCTGGTCGCTCCCCACGATGAATGCGGCATAGTCGCGTGCGTGCTGTCCCAACTCCGCTTTAGAACGGTACATGGGCGAAAGTCTGAACCGGGTTTCGGCGAATCGGGAGAAAATGCGGTCTCTTGCAGCCAGATTCTCCGCATATTTCCGGTTGGTTCGCTTGGCGATTGCCTTCTTTATGGCAGCCATTTTGTCCATAACGGTGTTCTTGTCGAACGCCTTGCTCAGGAAATATTTGTATTTCGCCCTGTTTATTTCCCGTTTCAGCCCGTCTATTCTGACGGTTTCGTTCTCCACGCCCAATTTGTCGAGCATCATTTGTGTGGCCAAGGCTTGCAGCTGGCTTCCGTAGTTGTGCTGGAAATAGCACGTGACGAGTGCGGTTTTTTTCATCCTGCTATGTTTTCTATAAGTTCTTTCCATTTTTTGCAGACGTTCTGCTGCGAGAATCTCCGGCAGTCGGATATGGCGTTTGCTGCCATCTCCCGAAGTCTTTCCGGATTGTCCATCAGGTCTGTCATGCTTTTCAGGAACCCTTCGGCATCGTCTTTGGGCACGATGATGCCGTTCCGTCCGTCGGTGACGACATCGGTGAGGGCTGCAAACGTGTTTATGGCTATCGGTACGGCTCCGAACTGCTGGGCTTCGATAAGCGTCATGGGAAATCCCTCGAAGTTCGAGGTCATCAAAAACAGTTTCGCGTCTTTGTAGAACGGAACGGGGTTGCGGCTTCCCGTGAACGTGCAGTTCTTCAGCTTCAGCGACTTGGCTCTTTGTTTGTATCCGTCCAAGTCTTTTCCGTCTCCCACTATGCACAATTGCCATCCCGATTGCGGGCATTGTCTTTCATATTCGCCCCAAATGTCCAGAATGAGCGATATGCGTTTTTCTTTTTCCGACATTCTTCCCACAACTAAGGCGATGTCTTTTTTCAGATTTATGCTTTCTGCATCGTATGTTTCTGAAAAGGAAAGGGCATTGGGAATGGCTGCAAATTTGTCGTTGTCTGCGATTCCTGCAAATTCCTTGTACAAGCCGATGTATTGCGGCGAGAGCAGAACCGTTTTGTCGCCGAATCTGTAAGCATTCCTGTAAGCCCGTCTGGTGAGGGCGGTGATGAGAGTTTTGTGCATCGGTATCGGTCTTGCCCAGATGTCGCTGCCCGGCAGGAAGTGCAGTGCGCCGATAATTCTTACGTCGTATCCTATCCGTTGTGTCGCCCGGCGGAGTTTCTTCACTACGTCCAATGACGTTTGCACGATTACGACGTTCACATTGTGCTCTTTGATGAACAGAGCCGCTTTTTTCGTGTTGGCTTTTATGCCCCTTCTCATGCCGTATCGGTCGTGGAGCCGGCCTTGCAGTTGCCCGTCGGTCTCGGTCTTGTCGTATTTTTCAGGCGAAAACTCCGCATAAAGCGAATATACTTTCCAATGGAAGTTCTTCCTGAAATATTCAGTCAGTACCGATGTGATTCTTCCTATGCCTCCGGTATAGGGGGTGATGTCCTGCTGTGTGTAAAAACATACGTTCATAAGTCAAAAAGTCTTTGAAATGTCTGTCGGGAAAGCGCGGCGGCATTTGTCCCGCAGCGTGCAGGCGTTTTTTCTTTTGTCGGGCGGGCTTCAAGCGGCGTTTTTCGGCCTTGCGTATTTCCCTAAAAATATTTGTCTTGTAATCCGGTTCTTGTCGAGAAGCAGAGTGACCCCTTGGCAGACAATCAGCATGGCGACGGACACGGTTGGCGTAAAGAGCAGGTCGAAAGCCCAGAGGTTCATGTCTACTTTCAGCACATGCGGGAGCAGCAGTTCCAGCAGAATTTTCTGGACGAGGTATATCCCCAAGGTGTTTTGTCCGATGTGATAGAGGAATTTACCCCCCCCCGTTAAGATTTTTTCACTTATCCAAGCGGATATGCAGATAATGCTCATGCTGCCCGCCGCTCCCATCATCAGGCAATATGCGTAATGCCCTAATGCCGGAAGCGACGGTTCGTGGAAGAACTTTGCAGAAAATATATAGTCGAGCTGAAAGCCGGGAAGTCCTGCCGCAAACAGTGCCAGCGAGCACAGCCCGACAATTTCTTTTCTCTTGCATATCCATTCTAATTTGTCTTTAATCAAGACGCCAAGGAAGAAGAACGGCAGCATCGTCCCCATCTTGAAGAAAGAAACGTTGCACACTTGCAGCAGGGCGAACCCTATGCAGGCGGCCAGCATCGCCGCAGGTTTGAATCTTCCCGTCTTGTTGACAATCCATAGGATGATGTAGGCGAAAAAGAGGCATTTCAGAAACCAGAAGCATTCGGCCTCCAGATATAGGAACGCTTTCAGCGAGAGCTCCCTGCGCCCGACGGCTGCATCGTGGGCGTACCACAGCACGCCGAAAGCCAATGCCGGGATGATAAGCTGCTTGGCTTTCTTTACGGCCAGCGGAACCGGCTTCATGTGCATGGACGCTCCGGCGAAGAATCCGCTGACCGTCATGAACAGCGGCATGTGGAAAGCGTATATCGCGATATACACCCGGTCTGATTCCAACGGATGGTCCATCAGTTGCGTGATGGCGTGCCCCCATAGCACGAAGAATATCGCGAAACATTTGATGAGGTCGATGTAGAGGATTCTTCCTCTGTTGTCGGCGGTTGCAGTCATAGCGGTTTGTTTTTTATGTAAGGAAATTTTTGTACTGTTCTTGGATGAATCGGTTCATTCCGTTGATATAATCGATGCTTCTTTTGCCGAGTTCCGCTGTTTTTTGAGGGTCGTTTGTCAAGTCGAGTATCGTTTCGGCCCATTCTTCCGGCGAGGAAGCGCAAAGCAGAGGCACTTGGCTTTCGTGGTATATCCCGGCCATGCTGTGCGGATGGACGACGGTCGCTTTTCCGTAAGACAGCGCTTCGAACGTTTTTATCTTCAGTCCCGTTCCTTGATGCACCGGGTTGATTACGATGTTTCCTTGCGCATAGAAATCGTCCAAGTCTGCTATCTTGCCGAGCAGCGACACGTTATTGTATCCGCACCTGATTTTTTCGCAAACGCTTCCTCCGACGAGCAGTCTCATGCCGGGGTCTTTTTTGTTCAGAACGGGCCACACGTGGTCCAGAAACCATTGTATCCCGGTTACGTTGAAGCTCATTCTGCTTGCTAAGAACAGGATGTTTTTGTTGTCGCCGGTTGTCGGTTCGTGGATGTCGTATGGACTGTAAACCGTCCTTATGACGCTTTTGGGCGACAGGTAGCTGTAGTAGACAGCCTCGTTCTGCTGTATGGCAAAGATGTTCGGGCATCGCTGGAGGGCTTTGGCTTCCTCATGGGCGTTCAGCGTTTCATAAAACGGTGCTCCCGTGCGGATGTCTTTATACGAGAATACATCATGGGTAAAGATGGCCTTGCGCGGGATGTTGATTTCGGGTATGAGCCGCGACAATCTGTAATAATGTACGATACAAGCGTCGAACTGCTCTTTCCGGTTCATTTCGTTTATATATTTGGCGATTCCCCAAGGGTAATGGTCGTCGGCTTTCCAGTATCCCCCGCACAAATTGGTGCGGACTTTGTCCATTGCTGCCCGATACGCCTTGGCCAAAGGATTCATATTGAAGATGTGCAGCTTGTCTTTCCAGTATGCTTTCAGTTCATTGTAAGCGTTTTTTCTGAGCGACATGTCCGCAAACAGGAAATGCACGTCGCAACCCATGCGCTCAAGCAATGTAACTTGTGACATGATGGCTGCCCGGTTCCCGGCATCAGTCGGGTGGGTAGGATGGCAAGAGACGATGAGTATTTTACCCCCCCCAGTTAATTTGTTGATATTCAATACTTTGTTATCTGTCATGTGGCGTTTTTGATATGTTTGCGATACTATCTTCCGTTTGTGAGACAGCACACCGCAGAGCAGGCACAGATTGGTGTGTCTGTTCGCAGTATTTATTTTGTTGATGTGGAGATGCTAAACTATGGCGCGGGATAAAGTTTCAGGTTCAGTCCTTGTTCCATTTGCACAGCGGGGCAAACGCCGCCCAAAGCGTGCTGTTCCTTTTGATTACCGCATATTTAAAGGCAAGAATCGGCTGGCTGACATTCAAATCGTTTTCTATGAGCCGTTTGTTGTCGTCGGTCGGGTGCTGCAAGTAATCGTTGATATGCCGCATGTAGTCAAGATAGAGGTCATGGAACACGTCCCAGAAACGTTTTTCCATCAGGTTGCGGATGTTTCCTTTCCCGTTATAAAGTTTTTCCAATAGTTGCGCTGTCCTTTTCAGGCGTTCATCATTGGCTTTTTGGTTGGAGAACGACGCTTTTGCTTTTCCTCGTCCACAGTGTGGAGTATCAACTCTTCGAAAGGCAAGGACGCAGGCGACGGAAGGTCGTCGTAATAATGCTTTTTGCGGTCGTTGCAGTAATTGCAGGCCATGAAGAGATTGTTCCATTCGTCTGTCAGGTTCGCATAATGCTTTTGCGAAGCAAGATGCTCCACCTGGTAGTCTGTCGTCATCTTCCTCTCGCACAGATAACATTTGTCGTGCTGGTCTTTTAAGATGGCTTCTTTCACCTCATCGCATTTGTAGCCTTTGGAGGCCAGTTCCTCCGGGGCTTTCTTTCTCTTGTACACTTGTATCATAAGCTCTCCAATAAATCGTGAGGCATCCGGGCAACGGCGGCATAATAGCGGCCTTTCACGATTGGCGCAATTGTATCCGGAATGCTTTTGAAGTCGGCGAAGAGTTTTTTCAGTTCGTCCTTTTCATTGACGGACAAGTCGTTTTGGGCGGAAAGCGCTTCCAAGCGTGCAATGTCACGATACAGTTTGCTCGAACCGGCTTCTACGCCAAAATAACCTTCTGCAAGCGCGTCGTATGAATAGGATGTGAGGTCGCTTATTTCTTCGCGGTGTTCCAAGTCGTATGCCACCGCGTTTTCTAAAGAGCTGAGCACGAAAGGAGAGTGCGTGGTGACTATCAGCTGAATGTTGGGGAACAACGTGGTCAGCAGCGGGAGAATTTCGCGTTGCATCTTCAGGTGGAGGTGGGTTTCTATTTCGTCAATCATCACGATTCCCGGAATGTCGAACGTTCCGGTCAGGCGGTCTTTTTCCTGCATCTTCAGAATCAAGTCTGCCACGATGTCGAGTGCGGCGGAGTATCCTGCGGAGAGTTCTGTAAACTTGAACTTCTTGCCTAATGAATGGATGTAGAATGAATAGGTTTTGTACTCAAATTCCAGACGCAAACCTTCGTCCTCGAAGATGCGGCGCAGGATGCTTTCGAGGTTGTCAAACCATTTTTCTATTTCTTGAGCGTCGCTTTTTGCATTTTCTCCTTCCGCTAAGGCACGTTGCACTTTCAAGTGTACCAAGAATTTGATAAACTCGCTGACTTTGTTCGTCCTGATGTCTTTATACTCCAAGTCCGGTTTTTCCGGGTTCCTGACCTCCTTGAACTCCGAACGGCGCCGGTCGCCGTAATAGGCGATGATGAATTTCTTGCTTGCAATGGCGGAAGGAAGTTTCTCGATGCCGGAGACGGACGCTTCCACCTCCCCGTGCAGGTCGTCAAACGCCTTTTGCCAATGCTCGACGCTGTTCTGTGCAGTTATTGTCCCTTGCGCATTGCCGCTGGCCTGGGCTTGTTCCAATTGCTTTTGGCTGGAGGTTATGAAATCCTTGTATTTCAAAAAGTTCAGGTACGTGTCGCGCGATATCTTCTCCAAATGTTTCATGAGAGCCGTCAGCAGCAGCGTCTTTCCTGTTCCGTTCGGGCCGGTAAGCATCAGGTGTTTGAATCCGGTTTCCGTGTCGCATACGCAGATGTCGAAGTCCTGCAAGTGGTGAAGCCGATTCACATGAATGGATTTGAGGTAGATGTCATTCATATTGTCCGTCGTTTGAGTTTACTCGCAAATTTACGTTTTTCTTTTTAAACGCCGTCTCTTTTGCCGGTTTTATGTTGGATATGTTTTTATGTTTTGTCTTTTCTAAAATATCTCAATGTTCTGATAATGACTTAGTGGACAAGAATAGCTTTCTTTTTACTATATTTATTTTAGAGCGAATAAAGTTTCTTTCTGAGTTTGTTATGCCTAATGTGTAGATAAGCAGTGCAGTGCATGTAAGGCAGATTAAACAGATGATGAAAAAAGAGAAAACCCCAGATGGAATGTGTTTGTAAACTATGTAAGGGATAATGAATGATAGGGTAGAGACAATGGATATGCGGCTTATAACTGTCTTTAAATAAGTGCTTTTGTTCATTTTTATCATGGGCAATGCAATTTTCAAACGAACGCATAAAGTAATCCCTTCTATCGTAGCATGTACAATAAACACGGATTCTGGCACTGCATTGAAGAACTTTAAAAGCACATAAGAGATAGGAACGATAGTCAGTAGTAGCAGTGATTCGCAAATTTTAAACTTTTTGATGGTGCCTGTTGCTTGTACGGAAGTAACGATAGGATTGGACAATGTGTATAGCAAGGATAAAATAAGCATTAGTCTCACGAATGCTACAGTATGGTCGGGAACGGTGCCGAGCCATAATTTTAACACGAATTCGGTTTCAAATATAAGAGGCATTGTAATGATAAACAGGATGTAGAAAGAAAATTTGGAACTTTTAATCAGAAGTTTATGCATGTATTCTAAATCTCCTTGTGCGTAGCTTTTAACAAGTTGTGGGTTGAGTGCCATTTGAAAATTGCTGCAAAATTGTTGACATGCATTTTGTACTTGAACAGCAATCCCTCTTGCTGCATTTACAGCAGGACCAAAGAATATGTTCAATAACATGTTTAGCCCTTGCGTAAATCCCATAGCGGCAATATTACTGCCTAATGTCCAACCGGCAAAAGAAAAGATTTCTTTGAATACTTTTCGGTCATACGCCATTCGAGTTTTGGTATCTTCAAAATGGTGTGTACAGTATATACCTTGCAGAAAACAGTTGAATAATTGAATGCCTAAATATAGAAAAGAATAGGTAATAAGCCTGTCATAAGGGATGATGAGAAGCAGGTAGACAATGCCTAATTTGAGCGTTACATCAATAATTGATATGTAAGCAAATGCGGACATTTTTTCATGGGCTATAATAGCTGCATTGTAGGGAACAGAAACGAGTCCTACAGCTGAAGATAGAATGGCGCATTGGTACACCCAAAGGGCGGCATATTGTCTTTCAGTTGGTATTTGTAATTGAGTTGAGACAAACCACAATCCAAAGGTTTCCGATATGATGACAATTGCGATAACCATAAGGATTTGGATGCTTAAGATGTTTCCGAATGTTTTCTTCATTAGATTCATATCACCGATTCCTAAATTAAAAGTGATGAACCGGGATGAAGAACTACTCAAAGAATACGTTAAAAAACCCAGCATGACAATAACACCTCCAACTACGTTATAAACTCCATAATCAATTACTCCTAAAATGCTTAATATAGCTCTAGAAGTGTAGAGGTTTATAAGAAGTGCGAAGATGGTACGGATATAAAGTAGTAGGGAGTTTTTTACTATTCGACTATTTCTGCTTGAATCAATCATTATTGATATGATAATTTTTGATTGAGTGCTTTTATGTCTGAAGTTTTGTAAGTGAAATTATTTAAAATCCAACCGCATTGCTTTTCAGAAAGCCGATGAAAAGTTGCGAAAGCAGCAATTTCGGAAAACTTTGCGGTTGGTATAATTATTAGTTTATATGTTTGCTTCCATCACCCCCACCAGAACCTTCTGCGCTTCCGACATCTTCCCCTGCGCACGGAAATACTCCATCGCTTCTTGGCGGTACGTTTCCTCGCGGGTGGCGATATAGAGCGCGGCCAGCAGGAATGCGCGCACCGACACGCTCATCTTGCTCTTGGGGCGTTCTTCGATGCCCGCCAGCTCATCCTTCGCCTTTTCCGACAGCTCGGAAACACCGGAGGGGTCGCCCCGGAGGACGGCGCAGAGCAGCATCAGGGCGCGGAACTTGCGGCGCATCGCGTCGGAGGCGAAGGTGTGGTAGCGGTA
>CALUGI010000020.1 GCA_944320135.1 uncultured Phocaeicola sp. | reverse complement strand
AAAACAGAATCCAGATATAAGAATGAACTTATAACTGAATCCTGTTTCCATTTACACAAAATTTTGGACAGTGTCGTTCTATGTTTTCTACTATTTGTTTTATCATTTCAATTATTTGTTTCATTTCTGTATTCGGATGTCATGCTGCATTAAAAAACGGAGATTCAATAGACTATCCTGGATACATGTACTCTCCACTATTATCCTCTATTCCGTACATAAGTGGATTTGTTTTAGCCGTAATACCTGAATGCCTCATTTTTGATATTGAATAGTATTGGATATTTTTGATAAATATTTTTATTGCTATTATCTTAGGACCAATAATAACTAAATTTTATTTGGTTAGAATGGCAAGTGGTAAAGGGCTTGGTCAGGATGCTTTTACATCTCTTTTAATAGCCATAATTTCTTTAATTTTAGGAATCGTATTTCAGTCTTAATACACGGTTTATATGAAAAACATACAAATAGCTTTAATTATAGCACTATTGCTATGTTTGCTGCCAATGCCTTATGGATACTTTATTTTAATAAGGTATTTATCTACAATCGTTTTTGCTGCAATGGCATATCATTACTACAATAAGCAAGAGAATACTAATACGCTATTATGGGGTAGTTTAGCTTTACTGTTCCAACCGTTTTTTAAGATTACATTAGGAAAAGGTCTTTGGAATATAGTAGATGTTATTGTAGCTATATTATTATTTGTTGCATTGTTGAAAGAAAGCAAGAATCACTGATTAAAAATCATAAAGAACGTATTATTGATAATATGGAAGGAAAAAGTTTAGATAAAGCTATTCGTTATGCAATCGAGCATAATGGAAAAGCATATTATAATCCATGTATGTATTATTTAGGATTTTGCTGACAATATTCCACCGTCTGAAAATTTTAATAATGAGCTAAGAAAATACGGCAGCCTACACTATAGTGGGTATGTAGATGGATATGAATACTATGATTACGATGCTTGGGATTATTTTCAAATAGATGAAAGGGGGGAAAAGTATATAAAGGATTTGGAACCTGCAGGTTTGGGTAAAATTGTAAGGATGCTACTTACAGTAAGCCTATCAATTTTACAAATTCCATTTATATTAGAAGGATGGATTTCATATTTTCTCAATAGTATCATAAAATTTCTTTCAGCAATATTTTTTCCAATAGCATTGGTGTCTTTTGCTTGGTAGCCATTGGATATGCTGTGTGGCTTTTGCTGGATGTTATGTGACTGGCTAAAGCATATAATATGGGATAGAGGCTTCAAATGGGGAGCTTCATCAAAAAGATGGGTCAATCATTTTCCTGAATTATAACATTCAAATAGATATAAAAAATAAGAATCGAAATGGACAATCAAAATTTAGCCTTCAAGAGAAGGTGAATGAAGCAGAAAGGATAAATCATTAACAGAAACGCCCGACTTTACATTCTTGGGTGAAAAATCGGGTGTTTATTTTGTAAAACATTGATTTTCAATGTTTATTGCGGTGCGTACGGGACTCGAACCCGTGACCCCATGCGTGACAGGCATGTATTCTAACCAACTGAACTAACGCACCATAAAGTCTTTGTTTCGTTGCTTTCTCTCTCGATTGCGGTTGCAAAGGTACAACTATTTTTCAATCCTGCAATACATTTCACGATATTTTTTTCAGAATATTCATAATATATTGAAATCCAATGCCTGTGTTTGCTCTCTTGAAAGCGCACGGACATAAAAAAAGGAGTACCGCTGTACTCCAACCTTTGTTAACCTTAAATCTAATACTATGAAAAACACATTGCAAAGATACGGACTTTCTGCCTTTCTCCAAACTTTAAGGCAAAAAATGCTTGTTTTATAACGTGTTTTAATAAGTGGATATTCTCAGTTAAGCCCCATTAACAGGTTTGACTACAAACCCAGCTTCGATGAGATTTCAAGCATCCGCTCTATCGGCTTGACGGCCTTTTCCGCCACAGACGGTTCTACCTTCACTTCAGGCCACTCGAACTTCAACGTATTGTACAGCTTTTCAAGCGTGTTGAGGCGCATGAAATTGCATTCGTTGCATGAATGGGAGCTGTCTTCGGGAGGCGCCGGAATGAAGCGTTTGCCGGGACATTTCTTGTTCATCTCATACAGGATGCCGCTTTCGGTGGCTACGATAAAATCCTTCTTGTCGCTTTCCATAGCAAACTTCAGCAAGCCGGCCGTAGACGCCACTTTGTCGGCCAGCTCGGCAACCGCTCCCTTGCATTCGGGATGCACGAGCACCTGCGCTTCCGGATATTGTTTTTTCAGCTCCAGAATATTCGACACGGAAAACTTCTCATGCACGTGGCAGGCTCCGTCCCAAAGCAACATGTTGCGCCCCGTTATCGCGTTGATATAGCTTCCTAAATTCTTGTCCGGACCGAAGATGAGCTTCTGGTCTTTCGGGAAGCTCTCAACAATCTGGCGGGCATTGGTAGAAGTCACCACCACATCGGTTACGGCTTTTACCGCCGCACTGGTGTTCACATACGAAATCACTTTATACCCCGGATGCGCAGCTACGAAGCGGGCAAACGCATCAGCCGGACAACTGTCCGCCAAGGAACATCCGGCGTTCATGTCCGGAATGAGCACTTTCTTGTCCGGACAAAGGATTTTAGCCGTCTCGCCCATGAAATGCACTCCGCACATCACGATAATCTCAGCCGGAGTCTTTGCGGCCCATTGCGCAAGCGCCAGGCTGTCTCCGATGAAGTCTGCTATCTCCTGTATTTCGTCGGCCTGATAGAAGTGGCCCAGGATAACGGCGTTCTTTTCTTTGCAGAGGTTCCTTATTTCCTTCTTCAAGTCGATGCCCTCGCCGACGGGTTCATCGACATACCCCTTTTTCAACCAATTCTCTTTATTCATTATATTCTTATTATTTTTTCTTCTTTCTAAAAAGAATGTATGATACTGATAATAGCCGGTTAATTGTGTTTGAAAAATCTTTCCGCTTCGTTTGCTTTTTACGTTATTGATACGGAGCTGGGAGATATGAGTTGTCCGTCCACATGGTTATCCGTTGATATTGTTTTCATTGCGCCGGAAATTAACAAGCTGTTTATTTTCGGCAAAGTTAAAAACTTTTCGTTTATCATCCCTTTAAAAGCGGATAAGAATGTGTTTAAATTACGGATGCAAAAAACGGGTTCTTTTTTTGCATTGTTGGTTTCGGGGCGAGTATAAGGATTCGTGCGGATTTTGCAAGGAAATCTTTTCATTTTCTTTGCTTCGGATATTTACACGTTTTCCGCCGTTTTCAACAGGGTTATGAATATAGTTCGTATCTTTGCCCGTCAATAAAGAAGAAAAGCCATGTCTGGATTGAGGAAACTGAAAATAACGGAAATGAACCGCCTGACGGCGGACGAGTTCAAGGAAGCCGACAAGTTGCCGTTGGCCGTGGTGCTCGACGAAGTGAGAAGTCTGCACAACATCGGGGCTGTGTTCCGCACCTCCGACGCGTTCCTGATAAACAGGATATACCTTTGCGGAATTACGGCTACGCCTCCCCATCCGGAAATGCACAAGACGGCTCTTGGGGCGGAACTGACCGTAGACTGGAAATACTGCAAGACCACGCAAGAGGCTGTAGAAGAACTTCATGCGGCGGGATACACCGTTTTGGCCGTAGAGCAGTGTGCAGGAAGCACGATGCTCGACGAATATTGTCCGGAACCGGGGAAAAAATACGCCGTAGTGTTGGGAAACGAGGTGAAAGGCGTGAAGCAGGAGGTGGTGGATATGTGCGACGGGTGCATTGAAATTCCTCAATACGGTACCAAGCATTCGCTGAACGTGTCGGTTACGGCGGGGATTGTGTTGTGGGAGTTTGCCGACAAGATGAGGAAAGTTCTCCGTTGTTAACAACGTTTGTTGATATGTCGGTTGAAAAACCTGACCGCTTTTCTTCGGAAACCTGGGCGTTCATCCCGGAAAACTTGGCCGCTTGTCTTGGCGAAGTTGGCCGCTTTTTTTCGCGGCTTTGCAGCGTGTTGGAAATCAGCGGTTAAAGTTGCCCGTTTTCTACAAGAGTAGCTACCCTTTCAATCATCCTGTCTTCGTCTTCAGGATGGTATTCTTTTTTCAGGCTGGCGCCGAATAAGGCGGCGAACGTCTGGTAGAATCCTGCCTTGAACGGTCCCATAAAGGCGCGCACCAAACGGAAGGAAGATTGGTTGCACTCCCGGTCTACCAGCTTTATCAACAGTTTTCCCTGCGAAAACGTCAGCTTTTTCATCCGTGGGGTGTATTGTTTCTTCAATCCCTTCTCTACAGCTTTTATATGCCTCTGTTTGGCTTCATCGTCAGGAAGCGTTTCTAAAAATTCGTATGTCTCGATTACCACATTCCGTATTTCTTTGGCGATAGGAAGCGTTTTCTTCACGTCTCTGACCAGCTTGTAGTAATATCTTTCTTGTCTTTTGTTTTTAAACCTTAATTTCGGGTAGACGTAAACGAGTCTGAGCGTTATATGAGGTATAGTGTCCCCGTTGCGGACGATGGCCGGAACTTTATATCCTCTGATTGAGGTATGAAGCGGTTCCTGTCCGCCGGAATTGGAGGCGAAACCTATCAGCAGAATGAATGTTATGTATATCCATAGTTTCATGTTGGCAAAAGTAAAAATAATAATCTGAATATCCGTTTCCGTTAACGTATTTATGCGTGTTGTTAACCCTGTTTATTTCTATGTTGAAAAACTGTTGTATTATCTGTCTATTAAGTTGTTGCATCTGTTCAAATCTCTATGCCCAATCGGCCTGGATGGAATGGTTGGAGCAGACAGACGACGAAGAGTCGCTTGCCGTCATGCAAGACTGGCATGAAGAACTGAGCGAGTTGGCCGAACACCCTCTCAACATCAATTCCGCCACGAAAGAACAGCTGGAGCAATTGCCCTTCCTTTCCGACAAAATGATTGAGAACATTCTGTATTATCTTTATAAATACGGGCCGATGCTCACGAAAAACGAGCTGCTCGGCGTGGAAGGGATGGACGTGCAGACACGGCGTTTCTTGGAAGATTTCATCTATATAGGCCCTTCGGAAAGCGAAGACGAGCGCATTGCTTTTCGAGACGTGTGGAAATACGGCAGGCAAGAGCTGACGGCCCGCATTGACATTCCGCTGAACAAGAAGGCCGGTTATGCGGACTATCCCGAAGAAACGCTCCGCGAAAGTCCGAACAAGCGGTATTTGGGCGACCCGTTTTATCACAATGTCCGCTATAAGTTCCGCTATAAAGAGAGGATATTCTTCGGGTTTTCCGCCGAAAAGGATGCAGGAGAGCCTTTCTTCCGCAAGCATAACCGGAAGGGATACGATTTCTATTCGGCCAGTCTGCTTCTGAAAGACATAGGCAGGATGAAGGCATTGGTTTTGGGAAACTATCGTGCCGGCTTCGGCTACGGGCTCGTAATGAATATGGGGTTTTCGATGGGAAAGCTGTCTTCTTCTCCGGCAAACAGGCGGGGGAAGGGACTTTCCAAATACACTTCCACCAATGAAGCGGACTATCTTCAGGGAATAGGAGCAACCTGGGAATTGAAGAAACGCTGGTGCTTGTCCGCGTTTTATTCTTTCCGCAATCAAGACGCGAATGTGGAAAACTCGTTTATAAGGACGTTGAAAACGGACGGCTATCATCGGCTTCATAAAGATATGGAAAAGAAGAATACAGTCAGCAATCATCTGGTTGGCTGTGATTTGGCTTATAACGGGAAATATGCCGAGTATGGAGTAACTGCTGTTTATAATGTTTTCAACAAAGTGTTGAATCCTGACCTGCGCACGTACAACAGGTATTACCCGCGAGGGAAGGATTTTTTCAATATAGGGGCAAACTACAAGTTCTTTCTGAAGAAAACGATTCTGTCAGGCGAGGTGGCTTTCGACAAATCGGGGGCATTGGCCATGCTTCATTCGGTGAGCTATTCACCGTCTGTTAATACTTCTCTGACAGTTATGAACAGATATTACGACAAGCGTTACCAGAGTTTGTATGCAAACGGATTCGGTGAAAACTCCCGCACGCAAAACGAACTTGGTTTTTATATCGGTTTGGAATCGAGCGCGTTGTCGAAATGCAAGCTGTTGGCATATATGGATTTTTTCTATTTCCCTTGGTATCGTTATCAGGTGGACAAGGACAAGACAATAGGGATGGAAGGAGTGGTGCAGTTGAGCTATTCACATTCCAATTCACTGGATGTGTTGATAAAATACAGCTACAAGAACAAGGCAAAGAACTTCAGTTCGGGAGAAAACATGAAGTTTGTGTTGCCCAATATTCGCCAGCGGCTTCGCGTTCAGGCAACATATACATGCAATGAATGGATAAGTTTGAAAGGAACGGCAGAGTATATCCGTTCGTCTTATTGGAAACAAAGCCCTTCGAACGGATACGTAGGCAGCACAACGGTCAAGTTGGGAACGGAACGTTTTCCGTTGCGCGGTTCGTTTACGGCCTCTTGGTTTCATACCGACGATTATGCTTCGCGAGTTTATCTGTACGAACCGGGGTTGCTTTATGCCTTTTCTATGATGTCCTTTTACGGGAAAGGTAACAGGATGGCCGTAAATGTGAACTGGCGGTGGAAAAAGCGGTTGACAATTCAAGCCAAATGGGGATGGACGCATTACCGCGACAGAAATCGGATAGGTTCAGATGCGGAAGAAATACAAGGCAACCGGAAATATGATTTGCAGATGCAGATAAGATGGAAATGGTGAATAATGTGTATTTTTGCGGAGCAACAATAATGAATCAGCCTATGTCAACAGTTATTTATTCGGCTCCCATATTCGGTCCCGTCCATAGCCGGAGGTTGGGAGTGTCGTTAGGTATCAATCTGCTTCCGGCCGACGGGAAGTTCTGTACGTTCGATTGCATCTATTGCGAGTGCGGTTATAACGGCGCGCATCGCCCCAAACTGAAAGTGCAGACCCGCGAAGCGGTGCGCGAAGCGCTTGAAGCCCGTTTGATGGACATGAAGCAAAACGGCCCTGTCCCGGATGTGCTTACTTTTGCCGGAAACGGAGAGCCTACGGCAAACCCTCATTTCCCTGAAATCATAGAAGACACGTTGGCTTTGCGCGACAAATACTTTCCGAACGCCAAGGTCAGCGTGTTGAGCAATTCCACGTTTATCCGCAAGCCGGAAGTGTTTGCCGCATTGAATAAGGTGGACAACAATATTCTCAAGCTCGATACGGCGGATATCGACTATATCCGGAAAGTAGACCGTCCTGCCGGACATTATGATTTGGACGAGATTATAGAAGGGATGCAGGCGTTCAAAGGAAACTTGATTATACAAACTATGTTTTTGAAAGGGAAAACAGACGAAGGGGAGGATGTAGACAATACATCCGACAAGTATGTGTTGCCTTGGTTAGATGCCGTGAAGCGAATCGCTCCCCGCCAAGTGATGATTTACACGATTGACCGGGAAACTCCCGACCGCTTTTTGTTGAAAGCGACTCATGAAGAGCTTGACAGAATAGCGAAGTTAGTTGAAAGGTCAGGCGTTCCGGTAAGCGTTTCTTATTGAAAATGCTTTGAATGCGCATAAGGCTGTCTCAGAAAAGAATGAGGCGGCCTTTTTTGTATCCGTGAAAGTTTGGCTACAGATGTGTTAAACTGGTTTTTTGGACAAAATTACAATTATTGAATACGCATCTAAAAGAGTTTGCTGCAAGACGACGCTATATTTGTTGCATTGCAAAATTTAAAATTTAATCTATGAGAGGCAATATAAAGACGACCTTAAAAAATAATATTATAAACTTTAATTTAAATGATATGCAAATTAAGTTACCTATTAGCGTTTTTTGGAAAAGAGGAATCGGCATTGTGCTGCTGATGATGTTCTTTTCTTGTTCTGCAGTCATGGCTCAAATGCTTGTGAGAGGTATGGTTGTAGACCGGTCGGGAGAAACGATTCCGGGAGCAAGCGTACAGATTAAAGGCACCAAGAAGGGTACGGTGAGCGATTTGGACGGAAAATTTTCGCTTACTGTTCCTAACAAAAGAGCTGTCCTTGTTGTTTCTTTCATCGGTTACAAGACCGTACAAAAACAAGTGGACGTGTCTAAGCCGATGTCTATCGTATTGCGTGAAGATGCGGAGCAATTGGATGAAGTAATCGTGGTGGGCTATCAGGATGTGAAGAAGACCGATTTGACAGGTTCTGTCGGTGTTGTGGATATGGAAAGCCTGATGAAGACTCCTTCTTCTTCTTTCGACCAGACATTGGGCGGGCGTATCGCAGGGGTGAGCGTGACTTCCGGCGAGGGTATGCCGGGAGGACAGATGAACATCGTGATTCGAGGAAACAACTCGTTGACGCAGGACAACTCTCCGTTGTATGTAGTTGACGGCTTCCCGGTGGAAGACCCTGCTGTGGCCGGAACGGTCAATCCGAGTGACATTGAATCAATCAGCATTCTGAAGGATGCTTCTGCCACTTCTATATATGGTGCGCGCGGTGCGAACGGTGTCGTTATCATTACCACCAAGAAAGGAAAGTTAGGAAAACCTCAGTTCCGTTATGACGGAAGTTTCGGTTTCCAGCACGTGTCAAGAACGCTTGACATGATGGACGCTTATGAATTCGTGAAGCTCCAGAACGAGATAGACCCCAGCGATGCGGGAAAGAAGTATCTGATGGAGTATAACGGAAAGCAATACACGTTGGAAGATTATCGGAACGTGCCTCAATATGATTGGCAGGACATGATATTCCGTACTGCATGGCAGCAAAGCCATAACGTAAGCGTGATGGGAGGTTCGGAAGGAGTGCGTTACAATGCTTCAGCTTCCTATTTCGACCAGGACGGCGTGATTCTCAATTCAAACTACAAACGTTTTCAGGTGCGCATGAATACGATAATCCGTCGCGGCAAGCTGAATGCAAGCATTACGAGCAATTTCTCGCGTGCCATTCAGACGGGAAGTTCTACTTCGCTTGCCGAATCGAGCGGTATGAACAACTTGTTTTACAGTGTGTGGGGATACCGTCCGGTCACTCCGCCCGACACTCCGCTGGAATATTTGCTTACAAGCCCTATCGATGAAAGCGTGAACGCTTCAAGCGATTACAGGCATAATCCAATCAAGTCGCTTCAGAACGAATATCGTAAGGGATATACGAATAACCTTCAGCTGAACGGTTTCGTGGAATATGAGTTTATAAAAGGATTGAAGCTGAAAGTGCGCGGAGGATTTACCTACGATGCAAGAGCTAACGACCAGTTCAACAATTCCGAAACTCGTTATGGAGGTCCCAATTCTACGGATAAAGTCAATTCTACGGTGTCGCGCTCGCAACGAATCACTTGGTTGAACGAGAATTTGCTAACTTATCAGACGAACATTGACAAGAAGCATTATTTCAACTCCATGTTTGGCATCACGCTCCAGAACTCCGATTATGAGTCTTATTCGTTCAAGAACACGCAGATACCCAACGAGACTTTGGGAATGTCGGGGATGAGCGAAGGTTTGCCGAGCACTACAAGTTCGAACAAGACTTCCTGGTCGATGATGTCTTATCTGGCCAGCCTGCGCTATAACTTCAAGTCGAAATATTATGCTACGGCTTCTTTCCGTGTCGACGGTTCTTCCAAATTTGACAAGAGAAACCGTTACGGCTATTTTCCTTCGGGTTCGGTTGCCTGGAACTTTGTGAAAGAAGATTTCATGGAAAACCTTTCGTTTTTCTCTTCCGGAAAATTGCGTGCCAGTTGGGGACTTACCGGCAACAATCGCGTGAGCGAATATGCTTCGTATGCGTTGCTGAACATACAGAAGACATTGGGAACGGTTTATCCGTTTGAGAGCAATGTGAACAGTGTGGGCATTTCCATGACATCGCTCGCCAACAGAGACTTGAAATGGGAAACGACCGAACAGTGGAACGTAGGCGTTGACCTCGGTTTCTTTGACGACCGTATCGGCGTAACCGTGGATTGGTACAAGAAAACTACCCGCGATCTTCTGCTTGATGCCACGCTTCCTTATACCACAGGCTTCACTTCGGCAATGAAGAATATCGGCAAAGTGCAGAACACGGGTCTTGAGTTTACGCTGAACACGCTGAATGTGAAGAAAAGAGGCTTTACGTGGAGCACCAACTTCAACATAGCTTTCAATCGGAACAAGGTGCTTGAACTGTCCGAGAACCAACATGCTTTGCTCACAGCGGCCCGGTTTGACCAGACCTACAACAGCCAGTCGACGTTCATCGCCCGCATCGGCGAGCCGATGGGCATGATGTACGGCTATATCTATGAGGGAACATACAAATACGATGACTTCTACAAGACAGGCGATTCGTATTCCTTGCGTCCGGACGTACCGCACTTTTCAGGAGAAAACAACACTCAGCCCGGTATGCCCAAGTATAAGGATATCAACGAGGACGGCGTGATTGACTCGAACGACCGTACCGTGATAGGGCGGGGATGGCCGATACACACAGGCGGTTTCACCAACGATTTTACGTACAAGGGATTCGACCTGAGCGTATTCTTCCAATGGTCATACGGGAATGACATCATGAACGTCAACCGTCAGTTCTTTGAACGCACCAACAGCAAGAATCTGAACCAGTTTGCGAGCTACGCCGACCGTTGGACACCGGAAAACCCGGACAGCGATATTCCTTCAACGGCCAATTCTTCGTCAAACAGCGTCATTTCTTCACGCATCATCGAAGACGGCTCTTTCCTTCGTCTGAAAGCGCTGACATTGGGATATACTTTTCCGAACAAGCTGTTGGCCCGGTCGGGGATTTCTACGCTTCGCGTGTATGTGGCTGCACAGAACCTTTGGACGATTACCGGATATTCGGGCTATGACCCCGAAGTGTCTATCCGAAACAGCGCATTGACGCCGGGCATCGACTATTCCGCTTATCCGCGCGCCATCGCCGTGAATTTCGGCATTAACCTTGCTTTTTAATGAATGTTGAACAGAATTTAAATGAATAAGAATATGATGAAGACAAAAGTTGGAATGATGTTTTTGGCTTTCCTGGCGGCATACGGCCTTTCTTCATGCGATTTCTTGGATAAAGAGCCCAACAAGGCCGTTCCGGAGAACTATTTCCGCGACGCTTCCGAGGTGGAAACGGCCCGCGTGGGAGTTTACGCTACGTTGGCGAACAGCTCTTTCTACGGAAACACCTATATGAATTTAGTGGCCGGCGATGACCTGACCTACTACGGAGGCGGCTCCAACCGCATCTCCACCACCGGACTTATCTGCAACAACGCCACTACCGGAGACGGTTCGACAAGCGGCTTGTGGCTTGCATTGTATAACGGCATCGACCGGGCCAATTTTTTCTTGGAGCAGATTGACAACGTGCAGGACGTGGACTTGACGGATGCCCTCCGTGCCCGTTACAAGGCGGAAGCCCGCTTTCTCCGCGCTTTCTATTATTTCAATTTGGTGCAGCATTGGGGAGACGTTCCCTTCAAGCTGGAATCCACTTACTCCACCGGAAGCGTGAGCGGCAAGGACATCGCCCGCACGGACAAGAACGAAATCTATGCTTTCATAGTCAAGGAAATGGCTGAAGTGGCCGATGAGGAAACGGGAGGTCTGCCTTCTGCAAGAGATTTGGGCTTCCTGCCGGGGTATGTGTCCAAGTCGGCGGCATGGGGCATCCTGGCCCGCGTTTATCTGTTCTGGGCAGGAGAGCATTTCCGCGACAACGAACCGGCTCCGGCGGAAGCTCAGGAACGTTTCCGTCTGGCTTCCGAATATGGACAGAAGGTGATGAACAACCAAGGGCACTCCTTGGCCGAGAATTATTGGGACGTGTTTATCGATATGTGTTCCGACCAGTACAATACTACGGCCAACGAGAGCATCTGGGAAGTGGAGTTTGCCGGCGACTACACGGGAAGCGTGCGTTCGGAAGGGCGTATCGGCAACATCTTCGGGCCGAGCGGGAGCGACTATTCGTCGGATTCCGAGGTAACGGGAAGCGCAGACCCCGGATATTCCTACAACTTCCTGCAATGCACTCCGAAACTTTACAATCTTTACGGATACAACTTGAAGTCTCCTGAATCGGAGGGCAATATCAGAGACGAGCGCTTTATCTGGAACTTGATGCCTTTCGGATATCGGGGGAGGATAAAGGATGACGAAGTTTCGCCGAAAGGAACATTGGGACGAACGTTCACCAGCGAAGACCTCTACAAGTGGGTGACGGGCCAGATAGAAGGATGTGCAACTTATCAGGAACGTTCATTCGATTATGACGGAGAAGACGAAGGAACGGAATTCAACGGCGACAAGACCCAGCGGGGAGATGTGTGGCGGACGGTAAACACAAATCCGACATACGACACGGGTTGCGGCAAGTTCCGCCGCGAGTACGAGACGGTGGCCAAGCATCCGAAGAACTTCACTTCCATCAATTTCCCCATCCTGCGCTATGCCGACGTGCTGCTGATGGTGGCGGAAGCGGAAAACGAAGCGAACGGAGGTCCCACCGATTTGGCGCGTTCCTGCTACAACGAGGTGCGCAGGCGCGCGGGAGTATCGCAAGACGCGGCGGATTACGGTTCGCAGCAAACTTTCCGTAATGCCATTAAAGACGAACGCGCCCGCGAGCTTTGCTTCGAGTACCTGCGTCGGGGCGACCTGATCCGTTGGGGGGATTACGTGGAGGCAATGCACGAACAGGCGACTTCGGCTCAAGGCGGCCAGGCGAACGGTTGGGGAAGCATCGGACGGACGGTGGCTCCGGAGTTTTTCAACGTGCCTGAATCTTACCAATATTTCCCGATTCCGGAAATAGAGTTGTCTGTAAACAAGCTGATAACGGAAAACAATCCGGGATGGTGATGAAACGGACGTTCGCATTTTTTTGACGGAGGGCGGCGTTTGAATGTGAACGCCTGCCCGTTTCAACCGGAACACCCCGACATTTTGCACCGTTGAAAAGCGGGGCGGATGCGGACTTTCAAAATGTAAAAATTATCAATTACGACAGATTATGAGAACGATAAAGACATATAGTTTTATCCTGTTGGCCGGGGCGACGGTTTTCGCTTCGTGCGACAAAAGCCTTCAGCAAGACCTTTCCGATGCGGGAGTGTCGGTGGTGGCGGACGAGCAGGTGAAGTATGAGAACAATGTGATTACGGTGAGAAAAGGCACTCCGATTACGTTCGCGCTGGAAGGCAATCCGGATTACATCACTTTCTTCAGCGGGGAGATAGGGCACCAGTACAAATACCGCAACCGTCAGGAAATAAATCCGGAAGACGTGGAAGAATGCAATTTCAAGTTCACGGTGGCGGTTCCTACCGGAGGCACGTCCGCTTCGTGCAAAGACCAGCTCGACATCCTGTATCTGGCGGAAGAAATCGATACGGAGACGGAAGAAGTGACGGTTCCCGCTTTTCCCGGACTGAGCAAGAGCGATTATGAAGCCGATTCGATATTGGTTGAAAACACCGCATGGAAAACGCTGGTTCCGCGCACGGACTTGCCTCAAAACGTCAATTCGAGCGTAACCCGTTCGGTGTCAGTCAAAGAGTTCATAGGACGGAAGTTGACGCTGGCCATCGTGCTGAATAAAGACAGAAAGAAAGATATGGTCACCAATCCGGATACGGGCAAACCTTGGACCAACGTGCAGTCGCAGTTCGCTTTTACGAACATGCGCATCGAAACGGTGTGGAAAAACGGGCGTGTCACCAACTCGTATGCCGCAGCTTTCGGCTTCACTCCGCTCAACATGGATTGGAGGAAAGGGTTTGCCGACCAAATGTCCGGAAAGGTATTTGTGGCGGGCGACGGTTACGGTTCGGTAACTACGGGTACGCCGGGCTTGTGGAACCTGAGCGGCGCGGGCACGGGCGGCATGACGATAGGAGCCACCCAGCGCGGAGAGGAATGGAAATATTCGTGGCTCGTGTCGGACTATCTCAACCTGACCGAATGCAGGGAGACCGACCAGGGCGTGCTCGTGAAGGAAATATCGCAAAACATCGCCTCTTATACCTATACATACGAGAGCGTGGGCACCTATACGGCAACCTTCCTGATGAAGAACTCCAACTATAACTTCACGGAGTCGAAAACCAAGGAGTTTGTAATCAACGTGACTGAATAACTTTAAAACCTACGGGATTATGAAACATATCAAATACTTATTTCTTGTCTGCATGTCGCTCATGGCAGGAAGCTGCAGCAAGTATGACGATTTGAAAGACGACGTGAGCGCGCTCGGAGAGAGGGTAGCGCTTATAGAAGAACAGGTGAAAATGCTTAATGACAATGTGGCGGTGATGAGCTATATCCTTGATCCGCAGAACAGGACGATAAGCGGTGTACGCACTGAAAACGGAACTTATGTCATCACGTTGAGCGACGGTACGGCATTGACCTTGACCGTCGGCCAGCCTGGAACGATTAATGAGCCGGAGATAACGGTTGAAGACGGATACTGGTGCATCAACGGTGAACGTACCGATGTGTCTGCCGTGGGAGTGAATGGAAAGAACGGAGAGGGATATCCCGAATTTCGCGTGCAGGACGGAAAGTGGCAGGTGCGTTACGGTGAAGAATCCGAGTGGAAAGACGTTCCGGGAGGCGATGCAGGAGACGCTTCGTTGGGCGACCAGCTGTTCGAGTCGGCGGAGGTGAATGGAAACGAGCTTGTGGTGGTGATGAAGTCCGGCGACACATACAGATTGCCGATTGTTCCCGATTTGACATGCGCCATCAGCAAAAGCGGGTTCGACGCGAGCGGCTATATGTTGTTCGAGTATAACCAGCGCAAGGAGGTAAACGTGACGATTGAGGGAGACAATCCTCAAATCACTTATCCGGAAGGATGGCGTGCGGTGCTGGTCAAGAAGGATGAGGCCGATGCAAGCGGCACGCATACGCTCACCATTTATTCTCCGATGTCCGACGAACAGACAGAAACCCTCAGCCGCTCCGGAACGGCCAGCAACGAAGAGGATGTGACGGTCAGCGTGCAGAAAGGTGTCTATTGGGCTATGGACAAGATTAGGGTGAAGATAGGAACTCCTGTCGTTGAGCCTACCGGAAACATGGCGGAGTATGAAGAAGGCAAAGCCCTGACCATCGGAAACTTTGAGCTTACAAAAAGCGGGTTGGGCGGCGAGCAATCGGTAGAAGTCACGGAAGATGTCAGCATTTCCGAGTCCGGAGTTTACTTCGTGTCTGCAAATGACGTTACATTGACCTACGATGGAGACGAATCTGTCGAGAACTTGGTGATTCTTCCCAATTCGGAAGAGGTCACTTCCATCACTTTGAATGCAAGCAAGCAGGTGAAGTTTACGGGGACATTGGCGCTTCAGAACGTAAACGTCCAAAGCGGTTTGGATTATGCGTTCAGTTCGGAGAAAGAAGGGGCGGTGAATGTTGCGTTCAATCAATGTTCTATGGACTTGATTCCGGGCGCGATGGACGGCGCCAACGTAGCAAGCAAAGGTCTGCTCACCCAAGCAAAAGGAGAGGCTAACATGGAGGAACATACTCTTGCATATTTTGAGATGTCTGATTCGGACGTGCGGGTAACAGATGCAGGAGTTGGGTTGTATCTGATTGACAACATGGATTGCACGAAGCTCGTGTTCGACAATAATCTGGTTTATTATACGGGTACACCAACCGCAACTGATTATGTGAAAGACTTCAACGTTTTCCATTACGGAACGGGACGCAGCATTGACGAGCTGGTTCTGACATCGAACACCTTTATAGATGTAGAATCGGAAAGCGGGAAAACCAAACTTTCCAATACAAGGGGAGGTATTGTTTACCCGTATGAACTTCCTAAAGCGACTGTAAGCAATAACCTTTATTACCTTGCGTTGCAGAACAATCCGGCTTTTCTGATAAAGACGCATACTTCCAATAAAGTGCAGACGCTTGTGAAGGAACATAATTACGGATATAGGGTAGGAAGTAGCAACTTCAATGTATTCCAGAATGCAGCGTCTACTTTGCCTGAAGGAAGCACTGCCGGTTTTGACGCAGCGATAGATGGCGTGAACGACATCTTCAATGCAGACAGGGGTGCTGTATTCAATAAAGAAGACGGTGTGTTTACACCTGCAGACGTCTACAAGAATTACGGCGCGCAACGCAACTAACTTTAAAACGAACTGACAATGAAAAAACTGTTTATACTGATGCTCGGAATGTGTTCCTTGGCAGGACTTGCTTCGTGCAACGAGGAAGACGATATCCGAAACGACATTGACGGACTGAATGCCCGTCTGGATGCTTTGACCAACGACTTGGAGGCTTTGAACGCCAATATCCAATCGTTCTACGAGGTGGCGAAAGGGCTTACGTTCGTCACTTCATACGAGATGGACGAGAAAGGAAACTACACTTTCTCATTGAGCGACGGAACGGAACTCGTCGTGTACGGCGGCCAGCCGGAAGAAGATATTCCCGTAGTGGGAATCAACGAGGACGGGAACTGGACATACTCGGTGATGGGCGAGGTGACTGTGCTGACGGATGGAGAAGGAAAACCCGTCTCCGCCCGTCCGACCGACGGAATAGACGGGCAGACTCCCGTGATTTCCATCGATGAGGAAGGCTATTGGTGCTATCAGCTTGCCGGAGAAGAACCGAAACGCATCGGGGGACGCTACGGCTATGCAGACATCGCGGACATACCTGCCAGCATCTTTGTCGGCGGAGTGAAGGTGGAAGGCAACAAAATCACCTTCTCTCTCAGCGAAAATCCGGAAGACGACGTGACGGTGCATATAGGCGGCTTAGACATGACCTTCTCCGCATCGGAAGTGACGATAAAGCAAGGCGGAACCGAGACACTGACCGTGACGCAGACCAACGTGAGCGGCGTTATTATCGAGCCGACCAAGCTGAAAGTAACGCTTACGGAAAACGAAGTGACTATCCGCGTGCCGGAGGATTTGGAACCGGGAGAATACATGATATATTTCCAGATATACTCTCCGGAGAATTACCGGACGGTAAAAGGGCTGAAAGTTGAAGTAACAAGTGCCGAGGTTTAACCATATAAAATGCAGAACATGATGAGACAAAATATACTATTTGTGCTGTTAGGTCTGATGGCAGGGCTGTTTGCCGGATGCAATACGGACGATTTGGAAAGAGACATCGACGCTTTGGCCGAACGTGTGGCGAGCGTGGAAGATCAGGTGGAACTGCTGAACGACAATATGAACATTGTCCGCGTCATGCTTGACGGAAACAAAACCATCACCGAGTGGTCGCAGGATGGCGACACCTATCTGCTGACATTGAGCAACGGAGAAACTTACCGCCTGACTCCCGGCGCAATCGGAGGCAACTATCCTTCGGTCGAAATCAGCCCGGAAACGGGAAACTGGGTGATTGGCGGAATGGACACGGGCCAGCGTGCCGTGGCAGAGAACGGCGATAATGCTACAGTCACGCCGGAGTTCAAGATTGAAGGCGGCCGCTGGTGGGTAAGATACGGCGGCGATTGGGAAGAACTCGGCGGCGGTTCTCCGGCAGGGACGAACGCGGACGCGAATCCCATCACGGAGGCTTATCCGAGCGGAGACAATTTTGTAATTGTAATGAATGGCGAGACTTATAATATCCCTGTCGTGAAAGACTTGGTTTGCGCCATCGACAAGGAAAGCCTTGGTCTGGCCGATGAGGATGTGTGGACTTTAAAAGGCGGGGAAGAAGCTGTTTTCAGGGTAAACGTAGGAAGCGCTCTTCCGGATGAGGCTCTGCTGCGGGTGAAAGTCCCGGCAGAGTGGAAAGCAGCCCCCAAGGAGGATGCGGACGGCATGAAAACGTTTGCCGTCACCCCTCCTGAGGGAGCTTCCGAATGCGTCATCGTGGTGGAACGGACGGAAGGCGTCTATACCGTAACGGACGAGCTGAAAGCAAAGGTCGCCTCAGAAAGCTATTACGACGATTACCTTGCGGGATTCGACGTAGCAGTGGGCGATGTAACCATCAACAGATACGACAATCCTGGAGCCGTATTAGTAGAAGATGGCGGAACCATTTCGGCGGAAGGCATCTACTTCATTGCGGAAGGCGCTACGGCAACCTTGACCAAAGCGGGCGGAGTGACTTTGATTGGCGAGAAGAAAGGGGTGGCTTCAAGGGCGCAAACTACGAAGAGAAACTTGGCTATAGACGGTGACTTCTTGTGCAAAGGGATAGAGCTGACCTCGACAGATAACGGCGCGAATATCCTTTCTTTAGGAGGGAGTGCTTCGGTGGGCAAAGTGTATTTTGAAAATTGCAGGGTTATCCTGCCCGATGGCATGAACTTCGCTTATTTCAGCGGAGGGGTGGGCATCGATTATCTGATGATTCGTTCCTGCTACTTCTCGTTGCCACCTGCGGATTCAAGAAACTTCTTGAATTTGCAGAAAAAGGCGTATGGCACGATTGAATTTCGGAACAATGTCGTTTATTGCAATGCCGCAGACCGTTATGCTTGCTTCAACATACTGATGGGAAGTCCGTCTATAGATGTGTTGAAAGTGGAGAACAACACCTTCATCAATCAAGCCGTATGGGAAGGAAAATTGGCGAATTTTGATTGCGCTTCTGAGGCATGGACTATAAAGGACAACCTCTTTTGGTACAATAGCGAGAAAGAACCCTCCGGAGCTGCGTCGAATGCTTTGCTGAACACGGTGGGAACGGATGTTCCGTTCGATGCCGCAAACTTTGAAGGCAACCGTGTATGCACGTCTTTGGCTTCAACGGTTTATGCGTGGAAGGTGCTCTTCAGCAATCCTCCGGCAAGTTTCACGGGAAATGTCCTGCCTTTAGAACTGAACACGACTCCTTTCGAGGAAGGTTCCGTCCCGCATGAAGGAAAATACACGCTGAAACCGGAATATGAGGGCGTGGGTGCGGTGATAGAGTGAACCTAAACTGTTATGAAAGCGATGGAAAGATATATGAAACGCTTGGTTTTTCCGGCCTTGTGGGGTTGGGCAGTTGCTCTGTCGCTGGCAGGTTGTTCGGAAGACAACGGGCCTCAAGCTGTCCCGGAGACGGGCCAGCCTGAGACGGTGAACGAACTTTTAGATTTGTACAGCCGGAACATTGCCGCTTGCCAGCTGCTGGCGGACGGGCGTGCGGAAGTTGTGGACTATGTTTCCGAAGGAGAAGGAGCATACAAACTGCGTTTGGACGACGGAACGGTTACGGACATCCGCGTGCGGGCGGCGGACGAAAACGATATTCCCTTGCTCGGCATCGGAGAAGACGGCTATTGGCATTACCGTCTGCGGGGAGAGGAATATGAGTTGGAGGGCATATCGGGAGAGCCTGCCCCGGCTTTGTTGGATACCGGGAAGCCCGTGCTGACTCCCCGGCTCTCGTTGGATGAAGACGGGTGCTGGCAAGTGTCGTACAACGGGGTGCAATGGATGCGTCTCAGCGATGCGCCCGCTCCTTCGCTTGCAGGAAAGACGGAAAGCGCCGTATCGCTCTACAGTGCTGTGTCGCTTGACGAGGAATCGCGCACGCTGGCATTGACCCCTTGCCTCGGAGAGGCGTTCAGCGTGGGCGTGCAGAATGACGGAACGGCCGAGGCTTGGAAACGCTTCCTGACGGGGAGTGCCGACAACGTGCTGCTCGACTATTCGTATGCCGGATACGACCGTGGGGAGACCGCTCCGAAAGACGGGTTCGCATGGGGATATACGGTGTATAACGTGAAGGAGTATATGGCGGAAAACGGCCTTTCGGCCATCGACGCCTTCATCGATATCTTGGACAAGAACGGGCTGATACGGAAAACCAACTCCAAAGCCTCCAACGCGAACGCACGCATTGTAATCTATTTCCCCGAAGGAGAATACATCCTGCACAACGGGGAAGCGGGAGAGAACAGCTCGTCGAAGAAAGTCTTCCCGTATGACATCATAGGCGGAAACTTCATTATCAAAGGCGACGGCCCGGACAAGACCCGCCTTGTGATGAAAGGTTCGAACGGAGGGAAGCTCACCACGGGAGGGGACGAGTATGACGTGGCCCCGCTTCTGACGATAAAAAGCTATTCGGGAAGCAGTTCCCCGACGGAGGTGATTGCTGATGCGGTGCGTGGAACAAATGCGGTGGAGGTGGCGGACGCAAGCGGATTCAAGCCCGGCGATTGGGTGGAGCTGCGCCTGCGGAGCAATGATCCGGAATTAGTGGCGGAAGAACTTGGCCCGATAACGCCCGGCGCGGACTGGGCAATCACGAAAAGTCCCGCTTCCGGAGGCACATACGACGGGGTGTACGTGCGCGAATACCATCAAGTGAAGTCGGTCAGCGGAAACAGGGTAGTTTTTTATGAGCCGATGATGCACGACGTGGAGGTGAAATACAAAGATTATGACGGAGGGTGGAAGCTGTATAAATATCGTCCTTATGAGAATGTCGGCATCGAAGACCTCGCTTTCGTGGGAAACTCCGTCACTCCGTATTATCATCATGGGAGCGGTGCGCCGGCAGAAGATGCCTGGAAGCACGACTCGGAATACAAGATGATAGTGATGATGCGGACGGTCAACTCGTGGGTTCGCAACGTGGACTTCGAGAATGTGAGCGAGGCCGTCGCCTTTACCGAGGCGGCCAACTGCTCGGCTTACAACATTGCGATAAGAGGAAACCGGGGACACGATGCGGTACGCTCGCACGGCTCCACACGCATTTTTATGGGTGCGGTGAGAGACGAGAGCCGCGATGCTGAGGCTGCTCCAGGCAAGGCGATAGGCGAGGGGCAGTGGCACGGATGCGGAGTGTCGAAGCCCAGCATAGGCACCGTGGTGTGGCGTTCCACTTGGGGAGCGAACACTTGCTTTGAGTCGCACGCTTCCCAGCCCCGCGCCACGCTTTTCGACTGTTGCAGCGGAGGACTGGTATATTATCATGAAGGCGGTGACGACAAGGAAGCTCCGAACCATCTGAGCGACTTGACTTTGTGGAATCTGAACGTGACGGGCACGACGGACGAGAACAATAAAGACTACTCTGCATCCTTCAAATGGTGGGACAATGCAGACAAGTGGTGGAAGATTTATCCGCCTATCGTGGTCGGCACGCACGGAAAACCGGTTTCTTTCTCGCAGGAAGAAGGGCAGCTCACATACGAAGAAAGCACGGGCGTGAAGGTATCCCCCGAATCGCTTTACGAGGCGCAATTGGAGAAAAGGTTAGGCTTCGTTCCGGCTTGGCTGCAAGAGCTGAAATGACAGGTCGGAAACGCGGAGACGTTTTTGTAAAACGTCCGCATGTTTTGATGAAAACGTGCGGACGATTTTTTTGTCCTGACTTGTAATTGTCGTATATTTGGCGGGAAAACCTTTGTCGTCTTTGCCGTTTGTATTGAGAAATAGTATAAACTTTTTATTTATAGCGTATTATGAGAAACAGAATTTGCCTGTTGCTTTTCGTTTGCCCGATGTTCTTGTTTGCGTTCGGGCAGGAGAAGGAAGTGAAGTTCGCTTTCGACAATTATCACCGTTATTATCAGGAAGCTGCGGCTTGCACGGACAGCATGGAGCGTGCGGCCATGAAAGAGCTGCGCGCCCGTCTGCACGCACATCCGTATCGGTTCGAAAAAGTGGCCATGCCTTTGTCCGCCCGGCAATGTCTGGAGCTTCTGACGGATAAGGGGACGTTTTCGGACATGGATGCTACGGAAGCCGAGTTCGAGCGTCTCGGCATCTATAAGAAAGGATTCCATACAACGGTTAACGACAAGGTGGGAATCTTTATCGGCGATGCGCTCAATCGTATATGTTGCATAGCCGACGCTTACCGGAAGAAGGAGCTGGCGGCGGAGGAAGCCCTTTCGCCCGAAGTGTTGAAGGCCGTGACGCATTACGGAATGCTGGAAGTCCGGCGTTCCAACAGCAGTCCGCGTTTTCATGCTTCTTGCTTTGCCATTCCCACGGCAGCGGAGAACATTTATTTCGCCTGGTTGGACAAGATGGATGAGGCCGAGGCCGGGAGCAAGGATACGCTGCTTGTGGCTGCGTGCGACATGCTGAAGGTGTTGGGACTTCAAGCGTACACGCAACCGTTGAGGCATGACGAAACGGACAAGAACGTCGTTTCGATAGAGCGTTTCCGCAACCATGTCTGGTGGGTGGGAGGAAACGCATTGGCCTACCGTCCGCTGCTTCCCGTGGCGGCCATGTACAGTTCCGTGCCTATGATAGAGACGCTGGCCGAAGTGTGCAGGAGAGGAATCAGCACGACTTCCCAGCACACCGTCGGCTCGTCTTTCTGGACGGAAGGATTCACCGCCGACGGAGCGGGATGGGGACATGGCAAGCAGTGTCTGGTATGGGGCTATCCGATTGACGGTACGTTCAACGCGCTTAAAATTCTGAGCATATTGAAAGGGACTCCTTGGGAAAAGAAGTTAGAGAAGGAGAATAAGGAGGCCGTAATGAACTTTTTCCGGGGAGGAAACTGGTATTATTATAAGGGCTTTACGCTTCCTTGTTTAGACAGAGGGTCGTATGCGTATCGCGTTGCGGAGAAGAAAATTCCGTATGCGAACATGCTGAATGTGATATTGCGCGACTGGTCGGACTGTTTTACGGATGAGGAACGGGCGGAACTGAAACGTTTGCAGAAAGAGGTAAAGGAAAACCGTATCAACATGGGCGGCTATCCTTCGGGAATGTATTCGGGAACGCGCTGGTTCTTCAACAACGATGACCTGATAAAGAAGACGCCCGACTTCCATCTCATCGTCAACATGGCTTCCGTGCGTTGCGACGGACTGGAAAGCGCGCCGGACTTCGCCGACGAATACAACTTCTATCCCACAGACGGCATGACGCTTTTCCAGCGTGAAGGGAACGAATACAGGCCCATTATGGGAGGCTGGGACGTGACCGCTTCGCCGGGAGTGACCGCACGCGAGGGGATGGAGCGCCTGAAGCCGGTGGTCAACTGGAGGGGATATTGCAGCAAGCACAATTTTGCGGGAGCGGCTACGGACGGAAGCGGAGACGCGGCGGCCGGATACATCTTCGAGAAGATGAACGCTTCGGAGAAGGAGGGAGTGAACGACCGGGGAAGCAGCATCGGACAGAATGAGGTTCTGTATGGAGTGAAAGCCTGCAAGTCGTGGTTCATTCAAGGAGATTATGTCGTGGCGTTGGGGGCGGGTGTCACCAACAAGCAACCGGAACAACCTGGAAACGTCCGCACTACGCTCGACCAGACGGCATGGGTGAACGATGTGTATTTCTGCGGAAACGGACAAAGGAAAGCGCTTTCTGAAGGGTTGCACCGCTGGAATGCAGGAAAGAAGGGCTGTTCATGGATAGTGCAGGAAGGCAAGTTTGCCTATCGCGTGCTTCCCGAATACAGTCGGGATGCGTTCGTGGCTTGCGAAACCCGCCCTGCGGACTGGACAGGGCGCAACAAGTCGAACGGGAAGCTGGACAACCTGCCCGACAGTGTGAGGATTCTCCGCTTGTGGATTGACCACGGACAGAAGCCTTTGGACGATACGTATGGCTATGCGGTATATACGGGCAAAGGGGAGCCCTCGGACGAACTTCCGTTCCGCGTGCTTCGGAACGATACGTTGGTGCAAGCCGTGCAGTCGTCCGACAAGCGTCTGATTCAGGCCGTGTTCTATCCGGGCGGCAAGGGGTTGAGGCTTGAATTCAAGGGAGTTTCACTTGAAGTGTCCGCCCCGTGCGCGCTGATGATAAAGACAGAAAATGGAAAATCCCGTGTGTCGGTGACGGATGCCTGCATGAATGCCGGACTGAAGGAGATAACCGTGACGTACAACGGCAGCAAGACTATTGTTCCGCTTCCGCAAGGAGCCTTCTGCGGGAAGCCGGCAACCGTAGAAACCGGCAGGTAGGGCGGTCAAGTGTCGGCGTTTTTGCGCAAAAGCCCCTCGGCCTTTGCGTAAAAAAAGAGGTTGTCTCAAAATAAAGACCAGCTTTTATTTTGTCATTCTGAACGCAGTGAAGAATCTCGGAAACATAAGCTGATGCACACGAAATCCTTCGCTTTGCTCAGATGACATTACTCTTTGATTTTGAGACAGCCTCTTGCGGAATGTCTAACGGATGGGGTAGAACGTCCCTCCCGAAGGGACTTTGTATTCAGGTTTCTCCACGAAGTTTGAGTACAAGTCTTTCGGCTTCACCATCATCGGCCCGACATACACTTTGGTGTCGTCCGACCAAGGAGTTGCGTTGTTATGGTTCTTTTCAAGGCAGCGGTTGCGGAAGATGAAGTTGT
Organism: uncultured Phocaeicola sp.; assembly: GCA_944320135.1. Taxonomy (GTDB): domain Bacteria; phylum Bacteroidota; class Bacteroidia; order Bacteroidales; family Bacteroidaceae; genus Phocaeicola. The sequence goes on along the minus strand of CALUGI010000020.1, from coordinate 35,210 downwards.
CGTTTGCCGAAACGCTGTGCTGGATTGACCACGGCCCCATGATAGCCGTGTAGTTGGGCCGTTTTCCGGGCATGTCTTCCGGCAGAGTGATTCGGTTGAACTCAATCAGGTTGTTTCCGTTGTCCCCGTGATGGAAACTGACCTCCTGCTCGAAATCGTTGTTGTACACCACGTTGTATTCCGCATTCTCCGTCTGGATTGAGATGTGCCTTAGATGCGTGATGCGGCACTCGGTCACGAGGTTGTAGCTGTTCAGCAAGAAGAAATAGCCGTGGCATCCTCCGTGCTTGTTGAAGCATCCGTCCACGTAGAGGTTGCGCATCGTGTGGTGCGTGCCGTGCGAGCGCATCGGGAAATCGGCGCTGTTCAAGATGTCCATGTCGTCAATCCAGCAATCGTGCGAGTCCCTTGCGAACATGACGGACACGACTCCGTTTCCGGGAAGCTCGTTGTTCTCCTTCGAGCCGACGTTCCAATTGTAGAAGGGCTTGTTCTCTCCGTTCTTGTTGAGCCATCCTCCTTTGACGGTCAGCCTGCAGATGCCGCTATGCGACTGGTTTGCCCCGAACTCGAAGGCGGCCCCTTCCGTCATGTTCTTGTTGATGATGCAGACCGTTTCCTTGCGGTCTTCTCCGAGCAGGACGACTTTGCTTTTCATGCGCACCTTGGCGTTGATGTTGTAAGTGCCTTTTTTGAGCAGGACAGCTCCCCCTCCTTGCTTCGCCGCCTTGCGTATGGCCGCGTTGATGTCCGCACTGTTCGCTCCCGGTTCAAGCGTTTCTTTGATTTCCAGTTTGTCAACGAAAGGGATTCCCCCTCTGACTCCTGCCTTGACCCATTCTCTGATTTGCGGATAGTCGGGGTCGAATTTTGATTTGTCGAATTTCACGTCCGGGTCGCCTGCCCTGTACTTTGTGCGTGGCGTTTCGGATACGGTTCGGGAGCCATTTCCTTTTTCCGTTTCCGCAAAACAACAGGTTCCGGCGAATGTCAAAGCCAATGCAAGCAGAAAATACTTTTTCATAGTGATGACGAGTTTAGTTAGTGAATGAAAATAACGATGCCAAAGGTATGCGTTTCATCCGCTTTCGCAGCCTTGCATTGTTTGCAACAATTGCACTTTTGTGCAATCTGCGGCTTTTAACACTATGATTCTTGCCGGTCGGCTTTTCCTTCTTCTCTGAATTTGGACGGAGACACCTTGAACTGTTCCTTGAACTTGCGGCAGAAATAGCTGAGCGTGTTGTATCCCAATCGGTCTGCTATCTCGGATATGGAAAGCTCCGGATTACTTTTCAGCAGCACGCTTGCCTTCTTCAGCTTGTATGAACTGATAAAATCATTGGGCGACATGCCGGTGAGCGCTTTGAATTTGTTGTAGAACGAGCTTCTTCCCATGTACATTTCGCTTGCCAATTTGTCGTTGTTGAACTCAGGGTCGATCAGGTTGTTGTCGATAATCGTCATGACTTTCTTCATAAATTCCTGATCCAGTTTGTTGGTAGCCACGACGGAAACCGCCGCATCCGGTTGTTTGGTAAACAGCTGGTGAAGCATTTTTCGCGAACGTATGAGGTTGTTGCATCGTGCCAACAGCACTTGCGCATTGAAAGGCTTGCTGATATAGTCGTCCGCTCCCCTCACCAATCCTTCAATCGTTTGCTCCGGAAGGTTCAGCGCCGTAAGCAGGACAACGGGGATATGGCATAATTCGATGTCGTTCTTCACCTTGCTGCATAGTTCGGTTCCTGTCATTTCGGGCATCATCACGTCGCTCACGACAATGTCGGGCTTTATCTGCCGGACAAGTTCGTAGCCTTCTTTGCCGTTGCCGGCGGTATGCACGTTGAAAAAAGGCGTGAAAAGGTTGACCAAGATGTCCAGCAGTTCCGCATTGTCTTCTATCAGTATGGCGGTCGGCTTCTCTTCGTCCGGAATGTTCTTTTCTTCTTTTTCAGCTTTGTGTCCTCCGGCAGGCAGATAATGATGCGGCATGTCTATGTGGAATGGCTGCGTGCCGTTTTCCTCAAAAAGAATGTTTTTGTCCGCTCGAAGGTGCTTGTCTCCTAACCGGAGTGTGACGGTAAATATAGTTCCGTATCCGGTTTGGCTTTTCACTCCGATAGTTCCCTTGTGCGCTTCGACGATGGTTTTGGCAAGCGCCAGCCCTATTCCCGTGCCTGTGGGATATTGTGCGTTGGGCGTTTGGTTGCCGGCCTGATAAAAGCGGTCGAACACGTGTTCGAGTTCTTTGGAGCTTATTCCTACTCCGCTATCGATGATGCGGATGTTTGCCGTTCCTTGTTGTTTGTCAGCAGAAAGGCTGACGCTTATTTCTCCGTTTTTCGGCGTATATTTGAAAGCGTTTCCCAAAAGGTTGTAGAACACTTTCAGCATTTGTTTGCCGTCGAACCATACTTCAACGTCTTCTTTGCATGGTTCAAAAGCATATTTTATGTTCTGTTGCAAGGCTAATTCTTTGAAACTGTCGTAAATCTGGTTCATATACCGGTTGATGGAATGCGGAGCTGCTTTGAGCGTCATCTGCTCCTGCTCGTATTTCCGGAATTCAATCAGTTCGGTAATCAGGTTGCTGAGGTGTTGCGCCTGACGGATTACCTTCGTCAGCTTGTTGAACGTTGACGGAACTATCTGATACTCCTGCAGCAGGAGTTCCAGTTGCCCGACAATCAGTGTCAGCGGCGTTTTGAATTCATGGCTGACGTTCGTGAAGAATCTGAATTTGGCTTCGTTGATTTCTTTGATTTTCTGCTTTTCAGTTCTTTCTTTCATGATGGAATCGTTCAGCCGCTTGCGCGTCAGCAGGATGTGTACGGCCGTTGCGGAAACAATCAGAAAAAGCATTGTCCATATTGTCCATGCCCACCAGCTGGCATACCACGGCGGCAGTATGGCGATATGAAGTTTTCTGGATTCTGCCGGCAAAGAAGAAAATGATTTTTTACGCAGTTCAAGAATATAGTTTCCGGGCATAAGGTTGGTGTATGAAATGGATTTATGCGCAGTTTGATACCATGTCTTGTCCATTCCCTCAAGTTTGTACTCGTAGAGTTGCGGGTTAAGCCCTGAAGCGTCGGTTTGTGATGCGAATAAGATGTCTATCTTGTTCTGTTTGTGCGTCAGCGTAATCTTGCCGGTAAAAGGAAGCCCTTCATTCAGAATCCCGCTTGGGTCGTTTGGACGGATCAGATTGCCATGCACGTAGAGATTTGCAAAATAAGGCGGGGTGTAAGTGTCCGGTCTCAACAGTTCTTCTTCAGAGAAAGAGACCATGCCGTTAATGCTTCCTACATAAATCGTTCCGTTCTTGCTGACGAACAGTCCGCAGTCTCTCATGAATGCGTTTAACGGAAAATGGCCTTCCAGCGGGAGCGACTTTAATATGTTTCCTTCTTCTGTCAGCACTGTAATGCCTTTGTCCCCTGTTGCAATCAGTTTTCCGGAAGGGGTTTCAGCTAACTGGTAGCAATAGCTGTTCAGCAAAGGCTGGCTTTGGGCAGGAAAAGGTTCGAACTTGTTGCTGAGCGTGTCCAGCTTCATGATTCCGTTTCCGTATGTGCAGATGTAGCAATTCCCTTTTGATGACTGGAACGTGCGTATAATGCGGCTGAATATTCCTTGTTCGCTCAAGTCGTATGTCCGGATTTTTTGCAAAGTTCTCGTATCGAATACATGCACCGATGTGCCTTCTACCACCCATAGGTTCTTGTTGCTGTCTATTTGTACGTGTGCGGATGCAATGTCCGGAGATTGGTACAATAAAGTTATTTCTTGTTCTTTCAGCGAATAGACATAAATCTTCCGTTGGCTTGAAAGAAACAGTTTGTCTCCTTCGCGAGCCATTTTATCGATAGTGCTGATAGAATCGGAATATTCTTTTATCTCTTGTTTGAATCTGTTGCGCTGTATGTCGTAACTGTACAGCCCTTTTGAGTTGGTTCCGATGTAGAGCATGTCTTTTTCCGGATCATAGAGGATGGATTTGAGGTTGGTGTGCGGAAGGTAAAAAGGAGGCTTGCTGCTCGTGAAATGGCGGATGTTGCCGTTTTGCGGCTGCAGCATGTTGAGCCCTCCGCCTTCCGTGCATATCCAGATATTTCCGTTTTTGTCTTCGGCCATGCTTCCTACTACCGGGTTGGAGAGATAATTCTGCCTGTCCGAGGAATTGTAGAATGTGAACGAACTTTCTTTCACGGAAGTATAATTGACTCCCCCGAAGTAAGTGCCCGCCCATAGCGTTCCTTCTTCGTCGATGAATACCGGATAAATGGAAGAATGCGTGATTCCGCCGGTCCTGTCTTCCCGTGTGTAAGAGGTGAACGTTTCCTTTTGCGGGTCGAACTTATAAAGTCCGTCAAACGTTCCGAACCAGAGATTCCCTTTTTCGTCTTCTGCTATTTCTCTGATTTTGTTTGAGCGCAATCCTTTGTGCGATGAGTTTTCGGCTGTATATCGCATCAGTTTCCCGTCCGGTGTGATGCGGAACAGCCCTTGCCCGTTGCTTCCTGCCCAGATGTCCCCTTTGCCTGATTCGAATATGGACGTGGCATTCGGGATTGCCGTAATCTTTTTGAAATGGATGTCATCGTCCGTGCGGAATATGCCTTCGGGCGAAGCGAACCATTTCCTGCCTTCCCGGTCAATCAGAAACTCGTTGGATATTTCGAAAGGAAGCCGGGTATGCAATGTCAGCTGGCGTGTCTTGTCGTCCCATTGATACAGTTCGTGAGATACGACAATCCAAATCAAGCCTTGGTGGTTGTATATTGAATGAATCCTGTTCTTTTCCCAGATAGTCGTAAAAACGTCTTTCCGGATATTGTATTTGACAAATCCCATATTGGTCATGAAATACAAGTCGCTTCCGGATGTAGAGATAATCTTCTTGACCGCTTCTCCCGGAAACAAGGGGAGGGAATTGATGTATTGGTGGGGTTTGTAGGAGTGTACTTGGTTCCCGTCATAGACGCTGAGTCCTTCCGTCGTTCCGAACCAGATTCTTCCTATTGAATCTTGGCAGATGGACAAGACGGTGGGATGGGCAAGCCCTTCCTCCGGTCCGATATGTTTGAAATGAATGGCTCGGACTGCAGCGGCATATAATAGCGTCAATAAAAGGAATACGGCTCTGATTTTCATTGAAATAATGTTTGTTACAAAGATACGAAAATATAGGCAGGAAGCAAAATGTTTTGCAGTTTTAGTACGGCTTTTTTCATTTCTTTTTTTCTTTCTTTTCGGGTGCTTTTTTCATTTCATGAATGAGCGCACGCAGCGCCCTTACAGAATTACAGTTACAGTTAGGTTTTAGGAGTTTCGCATTCCGGGAGAAAGTGCTATATATATTATATATGGTATAATTTATAACTGCATTTTTGGATGTGTGCGTTTTGCATTCCACCTAACTGTAATTCTGTAAGGGCGTAAGGGCCCGCATGAAAACAACGCAACGCTGCAATCAAAAACGCTATAGTAAACATCGATGATTATCAGTACATTGCGCGCGCTAACTACGTTTTTTGCACATTTCTGCACGTTTGCGCGCGCTTCGGCAATCTGGCAAACTCCGTGCGGGAGAGTCTGCCTACCTTTGCTGCATCGACGGAAGGGAAGCCGTCCGGAAGGCTCTCCCCTCCGCCGCAGAGACAAACGAAACTTTTTACGGACCCCAAAAACGAAAGATTATGGCAATCAACAGTTCAATCGTGGCAAGAAAGAGCCCCAATCCGCTCGGCGGGGAAGAACCAAGTTCCGCGACAAGGCGCAGGCAAGCGGGGCGTCGACCGGGCGGCGGAAGACGGGCAGGAAACCCCGCAGGCTTGAGCGCACAACCTCCGGACGTTGAGCGGACAAGTCCGGCAAGCTGACGGGTCAACGTCCGGCGGCAGGTCTTGATAAGCTCCGGCAACTCTGCCCCATACAGGGCAATGACGTATCGAAAGAACGGAACTTAAATGAAGGAGCCGCGTTCAAAAGGCGGATTTGAACAATAGTGTAACTATCACAGACAAAACTTCAAAGGAGCTGTACTTTTCGTCTTTACTTTTGTAGAAACAAAACAATGGGACTAAAATGAAAAGCATGAAACTGAGAAATCTAAAAAAACTGTGGGTGTTGTGCGGAGTGGCGTTTATGGCAATGCCGGTTGCTGCCGGTTGCATTTGCAGTTTGCCAATGGAGCAGACTGAGAGCGGGGATGCAATTTCTGAAGAACAAAGGCAGGAACTGAATATGCTCCGCAAGAAATATAAACTGCCTTCTCCGAAAGCGAATGCAAGAGAAATTGAAACTGCAAAAATCCAGGTGCAGCTGGCCCGGTTGAACCGCGTAGACGAACATACGGTTACGGGCACCGCTTTTGCAAAGAACGGGAAAGTCACTTTGCAGCAGGCCAGAGACTTGGGCAAGACGGTGCGTGCCTTGGCCACGGCGGTGGAGCAGGAAGGGGGCAGCGCGCGGAAAGAGTTCAATCTGTTTCTTGATTATCTGTTTACGCAGCAGGTGATAGAAAGCGTGCCGAAATATAAATACAGCAACTACAACGATGTCCGGAAGGTGCCGGCCGATTTGCTGAGTGCTTTGTCGGTTTGCGATGACTGGCGGAAGGCCCGGCTGATAGCGGCCGTTCAGAATCTGCTTGAAGCCGAACAGCTCCATTGGGATGCGGAAGATATACGCAATCATGTAAATTCGGATTATCTGTTCAATGTGACGCCCCACCTGTTCGTCTGTGCCGTGCATCATCCGGATGATGAGGTCGCGGTGAAGGAACTGTCGGCGTTTTCCCGCTTCCTGTCGGCATGTACGCAGTATTCTCCGGGCGGAAAAGACGTGCTGAAACCGGACGGGACAGGTTTTCATCACAACAGCCATTACAATGGATACATGTATTCCTACAAGACATGGGTGGAGTATATGGGAAGATTGAAAGGGACTTCTTTCCGTATAGACAAGGAAGCCTATCAGAGGATGAAGAAGGCAGTAGTCAGCCTTTATTTGATGGCTGTGCGCTCGGAATCGGACAACGACCGTATCTACGCAAACAGCATGGCGGGAAGGCATCCTTTCTATGGCACGGGGATAAGTTTTACGCGAAACTTGTTTGAAACGTTGATTGAGGTCGGGGGAGACATAGACGGAGTGCCATACGACCCGGAACTGGCGTCTTATTACAATTTCTTCTATAAGACGCAAAAATACAAAGACGTTCCGGAACTGAATGCCGACGGATACTATCAGTTCAACTTCAGTCCGGCAGGCGTATACCGGAAAGACAACTGGGTGGCCGTGATGCGATGTCCTACTACAAACTTCTGGGGTTCGGAGCAATATAACAAGCAGAACCGTTTGGGACGATATCAGAGTCATGGAACGTTGGAAGTGCTTTACGAAGGCGGCCTTGAGGCGAGCGGCTATCCTTCTGACAAGAAGAAAAAAGGAGCAGGCTGGGATTGGAACGTGATGCCGGGAAGCACGACGGTGCATTATCCGGACTGGCAGGAGATGATGCCGGGACAGAACGACAAGGACCGTTTCGACCAGAAATCTTCTACCACGGACTTTGCCGGAGCGCTGGCTTGGAAGGATTGCGGACTGTTTGCAGCCGCTTTCGACCAGGACGACCGTTGGGGGAAGCCGCGTTTTGAGGCTACTAACCTGAAGTTCTGCAAGTCGGTGTTCGCTATAGACGGGATGTTGTTCAGCATGGGCACGGACATAGAGGCGAAAGGCGAATATCCGGACGATTATGTGACGGCTACCAATCTGTTTCAGTCTGTCGTTTCGAAGAAGCGCAAGACTTTGCTCGTAAGCGGAAAAGAAATGAAAGAAGGAGAAGAGGCTGTTGTCGGCCCGAAAGAAAGCGTATGGATGCTTGCGCCTGTTACGACAGGCTATTACATACCGGAAGGGCATGACAGGTTGGTTGTAAAGTATATGGAGCAGGAGACTCCTTCTTCTGCCGGATTGGAGGCCGGACTGGGCAAAGAGACCGTGGCCAAGGCGTATATAGAGCATGGGGTCAAGCCGGAAAAGGCAGCCTATCGGTTTGTCGCGGTTCCGGCTGCCACTCCGTCCCGGATGGAGGAAGTGGCAGAGCTGCAAGAAGCGGGAAAGTTGTTCGAGGTGATGGAGGCTCAAGACTCTGTGCATGTGGTGAGATACAATCCGGCTTCGACAACGGCGTATGCCTTTTTTGCTCCGGCATCGGGATTGTCTTGCGGAGCGTTGCGCGCTTCGTCTACGGAACTGCTGGTTATGGAAAGGTGCAGCGAGGGCGGAGAACGATTGGAGCTGGCGTTGTGCAATCCGAACCTTCGCCCCAAGAGGTCCGGCAAGAACGTATGGGCCGCGAGACCCACGCAGATGGCTGTTGAGCTGGCAGGGGTGTGGAAGGTGGAACCGGGCAAAGAAGTTCCGGGGTTGTCCGTGGCGCATACCGAAGGCGGAAACACGGTTTTGAGTGCCGAGCTGATAGAAGGGAATCCTATTTACGTATCATTGAAAAAATAAGGTTATGAATTTAAGGAAATGGTTGGGCATATTGTTGTTGGGCGGTGTGCTTGCGGGGTGTAAGGAGACTAAGCAAACGGCAAGCCCTGAGATGGAATGGTGGCGTGAAGCCCGTTTTGGAATGTTCGTCCATTGGGGACTTTATTCGGTTGCGGCCGGAGAGTGGAACGGAAAAAGTGTGGACGGCATAGGGGAATGGATACAGAATTTTGCCAAAGTGCCGAACAGCGATTATGAAAAGTTGGCGGCAGACTTCACGATGGCGAACTACAACCCGGAAGAATGGGTGAAGATGGCCAAGAATGCCGGAGCTCGCTATATTATCTTTACCGCCAAGCATCACGAAGGCTTCTGCCTTTATCCGAGCGACGTGTCGGATTTCGACGTAGAGCGGACGCCGTATAAAGGAGACCCGTTGAAGGAGCTGACGGAGGCTTGCCGCAAATACGGTCTGAAGGTAGGTCTTTATTATTCCCACCGTCAGGACTGGCATGAGGAAGAGGCGGCTGTAATGAAAAACGAATACGACGGGCATTACGGCAAGCCGAAAGCGGAAATAAAGCCGGATTTGGACAAATATATAGAGGAAAAGGCTTTGCCGCAGATGCGGGAGCTTCTGACGAATTACGGCAAGATTGACTTGCTGTGGTATGACACCCCGCTCGATTTGACGAAGGAGCAGAGCGAGGCTTTTGTGGATGTGGTCAGGGAGCTGCAGCCGGGATGTATCATCAACGGGAGGGTCGGATATGATTTGGGCGACTACGGACCGTTGGGCGACAACGAGATGCCTTGCGCGAGCGCCGACAGGGACTTGGAGATGGTCGCCACCATGAACCATACGTGGGGCTACAAAAAGAACGACCAGGACTGGAAATCTCCGAAAGACATCCTTTGTTCGCTGATAGAGTGCGCGAGCCGTGGAGTCAATTATGTCGTGAATGTCGGCCCGAAAGCGGACGGAACCATTCCGCAGCCCAGCATGGAAATCATGGACTTTATCGGCGGTTGGATGAAAGCCAACGCGGAATCAATATATGGGACGACAGCCAACCCGTTTAACGACAATTTTCCTTGGGGGTTCGTCACCCGCAAAGACAATGTACTGTATCTGCATTTGCTGCGTCGTCCGGCAGGCGGATGTATCGTCCTGAAAGGAATGCTGTCGCCGGTTGAAAAAGCGACGGTCCTTTCGACAGGAAAAGATGCCTTCGTTTCGTGCGAGGACATTTGCCGGATTTCCGTCCCGGACGGACTGGATTATGAGCGGGTGCCGGTGCTGAAACTGACGTGTAAAGAGCCGGTGCATTTCAGCGATGCCAATTACATGAACGAAGGCATAATCAGCATCCCTGTGGCGGGCGGCGATGTCGTCCCCGGCGCGGAAGGGCAGCTGAACTTCTCGGAAGGGAGAGTGACGCAGAACTTTCACTCCGGGATGGGCAAGATTCGGATGAAATGTGAGGTAGACAGTCCGGGAACTTACTTGGTGAGGGTGTTCACGAGCCGTCATTGGCGGAGAAGTTTTGCAGAAGGCGCGCGCATCACATTGAGAGTGGGAGGACATTCTTTTGAGTCTGTTCCGTTGGAAAAGAGCGGGGAACTGGAAAATGTGAGGCAGAACTCTTACCCGGAAACTTGGAGCGACATCGGAACGGTCAGCTTCAGTCAGGAAGGGACGGTGCCGCTTGAGCTGTCTGTCGATGAAACGGGCACGTTCAGCCGTCTCGGTTTCTTCGGAGAGGACATCCAGAACGAGAGCGACAACAATATCCGTTTCATGCGCATAGAGCTTGTCCGGCAAGAACGGTAAAAAACGCCGGGGCATTTCATCTGAAACGTCCCGGCGTTTTGCTTTTTCCCGCTCCCGTTTCGGTCTCAATCCGTGTGCCTTCGGCAGAAAAAACAGGCTGCATCCGGTGTCTGTCCGGTTGCAGCCTGTCGGGAAGTTGGTATTTGAAAAATCAATAATTGCTTTTCTTTACTTCGAAATAAGCCTGCGGGTGCAAGCAAGCCGGACAAGTTTCCGGAGCTTCCGTTCCGATGAACAAATAACCGCAGTTCCGACATTGCCAAACCACTTCCTGGTCTTTTTTGAACACCTTTCCTTCTTCCACATTCTTGGCTAAAGCCAGGTATCTTTCTTCATGGCCCTTTTCGGCTACGGCAATCTCTCGATACATTTTAGCGATGGCAGGGAAGCCCTCTTCGTCAGCGATGTCGGCAAATTTCGGGTAATCGAGCGTCCATTCTTCGTTTTCGCCCGCTGCTGCGGCTTTCAGGTTTTCCAATGTCGTGCCGATTACTCCCGAAGGATAGCTTGCGGTGATTTCCACCATTCCTCCCTCCAACCACTTGAACATGCGTTTCGCATGTTCCTTTTCCTGGTCAGCCGTTTCGGTGAAGATGGCCGCTATTTGTTCGTAACCCTCTTTCTTTGCGGCGCTTGCAAAGTAAGTATAACGCATTCTGGCTTGAGATTCTCCAGCGAATGAAATGCCCAGATTTTTCTCCGTTCTTGTTCCTTTAAGACTCTTTTCCATAATCGTTTGTTTTTGGTTAGTTATTAATCGAGCTTTCTTTGTATGCAAATATAAAGCTAATCGTTCAAATTTGTAATCATTACAATAAATGTTTATATTTTATTAGTAATTAAAGCCTTTCTTGCCCACTGTTTGAAGATTGGAACTGCATTTTGTTTGAAAAATCTCTCGATTGGCATTGTCCTTTTCTAAAATAAACGTTATTTTATGCTATTGTTCAAATAATTGTCTACTTTTGTAGCTCTTTTAACACTAAACAGATTATTTTATGAAAGGGGTTGAATTTAAACCGAAATTGTTTGACGTTTTACAGAATTATTCAAAAGCGAACCTGATGACCGATGTCATGGCAGGTATCATTGTGGGGATTGTAGCTTTGCCGTTGGCCATAGCGTTCGGCATCGCGTCGGGAGTCAGTCCGGAAAAAGGAATCATCACGGCGATTGTGGCCGGATTCATCATTTCTTTTTTTGGGGGGAGCAAGGTCCAGATCGGAGGGCCTACGGGTGCGTTCATCGTTATCATTTACGGGATAATCCAGCAGTATGGGGTTGAAGGTTTGATGGTGGCCACCATGATGGCGGGCGTGCTGCTTGTCTTGTTGGGAGTGTTCAAGTTGGGCACGGTCATCAAGTTCATTCCTTATCCAATTATCATCGGATTTACGAGCGGAATCGCCGTGACGATTTTCACCACCCAAATAGCAGACGTTTTCGGGCTCCAGTTCGGGGATGAGAAGGTTCCGGGTGATTTTATAGGGAAATGGATTCTTTATATCCGCCATTTCGATACGGTGAACTGGTGGAATGTAGCGGTAAGTGTCGCCAGTATCCTGATTATAGCCGTCACTCCCAAGTTTTCTAAAAAGGTTCCCGGTTCGTTGGTAGCCATTGTGTTGGTGACGTTAGGGGCGTATTTTCTGAAAGTTTACGGAGGCATCGGCTGCATTGATACCATCGGCGACCGGTTTAGCATCAGTTCCAGCCTTCCGGAGGCTTCCGTTCCGTCGCTCGATTGGGAAGCGGTGAAAAATCTGTTTCCGGTAGCCATTACGATTGCAGTGCTTGGGGCTATTGAATCGCTGCTTTCCGCAGCCGTGGCCGACGGCGTGATAGGCGACCGTCACGATTCGAATACGGAACTGATAGCTCAAGGGATTGCCAATATCGCCTCTCCTGTCTTCGGAGGCATTCCTGCTACGGGCGCCATCGCGCGCACGATGACCAATATCAATAACGGCGGGCGTTCTCCGATTGCAGGCATTGTCCATGCGGCGGTATTGTTGTTGATTTTGTTGTTCTTGATGCCTTTGGCCCAGTACATACCGATGGCATGTCTGGCAGGGGTACTGGTGGTAGTGTCTTACAACATGAGCGGATGGCGGGTGTTCAAAGGGCTGTTGAAGAACCCGAAAGCAGATGTGGTCGTGCTGTTGATGACGTTTTTCCTTACGGTGATATTCGATTTGACCGTAGCCATCGAAGTGGGCCTGGTGATTGCCTGCGTATTGTTCATGAAGCGTGTGATGGAAACCACCGAAATATCTGTCATTACTGATGAGATTGATCCGAACAAAGAATCCGATGTGGAGATACATGAAGAGCATTTGACGGTGCCTGACGGCGTGGAGGTATATGAAATCAACGGGCCCTATTTCTTTGGGATAGCCACAAAGTTTGAAGAAGTCATGGCTCGTTTAGGCGATCGTCCGAAAATCCGTATCATTCGGATGCGGAAGGTGCCTTTCATCGATTCTACGGGCATACATAACTTGACCACCTTCTGCGAAATGTCGCAAAAAGAAAATATTCATCTAATTCTTTCCGGTGTAAACCCTCAGGTACATGCTTCTTTGGAAAAGGCGGGATTTTATCATTTGCTGGGCAAAGAAAATATATGCAGCAATATCAATGAGGCTTTGAGTGTAGCGGAAAAAGAAATAAAAGCACTGAAATGAGGAATCATTCTTTTCTCTCTTTGGAAAGAAAAAATCTCTTAAGAAAGGTTCGTACTGCTGAAAATATGTTATAAAGCATAAGTTTTAGAAGGAAAAGTTTGGAGTCAGACGAAAAGTCTGTATCTTTGCAATGTGTTTTTCATAGTATTAGATTTTAAGGTTAACAAAGGTTGGAGTACAGCGGTACTCCTTTTTTTATGTCTGTGCGCGTCTTTAGTCCGTTTCAGAATCTGATTTTAAGCAGATGGTTGCTGTAGCTGACAGGAACCGCCTTTTCGTTCACATGAAGTTTCGACGGACGCTTTTCGCTTCTTATGTAGGTTCTCACATTTGCATCCTTGTTTATCCATAGGGTTCTTCCGTCTTTTTCTGTCTTTTCGATGAGCGTGAGTTTGCTCAAGGATGAGAAATAGGTGGTTTCCGTCCTTCTCAACGCGCTTCCGTAGCAGATAAAGATTTCTTCTGGGCTTGCTGGCGAAGTTCCTTCTTCATAGCTTACGGCGAACATGTAAGCGTCCGTGGTCCATCCGTCCGCTTCAATCCATGAGTTGCTGTGCATCAGCCTGCCGTCTGCCAGTTGGTTGATATACAGGTCGGTGACTTTCCCTTTGTAGCTTATGCGCAGTCCTATCCAGTCTTTTCCGTCACGTCGTTCGATGTTTGGAAGTTCTTTCTGGCCGATGCTGTCTTTCAGAATGATGGCCGTGACTCCTTTCACCCGGTTGGTCTCGGCGGGAAGATGGAACGAATAGTATGTTTCCTTGCCTTTCAGGTCTTCAGTGGGGGCTTCGATTTCTTCCCAGTACAAATCATCGGGATAATCGTGTACGAAATTCGATTGAGCCAGCATACGCGGATAGAGCGGACGGACGATTGCCGATGATTTCTTGTTTGTCACAATCAAATCCGCTCCTTTCTTTTTCGCTTCTTCTCCCGGATGCCAAAGCCATTCGAAGTGTCCTGTCTCATGGGTCTTCAGGTCGTCTATGATATAAATTACATTGTCAAGCCAAAGGAAATGGCGGAAGTTGCGGCTGAACTGGTCGGCATAGGGACCTGTCCCGTCAGCAAGCACATATTTGACGTTGCCTCCGTCGAGCAAGCCGGACAGATTTCCCCGAAGAGGCGAACCGTAGTACTGCTGTTCGCGGCTTTGTCCTTTTCCGTTGAAAAGCACCACGTTATGCGCACGACTCTGGAAGAAATAGTTGCGGTATTCTGGGTTGGGATACCAGCAGTTTCCGGCATCTTTCAGAATATCTTCGCCTTTATGGAAGAGGATGAACGAGTTGGCGTCCGCATGCGAGTGGTTCCAGGTATGTCCTGACTTTACCGCCAGCATGGTTTCGTCTTTTTCCCACGAGTTGCGCATGGTAGCCCAGCCGAAATCGCTGAACAATTGCGATTTTTTCAGGTCGGGCACTTCCGGTGCGCCGTCGAGTTTTGGGGTATAAAGGAACCCTATTGGGCGGTTGAGGAAATAGCCGTCACGGTTCTGCCCCTGCTGTATCTGACTGATATACCAGCGGATGTTCTCGTCATGCAATCCCATTGCATAAAGGAGAATCAGGCTGCTTTCGGCGGTGATGTTCTTGTGGCTGTCCCCGAAATTAATGTTGTAGAGAAGTCCGTTTCGCGGATAGCATACGAACGAGAAGAAAGAAGGAAGGCTCGCAAGTTGGGGAATGTCTTCCGCTTTTCCTCCGTGGGTGTTCATCCATGCCAAGCGGAAAAGCAGGGCTTCTTGAATGCCGTAGTTGGCATAGTTGAGGCTCTCGTACATGCCTCCTGCATCGTCGAATGTTTTGGGCTTGTGCTGCAGCACGTCACCTTCAAAGTCGAACCATTCGGGCAATGCTTCGTTTACGGCTTCTATTCCTTCTCTCGCGTCGTTCAGTTCATTTTGCAGGCTCATGGCAAGCAGACCTCCCATGCACACGCACGAAGTCCACCAGTTGTGTCCCATCGAGTTGAGCGAATGGATGCGCGTAGGCTCCAGAATCCAGTCGCCGAGCAGAGGTTTTACGGCCAGCCTGTCCAGTCCTTCGGCTATCTGTTTCCGTTCGCTCCTTGAAAGTTCGTTGTAGACGGCATCATAGGCTATGGCCGCATAGAACGCTTTGTGCGCCATGTTGAGTTCCGAGTTCCATGCGGGGGTGCGTGCCAGCATTTCCGCGTTTCCCCACGACTTGTCGTTCGAGATGTTCAGCAGAATCTTTTTCGTTTTTTCCGCGTATGTCTTGTCTCCGGTCATCAGATAGGCAAGGGCGATATAGTCGGCCCGGTTGATGTCTCGGTCGCTTTTTATTCTGTCGGCGGTCGACTTGATTTCGTCCCATGCCTTGCGGTAGACGGAATCTTCCGAAAGCCGTTGCTTGGCTTCCGCAATACGCTGGGGAGTGAACAGCAGCGAAGGATGGCTTATCTTCTGTGCCCAGACGGTTGTCAGGCACCATACACAGAGCAGTGTCAGAATAATTCGTTTCATGGCAGTAATTTTTAGGTTTGTTTTTTAAGAATACGTCCGGAAAAGTGCAAATACTTAATCGCAATCCGGATTTTGTGCTTCAGACATGAATCTTGGAAACGCGGGCGGATTTTTGGCGTCGTTCCGGCGTGTTTAAATGTTGTTCCCGTCTTGTTTTCCGCATGTTGTCGGTGTACGGTTTTTTGGGGCGCTTTCGTTTGCCGCATTGCAGGGAATGTTCTACATTTGTGAAAACCAAAAGAAAGATGGCTATGAAACATGTCGAACGCATTCTCTTTTTTCTGCTTTGCCTCGTCTGCGTTTCGCTTCATGCGCAATCGGACATCATGTTTCACCGTTGGGACGTGGCCGACGGAATGTCGGACAATCAGATACGCTACCTTTCGATGCTCCGTGACGGACGGGTGGCCGTCCGCACTTCTTCTATTCTGAATATCTTTAATGGAGCTACTTTCGAACATTTCTATCACGACCGTCGGAAGGTTTATCCGTGGAGTTACAACCGAAACCAGATTTTCAAGGATTATTGCGACCGTAAGGATAGAGTCTGGATGAAGTCGCCGGGGTATCTGCTTCTCTTTGACCTGAATACCAATCGCTTTATCTATGATATAGAGGGCGAACTGCGCAGCATGGGAGTGAGGGGCAAGCTGAAGAATCTGTTTGTGGACGATGACGGGAACTATTGGTTTCTGACGGAAGACAACGTTTTCTCATTTTATGACACCGATGCTTCCGTGCTGGAAACGGTGGAAGACGGTGTTTCAGCTTCCCGTCATGGGGTGCCTTGCGAGTTGGCCCAATACGAAGACCTTTATTATATTGTATATACGGACGGCCTGATAAGACTATGGAACCGCACGTTAAAGCGGTTTGTTGAGGAAGACCGTTCGTTTGTCGGGAAAATATCGGATGCTACCGACCGGCTGAAGATTCAGACGGATGGAGAAGGCAACGTCTGGCTGATGTACAACCAGGCGGTTTGTGTGTATGTGCGTCGGGAGCAGAAGTGGAAAGAATTGCTGACCATCAACGGGATGTCCAACTTCTTTACTTGTATGGATATGGATACGGGAGGGAATGTGTGGGTCGGCTCTTCTTGGTCGGGATTGCGCAGGATAGATGGGAAAACGCATCGGATACAGGCGATGTCCGGCTTGTTGTTGAACGATGGAAATGTGCTGAGAAATGACATTCAGTGCGTGCTGGCCGATAACAACCACGGCGTATGGGTCGGTACATTGTGGGAGGGATTGTGCTATTACAATCCGAGCATGTATAAGTTCCGTCTGGTTCAGACTATGAAAAAGGAAACGCTGGTGACGAATGAAGTGGTGCGTTGCTTGCTGGAAGACGAAGACGGGACGATACTGGTCGGAACAGGTTTGAACGGTCTGATGCGGTACAATCCGCATACGGGCGAAACAAAAAGGGCTTTTTCCGGTACATTGGGTGATGCGTCCCTTTGTCTTTGCCTGTATCGGGATCGGGAGAACCGAATTTGGATAGGTACCTATCTGGAGGGGTTCTATTGCATTGACGGGAAAAGCGTCAGGGTGTATAATCGGAACAATGCCGACAGGAATCTTTTCCCAGACCAGAACATATCGCGTGCTGTCTACGAATCTCCCGACGGGCGGTTTTGGGTGAGCGTAAGCAACAAGGGAGTAGGCGAGCTGGACCTTCATACCGGAAAAATCACCTTGTTGAGCGAACGCCATCCGGAGATTGCGTTCCATAAGCGCGACTACGGTTTCTATCCGGCCAGTGATTCTGTGTTTGCCGTTTATGGGGAGAACGGCATCTATTATTATGACAGATATGCCGATAAGGTGTTCGTTCCTGAAATCGACAGTCCGGAAAACCCGAAGTTCATGGGGCCTCAGGTGTCATATAACTGCGTGTTCAGGGACAGCCGCTCGCTCGAATGGTTCGGCACGAATCTGGGCATCCGCATCTGGGACGGAAAGCGCGGAAAAGCCTATACGTTGAATGCTGAAAACGGGCTTGCCAACAACAATATATCTTCGATAGCGGAAGACGACGAGGGGGTGTATTGGGTATCGACGGTATGTAACGTATCACGCATTTCTTTGAAGGAAACTCCTGAAGGCTACAGATTTCAAGTGGTGAACTTTGACGTTGACGACGGTGTGCAGGACGGGAAACTGTACGAAAATTCTTGTCTGAAGTCGCGTGACGGGGAAATCTATTTCGGAGGGCATCATGGAATCAATGTCTTCAATCCCTCGGAAATGCACTACAACAAGATACAGGGGAAACCGATTTTTACGGGTTTTCGTGTGTTCAATACTCCATTGAAGGAAGGGACGGAATATGAAGGTCGTATTGTTATGGACCGTCCGCTTAATCACATGGACGAAATTCAACTGAGGTATGACGAGAACTTCATCTCTGTGGAATTTTCCGGAATGAATTATGTAAATGGCTCGCGCTCGTACTATCGTTACAGACTGGAGAATTTTGAGGACGGATGGAATGAAATCCGCACGGGAGGCATCGGTATGGCTTCTTATACCGGCTTGCGTCCGGGAAGCTACAAGCTGGTGGTCTATGCGGGAAACAGCGACAGGATATGGGGTGAGCGGTCGGCTGAATTGGCCATCGTCATCGCCCCGCCTTTCTGGGCCACTTGGCCTGCTTATATGGGGTATGGTTTGCTGACGCTTGCACTTGTATGGTTGGCAGTACGTTCTTACCGGAAAAAGAGGGCACGGGAATTGATGGAGCAGGAAATGCTGAAACGGGAGCAGCAGAAGGAGGAACTGAATCAGATGAAGTTCCGTTTCTTCACCAACATCAGTCATGAGTTCCGCACTCCGCTTACGCTGATAATGACTCCGCTCGGTATCCTCATGAAAGAGGTGCAAGAGCCTTTGAGAACGAAACTGGAACGGATATACCGCCACGCGGACACGTTGCTGCAACTGGTCAACCAATTGCTTGATTTCAGAAAGCTGGAGATGGGCGGGGAAAGCCTGAATCTGGAGAGGTCGGACATGGTGGAGTTCGTGAGGTATGTGGCATCGGAGTTCAAGGAGCTGGCCAAAACCCGTTCGATTGATTTTGAGGTGAGCTGCGGAACGTCCCGGATTCCTATGTGGTTCGATGAGGCGAAAATGCAGAAGATTCTCAATAACCTATATTCGAATGCTTTCAAGTTCACGCCCGATGGAGGACGGATTCTGACGAAGATAAACCGGGAGATGAAAGACGGGAAGCCGTATGCCGTCATTGAAGTCTCAGATACGGGATGTGGAATCAGTGAAAAGGATGTGGAGACGATTTTCAACCGTTTTTACCGTTCCGATCCGACTTCGGGCATAGAAGGTTCGGGCATCGGACTTCACATGGTGAAAGAGTATGTGAAACTGCACGAAGGGGAGGTGGAAGTTCATAGCAAGCTGGGCGAAGGGACTTCGTTTGTCATCCATATACCGGCCGATCTGGGCGGGGAGGAGGATGTGTCCGATTCCGTCTCTTCCGAAGTGCCAGTGGAGAAAACGGGAAGGAAGTCACTCCTTGTGGTGGAGGACAATGCCGAGTTCCGTCATTTCCTTGCGGAACAGTTGCGGACATATTATGATGTGCTTGAAGCCGGTAACGGGGTGGAAGGCGAAAGGATGGCGGTGGAAAAGTCGCCCGACCTGATTGTGTCCGACATGATGATGCCCGTGATGGACGGTCTGGAGATGTGCTCGCATATCAAAAACAATATCCAGACATCACACATTCCGGTCATTCTTCTTACGGCCCGCATATCGGATGAGGCACGTATCGAAGGCTACAAGGCGGGTGCCGACTCATACATATCGAAGCCGTTCAATTTCGAGATTCTGCTTACACGCATACGGACGTTGCTTGAACAGCAGGAAAAGCGTCGGGAAATGTTTCATAAGGAAATAGAAATATCGCCTGCGAGCATTACGATCACTTCATTGGATGAAGAGTTTGTCAGAAAGGCGGTGAAGCTGGTGGAAGACCATCTGGATGACCCCCAGTTCTCGGTCAATTATTTGTGCGAGAATCTGGGTATGAGCCGGAGTCAGCTTTACCGGAAATTTGAGTCGATAACCGGGCAGACTCCGAACGATTTCATCCGTTCTGTCCGTCTCAAACATGCGGCGCAGTTGTTGAAGACCGGGAACAGCAGCATTTCCGAAATATCCGACCGGGTAGGATTCAATTCAATCAAGTATTTCAACAAGTATTTTAAGGAAGAATTTGGAGTGACTCCTACACAGTATCGTGCCGGAGAAGAAAAGGCGTAATAAGATTCATACGTCTCATGAAAAAGATTTAAATCCCATCCAGACGGCATCTGAGCGGGGTGCCGGGACAAATTGACCTAATATTGGGGATGAATTGTCTTAATGTATCTGTCTGTATTGTCTTAGTTTTGCGACATGAAACAAGGGTAAAACAGGACGATATGGAAATCATTCAATCTGAAATCAAGAAAACTTTTCTGACATTGGGAGGACTTCTTCTGATGTGCGTTTCCCTTTGGGGGGAGACAAAGAGTTTCCGGAACGACATCTGTCTTCCGGAGAAACTTTACATGCTTTCCGATACGGAGAATCGTGTATATGTAGAAGCTATGCTGAAGCGTTGGAGACCTTACGATGATTATGTCAGATTCTCCGGCAACTGCGTTTACTCGGAGAGGTTGCCGAGAGTGGCATCTATAGAGAATCCTGAAGACGGAACTTATATGAAGGTGGATCTGGTAAATTCGGATGACTTCCGGATTCTGAAGGAGGATTCCGTTTCGCTCTGCGTGGGAAAGAAAGGATACGGAAGCGGGACGGTGACCGTGCAGATTCTTGGAGACAGTTTCGTGAACGGGGCTTTCTTCAAGGATGCACTGCTGGCCAACGGGAATGTGCCCGGTATCAGGATGGTCGGACTCCGGAATGTGCAGGGAGTGGAAGGGCAGTTCGATGAAGGACGCGGCGGATGGACCTTGAAGAAATATTTCGAGATACCGAAAGGCGAGTTTACGTCTTATCATGGCTATATGCAGCCGGAGGGTGAACTGCGTTATTGGGGAAGTTGCGCTTTTTGGAAGAACTGTTTCCGGGTGAAGGGCAGCGAACTGAAGGACTGGAACAAGGTGTATGATTGCGGAAGATATGACAGATGTATGGAACGCTTCGACGGGAAGACGGGTTACCTGCTGAATCCGAAGAAGAATGACTTGATGTACGACAACGCGATAGGGAGTTATGTGGTCTATACCGGAAAGGAGTGGAAAAAGACCTCGGTCGATGAACGTGCCTGGAAGTTCAATTATGGGAAATATCTCCAGATGTGGAACCTGGAGGCTCCCCAGTTTTTCGGGCAGATGCTGGGACTGAACGATTTCCGTGACAGTCTGACCGCCGACTATGAATGCTGGAACAGGAAACTCGTGGAGATGAAGGAATCGTATTGCGAGGCCGTTCCGGACGGGAAGTTCATCATTCTGATACCGTGCAGCACATGCGGCTCGCTTGATAATGCGAGGGGTGACTTCACTCTGCGCCAGAACGCGGCGATGTGGAGGTTGAGGAAGAACATCATTGACACGTTCGACGGAAGGGAAGATGAAGGATATTATCTGGTGGATGTGGGCATCACGATAGACAATGAGAAAGGATACCGTATGAATGAGAAGGGGCTGCAGGTAGGCAATCCGCACCCTTATCCCAACTATCCGACGATGGGCATTCCCATTGCGGCCTTCATCCAGTACTATCGGGAGCATTGAAGGAATGTTTGTTGAATCAAGGAACCTTTGTAACGGATATTATGATGACAACGGAAGAAAAGAACAACGATATTGTCGTATGCGCATACAGGAAATACCGTCAGCGCATCTTCAATTACATAAGCTGCCGGATAAAGGACAGTGACGAAGCCCAGGATTTGGCGCAGGATGTCTTTGTGAAGTTGCTTGCGTGCAAGCGGATGCTTCGGGAAGATACCGTCCGGCACTTCCTGTATTCCATTGCTCGGAATGTGATTACAGACCATGTCCGCCATTCGTGCAGGAAGAAGAAAGTTGACGATTGGTTGGCTCTTGAGGCCGGAAAAGCGGCAAACGGGACAGAAGAAAGAATTTATGCCGAAGAACTGTTGGGACTGGAGCGGAAGATACTTTCAACCTTCCCCCGTCAGCGCAGAACGGTCTATGCGTTGAGCGTGTACGAGGGAAGGACAGCCAAAGAAATAGCCGAAGCGTTGAATCTGAGCCGGCGGACAGTGGAATGCCACTTGTTTCTGGGAAGACGCAGTATGCGGGAGGCGATGAAGGCGTGTGTGTGATGAATGTTTTGACCTTAAAGAAAAATTTAGTGAAACCTCAAATTTAAATTCATGAAACCCAAAAGAAATTTAGAATGTATTTGCAAGCCGGTTATGAAGGTAACCTTGGCGGCAGGTCTGGTGTGGGGTATATGTCCTTCGGGAATCATTGCCGCACATACGGACGGTGACTCGTTTCAATCTGTGTTGCAGACACAGAAGATGATCAAGGGACGGGTTGTGGATGCGAGCGGAGAGTCTTTGATTGGCGTGAGCGTCAGTGTGGCAGGCAGTTCGGAAGGAACCATTACGGACATAGACGGAAACTATTCGCTGAGTGTCGCTCCGGGGGCGAAAGTGAAGTTCAGCTATATCGGTTATGAAGACCAGATTGTGGAAGTGGGCGACCGTTCCGTGCTGAATGTGACGATGAAGGAAAGCTCCGAATTGCTTGAAGAAGTGGTGGTGGTCGGCTACGGCGCGCAGAAGAAGGAGACGTTGACCGGTGCGGTGACTGTAGTCGACGGAAAGATGCTGCAAAACAAGGGCGCGCTTTCCAATCCGGCGCAGGCATTGCAGGGACAGGTGCCGGGCGTATTCATCACCCGTAATTCCGCTGCTCCGGGTGCCGAGAGTTGGAATATGAAGATTCGTGGCTCGTTTTCCAAGAACAATTCTTCTCCGCTGATAATCGTGGACGGTGTGGAAGTCGATTCATCGGATTTCGGACTGCTGAATCCTTCCGATATCGAGAGCATCAACTTCCTGAAAGACGCTTCGGCTGCCATCTATGGAAGCAAGGCTGCGGGCGGAGTCATTCTGGTGCAGACCAAGAAGGCGAAGGAAGGCAAGCTGAGAGTGGAGTACAGTGGCTCGGTGACGGCAAAGTTCGTCGGCTTGCAGCCGCAGACGATGTCGCTTGACGAATGGTGTGACGCGATGGAACAGGCACGTCTGAACGACGGGAAGAGTCCGGCAGATGACCAGTGGCTGCAATATATAGCACTTGCGCGGCAGAACAAGGGGCATTATGTAAATGTGGAGAATTCCGGAAATCCTTTCTCGACGGGTTACTTCGAGGGGCTTGATGATTTTGTGTTCTTCGATACGGACTGGGAGGACATCATGTGGGGCACGGCCGCCACAACTTCGCACGAACTGAGCGTGTCGGGCGGGAACGAGAAGTCAACTTACCGCCTTTCCGGACGTTTCATGTATGACGACAGTAACTTGAAATGGGGAAACAACGACAACAAACTCTATAACCTGCGTCTGAGCAATGTGTTCCATTTCACGGACAAGTTTGATTTGGAGTCCGTGATTGCCTATACACGGCAGGACCAGGTGTCGCCGACACAGATTGAGCAGGCGTTGACCGCCGGGATGCAGCAGCCGGGATTCCCTTCGTCTACCATTGACGGAAAGCCGTATGCGTGGGGCAATTGGGCCACTCCGAACTGGCGTTGCGAACTGGGAGGTGACAACCGGCTGCGGACTTCCGGAGTAAACATCAACGAGACACTGAAATACCGCATCAACGAACACTTCAATGTAGTTGCCACGCTGGGTTACAGTTCGAGCACGGCCATCCGTGACGTGAAGAATCTGACGGCAGACTATTACGACTATACGGGCACGAAACTTCAGACACTGGTGGAGCCGGCGCAGCAGGACACCTACTACATCAAGACGGCTTCACGCACGGACCTTTATACGGCGAATGCCTATGTCAATTATGACCAGGCTTTCGGCGACCATAATGTGGGAGTGATGACCGGTATCCAGTACTATATGAAGGATTATGATTACACTACCACAAAGGTGCTCGACATCCTTCCTTCATTGGACATCATCAACGGTACGGGGCAGATGACCTTGCGGAATACGAAAAACGAGGGACCGGAACGCTGGCAGGAGTCATTGCTCTCATGGTTTGCCCGTCTGAATTACAACTACAAGTCGCGTTACCTGCTCGAAGGGAACTTCCGTTACGACGGTTCATCCAAGTTCCAGCCAGAAAACCGTTGGGCTTTCTTCGGCGGCGTGTCTGCCGGATGGCGTCTGAGCGAAGAGCAGTTCATAAAGAATCTCGGCATATTCGACGAACTGAAGCTGCGTCTCTCCTACGGTACGGTAGGTAACCAAGCGGGAATCGACCGTTACGACGGCGTGCAGCTCTACAATTTCTCTTCATCGACTGGAGCGTATATCGGTGACGGCAAGCTGTCTTTTACCAATACCAATGGCAAGCTGTTGAGTACAGACCGTACATGGGAGGTCATCAAGAACTACAACATTGGTCTGGACTTCGGATTCTTCGGCAACCGGCTGACCGGTACGGCGGAAGTGTTCTGGAAGAAGTGCAGCAACATGCTGATTGACATCACTTATCCGGGTACGCTGGGCGACAATGCACCTACCGTGAACCGTGGTAAGTTCAACGCTCACGGATGGGAAGGGACAGCCAACTGGCGCGACAAGATTGGGAACGTGACTTATCACATAGGAGGTACGTTCACTTATTCTACAAACGAGCTGGTGGACAACGGCGGCGACGCCACCATCACTTCGGGTGTGGTGAGCAACCGCGAGGGCTATCCTCTGAACTCCGTGTTCGGACTGAAATATTGCGGGAAGATACAGACTGAGGAACAGTTGGAGAAGTATCTTGACCGTTACGGAAATGGAAATAATAACATCGGTATGCCTGCCAATCTGCGTTTGGGTGATAACATGTTCGAGGACGTGAATAAGGACGGCAAGCTGACTGAGGCGGATTATGTGTATCTGGGTACGGACGATCCGAAGGTGCAGTTCTCGTTCAACGGCGGACTGGAATGGAACGGTTTCGATGTGTCCGTCATCTTCCAGGGAGCAGGGAAGCGTACCATCTGGCGTGGAGGAGAGAACAACCAGAAAGGAAAGAACGACAACTGGCGAATCCCGATGATGTCATGGTATAACAATTCCACGAATCAGTCGGTAGGCAACGTATGGTCGCCCGAAACGCCGGACGCACGCTATCCGACCTATACGCACCAGTCGCAGATTAACCTTTATAACTATATCTGTTCTTCCTGGTCTGTTGAGGACGGTTCATACATTCGTCTGAAGAACGTGACGGTGGGCTACACTTTCCCGAAGAAGCTGCTCGACAAGATTGGCTTCATCAGCTATGCCCGTGTCTATGTGACGGGCGCCGACCTCTGGGAGACAAGTAAGATAAGTGACGGATGGGATCCTGAGGCTTCGCGCAAGGTAGAGGCGTTCGGACGCTATCCGTTTACGAGAAATGTGACTTTTGGATTGAATTTGACCTTTTAAATGACAGAAACAATATGAAACTACATACCATAAGAAACTTGTTTGTGGCTCTGGTGTTGGGCACCTGCACGCAGTCGTGTCTCGACTTGGAGCCGAAAGACCAGTTAGCAGAGACAAACTACTGGCAGACGACGAACGACTTCAAGCTCTTTGCCAACCAGTTCTACGGTTGGGTGCGTCAGTTCTCTGATGCAATGTACTCGCAGGACGACAAGCCCGCGCATTCCGATTATTTTTCAGACCTTTTCACGAATAAGGATTTGCGGAACATTTACAGCAACGGAACGAATACGGTGCTCCCGTCCGACAAGAACTATACGGATGATTATGCGCGTATCCGCCGCACGAATCTTCTGCTGCAGAATGCGGAAAACTATCCCTCGCAGGAAGATATCCAGCAGTACATCGGCGAGGCGCGCTTCTTCCGTGCGTACAGTTATTTCGACTTGCTCCAACTGTATGGTAACGCCATTATTGTAGACCGTCCGATGGAGTTGACCGATCCAGGGATGTATGTGGAGCAGAACGACCGGAGCGAGGTGGCTGACTTTATCGTGAAGGACTTGCAGGAGGCCGCGCGGATGCTTCCCACCCATGCCGAAATTGCGGAGGAAGGCCGCGTGTCGTCCGAGGCTGCCTGGGCGTTCCTTTCTCGTGTGGCACTTTATGAGGGGACATGGCAGAAGTTCCGTGGAAATGTAGAGCGTGGAAAGGAGTTGCTCGACATCGCGGCAAAGGCCGCGCAGAATGTGATGAACAGCAAGGCTTTCGAGCTGTTCGCTCCGGAGTCGTTGGGCGAGAAGGCACAGAAATATATGTTCATTTTGGAGAATACCAAGTGCAATCCTGCCGGACTGCAAAAGGATGCGAACAAGGAATATATCTTCGTGCGCCGATATGATGAAGTTATCGCCCCTATCGGCTGGGGCATCACGCAAAGCTCGCTGAACAATGCCATCTGGATTACACGGAAATTCGCCAACATGTATCTCTGTCAGAATGGGCTTCCCATTGAGTACGGAGGGACAACGAATCCGCAGTTCCAGGGATATGATAAGATGGACAGTGAGTTTCAGAGCCGTGATAACCGGATGCGCTATACGATGATGAAGCCGCACGACAAGTTCTGGAACAATTTGAAGCCTCATACTAACTGGACGGACGATGATCCGAATCCGGTCATTGCGGACTTCAAACCGAGTACGGGAACGGGCTATCACAATCAGAAGTGGGCTACCGAACGTGCCGTTGCGGACAAGAACGAGGGGTACGATTATCCTGTAATCCGCTATGCGGAGGTGCTGCTGAACTTTGCCGAGGCGATGTATGAGCGTGACGACCAGATTTCGGATGCCGACCTCGACCGTTCGCTCAATCTGGTCCGTCTGCGTGTGAACCCGAATATGCCGAAGCTGAGCAACAGTCTGATAGAGAATAATCCCGGTATGGACATGCGTACGGAAATCCGCCGCGAACGTACCATTGAGTTGTTCAACGAAGGTTTCCGTCTGGACGATTTGAAACGCTGGAAGACCGCTGAAACGGAGATGCCGATGGACTTGATGGGCATCAAATGGAAAGGTACGGAATATGAGACCGCATGGTCTACCTGTCCGTATGCCGGAAACCTGGACAGTGAAGGCTGCATCATCATCGAGACAGGACGTGTGTGGGAGGAAAAGAACTATCTCTTCCCTCTGCCCACCGACCAGTTCCAGCTTAACCCGAACCTGAAACAGAATCCGGGCTGGGAGATTTGATTCGGAAAGATTGCCGTTGCTTTTGAAGAAGTGCCGAACTGTTTCGGTCAAAGTACCGAGGTATTTTCAAAGAACTGCTGGGAAGGAACGGGAACATCATATGATTTAATACTGAAAACAACAAAAACTTGGAGAAAAATGAAAAAGATATATTTAGGAATCGGTATGTTGGGATTGGGGCTGCTTGTTTCGTGTGACGACAAGGAGCTGACGACTGGCCTGCCGGAGAACCAGCTTATCACCGCCATCAATCTGGATGTGACAAGCGAATTGCCGATGTTGGTGGGGACGGACAGTACGATTGTTTACAGCGTGACTCCGGAAGATGCGGACATCAGGGAACTGAAATGGAAGTCTTCGAATGAACTGGTGGCCACTGTATCAGACGACGGGACTATCTCGGCGATGGAAGTGGGCGATGCCGTCATTACGGTAACTCCGTCCGTGGGTTTCGGAAGGGACGAGAACGTGAAGACCATCTCCGTGTCTGTGCTTTCAAGAATAATCGGTGCGGAATCCATTCATTTTACCAATGAAACGCTTGAAGTGTATGAAACGGACCAGCTGCAACTGACTTACGACATACTTCCGGCAAATCATACTTATTCATACCTGACATGGAGCAGCAGTGACGAGAGCATCGCCACTGTGGATGAGAACGGGGTAGTGACGGGCGTGAAGCCGGGACCGGTGACCATCACTGCCTATACGCACGACAAGACGGGGACGAAAGGAAGCGTTGTCGTGACCGTGAAGGAAGTATTGCCTGCTACGGAAATATCAATCACGAAGCCGGAACCGCTTTATTGGAAGCAGTCGCTTGAACTGGATTACACGTTGACACCGGAAGACGCAAGCTTGGCTTCCGTGGAATGGGAGTCAAGTGACGAGAGCGTGCTGACCGTGAACAGGGGAGTGGTGCAGGCTGTCAGCTTCGGTACGGCTACCATAACGGCCACTTGCAAAGAAACCGGCAAATCGGCTTCGGTAGAGCTGACCGTGCCCTGGGGCTTCTATGTATGGGACGCGACAACCGACTTTGAAGGATGGGGAATCAACAGCAATCTCGGCTCGGTTGAGCGGGTTGATGGAAAGCTGGAAGTTACCGTAAGTTCAGACAACCGGGTTTACCTGCAGCGTGCATACAATACACAGGCGAATGTGATGGACGTGAACTTCAAAGACTATCCGGTTTTCGCCTTTCGGTGCAGCCAGCTTGCCTCCGGCGCGACCTACCAGATCAATCTGGCGAATCTGGAAAAGACGCTCAACGATTCCGGAGGTATGACTGTCGTAAAGCAAAGCGACGGGACACAGGTTGTATATTATGATGCATCGAAACATAGCAACCTCTCTGATGATGGCATTGTAGCTATCCGGGCGTTCATGTTCAAGCTGACCAAGATTCAGGAAGACGCGTTTACCGTCTATTGGATAAGGACGTTCGAGAGCGTGGACGATATGAACAACTTTGTGAAGGCAGACAATGTGAATCAATAAATAAAACCAAGGAAATATGAAACTTAACGATAAGATAAGAAGACAGATAGGGACAGCAGGCGTAATCATCGCCTGCACCCTGATGGTATCTTGCAAGAGCGAGATTGTGGATGGTACGACCGACATTGACAGCTGGCCTTCTGTAGGGCTTGAAGTAGCTTATCCCGAAGTGTTCAAACATCCGGGAGTGCTCTTCAATCAGGAAGACATTGACCGCTGGCGTTCGGTTGTGAAGAACGGAACCCAGCCACAGTATGGCGGCTTCGAGGTGCTGCTCAACGACAAACTGTCAAATCCGAATTATGTGAAGAACGGCCCTTACGAACAGCTGTACTCGGGTGATACCGAAACGCTTCCGTCAATCTATCTGAAGTTTGCCGACGACTTCGCCGCCGCCTGCCAGTGTGCCATCCTCTTTGCGGCCACGGAGGACAAGCGTTATGCCGACAAGTCACTCGAAATAATCCGTGCTTATTCGAATACGGTAAAGGGTGAGATGTTCAGCGCGACGGGCAACTCCGACCATATTCTGATGATAGGAAACATTGCCGTCAAGCTGGTTTATGCTGTGGAACTGCTCCGCTACATTCCGGATTCGGGTATGACCGACGATGATTTCCGCAAGGCGTGTGACATGCTTCGTACACTCTGTGTCGGTCCGCTCGACGAGTTCTTCGCCCGTACTGATCCGAAGACTAAGGCGGTGGGAAACTTCGGTGCTTCGGCCATGAACAGCTATCTCTGTATGGGTATCCTTTTTGACAATATGGACATGTACAAAAAGGCTGTCGACATCTATCTGAACGGTTACGAGAGCGGTTCCATCCGCTACTATATCGACGGTGAGACGGGACAGTGTCAGGAGAGCGGACGTGACCAGACCCATGCGCAGTTGGGTATCGGTATGTTGTCTACACTTTGTGAGGCGGCATGGAAGCAGGGCACAGACCTTTACAGTGTGCTTGACAACCGTTTACAGAAAGGATATGAATACACGGCAAAGTATAATCTCGGTTATGAGGTGCCTTTCAAGTATATGCCGGAACTGACCGGGAAGTATAACTGGTATGAGATTGACCAGGTGGACAAAGAAGAGCTTGCCAACGGTGACCGTACCGAAGGACGGCGCGGAAAGTTCTCTCCCATCTACGAACGTGCCTACAATCATTATGTGACACGTATGGGCGGTTCCATGCCTTACACGAAAGAAGTTGTCGACAAGGTTCGTCCCGAGGGGAACGGTGCTCCCGACATCGCCCATCTGGGCTTCGGAACATTCTTGTATTGCTCTGAGGGCTTCCAGACAGGTGCGGACAATCAGAAATGAATGTCCTTTAAGCTGATGCGATATTGAGGAAAAAGCAACGGCTTGCTTGCATCCAAGCAAACCGTTGCTTGAGATAAAGTAAACGCTTGCTTTTTCCTCACAAAGCGGACGCTGTTTTCCAACCGATTACAGTTAAAATTCAAACAAGTTCTGAATGAAATAAATAGTTTTTGAATGATGAAAAGGTATTTGGCCTATATGTTCATGTTGGCGGCAGTCCTGTCTGCTGTCCGTGTGGACGCCCAGGACAGGGACTGGGCGAAAGTACGCTATTATGAGAAGCAGAATCAAATCTTGATGCGGCAGCCTGTGCCGGAGAACCGTGTTGTGTTCATGGGCAATTCCATTACGGAGAACTGGGCGCGTATCCATCCAGACTTCTTTGCGGAGAACGGTTATGTGGGTAGAGGAATCAGTGGCCAGGCATCCTATCAGTTTGTGGTGCGTTTTCGTACAGATGTGATAAATCTGAAACCGAAGGTCGTGATCATCAATGCCGGAACGAACGACATTGCGGAAAATTCTGGGCCGTACAACGAGGACTATACGTTCGGCAACATTGTTTCTATGGTAGAGCTGGCGGAAGTAAACGGCATTGAGGTCATACTTTCTTCTGTGCTTCCGGCTGCGTCTTTCGGATGGCGGCCAAGCGTGACCGGTGCGCCGGGAAAGATAAAGGCGCTGAATGCCCGCATCAAGGCGTATGCGGAGAGCAAACGTATTCCGTATGTTGACTACTATTCGCAATTGCTGGCAGATGACGGCAAGTCACTGAATCCGAATTACACGGAAGACGGGGTGCATCCCATAGCTGCCGGATATGATGTGATGGAAAGGCTGGTAAAACAAGCCATAGATGAGATATTAAAGTAATTTTTCTGATAATTCAAAATTATGATGTTGAAACAGATTCTTTTTATTTGTTGTATGTTGGTTCCATGGATCTTGTATGCCCAGCAGCCGGTGGAAATGAAGCTTTGGTCTGAGGGGGCTCCTGATGGCAACGGTATCACTACTCCCGAAACATGGCCGAGGGCGGACCGTGTTGCCAGTGTATCGGAACCGACACTGATTGTTTATCCTGCGGCTCGTCCCAACGGACTGGCGGTCATTGCTTGTCCGGGTGGGGGATATGCTTTCCTTTCGATGGGGCAGGAGGGGCGTAATATGGCGCAATGGTTCAATTCGTTGGGAATTACGTTTGCGGTGCTGAAATACCGTATGCCCAATAAAGGGCATCATACTGTTCCTTTGAACGATGCGTTGCAGGCTGTCCGGCTGATGCGTGGGCAGGCAGAGAAGTGGAATATTGCGAAAGTCGGCATTATGGGTTCTTCGGCAGGCGGTCATGTGGCAAGTACTGCATCTACTCATTTTACCGAGGACAGCCGTCCGGATTTCCAGATTCTGCTTTATCCGGTCATTACGATGGACAAGAGTTTCACGCATGAGGGGTCGAGGATGGAGCTTTTGGGTGACGCACCTTCCGAAGAACTCGTGAAGCTTTATAGCAATGAACTGCAGGTCACTCCGCAGACTCCGCCTGCTTTCATCCTGCATTGTACTGATGACAAGACGGTTCCCGTGGAGAACAGCCTTATGTATTATCAGGCATTGAAGAAGAACGGTGTGTCGGTTACTTTGCACATCTATCCGAAAGGAGGACACGGATTCGGGCATTACGATACTTTCCATTATAAACGCCAGTGGACGGGAGAAGTGGAGAAATGGCTTGACGAGGAGATAAAGTAGCGGAAAAGAACAAATCTAAAAACTCAAAATAATATGATGAAAAACAAGAAGTTAATACTGTTGTGCTGGTCGCTCCTGCTTTCCGGCACGCTGATGACGGCATGTGATTCGGACAACGAGCCGATGAACCAGCCCCCTAGAGGGGAAGGTCCCGTAGCATTCACATTGGCTGTAGATCAAAGTGGGACAATTGACTGGAACCACTTGGATGACAGATGGCTCGCTGTGGAGATTGACGGTGTGGTAAAACAATATCAGATTACTCCTCCGTCCACCGTCTCGTCGGAAGATCCTTTTCAATGGGAAGGACGAGACACACTGGTTGTGCAGGCGTGGTGTCCTTATTCCACGCGTATGTTGCGCCGACCTATTGTGAAGCCTAATCAGAATCTGGAGACGGATTACCGTGCCAGCAACCTGTTGGGGACGGGAGTCGTGAAGGTGGCTCCCGACAACACTACAATCACCCTTCTGCGCCGCACGGCTCAAGTGCAGTGCGAGCTGGTAAAGGGGATGACCTGTCCGGCGGAATGTGATCTGGAAGCTGCCACCGTGACTTTGCTTGGGTTGTCTGATGTGGAGGTAGGTACTTCGGTTACCACTAATGCCGACCGTTGCGCCTACATCGCTCCGCAGGAAATCGAAACTGGAACTCCTTTTGTCCGTCTGAGTTGGGAGAACAGCAATGAAGTTTATACTTACGTTGTTCCGGCGGATGAGTCTATAGTCGCTGGAGTTCCCTATAAGGTGACGATAACCGTAGAAGAGGGCGATGGAAGTCTCTGCATCACAACTCTTTCCGCGAGTGATTGGAACACAACGGACGAAACCCTGAGCGGTGTTTCCTATATCCTTGCTCCGGAACTGAATCCCGACGAATGGAAGGATGACGGTGAGGCCGGAACTCTGAACGGAACGTCCTCAACCATAACTCCCGGTGCAAACACTGCTGCCGATTGGGAAAAAGAGGAAGAAATCCTGACGGGAGAGAAACAGAATAAAACAACCGAATAAAAAGCAACTTAAAACTTTAAAAATATGAAAACAAACTATCTCAATCTTTTAGGTACGGCGTTCGCCGTTGTTCTTGCAGCAGGCTGTTCGCAGGAAGAACTGACTGACAATCCGCAATATGCTGTCGGTGAAAACGTATTGTCCGTAAATGTCGTTACTGACGGCTTTATCGATTCTGAATCCGGTTCGCGTGCCATAACGGAAGGTGTAAAGACAACATTCGAGAAGGGAGACCGGATGGGCATCTACGCCGTCAATGCGGACAAGGTGATTCTCAGCAATGTTCCTCTGACTTATTCCGAAGAAGGAACATGGACAACGGAAAACCAGAAAATCTATTATTACGAGAATGCGGATTACATCGCCTACTTCCCTTATAATGCGGATGTGAAGAACGTGACCTCCGCTACTGCCGACCTGACTTTGAGCCAGACTGTGCAGACCGCCATTAAGGAAGCAGGGGATGCACGCCTTGAAACCATTGACCAAAGTACGGATTTCAATGATGCTGACCTGATGATAGGCGTGGTGAGAGGTGTCACCGCCGGAACCCAGACCTTGGATTTTACACTGGAACATCAGTATTCCATGATTGAATTTGTGCTTCCTACCCATAAGTTCAAGTATGCGAAAGCAGGCGTAGATACAAAGGCAACGGATGATGCGGACAGTTATGTGGAGTTCACCGTTCCGATGACAGACTTTTCCATCAAAGTAAACGATGTGGAAAGCACAGGCTTCAATGTAACCGCTGACGGTACGTTCCGTTACATCGTTAAACCGGGCGAAGTGACTCTCGCTGAAGGCAAGTTCCTTGACCCGAAAGACAATAAGGAAGTGCATATTGAGAGTCCTGCGAGTGCGGCCGTTATCGAAGCCGGACACTCTTTGCGCTATAAGATAAGCGTGGATGGCGAAAGCGATGAGGAAGCCGAAGCAATAGACATCATCGGCAAATACCTCTGTGCTGACGGAACTATTTGGCCGTGGAATATGAATGTTCCGACAGATAAGGTTGTAGGAATCATCTATTCGCAGGTCGGAGAAAATGATTTTGCAGACACTGACATGGCGGACAAGGGATTCAATTATTATGCGTTATCAGTCACTGAAAGGAACAATGCCGGATTCAATCAATTTGAAGGCAGTTTCACATTCCCTGAAAAGGTGTTTAAAGTTACGGAAGATGATAGCAATAAGAGTTTCATAAGTATAGAGGACATGAGCGGTTATCAGTCTACTCAGGCATTGATAGCCGCATCTGTAGGAGAGACAATGAAAAGTTTGTTAGCGAATTGGAGCGCGCCTTCCAATATCAAAACCAGTGGATGGTTTATTCCGAGTGCCGGACAATATTGGAAGTTGACCGACCTTGTGGAAGGTGAGGAAACAAAAACATGGGCCAGCAACAGATGGAATTTAGCTAATGATAATCCCGTTTCTGACAAGATAGCCGAATTGATTCCGGCCATGATGGAAAGCGGATTCGGCACGTCACACAATTATCTGACTGTAACCCTTAAAACCGATGGGACCAATATTTATGCACTGACTCTTGGGCCAGACAGGTTTGCTATCGGATATGTCCCAATAGCTGCCGCTAGCAGTAACCGTTATATTCGTCCCATCATCGCATTCTGATTTGAGGTAAGAAGCGTTTTAATCAGGGTAACCAAGCAATATATGTGTCCTCCGGATTCCGTTTCCGGGGGACACGTTTGTTTTTTTAGTTTTCTTCGGGAAATCGCCGCAGCATGTCCGGCAGGTGTCAATCTGACAGAATGACAATCCGGACCGCTAAGAATCGTCTGTTTCGTCCCGATGCTCGGACAGGTGCGGAAAAAGCCTGGGAAATGTGGCCTGGATTTTTCGGCTTGTCAGGCGGCTGGCGGATTATGTTTTGTCTTGACGGAGTTGAATTTTCGTTTGTTTTCTTTTTGCTGTCGATACAGGAAATATATGTCCTTTCTGTCAGTTCGGAATTTTCATTATGCAGAGTTGTTCTGGGAAGAAAAACACCCGTTCCGACGGCCTTTACGGGAGAAAAAGGAAGATCTTCCCGAGGCGGCGGAAGCGTTACGGGAAGAAGCGAGGTGTTTTCACAAGAACGTCCCGTCGTTTTACCCCGAATACCGGGACGTTTTATGCGGAATGTCCCGGTACTTTATCTCTCCCGGAGGGGCTTCTGGAGGGGGTGTCCGTTTACATCCGTTAGGAAACGGCTTCCAGAAGAGCGAAAATTCCGCATAGGTCGGTCAGTAAAACAGGCTTTTTGAATCATTCTGCAAGCGGTTCACCGTATTTCATTTCAATATGCAAACGCGTATTTTCACAGGTTAAGATTCATGCTTCATACCGTATGAAGCATGAATATACATATTTTCGGCTTGGGTGTCCATGCTTTTGTGTCAGGTTCGGGGGATGCTCAGGGAATGTCCTTTCCTGTCCCGTCCTGTTCTCTATCCTTTTCCCGCGCGTTATAATATATTATAATGTGTCAGTCCGTTTCCCTTTCCCTGCATTCTGTAATGTTTCTGTATGTGTAACATCTTGTTTTCCAGAGTTTGCATGTGCATGTCATAAAGAAAACTTCAAAAAAGTTCCCCGTTCGTTTTGCGTTTCTGAAAAAGTTTGTACCTTTGCATCCGCTTTCGGGTCTGACCCGTCAGTACGAGAAGCGATCATTGAGGAAATGTGAGAGAAC
>CALUGI010000019.1 GCA_944320135.1 uncultured Phocaeicola sp. | reverse complement strand
TGCCTTGCGTGTTCCACGTATCGGCGCGCACGCTGGCTTCTCACGCCCTGTGTATCTTCGGCGACCACCAAGATGTGATGTCTACCCGTCAGACGGGCTTCGCCATGCTGTGCGAAGGCTCCGTGCAGGAAGTGATGGACTTGGCAGGCGTAGCTCACTTGGCTACCATCAAGTCGCGCGTGCCGTTCGTAAACTTCTTCGACGGCTTCCGCACTTCTCATGAAATCCAGAAAATCGAGAAGCTGGACAACGAAGACCTCGCTCCGCTGATCGACCGCGAAGCGTTGGCAGAATTCCGCAACCGTGCGCTGACCCCGAACAAGCCGGTGGCTCGCGGTATGGCTGAAAACCCCGACCACTTCTTCCAGCACAGAGAATCATGCAACCCGTTCTATGACGCAGTTCCGGCCATCGTAGAGGAATACATGAACGAAATCAACAAGATTACCGGACGCAACTACGGCTTGTTCGACTACTACGGAGCAGAAGATGCAGAAAACATCATCATCGCTATGGGTTCCGTAACGGAAGCTACACGCGAAGCCATCGACTATCTGACTGCTCAGGGCAAGAAGGTAGGTTTGGTTGCCGTTCACTTGTACCGCCCGTTCTCAGCTAAACACTTCTTGGCTAAAGTGCCCAAGACCGTGAAGCGCATTGCCGTGCTCGACCGCACCAAAGAACCGGGAGCAAACGGCGAACCGCTGTATCTGGACGTGAAAGACGTATTCTACGGACAGGAGAACGCCCCGCTCGTTGTAGGCGGACGCTATGGTCTGGGCTCAAAGGACACTACTCCGGCTCAAATCCTGTCAGTTTACGAAAATCTCGAACTCCCGACGCCGAAAGATCATTTCACAATCGGCATTGTAGACGATGTAACGTTCACTTCACTGCCGCAGAAGGAAGAAATCGCTCTGGGCGGCGAAGGCGTATTCGAAGCGAAATTCTACGGTTTGGGCGCAGACGGTACGGTGGGTGCGAACAAGAACTCCGTGAAGATTATCGGTGACAACACAGACAAATATTGCCAGGCTTACTTCTCTTACGACTCCAAGAAGTCGGGAGGCTTCACCTGCTCTCACTTGCGCTTCGGCGACACCCCGATTCGTTCTACTTACTTGGTAACAACCCCGAACTTCGTGGCTTGCCACGTTCAGGCTTACCTGCACATGTATGATGTGACTCGCGGTCTGCGCAAGAACGGTACGTTCCTGCTGAACACCATCTGGGAAGGCGAAGAACTGGCAAAGAACCTGCCGAACAAGGTGAAGAAGTATTTCGCAGAAAACAACATCACCGTTTACTACATCAACGCCACTCAGATTGCTCAGGAAATCGGATTGGGCAACCGTACCAACACCATCCTGCAGTCAGCGTTCTTCCGTATCACAGGCGTTATCCCTGTAGACTTGGCCGTTGAACAGATGAAGAAGTTCATCGTGAAGTCTTACGGCAAGAAGGGTGAAGACGTTGTCAACAAGAACTATGCAGCCGTTGACCGTGGTGGCGAGTACAAACAGCTGGCCGTTGACCCGGCTTGGGCTAACCTCGAAGTGGAAGCTGCCGCAGCAAACAACGATCCGGCATTCATCAACGAAGTGGTTCGTCCGATCAACGCTCAGGACGGTGACCTGCTTCCGGTATCTGCATTCAAGGGTATCGAAGACGGTACATGGCATCAGGGAACAGCCAAGTATGAAAAACGTGGTGTGGCTGCCTTCGTTCCGGAATGGAACGCGGAGAACTGTATCCAGTGTAACAAGTGTGCATACGTTTGTCCTCACGCTGCTATCCGTCCGTTCGTGCTTGATGCTGAAGAACAGAAGGACGCTAACTTCCCGATGCTGAAGGCTGTGGGCAAACAGTTCGACGGCATGACGTTCCGTATGCAGGTGGACGTTCTGGACTGCTTGGGTTGCGGCAACTGTGTTGACGTATGTCCGGGCAATCCGAAGAAGGGCGGCAAGGCTCTCAGCATGAAGCATCTGGAAAGCCAGCTTGCAGAAGCTGCCAACTGGACTTACTGCACAGACAACGTGAAGAGCAAACAGCACTTGGTAGACATCAAGGCTAACGTGAAGAACTCTCAGTTCGCTACTCCGCTGTTCGAGTTCTCAGGCGCTTGCTCAGGTTGCGGCGAAACTCCGTATGTGAAACTGATTTCTCAGTTGTTCGGCGACCGCGAAATGGTTTCCAACGCAACAGGATGTTCTTCTATCTACTCTGGTTCTGTTCCTTCTACTCCGTACACTACCAACGAAAAGGGTCAGGGTCCGGCATGGGCGAACTCACTGTTCGAGGACTTCTGCGAATTTGGTCTGGGTATGGAACTGGCCAACAAGAAGCTGCGCAACCGCATCGAAGACGCTATGAAGGCTGCTATCGCATCGGACGAGACTCCGGCTGAATACAAGGAAGCATTCCAGGAATGGATTGACGGACGCAACGATGCCGACAAGAGCAAGGCTGCCGCTGAAAAGATTATCCCGATGGTTGAGGCCGCTAAGGACAAATGCCCGAACTGCGCTACCATCTATGAGTTCAAGGATTATCTGATCAAGCGTTCTCAGTGGATTATCGGCGGTGACGGCGCTTCTTACGACATCGGTTACGGAGGTCTCGACCATGTAATCGCTTCGGGCGAAGACGTGAACATCCTCGTACTGGATACTGAAGTTTACTCCAACACGGGAGGTCAGTCATCCAAGGCTACTCCGCTGGGCGCTATCGCCAAGTTTGCCGCTTCCGGCAAGCGTGTACGCAAGAAAGACCTCGGTCTGATTGCAACGACTTACGGCTACGTTTATGTGGCTCAGATCGCGATGGGCGCTGATCAGGCTCAGACACTGAAGGCAATCCGCGAAGCTGAAGCATATCCCGGACCGTCGTTGATTATCGCTTACGCTCCGTGTATCAACCACGGATTGAAGGCTGGTATGGGCAAGAGCCAGGCAGAAGAGGCCAAAGCCGTTGAATGCGGTTACTGGCATCTGTGGCGCTTCAACCCGGCTCTGGAAGACGAAGGCAAGAATCCGTTCTCGCTCGACTCTAAAGAACCGAACTGGGCTAACTTCCAGGATTACCTGAAGGGTGAAGTGCGTTTCGCTTCTGTAATGAAACAGTATCCGACAGAAGCAGCCGACTTGTTCGCAGCTTGCGAAAAGATGGCCAAGAAACGTTACGACTCATACAAGCGTATGGCCGCAATGGACTGGAGCGAAGAAAAGGCTGAATAAACTTTTCTTGCAGAATCTATAAATGAAAGACAGCCGGTTGCACAATCGGCTGTCTTTTTTTCATGCTTTCACGGCATTGGCACTACGATAGTCGCTTGGCGTCATTCCGAAAGTACACTTGAACATCCGGCAAAAGTGTGGGACATCCTGAAAGCCGCTCTCGTAACAAACCTGCTGTATAGTGAGACCGGAGGTGCGCAACAGGTGGCAGGCCATATCAAACCGTATCCCATAAAGATAAGACAGAACGGTTTTCCCTGTCTGCCGATGGAAAAATGTGCAGAAAGACGAACGGTTCATCCCTACATGCCGGGCAATGTCATCTATGGTGATACTGCGCTTGAAATTGCAGACAATGAAAACTTCTATATCTTTCCTTCGCTGTTCCGCATCGGTCTTGCATTTTTTCCTACCCGCCGCATATTGCCCGTCGCATTCAGTGATGATGACCAGCATCCGCAACAATGAAACAATCCGCATCGCTTCTGACTGCACCGCCATCTGAAGCAGGCAGTCGGCCAATGTCCTTCGCGTATTTCCTGAAAACACGATGGCTTCATCCCATCCCGCCAACCGGACAAAAAACTCCTGCATTTCAGGAAAAACGGCCGCCACAGAATGCAAAAAGTCGGCGGAGAACAAAACCGTAAGATTTTCAATTGTTCCGCAATCCGGGGAGAACTTCCAGCAATGAGGCAGTTCAGGAGGAATAAGTGCCAAGTCTCCTTCCTCAAAAGGTTCGGACATGTCGCCCGTTATTCTGTTCCCTTTTCCTTTGACGACAAGCGAAAGTTCCCATGTGGACTGACTGTGAAGCCCTATTTGCTGTTCCGGCTTCAGTATTACGTGGTCAAAATGCAATGTTCTTTCCATAACGGCAAATATATGACAATCATTTGCAAACATCGAACAATCTTGCAAGAATTATTTCTTCTACTTTTGCATCGGACTAACCAATCGTAATTGTTGCATGAAGAACAATGTATATCTCGCCTCTAAGCCGCGCTATGAAATACTTGACGGATTACGTGGCGTGGCGGCTCTGCTTGTCGTCGGCTATCACTTGTTTGAAACATATTTTCATGGCGGCCCTGACCAGCCGATAAACCACGGCTACCTGGCTGTGGACTTCTTTTTTGTATTGTCCGGTTTCGTCATCGGTTATGCGTATGATGACCGCTGGAACCGCATGTCGACGTGGGGATTCATCAAACGGCGTCTGATTCGTCTGCATCCGATGGTAATATTCGGCTCTTTCGTCGGTGCGGTTCTGTTCTATTTCGGTGACTGTTCCGACTTCCCGCTGATTAAAGACACTCCTTGGCAGATGGTCATACTCATCATGTTGTGGGCATTCACCATGATACCGATTCCCGCTTCTATGGACATCCGGGGGTGGGGAGAGACCAATCCGCTTAACGGTCCGGCATGGTCATTGCAATGGGAATATCTGGCCAATCTGCTCTATGCATTGATTTTCCGTCGTCTTCCTAAAATCGCATTGGTGGTTTGTGTGATCATCTTTGCTTTTATGACCCTTATCCTTTGTCTTGACATCGATGTGTCCGGTTTTCTTACCGCTCGTTCTTATGCTTCTTATACCGTCATAGGAGGCTGGAGCCTTTCGCCAGACCAATTGCAGATTGGGCTTACCCGTCTGCTCTACCCATTCTTCTGCGGACTCCTGCTCTCGCGTTCAGGCAGACTTATCAAAATAAGAGGAGGATTCTGGTGGTGTTCGCTGATGATTGTCGTTCTGTTGGGAATGCCTTGGATGGGTATAGGTACAGAAGGTGACGCACGCTGGACCAACGGACTTTATGAGGCGCTCTGCATTCTGGTCTTGTTTCCGCTCATCGTAGCAATAGGTGCGGGAAGCAGCGTAAAAGGTGGAACATCGGAAAGCATCAACAAATTCTTGGGCGATATTTCTTTTCCGCTCTACATCACTCATTTCCCGCTCGTCTACATGCAAATGGCATGGGTCGAGAAGCATAAAGATGCCGCCCTCGGCACACATGTATTTGTAGCCGTCTGCGTCCTTTTGTCGGCTGTTCTGATTGCATACGCTTCTTACCGCCTTTATGACTTGCCCGTGCGTGAATGGCTGAAGAAAAAGCTCTTCAAACAGGCTGCCAATCGCTAAAGAATAAGCCGTTGCTTTCTGGTTTAAAGATTTTCACTATCTTTGTGAGGATTCACTTAATTACAAGCCGTATGAAACGATTAATGCAACTTGCTTTGGCCGCCAGTTTTGCAGGGATATGCTTGAGCGCATGTTCCGGCTACAGCGCGCAAGACTACGTGAGCGACATGAAAGCGCTTACCGAAGAAACCGTCCGCAACGCCGCCAGCTATTCGGAAGAAGACTGGAAGCGTGTAAGCGAAGAATATCGGGCCATTCACGAAAAGGGAAAGGAAGTATTGGAAAACCTTACCGAAGAACAGAAGCGGGAACTGGAACAGTATGCCGAAGATGTGACCGACAAAGCTGCGGAATTCGACCACGAGGAACTGAAAGCGCAGTTCGAAGACATCGCAGACCGGGCGGACGAGCTTATTGACGGCCTCATGGAGAAACTGAACGCCAACGACTGACCGACAACATGAAATACTTGCTCGTATCCGATATCCACGGCTCGCTGACGGCACTCCGGAAAGTGCTCGACTTCTACCGCAACACCCGCTGCGACATGCTCTGCATCTTGGGAGACATCCTCAACTACGGCCCGCGCAACGGGCTGCCGGAGGGACTTGACCCGAAAGGAATCGCCGAAACGCTCAACGCAATGAACGGAGAAACGATTGCTGTCCGTGGAAACTGCGACTCGGAAGTGGACCAGATGTTGCTCGACTTCCCCATCCTGTCCGACTACGCAATTGTGGCAGACAACGGAAAACGCCTCTTCCTGACCCACGGACACATCTACAACGAGAGCATCCTGCCCAAAGGGAAGCACGAAGCCTTCTTCTACGGCCACACGCATCTCTGGAAATTGGAGCGCCAAAACGGAACGCTCGTCTGCAACACCGGGTCAATCACCTTCCCGAAAGGAGGAAACCCGCCCACCTTCGCCACCTACGACGGCGGCATCGTTGCCATACACCGCTTGGACGGAGAAAAACTGAAGGAACTTCCGCTCGTCTGACCTCCCGCGACAAAACAAGAAACCGGCGCAAGCTGCACAGCCTGCGCCGGTTTTTTATATTGTTCGAAAGCGCCGCCCCTCATCTGCAACGGCAGTGCCTCCCGTGATGGGGATGCTTGT
Organism: uncultured Phocaeicola sp.; assembly: GCA_944320135.1. Taxonomy (GTDB): domain Bacteria; phylum Bacteroidota; class Bacteroidia; order Bacteroidales; family Bacteroidaceae; genus Phocaeicola. Next base: position 53,650 of record CALUGI010000019.1, on the reverse strand, counting down.
CAGTTATTACTGGCTCTTTTCCCGCCCATCGGGAAGGAGAGACCAAAGAAGCCGTTCACGCTCTTTGAGTTGTTTCCGAAGAACATATAGTCGGTACCGACGAACAGCGGGCCTAACTTCAGCGCAACGCCCAACGACTTTCCGCCTGCCTGAATCGGCGAGTAGCTGACAGCCGCATTCAGCCAGTTTTTCGGACGGAACGTGGCCGAGAATGTCAGCTCGTTCATAGCCTTCGGCTGAACGAAACGGCAAGTGTACATCGCACCTACGCTCAGCTTGTTGTTCAGCAATCCGTATTCGCCTGCAAGCAGGATGGTAGAAGCCAGACGAGTCTTCAAGTCAGCTTCTTTCGGGTCGCCTTCTTTAAAATCGAAACGTTCCAGCGAAAGGAAGTCACCGCCGATGTACTTGTCATAATTGTTCTGGTCAATGATGACATTCTCATTTCCATTAACCGTAGCGATAGTCGTTTCGCTTTCTTTCCACTTCAAGAAGCCCAAGTCGAGCACAGCGGCGGAAACGGTCAAGTTGTTCCAAACTTTGTAGCTTGCGCCCAAGTCGATACCGAAACCTGTTCCCGAAATGCCCAAGTCGCCTGCTTCTACATCAAAATCATCAATCATGCCGGTATTGTCAAACGTCATGCCTCCGCCCTTCAACGTAGTGGTGATGCTACCGCTCGCGTCATAGCTGTAACCTTTTCCATACCAGTCTTCAGGTCTGAATTCTCCCGCTCTCGAAGCATATTCGCTGTAACTGCCTGCAATGTCGCTCGGATCAGTTGACGGCATATTCGGGATATCCAACGCTACATCAAACTTGTTGATGTTCATTTCGGCTCTTGCCAAACCAAGAAGCACTTTCACGCGTCCGCCCACGGTCAACTTGTCCGTAATCTGACGTGAGTATCCCAAACCCACTTCGGCATAAGCGCTTACATTCAGCTTCTGGTTTGCAATGTTATACTTTTGCTGAGTGCCTGCAAGGTCCTCGATGGCAAAACCGTTCATGTTACGCATCATGTTGAACATGTCGCCGGACAGCTGTGCGCCCACATCCATACGCAGACCCACGTTCACGCTCCAGAACCCCTTGCCGCGATACCATCCGAAAGAAAGGATGTCCGTGTTGAAGTTCACGTTCAAGCGGTTGTCGCCTTTCAGACGGTCATACAGCTTGTTGTTCGAGAACAAGTCATCCCCGCCGTCTATCACGTCGATGATGTCGCTCGTTCCCAACACGTTAGACGATGCGCTCACATTCAACGAACCGATAATCGGGAAATTGAAATATCCCCGTGTGGGCTGCAAACCCGGATTCATCTGGATGCGTGTGCTCGTGCCCTCCATGAAGTAGGAAGTGCGCAAATACTGTGCTTGAGCCACGCCTGCGGCCATCACCAGACCTGCCGCCAATAAAGCTCTCTTACATTTAGTCTTTTTCATACGCCTTTGTATTGATTAACCTTTCTGCAAAAATAAACATTCGTTTTCAATTCGCAAACTTTTCTCACGAAAAGAATCCGCAAAACAGACCGTTTTCAAGGATATACGGGCAAAAAAAGAAACTATACGGTCAAAATAACGTATCATTCGCCGGAATCGGAACGCCGGAAACGCGCACCTTTTCCGGCATGAACGCGCGCACGGTCAGGCAACGCACGGGCGCGCTTCCTCCGAAACCTGCCGGAGGGTTCCGCTGCAAAACGCGGCCTCTCACAGCTGGTAGAACTTGTCCATCATCTCTTTCCGGAATTTCTTCGACACCTGCAGCTCGTCCACCCCGTCGAAGGGAGGATACATCACGCAGCGGTTGCCCTGCACCATCACCAGGTAGTTCATGTTGATGATGAACGACTGATGCACCTGGACGAAAGCCGGGTCGTAGGCGCAAAGGCTTTCGGCCGTGGTGTTGCGCCTGAGCGGGATGAACGTGCCGTTCGACAGGGCCGCCTCCCATATCTTGCGCCCTGAGATGTAGCGGAAGTAGCCGATGTCGGACACCCGCAGGATGCGCAGGTCGCCGGTGGGAATCACCACCATAAAGGATTTCTCGTTTATGGGCTGGCGCGCCGGCACGAGGGCTTCGCCCGGCCCTTCGCCCTCCATTGCGGCAGAGTGGATGCGGTCTATCACGATGTCCAGCTCTTTCGGGTCTATCGGCTTCAGCATGAAGTCGAACGCATAGCTCCGCAGCGCGTTGATGAGATACTTGTCGTATGCCGTATAAAAGACGACCTGCATCCGCCAGTCGACGGAATCATGTATTCTTGCGGCCAGGTCCATGCCCGTCATGTCGGGCAGCTCCACGTCTAAAAACAATAAGTCCGGACGCTCTTTCTCGATCAGCCGTATTCCGGAAACGCCCGTCTTGGCCACCCCGACGATTTTCACCCAGCCGTAACGCTGGAGCTCGAAGCGGAGATTGTCGATAGCCGTTTCCTCGTCGTCCACGATTACCGTCCTTATTACTTCATTTTCACTCATAACCTCTCTTTTTTAATGTATAAGAATATCCTGAAGGCACCACATAACGCACTTCGCACCCCATATTCCCGTCGTCGCCTACCGGCACGTTGTTTATCTTCATCGCCATAGGGCGGCTGTTGTAGAAGTTCAGCAGCTGTATGGTCTGTGTAATCACCTTCATGCCCGTGCCCGTTCCGTGGTTCGCGCTTCCCACGCGATACCCTCCCCCATTGTCGCGCACGCACAACACCACTCCGCCATCGCCCTTCTCCACCGATATGTGCAGCAGGCGCTTCCCTTCCTTCATCCGCAGGCCGTGTTTGATGGCATTCTCCGCCGGGATTTGCAGAAGCATCGCCGGAATCATCACCTCATCCGCGCGGATTTTCTCGTCCACGCTCAGACGGAACTCGAAACCTTCGCCCAGCGAAGCCTCTTCCAGACGCACGTAAGTGTTTACGAAATCCAGCTCGTCGGCCAAAGAAACAGCCATCTTGTCCGTAAGCTCCAGATTGCGCCGGAGCATCCTCGCCAGCTCCAAAAGGTTCCTGCTCTCGCTGTCGCCCTTATGCTGGCTCGCCTCGCGGTTGAGCACGTTGAAGATGAAGTGCGGAGAGATGCGGTTGCGTATGTTTTCCAAGCGCAATGAAGTGATAGCCGTCTGCTGTGTCCAAAGCTCTTTCTCGCGCAGCCGCTTCCGATAGAGGATGCCCGCCGCCGCTGCAACGGCCAGCAGCGACACGATTCCCACAATCAGCCAAATCCATTGGCGGAGTTCCAGCACCTCGTTCTCCTTTTGCTTGATGAAAAGTTCCTGCTTCATCAGCGTACTGTCGCGCTTGTATTTCAGCGCCAGTTCGGCGGCGCGCATTTTCACCCGCTCGTTGCGGATAGAGTCGTCCATGTTCCAGTTCAAGTTCTGGTACTTGTAAGCATTCCGATAGTCGCCCGTCGCCTCAAAATAGTGCTCTAAATAGCGGTTCCGGATGCGGATCATGTTCGGTTCGATATTGTCCGTATTCTTCGTCAGCCTCAACATGCGCTTGGCTCTCCCGATGTCTCCTTGCTTCAGAGCCAGTTCGATAAGCTGCGTGTCGATATAATACAGCGCGCTCGCGTTGTTCACGGAAGAAAAGAACCGGTGGCACCGGTGCAGATAGTAGGCGGCAGAATCCGTGCGGTCTTGCAGCATGAACACTTCGCCCAGATTCACCATCGTCAGATTCCGCTCGAACTCCATGTTATGCGCCTCTGTCAGTGCCAGCGAGCGGCGGAAATATTTCAGCGCCTCGCCGTAGTCTTGCCGGTAGTAGTAGGAGTTCCCCCGGTTGTTCAGATAAATATGCTGTTCATACGGCTCCATCTTGTCGTAATAGCGGGCCGCACGTTCATAATAGTAGTCGCACAAGGCGAAATCGCGCAACTCCATATTCACTTGGGCCAGCCCGTAGTAGACGGGAAAACGCTCTTCGTCAGGCAAGTCTATCGAGTCGGCCACCGAAAGCGCATAATTGTACCAATAAGAACAAAGATCATACCTTCCTCTGCGCACATACGCATCGGCCAGATTCACGCAAATGTTCAGCAACGGCCCCGACGCTCCCTCGCGGGAAGCATATCCGAACGCCTTTTCAAAGGCCCATACGGCAGAATCGTACACGGCAAAGCGTCCGTAGACGTTGCCCCGCATATTGAAAACCCTCGCGCACAGCCGGTTCGCGCTCTCGTCTGAAGCATGTCGGACGCAAAAGACCTCCGCCTCGCGCAGCAGCGCGTCGGAAGAGTCCAACTCGGCCAAAAACAGTTTCGACTTCGCTTTCAGCACCACTAAACGATAATAAAGAATACTGTCTTTCACCGAAGGAAGCAAGCTGTCGACAGACGAGCACACCCACTCCGGTTCTTTCGATGTGCAGTCTTCCAGTTCCAGCACAAGGCGGTCCAACGATGCGGCTTCCTGACTTTCTGCGCTTTTCCGGAACCCGCATCCGCCAAACAGTATAGGAAATAAAAGGAAGAACATGCACACAAAAAGGATTGTATTGCGACTCTCCATTGTTTTCACTTTGTTTTTCTCTGTTCACAAAAATACTTAAAGAGACACAATATGCAAAAATTTTAGCCCGCCTTTTCATCAATCTGAAAAGTTTTTTACGGACAGACAAAAACGCGGCGGCAATCGGAAACAAATGCGCCCGCCTTTGCACGCACTTCCGGGCGCGTCCGCAGATAAATGTCGGGATTTTTTGCGTAACTTTGCGGCAAACTAAAAATGAAACGAGAATGGCATTTGAAGCAACGAAAAGAGAATGGGGAGAACTGTATGCGTTTTTCCGGCTGTTGGCCGACGGACATACGCATTGTGGAACTCCCGACGCAAAAAAAGACGGAAGCCGACAGCTCCCGGTGGCGATGGTGAAACGGGAAGAACACGACGGAACGCGCCGTTATATAGTGGAAAAAGACAGCGTGCGCATCTGCGGAGAAAACATTGACAAGCGCATCCCGCGAGAAGATTTCGCCACTGTAGCCGACCTGATTCTGGAAGGCATGCGCAACGCGCCGGGAGACGAGGTGACATCGCCCGAAGGAGTGGAAGGCTTTCTCGACGAAGCGCTCATCTACGACTTGGAAGCGAAAACGGACGACCGGACGGATTTCAGCGTGTCCTTCTATTCTGCGGAAGCGGAACCGGTGGGGTTTGCCGTGCGCTCGCGGTTAGGGACGATGTTCCCCCTGCTTGACGGAGGAAGGGCCGCCAACTTCAAGTTCGAACAGACGGGCATGAAGTTCGCAACCCCTACCGTCAACAAAATCAACGCGCACGGAGAGGCCAATGACGTGATAGGCCGTATGTTGATGATCGAACGTTTAGGGGGAACGCTGAAGTACAGCGACGTGGCCGACAAGATATTCCGAAGCAACCTTTCGATGATTGACTTGCACATGGGACGCCTTTTGGGAGAAATGACGCGCCTGATGTGGCTCGACGGAATCACCAAAGTGTCGGAACTGACAGACGAAATCAAAAAGCTGAATCCCCTCAAGATAAAGGACGAACTGATTCACAAGCACGGGTTCTACGAATACAAGATAAAGGAGTTCCTGCTGGCCATCGCTGCCGGAATGCGTCCGGCCAAGCTCTACAACGGCAAGGAATCGGCCATTGGGGGAATGTTCTTCGTCACGGGAGCCGGAGAGGTGCTCTGCTACCAGCGCGCTTTCCGGCAGACGTTTGCCGACTTCCTGTTCTGCAACACGCGGCTGGAGAAGGGCGCAACCGCAAAAGACAAATACGGCTATCTGGAGCGCGAAAACGGAGCCTACTTCTTCAAGCTGAACCTCAAAGTGGGACTGCTGAAACGATAAATCCGGCTCAGAAAAAGCGCAAGGGCGGCGGGAATGAAGGGTGAATTGCTCCTTCATTCCCGCCGCCCTTGCGCTTCCGCTCACTCGCCGTAGCTGCCGTAATATTTCATAAACTGAGTGCGTTCGAAAGGATTGACATCGCCTGTCGACCAGGCGTTCATCTTTCCCTTGAACTCTGCAAGAGAAGCGTATCCGTGTTCGTCCATCCAACCGGACAGTTCTTCCTTCATCTCCCCTATCACTCCGTTTCCGCGCTGGTAGATGACGCTGCAGACCTCCACCGCAGAAGCGCCCGCAAGCACGGACTTGACGATTCCCTGCCCGCCATGCACGCCTCCCGATACGGCATAGTCCAGCTGCGGCACTTCCGCCGAAGCGATAGCCGTCCAACGGATGCGGTCGGCCAATTCGCAAGGATTGCTCATCACGTTGGTCTGCGCAAACGTCAGGCTGTCGGTACGGATGTCCGGCTGAAAGAAGCGGTTGAACAGCACCACGCCCGCCGCTCCGTTGGCATACAGCTGGTCAGCAAGAGCAACCGGGTTGGTGAGGTTAGCTCCCAGCTTGAAGATAACCGGAATGCGCACAACCTTCTTGACATGCCGGAGGATGTCGACATGCCGCCGCTCGAAGCTGCCGTATTCATAGTTCCGGGATGTCTGCAACGCAAGGAGGTTCAGCTCCAGCGCGTCTGCTCCGGCCTCTTCCATGATGCCGGCAAAATCCACCCATTCGCTGTCGCTGTAGCAGTTGATGCTGGCGATGACGGGAATGCTGCAGCCCTCTTTCGCCTCTTTGACGAGGCTGACATGCCCGTTGAGCGCATGAGAGCGCACGTATGCTTGCAGATAATCGTCCGCCCCCAGCCCGCTGTCTTGAATGTGCCCGCTTTCCGCGCCGATCTGTTCTTCAAACACCGACTTCAACACGACGGCTCCTGCTCCGGCCGCTTCGAGTGCCTTGATTTTCTCCGCGCTGTCGGTCAGTCCCGAACTGCTGACGATGACCGGGTTTTCAAGCTGAATTCCCGCGAATGTTGTTTTCAGTTGTGCCATAATGCTTTTGTTTTGTAAAGAAATTGTGCTAATTATTGAATCCTCTCAATAGGCCCGTTCGCCGAATATCTTGCTCCCCACGCGGACCATCGTACTTCCTTCTTCCACGGCGAGGGGATAGTCGTGCGACATGCCCATCGACACTTCCCTGAACGCCTCGGAGTTTTTAAAAAACGCGGCCTTCAGTTCCTCGAAAAACGCGCGGAGACTCCGGAATTCCCGGCGGATTTCTTCTTCGTCGTCCGTGTTGGTAGCCATCCCCATCACCCCGCTGAGGGTTACGTGCCTCAGCTCCTTCCAGTTTCCTTCCTCAAGCATCTGCCGGCACGAGCCGAAGGTGAAACCGTATTTCGTATCCTCTTCCGCGATATGCACTTCGAGCAAGCAAGGAATGTTCCGCCCGAATTTCGCCGCCTGACGGTCGATTTCCGCCAGCAGCTTGTACGAATCCACCGCTTCGATCATGGCGATGTAAGGGGCGATATACTTCACTTTGTTCGTCTGCAAATGGCCGATGAAATGCCATTCGATATCCTTCGGCAGGGCGGCCTGCTTCCGGCTCAGCTCCTGCTCCCGGCTTTCGCCGAACACACGCTGTCCGGCGCCGTATGCCGCCTCAATCGTTTCGACAGGATGGTATTTTGATACGGCTACCAAGCGGACTTGCGGAGGAAGTTGCGCAAGCACTTCCTTTATATTCTTCTGAATGTCCATGACAACTCGCTTGAAAGGTTCATCGTTTGTCTGCATCCGGGAACTCCGGCTTCACGTCAGGCTCGGACGAATAGGGATACACGTCCATAATGGCCGTCTCAGTCACCGAGGCGATTGCATAGTCGGCCATCGTTCCTTTCATGCCTTCGTCGAGCTTCTTCACCGCGTCGCGCAAGTCGGCCGCCTGCACCAGCACGTTGGTCGCCGTTTTCTTCTCCGCACCGCTCTTTTCATCAAGAGTAATGAAGTAGAGTTTGCACTTGTACCAGCGGTCTGCAGCGTCTTCCTCGCAGGGAAACAGCTCGCTGTAATTAGCGCGTTTGATGTCGGCCACGGTGAATTCGCCGCTGATGAACGGTGTGATTTCTTCAATGATGCGCGACTCGGCCTCCGTAAAGCTGAGCGCGTCTACCAAATAGGGCTCCGTCACTTTCTTGTTCATGCCGTTTTCGGCCACCTTTTCGTAACGGATTTTGCATTCAAACCAATTGTGTAGCATAGTCGTTTCGTTGTTGTTCTGTTTTTTCGTTCTTACAAAGATACGACTTATAATCGAACGCGGAAACAAAATCCGAAAAAATCCTCCGCCCCGTCATTCGCATTGCCTGCAGCGGTTCTGCTGCATAAACTCTTGGATGGCCTCCGCATGGTTTCCTTTAACGAGCACATGGTGGTTTCCCAACGGGTTTTGCAGGAAATAGCTTACAGGGTTGTCGAGCTTCACCTTCACCTGGGTGCGGCAGCAGGTCACAAAATTCGTGTTCTCCACGAGATAGCCCGACGAAAGGAAGTATTCGTCCAAGCACTCCCCGCCGCATTTGAACAGCGTCACGTCCCCTTCGTGCATGATGCCCTGTATGCCGATTCCGCTGTCCGACTCGAAATGGCTGCGGATGATAAGCTCGTCGGCCATCGTGGTGGGTATGGAGCAATGGGCCAGCAGCACTTCGTTGCGTTTCGTGTCGACGAACGACGGATTGGCGATGAATCCCGGCTGCCCCGTCAGCTCCTTAATCATCAGCAGGGTCATGATAGACTGCAGGTCGCCCTCGCATCCGGCAGGAATCCCCTCGTCATTGAGCAGCGAAAGGGCCAGGCATCCCGTCACTCTCAGCGTCTGGATGAGCGAGAAGCACGAAACCGTCACGGCATCCAGCTTGTGGGCTTCGCACACGTTCTTCACCGCCCTGTACAGGCGCATGGCCCGCAAGAGGTCGTCCGGCTCCACGTCTTGAAAGGCTTTCACCCGCGCGGCGAAAGCGGAAGCCTCCATTCCTATCATGTCGTCCGTAATGTCATAGAAATTCGCCTCCACTTCTTCGATGGGGATGTCCGTATAGGTCACTCCCCACCTCCGGTCTGCCAGCAGATAGTCGACATGGCTTGCGACAAGCCACGGAACGGGCGTGCCCACCACTCCGATGCGCTTGTTCTTGAGACTGCGTTTGGCCGCGAACGCCCGGTGGTGGAGAAGCACCTGCTTCACCATATCTTCAGGGTCGCCGTGGATAATTTTCACCTTCATGTCCCGCGTGCGTATCCATGCCGAGATTTCAAGCGCAGCCGCCAGCGAGTTGTCCGTCCCGTCGGCAAGCAGCGTAATGGGATACGGCAGCAGGCTGAAATTGCGCACCACCGCGCTTTCCACGCCTCCGCTGCCAATAAAAGCCATCTTGTAGGCGGAGGAAGGTATTTCTTCCGCATCGGGATAGTTGACCAAATGGAGCGTGAAATGTTTCTCAAGAGCCACAAAAAGCGACTTGTGCGCATCGTAGACCTGTTCTTTCCGGTAAGTCCCCGCACTGAATATGATAAGATAAAGATTCATAACACCGTCAGTTTGTCGTTTATACGGCAAACATACGGCTTTTTCCCTTAAAAGCGTTCGCAAGTTAACAGAAAAGGAGTTAAAGTAATTTACTTTCCCCTAAGCGCGGACGCCTTTCCGCTAAAACGCCGAAGCGTTCGGGAAAAGACGCGCCGGCATTTCAGGAAAAGACGGGCGCAAACGGCAAACAATGTCCGCCAAAATGTATCCGGTTACGGATTTTAATGTAAATTTGCACGACATTCAAACAAAAAGGAAGATTCATCATGGAACAGCCTCAACTGAACGAGCACAACAAAAAGGAGTTTCCGCCCATGCACACGTGCGAACATATCGTAAACCGCACCATGATCAACCTCTTCGGATGCGGACGGGCGGTGTCCGCACACATCGAGCGCAAAAAGAGCAAGCTGGATTTCGCCCTCCCCCAACCTCCTTCCGAAGAAGACATCGCAAGGATAGAGCCTGCGGTGAACGAAGTCATTGCACGCCGCCTCGACGTTACCGCAGAATATATGAGCCGGGAAGAAGCGGCCAAGCGGTTCGACATGAAACGGCTTCCGGAAAACGCATCGGAAACGGTGAGAGTAGTGAAAGTGGGCGACTATGACGACTGCCTCTGCATCGGCGCGCACGTGAACAACACGTCTGAAATCGGCACGTTCAAAATCGTCAGCCACGACTATCGCGACGGAATCCTCCGCATCCGTTTCAAACTTATCTGAAAAATCATGGCAAGAAAGAAAAAGAAACAGGCGGGAGGCGGACTCAAAGGGTTCATCCTGCTGGCAGCAATCGTAGCCGGAGCGCTCTATTTCCACCAGAACCAAGGAAAAATCCTCCCGCAGAAAGACAAGACGGAAACGGCCGAAACCGCACAGCCTGCCGCCTCCGGTTCGGGATTCTCCCTCGGACTGGAGATTCCTCGGACTATCGAGAAGCGTGACGAACAGATAGTCAAGCATCTCGGCTACACGGTTTCATACAACAGCCATTACAAAACGCCCAACTGGGTGGCATGGGAACTGACCCGCCGCGAGACGGAAGGGGAAGAAGGGCGCACCAACAAGTTTCTGCCCGACCCCGAACTTCCGGAACCCCGCGTAGTGACTTCCGACTACACCCACTCCGGCTACGACCGGGGACACATGGCTCCGGCAGCCGACATGAAGTGGAGCAAACAGGCCATGAAGGAATCGTTTTACATGAGCAACATTTGCCCGCAAAACCGGAAGCTGAACCGCGACGACTGGGGAGACTTGGAAGAAGCGTGCCGGGGATGGGCCGAAAAATACGGGACGGTCTACATCGTCTGCGGCCCCATCTACGACACGAAACAGCCGAAACGAATCGGGAAAAGCGGAGTCGCCGTGCCCGACCGCTTCTTCAAGGCAGTGCTTATCTACAACCGGAAGAACCCGATTGCAATGGGATTTCTTTTCGACAACAAGGCGCACCGCCAAAAGCTGGCGAACTACATGACAAGCGTGGACAAAATAGAAGAAGAAACCGGGCTGGACTTCTTCGCCAAACTGCCCGACAGCATAGAAAACCGCATCGAAAGCATCGTCCCCGACATGCCGAGAACAAGGCGATAAAGACTTCTTTGGCAAACCTTCATACGGAAATAAATGTCGTTCCAACGATTTTTTTGTAATTTTGCGCCGATTTTACTTGAAACGGAATGAAACAGACAGACGAAGCGAAACTGATGCGGCGTATCGGGGTGCGGTTTGCCAAAGGAGTGTGCCAGTACGGACTGATTGACGACGGCGACCGGATACTGATCGGGCTTTCGGGCGGGAAAGACTCGCTGGCCTTATTGGAACTGCTGGCGGCGCGCTCGCGCATCTACAAGCCGAAATTCTCGGTTGTAGCGGCGCACGTGGTAATGAAGAACATCGCCTACGAATCAGACACCGCCTACCTGAAAGCCTTTGCCGAGGAAAGAGGAGTGCCTTTCGTATGCGAAGAAACCTCGTTCGACCCGTCGACCGACACGCGCAAGTCGCCTTGCTTCCTTTGCTCGTGGAACAGGCGGAAAACGCTCTTCACGCTGGCCAAAGCCCACGGGTGCAACAAAATCGCCTTAGGCCACCACATGGACGACATCTTGGAGACTTTGCTCATGAACATGGCCTTCCAAGGGGCGTTCAGCACGATGCCTCCCAAACTGACGATGAGGAAGTTCGACATGACCGTCATCCGTCCGATGTGCTTGGTGCATGAAGCCGACCTGAAAGAGCTGGCCGCACTCAGAAACTACCGCAAGCAGATAAAGAACTGCCCTTACGAACGCGACTCGCACCGCTCGGACATGAAAGAGGTGCTCCGCAAGATAGAAGCGATGAACCCGGAAGCCCGCTACAGCCTGTGGGGAAGCATGGGCAACATCCAGACCGACTTGCTGCCCGACCCTGCCGGGAAAGAGTAAAAGACATGCAGTTGTTATTAATTTTCATTGAAAGAATATGTGGACACATGGAATTTATTCTGTAATCTTACTGGTGTTTTCCAACATCTTCATGACGTTTGCCTGGTACGGCCACCTGAAGATGCGTGAAGAGTTCAGCTGGTTTGCGGCCTTGCCGCTCATCGGCGTCATCGCCTTCAGTTGGGCTATTGCCTTTTTCGAATATTGCCTGCAAGTGCCGGCCAACAGGTTAGGATTCAAAGACAGCGGCGGCCCGTTCGACATCATGCAGCTGAAAGTGATTCAGGAGGTGATTACGCTGGCCGTATTTACGGTATTTTCAGTGATAGCCTTCAAGCTGGAACTGAAATGGAACCATCTGGCCGCTTTCGTCTGCCTCGTGCTGGCGGTGTACTTCGTGTTCAAGAAGTAACGCTCAGTCGCTCATTTCGCGCAAGCGGCGTATCTGGCGCTGCACGTCGTAGGGATTGGTGCGGATTTCCTCCTTTCGCGGATTCTTTTGCCGACGGACGGAGTCTTCCGCCTGCTTGCGCCGGATATATTCGTACAGGTTGCCTCCGTCTTCCGGGAGCGGGGGCTTTTTCATGTCCCGTCTCGGCACAAGCGTGTCGGGCCGGAGTTTCAGGGAAACGCTGTCCGTGTCGGCCGACGCATCGGGGACGGAGATGGCGGGCCGACGGTAGAAGTTGCGCACCTTCAGGCTGTCTTCCCTTGTCGGCTTGTAGTCTTTGTAGATTTTCCACGCATTGGCATGTTTGCGGTTGTGCGCCAGCATCCGCCCCCTCCGGGTAAAATTGTGATAAACGAACCCCATAATGTCGAGATTCCTGATGACCGCACCCGCCCCCGCGCTTCCTGTCACGCTTTGATACATCCTTCCGGGGGACGGAGCAAGGCGTTTCCCGTATTCTTCCTCCAACGCGCCGGGATTGAACGTCCATTTGATTTCCCATTTCCTGAGGGGTTCCGTTATCAGCTTGTCGAAAATGGGGTCTTCGCCGAACTTGGTCCAGATGGTGTATGGCTCGAAGCGGATATAGCCTGAAGGCTTCCAAAGTTTGGTTGTATCGAGAAGGCTTTTCGGCATGGCGAGGTTGTCTTTAAACTTCATCCATTTCTTTTCCACCTCCGCCGACCGTGGAGCGTCCGGACGTTCCTTTTCTCCGTTGAAATCGAACTGAATCATTTTCACCGCGTCCATGTTGAGCTGCAGTTCCGGCTCTTTCCGCTGCTCCTGAGCCGGAAGCAACATCGGGGCCGTCAGGCAAGCCAGCACGGGCACTGCCGCTCCAAATTTGCGTATGTAGCCAGAATTTCTCATTTCCGCCCGTCCACTCTCCCTCCCTGCATCCAATGCTCCTTATAGTAAGGCTCGCTCAAATCGCTCACGATGACCCCTTTTCCGGAACTTGCATGAATGAATTTCCCTTCTTTCAGATAAACGCCTACATGACTGGCCTCCTTCTTGCGCCGTCCGTCGTGGAAGAAGACAAGGTCGCCCGCCTTCAGATTTTTTCCGGGCACGCTTCTGCAGTCCCGCGCCCGCTGTTCTTCTGAAGTGCGCGCCAGCTTTTTGCGGTACACTTCCTTATAGATTGCGCAAACAAGTCCCGAACAGTCCACTCCGCGCAGAGAGTTGCCCCCGTAGCGGTACGGGACGCCAATCCATCGGGCCGACTCGATATAGAGCGGATGGAAGTCGTCCAAGTCGATGTCCACGTCGAGACGTATCGCTGCCCGCACAATCTCCTGATAGTCCAATCGCGGAGCCGCAGTCTTGCAGGAAGGCAATGCCGACACCACGATTGCGAACAACAGACATTTTATCGGGAAAAACCTCTTCACTCTCATATCTTGCACCTGATCAACGAAACAAATGTAGGCAAAATCCGCCTGCTCCGCGCATTCTTTAGGCTATTTTAATACAAGCGCAGGCGACAAGCGGAAACGAGAGGCTAACTTTGCACCGCAACCATTATCATTCAAGAATCATGCAAGGGACAAACTTCATAGCCATCGACTTTGAGACGGCTACAGGCAGGCGGGCTTCCGTCTGCGAGGCGGGCATCTGCGTGGTGCGCAACGGAAAGATAGCGGAAACCCGCTCGTGGTTGGTCCGTCCGCAAGGCAACATGTACAGCTATTGGAACATACAGATACACGGGATACGGCCAAGCGACACGGCCCGCTCGCCGGAGTTCCCGGAAGTGTGGGCGGAAATATCCGAATACTTGAAAGAATGTCCCGTGCTCGTTGCCCACAACGCCGCTTTCGACATAGGGTGCATACGCCATTCGCTCGAACTGTACGGCATCGAAAAGCCCGACATCGCCTACTACTGCTCCCTGCGTGCCGCCCGCAAGCTCTACAACTTCGACTGCAACCGTCTGGACTATCTCTGCAACCGGTTCGACATTCCTTGCGGGCAGCACCACCGCGCAGGCGACGATGCCGAGATGTGCGCGCGCCTGTTCCTGCGTGAAATCAGAGATGCAGGACGGCTCGGAATGGAAAATATGGATTATTGCAACGGAATGCTGTGAAGCATCTGCGAACCGCTGAAGCTACTCCATGCACTGGCGCAAAGCCTTGCAAAGCTGGTCGGGACAGGAAGTGGGCTTGTGCCCGCAACGTATCCCCTCTAAGCGCCTCACCACTTCATCCACCGGCATCCCTTTCACCAAAGCGCTTATTCCCTGAAGATTGCCGTTGCATCCGCCTGTATAACGCACGTCTTTCACGATGCCGTCTTCCACTTCCGCTTCAATGAGCGTGCTGCATGTACCTTGAGTTTGATAGCTGATTTTCATAATTCACACATGTTTCGTCCGTTTGTAGCGTCAGTTCTATATATCACTTCGCCAAAAAAGCCTTTATCTGCTCGTTGATTTGCGCCATTCCCTTTACGGAAGGATGGCCTGCAATCTTGTCGATGCCTTCCAGCTCGATGCACTCCACTCCGTAATGCGCGCAGACGGTCTTGACCGACTCGTCAATTTCATCTTTCAAGTCGCTGTTGAGCAAGAAATATATCTCCACGTTCGGATAACGCTTCGTCATATAGTCAAGCATATAAGCCATAGCAGGCCTGAAGCTGAACAAATCCGCCTGCGACCACCCTTCGTACATATACTCGCCCAACGGAGCTCCCGCCCAGTTGTCGTTCGTTCCGCCGAAGATGAACACGATGTCAGGGCATCCCAGATTGCTCATCCGCGTGATGAACGAACGGTCGGTGTAGTCTTCCTTGTTGTATCCCGTGTTGCAGACGGTGGAGCCGGAATAAGAGTTGTTCACACACAAGTGGTATCCGCTGTCCGTGAGAAACTTGTGCCACCAGGTGAGCGTCACCGCGTCTACGTCGTTCCCCTGTTGGGGGTTGTTGAAATACCACGACATGTTCCCCTGAGGGATGAAGCCCTCGTAAGTGGAGTACGAGTCCCCAAGAATCGAAACCGCCTTCCGGCACTGCGCAAAGCCGAATCCGCACGAAAGGAAAAGCGCCAGCAGCGGCAAACAAAACTTTTTCATATACCTGCATTTTTTAAACAGCACAAATATAAGTCTTTTCCGCTTTCGCTGCAACACGCGGCGGCATTTAAATCAACGCTTCGCGGCTTTTAACTTGAAAAGCCGCCGCAAATCACCACCAACGCAAAATTATCGGAAAATATTTGGCAGTTTCAGAAGAAAGGCTTACCTTTGCGCTCGCAAATGAAAAGAAGCACTCTTAGCTCAGTTGGTAGAGCAACTGACTCTTAATCAGTGGGTCCAGGGTTCGAATCCCTGAGGGTGTACGATTTTTCGGAAAGTTTGACAATTTCGTGGAAGCACTCTTAGCTCAGTTGGTAGAGCAACTGACTCTTAATCAGTGGGTCCAGGGTTCGAATCCCTGAGGGTGTACCGGAAAAGGAGCGGTTTCGACCGATGCGGCAGCAGTCGCAGTTGGCGAAAACCGCTCTTTTTCTGTTTGGCAACGCCCGGTTCGGGAGTATAACCTTTGGAGTCAACGTAAAAACCAAAGGGATTCATTGTTCAAACATAAACTTTAGTCAATCTGAACAAAAAGGAAAGCCTTGTCTTTAACGCTCCTAAGCTGAGAGCGAAAGTTTTTTATTTTAGCATTAAAAAGAACTTATATGTCAAACTGCATCAGGACTAAAGAACCGCTATGCCGAACGGCATGTACGATGGGCGCGAGAGGCCGGAAAACGAAAGTAGGAAGAAAACGGCTTCGTTTTCCTCCTACTCCAATCAATGTCAAATCAGCTTCAAGCCATTGAGCCGCCCACGATATCCAACAGTTCGTTAGTAATCGCCTGCTGGCGACTTTTGTTGTAAACCAATGTCAGCTCCTGTATCAAATCGTTCGCATTGTCAGTTGCAATCTGCATAGCCATTGTACGGGCCGCATGTTCAGCTGCATTTGTATCAAGCAAA
Organism: uncultured Phocaeicola sp.; assembly: GCA_944320135.1. Classification (GTDB taxonomy): domain Bacteria; phylum Bacteroidota; class Bacteroidia; order Bacteroidales; family Bacteroidaceae; genus Phocaeicola. The sequence continues at coordinate 37,342 of CALUGI010000019.1, read as the reverse complement.
ACGGTGAACAACTTCATACAAAGCACTTTGGGAAGCAATCTCTCCACAATCTTCTCTGCCGATGGTTCGATGATGTAATCGGCATTCACGGCAGATGCGTTCGAAGCGTCTGCCTGCGCATCCTCATTTTCACTCGACAAGTCGATAGGCAAATAAGTTTCATGCGTCAGCACCTGAACAGACGTTGACTTGAAGTGATTGTAAAGCAACTCCACCCGCTGGACTTCTCCGTTCAAAAAACGCTCCATCAGTTCTGTTGCAAGTTCGGCTGCCTCCTTGTAGTTCGGCTTGCCGCTCATGTGCTGATAGTCGCCCATCGGATCAAGTCCCTTTATCTTCTTCACAGCGTCAGCCACTTTACGGCCCACCGGATAGACAAGCAGGTTCTCAAGTCCTACCTCCTTACTATACCTCTCCACCAGTTCGTTCAAATGGCGGATGACGTTCGCGTTAAAGCCGCCGCACAAGCTGCTGTTCGAAGCAAACACCACAATGGCAATCTTTTTCACCTCATGTTTCACGATGAAAGGCGACTCCACTGTTAGCCCTGCACTCAGAAAGTTAGTGAGCATGCGGTGCAGTCTGCGTTCGTAAGGAAGCATGTTTTCAATAGCGGCCTGAGCTTTATGCAGCTTTGCCGATGCTACCATCTTCATTGCTGAAGTAATCTTCAGCGTACTGTTGATGGAGTTGATTCTTCCTTTTACTTCTTTCAGTGATGCCATGACGCTTACTCTTTAACTTTGAACTGTCCGGCCGTATCAGCAGCAACCTTCTCGATAATGGCTGTCACTTCATCGTTAATCTTTCCGCTGCCCAACACGTCGAGCACATCTGTCTGATGGTTAGCGCGCATCGTGGTGAGGAACGCATCTTGGAAGGCACGCACCTTGTCAAGAGGCACCTCGTGCATCAGTCCGCGAGTTCCGCAATACAGGATAGCCACTTGCTCGCCCACCGGCATCGGCGAATACTGGGGTTGTATCAACAGTTGGTTGTTCTTGCGCCCACGGTCGATTGTCATAGCGGTCACGGGGTCCATGTCGCTGCTGAACTTGGCGAATGCCTCCAGTTCGCGATACTGCGCCTGGTCGATCTTCAACGTACCGGCTACTTTCTTCATACTCTTCACCTGCGCGCTTCCGCCTACACGCGACACGGAAATACCTACGTTGATAGCCGGACGGAATCCTTGGTTGAACAAATCTGTTTCCAAGAAAATCTGGCCGTCTGTAATAGAAATCACATTCGTCGGAATGTAGGCCGACACGTCGCCCGCCTGAGTTTCGATAATCGGAAGGGCGGTCAACGATCCTCCCGCCTTCACCTTTCCCTTCAAGCTCGCAGGCAAATCATTCATCTGCTCGGCCACTTCTTGCTGAGTAATGATTTTCGCTGCACGCTCCAACAAACGCGAGTGGAGATAGAATATGTCACCCGGATAAGCCTCACGCCCAGACGGACGGCGCAGAATCAACGACACCTCACGATAGGCCACAGCCTGTTTCGAAAGGTCATCGTAAACCACCAGCGCATGGCGGCCCGTGTCACGGAAATACTCGCCGATAGCGGCTCCCGCAAACGGAGCGAAATATTGTAGGGCAGCAGGATCGGAAGCTGTAGCGGCCACCACTATCGTATAGTCCATCGCCCCCTTCTCGCGCAACGCGTTCACAAGGCTGGCTACCGTAGAACCTTTCTGTCCCACAGCTACATAGATGCAATATACCGGATCGCCTGCCTCATAGTTGTGACGCTGGTTGATAATGGTGTCGATGGCGATAGCCGTCTTACCCGTCTGTCGGTCGCCGATGATAAGTTCACGCTGTCCGCGTCCGATAGGAATCATCGCATCGATGGCCTTCAGACCTGTCTGAAGCGGTTCGGTCACCGGCTGGCGGAAGATAACGCCCGGAGCCTTGCGCTCCAGAGGCATCTCGCATGTAGCGCCGCTGATTTCACCGCGTCCGTCCAGAGGCACTCCCAGCGGATCGATGACACGTCCCAACATGCCTTCGCCCACATTGATAGAAGCGATACGGCTGGTGCGCTTTACCACCATCCCTTCTTTAATCTGGTCAGTCGGGCCCAAAAGCACAGCACCCACATTATCTTCCTCCAGATTCATCACGACACCCATGACGCCGTTTTCAAACTCAAGCAATTCGTTGGCCTCCGCATTGCGCAGTCCGTAAATGCGCGCCACCCCGTCGCTCACCTGAAGCACGGTGCCCACTTCGTCAAATTTCAATGAAGTGTCAATTCCCTGCAACTGCTGGAGCAACACTTCTGAAACTTCACTGGGTTTTATGTTATTGTTTTCTGGCATAAACTTTCTTTATTTAAACGATTCTTCTATTTTTAGCGATAAACTGCTGTTCCACACGCTTCAATTGGTTGGCTACGCTGGCATCCATGCGGTATCCCGCAAGTTCAAAGACATATCCTCCCAACAATGCCGGATCAACTTTCGTTTCAATTACGACATTTCCTTTTCTCTGCTCAGAAGATATTGCTTCCAATTTTTTGGCCAGTTTGGGAGCTGGAACCGCAGTTGTCAATCTGCCGATAACAATGTTCTTGTCTTCACGATACAAGTCAATGTACGACCACATCATAAATTGGAGAAACTTCTCACGCCTTTCCTCCAATACCAAACTGAAAAAACGGAGCAACTCTTTACTGACTCCTTTTCCCCCCGCCGCTTCACGCAGCAAGTTCAGTTTGGTCCGGACATCCAACACAGGATTGTCTACCGCATGACGCAGACCGGGTACATTTACAAAGTTTGCAGAAAAAGCCTGCACCTCTTCATACACTTTGTTTTCCACACCTGCCGCCTTTACATAGGCCAGCAGAGCCTTCGCATAACGTCTGGAAACAACTCCCGTATTCATAACTTGTTATTTTTTAGAAGATTCGAGCATTTCATCCAGCATACGGTCAATCAAAGCATTCTGCTCTATTCCGTCGGCAAGTTTTCCGCGCATAATTTTCTCGGCGATGCCAACTGACAACACGGCTACTTGGCGGCGAATATCGCGAATTGCACTTTCCTTTTCGGTTTCAATCTGCTTTTTCACTTCCGCCATGAGGCGCTGTCCTTCAACCGCCGCGCGGTCTTGAGCATCCTTTATGATGCGGTCGCGCGTCACGGCGGCCTCACTCAATATACGGTTTTGCTCTTCACGGGCCTGAGCCAGAATTTTTTCGCCTTCCTGCTTTACATGAGCCAGCTGTTCGTTGGCTTCACGGGCAGACTTAAGCGAATTGTCGATATATGCTTTCCGGTCCTCCACCGCTTTGATGATTACGGGGAAGCCGTATTTCGCCAACAAGACGAATACGACTCCGAACGTAACGACCATCCAGAACAGCAGTCCCGGATCCGGAGTTAACAATCCCATAATCCGTTATTTTTACAAGAACAATGTCAACAAACAAACCACGATGGCAATCAGAGCCACACCTTCAACCAAAGCGGCGGCGATAATCATGTTCATACGCAAATCCCCCGACGCTTCCGGCTGACGCGCCATCGCTTCCATAGCGGAGCCGCCGATTTTACCGATACCGATACCTGCGCCCAACACCGCGATACCTGCGCCGATAGCAGCGCCCAATTTACTAATGCCAACACCTGCAGCAGCCTGCAATAAAACTGATAACAACATAATTCTTAATTTTTTAATTGGTTATACTTTTTCTTTTTAATTTCTCATTTTTCCTTGTGCTCTTTCACCCTCGACAAACCGATGAACACCGCCGAGAGCATGGTAAACACATAAGCCTGGATGAACGCCACGAGCAGTTCGAGCGCATTCATGAAAATACCGAACGCCACCGCTACCACCGTCATCGAACCGTTAATCACCGCCCCGGCCTTGACCGTGATGAAAATGATTGCAATCAGACTCAGCATGGCGGCGTGTCCGGCCATCATGTTGGCAAAGAGTCGAATCATCAGGGCAAACGGCTTGGTGAATATACCGAAGAATTCTATCAACGGCATCATAGGAATCGGGACCTTGAGCCATGTGGGCACTTCCGGCCAGAAGATTTCCTTCCAATATGCCTTCGTTCCGAAAATGTTGGTGAAAAGGAACGTGCATAAGGCCAGCACCATCGTCACGGCGATATTGCCGGTCACGGTCGCACCGCCGGGGAAGACGGGTATCAGCCCCATCAGGTTGTTTACCAGCACGAAGAAGAAGGCAGTGAGCAGATAGGGCGCGTAACGCTTGTAGTCCTCGCCCACACAGCCCTTCACCACATCCTCATAGATGGACATCACCGTAGCCTCAATCATCCCCACACCGCCTTTGGGCGCGCCCTGTTCGAGCGAGTGCTTCCTGTACCAGCGGGCGCATCCCAACATGATACACACAAGCAAGGCACTGTTGATAAACAGCCCCAACACATTTTTCGTGATAGAGATGTCCAACGGACGCACTTCTTCTCCGGCAGCATTCCGTTCCACTATTTTGCCGTCATTAGTCCCCCCGTCAGCAATGTACAGTCCTTCATACTCCTTGCCCCCTTCCAGATTAGAAGACGAGAACACATGCCAGCCTGTGCTGCTTTTCACGATAACCGGAAGCGGAATAGTAAGATGCAAGTCGCCAACAGTGACCACATGCCACTCATAAGCGTCTCCGATATGCCCGAATATCAATTCGTTCACATCCAATTCGCCCTCACCTCCGGTCTCCGCTTTCAGAGTCGTGGACGGAACCGCCAACAAAAGCAGCAACGTCATTGCTATGTACCGTAGTCTTTTCATTTTTCACTTGTTTACTTAGTTTCAATTTCGCCTCAAAACGAAGGAAGAAACAGGTTTCGAAAATCAGAAACGCAAAATAGGAAACAATAAATGCAGCCGTAAAAGCCACTACGTCATGTCCGATTACGAATCCGTAAAACAGAAGCACAAGCACGCTCAAAACAAACTTCAACACTTTACACGTCAAATAACTCATCGCTATCTTCTCAACGCCAAGCGTATAGCTGAAAGCGAACAGCCAAATGTAAAGCAACCCGAAAAGATAGAAAAACGCAGGAATCAACGGGAACCACAGGCAGTACCATTCTGGAATGAACAGCTGGAAAACCAACAACGCCAACCCGGTCAGCCCCGTAGTCATTACCGTAAGTTCCTTAACGTATTTCTTCTTGACGACGTTTATCTGCATCGTTATTGCACCCTTTCGCTCTGTCCGGCCTACAATTCAGCACAAACAGATATCTGATTGTCTCTAACTTCCACGAATCCGCCCTTTATCTGCAAAGTGTGCGATTCATTGTCTACCGCATATCTCACTTCTCCGGCCACCAGCGACGAAATAAGCGGAGCATGGTTTGCCAGAACCTGAAATTCTCCAAGTTCTCCCGGCAATACAGCCATGTCTACCTTCCCGTCAAAAACCGTCCGTTCAGGTGAAGCGATAACCAGATGAAGTCCTTTCATAATTGCTTCTTCTTTTTATAACTTATCCTTTCGCTGCAGCAAGCAGTTTCTCTCCTTTCTTGATGGCGTCTTCAATCGTGCCGACATTCAGAAATGCCTGTTCCGGCAGATAGTCGACCTCTCCGTCCAGAATCATTTTGAATCCCTTGATAGTGTCTTCAATCGACACCATCACGCCCGGCACTCCCGTAAACTGTTCGGCTACGGCGAACGGCTGCGACAAGAATCGCTGCACGCGACGGGCGCGGTTCACAGTCAGACGGTCTTCTTCCGAAAGTTCGTCCATACCCAAGATGGAGATAATATCCTGAAGCTCCTTGTTGCGCTGAAGAATCTGTTTCACACGCTGAGCTGTATCGTAATGCTCCTTGCCCACCACTAACGGATCCAAGATACGCGAAGTGGAATCAAGCGGATCTACAGCCGGATAGATACCCAATTCGGCAATCTTGCGGCTCAACACAGTAGTAGCGTCCAGATGAGTAAAAGTCGTTGCAGGAGCCGGGTCGGTCAAGTCATCGGCAGGCACATACACAGCCTGCACCGAAGTGATAGAGCCGTTCTTGGTTGAAGTGATTCGCTCTTGCATCTGTCCCATCTCGGTGGCCAGTGTAGGCTGATATCCTACAGCCGAAGGCATACGCCCCAACAACGCCGACACTTCAGAACCCGCCTGAGTGAAACGGAAGATATTGTCGATAAAGAACAGAATATCACGGGGGCTGTTGTCGTTCGTCTCACGGTCGCGGAACGATTCGGCCAATGTCAAACCAGACAAAGCCACAGACTGGCGTGCGCCAGGAGGCTCGTTCATCTGTCCGAACACCATTGCTACCTGCGACTTCTCCACTTCGCTGTAGTCAACTTTCGACAAGTCCCAATTGCCTTCTTCCATGCTCTTCAAGAACTCATCGCCGTAACGGATAACGCCCGACTCAATCATTTCTCTCAGCAAATCGTTGCCTTCACGGGTACGCTCTCCTACTCCGGCAAACACGGAGAAACCGTTGTGCTTCTTCGCAATGTTGTTGATCAATTCTTTGATAAGCACGGTCTTGCCTACGCCCGCGCCACCGAACAAACCGATTTTCCCTCCTTTCAAATACGGCTCCAGAAGATCTATCACCTTGATACCCGTAAACAGGACTTCCTGCGATGTGGCAAGGTCTTCAAACTTAGGCGGTTCACGATGGATAGGGAAGCCGTCTTTCTTGTCAAGCTCCTTCATTCCGTCAATCGCCTCACCGACCACATTCATCACACGTCCTTTAATCTGATTTCCCACCGGCATGGATATCGGGCGTCCGGCAGGAACGACTTCGATTCCGCGCTTCAATCCGTCCGTACTGTCCATTGCCACGCAACGTACAGTATCTTCACCGATGTGCTGCTGCACTTCAATAACCAGCGTGCGACCGTCTTCACGGGCGATAGTAAGCGCATCGTGAATTTTCGGGAGCGACTGTTCCGCATCCTGTCCTTCATCCAGCTTGAAGTACACATCGACCACCGGACCGATGACCTGCGAAATGTGTCCAACGATTTTTGACATATAACTATTGTTTAAATTAAAAAATTATCAATGGCTAACTTCTCCGGGAGAAGTCTGTGCTTTCTTTTTTGTCTCACGCAAATTTATGCAATTCTCCCGTAATTATGTCATCTGAGGTAACATTTTTTATCCACAAAAGCGATAATAGATAGATTTCCTCCAATATCGCCTAATGGCGTTTACACTTATTTGCAGTATCTTTCCGAAGCATAAACATTAATTTGCAGAGAAAGGCTGTCCTGTAGATTCGGTAACGCACACGAGACTTCGGAAACGCCCAAAAGCTCTCCGCCTTTTACTCGCCTATAACTGTCGCCACGATCTTTCTGCAGCCTCCTTGATTGCGGAACTCGCAAAGGTAAATGCCCTGCCAAGTGCCCAGATTCAGCCGACCGTCGGTAATCGGAACGGTCAGACTCGGACCGACCAACGTCGATTTCGCGTGGGCAGGCATATCGTCCCACCCCTCCAACGTATGGTCATACCATGACTCGCGCTCTTTTACCAGATTGTTGAAGATTTTCTCCATATCGCTCCGGACATCCGGATCGCAATTCTCATTGATAGAGAGAGCCGCACTGGTATGCTTGATAAAAAGGTTCACAATGCCTTGACGAGGCAGCTTTCCTATGCGGGAAAGCACTTCGTCGGTAATAAGATGGAAACCTCTCGCACGGGCTCGCAATTCAAATTCTGTTTGCCGTATCATATTCATTCTCCTTTCCATATTGCATCAACTTTCCGGCGCACAGCCACCACATTGAGCGCTGATACAGCCAGAAACAGCACGATGCCTGTCGTCACAGCCGCAGCTGCCCCCCCTCCTTTCATCTGAGGGAACATGCGGCCCAGCACGTCCAAATAACCTGCCCGTATCAGCGATACGGCAAGCAGACCTGCGGCCAGCACTGCCGCGTTGAGCGTTACCGTCAGCACCTGATAGGGACGCGCCACCCTTGCCGGACTATACCCCACCAACAACAGGTTCTCCAGTTTCTTCGTGTTCTTCTGCAACAGCAAATAGACACTCAGCATCAAGATATAGAACGACAATACACTGATGACCAGACCCACCGCAAGCACAATGCCTACAATCATCTTCAAAAACCAAGTGGTCTTCCCTGCATCCAGTTTGTCGCCCTCCGTATCGTAACCCTTCTCTTTCAGAAATTTCGCGATACGGTCGTCTGCCGGATTGCGCACTTCCACAATCAGCCGTGACGGACCGGATTCTTCCCTGTCGCCGTATGCGGCATTCGCCCACTCCATAAAGGTTTCAGGCACCAGAATCGTGTTCAAACGGTCGGAAAACCCTACAATGCGCCCTTTCATCCGCTTCACCTCTCCCCTGCCGCTTATACGGACATCAAGCCTCATCATGCTCATCACTCCTTCAGAAAGTTGCGGAAGGCTTCGGCTTTGCGCAAAACCGAAATTGTAGAGATTCAGATAATTGCGAGGAAGTATAATAGGTATTTCCTCCTGTCCGGGACGAAACGACCAATTGGCAAGGTCGGCATCCACATAAGCATCCGGCACCGACTCGAAGAACAAAGCGGTGGAAAGCTGCATTCCCTGCAATCCCATTCCCGCCGACACGCGGAAACGTGCCGGAGTGAACGCGCCCACACTTTTCGTAAAAGGCTGTTCTTCTATTCCGCTCACTTCCGACGGGCTGAACGCTCCCGTCCGCCCTACCACCGAACTGAGCGTGCTTACCCGCTTGCTCACAATCAGATAGTCTTCTTTCATAAAACTGTCTCCTTGCGTGAATACGGGAAGCACATCCTTATAAAACTGCACGCCCAACAGCACTATCACCATGCCGCAAAGGTTGGCCAAGGCAAAACCTGCAAGCTGGGCCACGCTGAGATGCTGTCGCAATAATTTCCAAATCATAGTTTGATTTCCGTTTAAAATAAAAATCCAACAATCGAGCGGCAAGTTATAAAGAAAACTTCGTTCAGGCAATACCTTGACAAAAAATGTCTGCTTCCGTCCACGGCTTTTTCATTTAGTATGCTATTCTTTTCAATACGCTATTGCCACATAGGGGCGGGCCCGTGCGTCCGCCCGGATATATTGGCATGATGCCATCGGGCAGACACGCGGGTCTGCCCCTACGGTAAATGAAAGAGCCGCAGCTTCCGACTCCAAGTTTGCCGAGAAAAACGATATTCCTAACAACAAAGGCATACAGCCGCTCCAAGGCCGGAACCTCTCGCTTGCTGTATGCCTCAATTTATATATCAGGGTATGTACCTTCAAAAATGCACGCCCAACGTGAACAAGAGCTGATGTCTGTTATTGTTTACCTTTGTTGCCGAAAGAGTTTCCGAGCTGAAAGCATAAAAGTCTGACTTATACGCATCATATTTATAAGCCAAGTCAGCATAAAACATTTTTCCGGCATACCCTAATCCAACTGTAGCCGTATGACGCCCGAAATTATTCTCATATTCCACATCTGTACGCATGTCATTATATTCCAATGCCTTATAAGCTGCCTCCTTGAATATGGCCGTACTATAATTATATCCTGCACGCAAACTGAAAGAAGAAGTGATGCGCGTCTCCATGCCTACACGCACTGTATGCTCTCCCTGCAAATCTTCATCTATATAGATATTTTGGTTTTCCATCTTATAACCGTCTGTATAGCTCAATTCGGCAGAAGGATAAGTGGCATACTCATACTCCGCTCCCACGGCCATAATACCTTCAAGCACTGTCCCCATACTCACATTGAAACGCCACGGAGTGGTCAGATTATATTCTCTCACGGTCTCTCCGCCTACATAATCAAACGGCGACTCAACGCCTTCAAACCGCGTTCCGTCATCATAAGACAGACTGGAATAAATTTCAGAAGAATAAGTATCCTTCAGACTATACCATACAGGGGTATGCACGGCAATCCCAAATCGGAACGGAGAATCATCAATCGGACGAAATATTGCTCCCAACTTTACGTCTATTCCCGTACCTTCCGTGCGGAAAGAATTTCTCAATTCATAATAGCCGCCATTCTCACCGTCATAAACATCCTCCGTATAGTAAGTCGACCGTCGGTAATTTACATCATATACGCCCAACGTAACCCCCAAATAAACCCAATCTTCTATATTGGCAGATAAATTGAAATCGTAAGTATTGATGCCGCCTTCTTCACGGCTTTGATAACCGTTTGCATCGCCATACCACCCTATCGGAGCCTCATACGTGCCTTGCTCATCCTGAAAAGTTCCTACACCCACCAATTCCGTCCGCACTCCCATCACTCCTAAATAAGGATAATTTACCGAAGTCGGACTGTAAGGGCCTGCACCGCTCCCGTTATAGTTATAAATATCATCAAGTTCCGAGACACTGTTAACCGCACCGCCAATCATATTCGCCATTTGTTGCGTCTGCGACTCACCGTACAATAATCCTCCGGACTTAAACTGACGGTTGAAATTACGGCTTTTATGGTAATTGAAGCCAAAATTCACATATCGCAACGTAGTACGATTTCCAATCTTGTTAGAAAGCACAAAACCTATCTGGTCGAACGATGCTTTCAGCCTTTTATCAGTCATCTTATTTCCGGAAAAATCGCTCTCTGCCTGCGTTGAATTGAATCCGAACGAAGCGGAAACGTCATGTCCTCTAAACAAAGCTGTACCTGCCGGATTTGTCCCCATCACTGATATATCGGCGCCCAACGCGCTCATCGCGCCGCCCATCCCTACAAAGCGGGCTGTACCGTTCAACTCTTTATCCGAATAGCGGACTGCATCATACTGTGTCTGAGCCATAGCCGTCAGTCCGCTTCCGGTCAATAAGGCTATCGCCACTGTTCTATATTTAAACATATTCTTCTCCATTAAAAACAAAACCATAAATCCTACCTGCGACGTGCTCCGCCTCCGCCACCTACGCTCCGAGCAGCACCTCCGCCTGAGCGATAACCGCCGCCTCCGCTATAACGCGAAGAACTGCCAGAACTGCTTCTGTTGAAATTCATACCCCGATTCGTGTTTTGATAACCGGAATTGTTCATTCTGTTATAAGCATTTGAATTACGATAAGAGTTCGTTCTTGTACTGCTTGGACGTGTGTAAGCAGAATTGTTGCCTTCTCTCAATTGGCTGCTTCTTGTATAGCCTCTCGACCGAGCGTTTCTGACAGAAGTGCCTGAGTTTCTGCTACCTGAAACCACCCGGCCGCCTGTACGTCCGTTACGGTCAAATGTTGCACCGCCGCGATAAGAAGAATTGCCGGACACCGGACGACCGCCCGCATAACTTCCACTTCTTCGCGGAACGCCTATTTCTCCCCTACGGTTGTTATACGAATAATGCCAGCCGCCCCAACCGTGATAAGGATGATGGTGATGATGATGCCACCCGCCCCAATAGCCTGCATACCAGCCGCCCCAGTAGCCGCCGTACCAGTACGGGGAATACCAGCCGCTATAATACCACGGGGAATGCCATCCCCAGCTCCAGCCCCAACGCGGACCGGCAACGCCCCAGCTCCAGCGCCACTCCCACCACAACGGATTGGTGTAAGTGGGGAACACATACGCATAGAAGCCGTCGTCATACACGTTCCAGTTCCACGACGGGAGGGCATAGACCACATCCCAATACAACGGGCTGCTGATGGGGATGGCGTATGCCGGACTGCGGAAACGGACGATACGCATCGCGTATTCATAGTCGTCTTGCGAGCCTTCAAAACCGTTCACCCATTCGCCGCGCTCGCCTGCCGGTTTTTCTTCTATATATAAGGTGTCGTTCTGCACGCTGAAAGTGTTGTCGTGCGACGTGTAGCGGCGGTTGTACTCGTCCACGTCACGCATCTTGCCCGCTGCGTCCTTCACGATTACCGTCGAGCCGGGAGCCGCATAGACAGTCGTTTTCGATGCCTGCTTCGTGACTGCAGCCGTTTTGCTTGCCGGAGCGGCAGCTTCTTTCTTTGCCTCTTTCTTCGGAACGAAATAAAGGTCGTCGTTGCTCTGAGCCGCCGCCATACAAGGAAGGCCGACCCACAGCAACAAAGCGAATATTCTGCTTTTCATCATATCACCTGCCTGTTTCATAATTCTGCCTTTTTATTCCGTTACAAATTTAGCAAGTTATCCGCAGTTTGCAAGCAGGAAATCCCTATTTTCGGATAGGGATTCCCCTAAAAGCTGTATCTTTGTGCCGGTTGAACGACTATTTATATTTTTTGAACGCATAAAGTGCCATCTGATTATGAAATACTTTGAAGTGACTTTCAGCGTGCAGCCGTACAGCGAGACGGCTGCCGACGTGCTCTCGGCATTGACTGCCGACATCGGATTCGAGAGTTTTGCGGAATGCGAGGGAGGCGTAAAGGCTTATATCCAGCAGTCCTTGTTCGACGAGGACGCGCTCAAGCAGACCATTGCCGGATTCCCCCTGCCCGATACCGGAATCGACTACACCATCGACGAACCGGAAGACAAAGACTGGAACGAGGAGTGGGAAAAGAACTTCTTCCAGCCTATCGTCATCGGCGACCGCTGCGTCATCCACAGCACCTTCCACAAGGATTATCCGAAGGCGGAATACGACATCGTCATCAACCCGCAGATGGCGTTCGGCACGGGACACCACGAAACGACAAGCTCCATTCTGGCCGAACTGCTGGAGGCCGACCTCAAAGGCAAGTCGGTGCTCGACATGGGATGCGGCACGTCTATCCTTGCCATCCTCGCCAGCATGAGGGGGGCCGACCCGGTGACGGCTATCGACATCGACGACTGGTGCGTGAACAACTCGCGCGACAACATCGCCTTGAACCGCATCGAGAACATCACCGTAGAGCTTGGCGACGCTTCGCTGCTGAAGGGGCGCAAGCCTTTCGACGTAATCATCGCCAACATCAACCGGAACATCCTGCTCAACGACCTCCCGGCATACGCGGAGTGTATGCGCCCCGGCTCTGAAATCTACATGAGCGGATTCTACACGGAGGACATTCCGGCCATCCGAAGCAAAGGGGAAAGCCTCGGCATGGAGTTCGTGCATTTCCGCGAGAAGCACAACTGGGCGGCCGTGAAGTTGGTGATGAAATAATTCCCCGGAAAATCGGCGAAAGGCCCCGGCGTTTCATGCAGAGCGCCGGGGCCTTTCGTTTGCAATCCGGGCGCGTTTCGCTCACCTCTTCATCTTCCTGACCGCATCCTTCGCCCCGCTTGTCACGCGGTTCGATTCGACTATCTTGCGCAACGCCTTGTTGTACGTGTCATCGTCAAGCCGGGAAACGGCCAAATACCGCATCGTCCGTTCGGGAAACTTGACGAAACACACCGAAACCGCCCACGCCACGGCCATCTTCACGTAATACCCTTCATGGCGTATCCGCTCGAAGCAGGCGAACATCTCGTCAAGGCGGGCCTCATCGACAAAGCCCTCCATCATGCGCACCACCCCGAAGCGCACTTCATACTCCCCTTCCGCCTTCAGCCACTCCTTCAGATACTCCCAAAGCCTCGCCTCGTGCTTCCGGAAATAAGCCTTTCCTCCGGCAAACTGAAACACGTCGCATTCCGACCAGCTGCCGATTATCCGCACGAACTTCGTGACGCGGCGCAGATAGGCTTCGATGTCCGCATCGGGCTTGACGCAGCCCAGCACCAATCCTTGGAGCATCCGTTCTTCCAAACACTCTTTTCCTGCCGTTTCCAGAAACGCCTCCCAGTCGGCAGACGCTATCCGCTTCGCCAAATTCCGGAGGTCGGGCACACGGATACCCAAGATGTGTTCCACGCCCGGATGCAGGCTTTCCGTAAACTTCCGGTTGCCCTTCTCTGCCAGTGCCAGCAGATGCTCTCTGACGGTCAAGCCGTCCAATCTGAATTCTTCCATATCGATACAAGCGTTTTTCCGTTAAAATGCGGGATGAAGTTATCGCTTTTTGCGGGAACGAAGAATATTTTTTGCAACATTCGGCAAAAAACATTCGAAAAAGGTTTGATTTTTCAATTTTATCCGTATATTTGCAACGAAAACAAACGAAACAACGATAAATTGAAACTTCAAGAATTATGAAATCTCTGATGGCTAATACATATTTGTGGTGGCGTCTCTTGCAACTTCCAAAGTCGTAAGGGAAATGGGCCGCGTGCGTATGTAAACCATCCAACCATAGCAAAAACCATATAGCAGAAGGGCTGTCGTACTTACGACAGCCCTTTTTGTTTGCACGCATATTTCTCAAAACTAAAAGATACAAACACATCATGAAAACTTATCAAGTGAACCAGGAAGGCTACTACGGAGAATTTGGCGGGGCTTTCGTGCCCGAAATCCTCCACCGCTGCGTAGAAGAACTCAGGAGCGCATACCTGCGCATCATGGAAAGCGACGGTTTCAAACAGGAGTTCCGCTCGCTGCTCCGCGACTACGTGGGCCGCCCGTCGCCGCTCTATCTGGCAAAAAGGCTCTCGGAGAAATACGGATGCCGCATCTATCTGAAGCGCGAAGACCTGAACCACACCGGAGCGCACAAAATCAACAACGCCATCGGGCAGGCCCTCATCGCACGGCACATGGGCAAGAGGCGCATCATTGCCGAAACGGGCGCGGGACAGCATGGCGTGGCCGCCGCCACGGTTTGCGCCCTATTGGGCATGGAATGCGTGGTCTATATGGGAAAGACCGACGTGGAACGCCAGTATGTCAACGTGCAGCGGATGAAAATGCTGGGCGCGAAGGTGGTTCCGGTAACGTCGGGAAACATGACACTCAAAGACGCTACCAACGAAGCCATCCGCGACTGGTGCTGCCACCCGGCCGACACTTACTATATCATCGGCTCTACCGTAGGGCCGCATCCTTACCCCGACATGGTGGCGCGCCTGCAGTCGGTCATCAGCGAAGAAATCAAGAAACAGCTTGCCGAGCATGAAGGGAGGGATTTCCCCGACTATCTCATCGCCTGCATCGGCGGAGGAAGCAATGCTGCCGGCACAATCTATCACTATATCGACGACGAACGGGTGAAAATCGTGCTGGCCGAGGCCGGAGGGAAGGGCGTCTCTACCCCATACTCTGCCGCTACCATCCAATTGGGACGCCCCGGCATCATCCACGGCTCGCGCACGTTGGTGATACAGGACGAAGACGGGCAGATTCAGGAGCCGTATTCCGTCTCCGCAGGACTGGACTATCCGGGAGTAGGGCCGATGCACGCGAATCTGGCAAAGCAACGCCGCGCCACAGTGCTGGCCGTCAACGACGACGAGGCTATACGGGCAGCTTTCGAACTGACGCGCCTGGAAGGAATCATCCCGGCCTTAGAATCGGCGCACGCGCTCGGAGCACTCGAAAAAATCCGCTTCCGCCCCGACGACATCGTAGTGCTGACCGTTTCAGGACGAGGCGACAAAGACATCGACACGTACTTGAAATACGTTCAATCCAATGAAGAATAACAAAACTGCAACCATGAAAACTTACAAATACCAAACAAAGTACAAACTCCTGCTGGGCGACTTGCACACACCCGTAACGACCTACCTGAAGTTGCGCGACCTGTTTCCGCAAAGCGCCCTGATGGAAAGTTCCGACTATCACGGCACGGAAAACAACCGCTCGTTCATAGGGCTCAACCCCATCGCGAGCATAGCCGTCAACCACGGCAAGGCCGTCATGGTCTACCCGGACCACTCGCGGGAAGAGCGCAGTCTCGACGAATCGTTCCGTCCGGAAAATGCCGTCAGCGAGTTCCTCTCCCGCTTCAAAGCAGAGGGCGACTATTCGCGCTATTGCGGGCTTTACGGATACACTACCTTCAACGCCGTGCGCTACTTTGAGCATATCCCGGTGAAAGACAGCAAAGACTCCAAGAACGATGCGCCGGAAATGCTTTACATCCTCTACAAATACCTCATCGTGTTCAACGACTTTACAAGCGAACTGACCTTGGTGGAGATGCAAAGCCCCGACGAGCCGAGCCACATCGGGGAAGTGGAAAAAGCCATCGAGAACCGCAATTACACCACTTACGGCTTCCGAGCCACAGGTCCCGTCACCAGCACGCTGACCGATGAGGAACACAAAGCGAACATCCGCAAGGGCATCGCCCACTGCCTGCGGGGAGACGTGTTTCAAATCGTGCTTTCGCGACGATTCATCCAGCGTTATGAAGGCGACGACTTCCAGCTCTACCGGGCCTTGCGGAGCATCAATCCTTCCCCCTACCTCTTTTATTTCGATTTCGGAGGCTTCCGTATTTTCGGTTCTTCGCCCGAAACGCACTGCAAAATCGAGAACCGTCACGCCACTATCGACCCGATTGCAGGAACAGTGCGGCGCAACGGCAACAAAGAGGCGGACGCGCAGCTGGCCAAAGAGCTGCTCGCCGACCCGAAAGAGAACGCAGAACACGTCATGCTGGTCGACTTGGCCCGAAACGACCTGAGCCGGAACTGCCACAACGTCCATCTGGAATTCTACAAGGAAGCGCAATACTACAGCCATGTCATCCACTTAGTGAGCAGGGTGAGCGGCGAACTTGACGAAGGGGCCGACCCGATAAAGACATTCATCGACACGTTCCCCGCAGGCACGCTGAGCGGTGCGCCGAAGGTCAGGGCCATGCAACTGATCAGCGAGATGGAACCTCACAACCGAGGGGCATACGGCGGCTGCATCGGGTTCATCGGACTTGACGGATCGCTCAACCAGGCAATCACCATCCGCACCTTCGTGAGCCGCAACAACGAACTGTGGTTCCAGGCCGGAGGCGGCATCGTGGCCAAAAGCGACGAAGAAAAAGAACTGCAAGAGGTCAACAACAAACTGGCCGCACTGAGAAAGGCCATCTTCCTGGCAGAGAAACTTTAAGCACGCATCGAATCATGAATATCGCAATCATAGACAATTACGACTCGTTTACATACAACTTGAGTCACTTGGTGAAAGAATTAGGAGCCGACGTTACCGTATTGCGCAACGACCGGTTCGAGCTGGAAGAGTTGGAAGCGTTCGACAAGATACTGCTCTCGCCGGGACCGGGCGTCCCGGAAGAAGCCGGACTGCTCCTGAATGTCATCCGCTCATACGCGGGAAAGAAACCTGTCTTAGGCGTGTGTCTGGGCGAACAGGCCATCGGAGAGGCGTTCGGCGGACGGCTTGTCAACTTGGAACACGTGTATCACGGAGTGCAAAGCCGGATTTCCATTGTGGCGGACGACCCGCTGTTCAAAGGACTGCCTCGCGAGGTGGAAGTGGGACGCTACCACTCGTGGGTGGTGGATGCCGGAACCATGCCCGACTGCCTGGAGATTACGGCTGTCAGTCCTGAAGGGCAAATCATGGCTCTGCGGCACAAAACATTAGACGTGCGGGGAATCCAATTCCACCCTGAATCAATCCTGACTCCTGACGGAAAGCAAATGCTCCGCAACTGGATGAATATGTAAAACCCAACGAACACATATCATGAAACAAATACTGAAACGACTGTTCAACCACGAAGAACTCACGCGCGAAGAAGCCCGCCAACTGATGGAGAGCGTGACCGACGGGAACTGCAACGACGCACAAATCGCAGCCCTCCTGACAGTATTCCAGATGCGGGGAGTGAAAGTGGACGAACTCATCGGATTCCGGGAAGCGCTGCTCGCCACACGGATTCCGGTCGACTTGGAAGCATACCGGCCAATCGACATCGTAGGCACGGGAGGAGACGGGAAAAACACCTTCAACATCTCCACTTGCGCATGCTTCGTCGTGGCCGGAGCGGGATATCGAGTGGCCAAACACGGCAACTACGGAGCAACCTCGGTGAGCGGAGCAAGCAACGTAATGGAACTCCACGGCGTGAAGTTCACCGACAGACAGGACAAGCTGGAACGCTCCATCGAGAAGTGCGGGATGGCTTACCTCCATGCTCCCCTTTTCAACCCGGCAATGAAGACCGTGGCCCCCATCCGCAAGGCTATCCAGGTACGCACGCTTTTCAACCTGCTCGGCCCGCTCGTCAACCCTTGCCTGCCCGACTACCAGCTGCTGGGCGTGGCCGACCTCCCTCAAATGCGTCTCTACACCAACACGCTCCAGAAGCTCGGAATCGGGTTCGCGGTGGTCAACAATCTTGACGGATACGACGAGATATCCCTCACCGACGAGTTCAAGGTGATGACCAACCTTTACGAAACCATCCATCGCCCGGCGGAACTGGGGTTCTCGCTCGTGCGGCAGGAAGAACTGTACGGAGGCGACACGCCCCAAGAAGCCGCAAGGATTTTCGACCGCGTGCTGCAACGCGAAGCCACGAAAGCGCAGACGGACTGCGTGCTCATCAACGCCTCCTTCGCCGTTCAGGTGATGGAGCCGGAGAAGCCGATTGAAGAATGCGTCGCCATCGCCCGCGAATCGCTCGAAAGCGGGAAAGCGTTCGGCGCATTCAAGAAATTTATCGAACTGAACAGCTGAACACATGGAAAAAGACATTTTGCAAGAAATCATTGCGCAGAAGCGCATCGAAATAGCCCGGCAGAAGGAAGCCGTGCCCGAAAGCCGCTTGGAAGAGATGCTCGAAGCCGACGGAAAGGCCGGAAAAGCGGGACGCAGCATGAAAGCGTCGCTCGCGGCATCTGCGGGCATCATTGCCGAGTTCAAACGCCGTTCTCCCTCGAAAGGGTGGATTCATCGGGACGCAGACCCCGCAAAGACAGCCGCAAGCTACAGCCGGGCGGGAGCCTCCGCCCTGTCGGTACTGACGGACGAACCTTTCTTCGGAGGAACACTGGCCGACCTCAAAAGGGTGCGCGAAGCCACAAACCTGCCCATCCTCCGGAAGGACTTCGTGATAAGCCGCTACCAGCTGCTCCAGGCCAAGCTGACGGGAGCGGACGCCGTGCTGCTCATCGCGGCAGCCCTTGCTCCCGACGAATGCCGGACGCTGGCCCGGAACGCGCACGAACTGCATCTGGAGGTGCTGCTCGAACTGCACAAGGAAGATGAGCTGGAGTGTTACTGCGAGTTTGTGGACATGGTGGGGGTGAATAACCGCAACTTGGGCACTTTCCGCACCGACGTGGAAAACTCTTTCCGCATGGCCGAAAAGCTGCCTGCCGACGCGCTCCGCGTCTCGGAAAGCGGGCTGTCCTCCCCCGAAACGGTGAACTGCCTCCGCGAAGCGGGCTACCGGGGATTCCTGATGGGCGAAACCTTCATGAAAGCTCCCGATCCGGGCAAAGCATTGTCGGACTTCCTCAACCGCTTAGACGTATGATAGTGAAAGTATGCGGCATGACCGACGGAAGGAACGTCCGTCAGGTGGAAGACGCCGGAACGGAATGGATGGGGTTCATCTTCTACCCCCTCTCGCCGCGCTTCGTTTCGCGGATGCCCGACTATCTGCCGGAACGCGCCAAGCGCGTGGGAGTGTTCGTCAACGCATCTGCGGAAGATATTGCGTCTGCCGTCCGCCGCTGGAAGCTCGACTTGGTTCAGCTGCACGGAAAGGAATCTCCCGCACAATGCCGGGATGTCCGCACGCTCGGAGTGAAAATCGTCAAGGCGTTCGCCATAAAAAGCCGCGAAGACCTGGCAAAGGTTTCCGGCTACGCGAAAGCCTGCGACTGCTTCCTGTTCGATACGCCCTGCGCGGAATACGGAGGTTCGGGCCGCCGCTTCGACTGGAGCCTGCTGGAAGCCTACCGTGGCGATACGCCCTTCCTGCTGAGCGGCGGACTGAATCCGGAAAGCCTCGGCGCACTGTCGGAATTCAGCCATCCCCAATGGGCGGGAATCGACCTCAACAGCGGATTCGAGCTGAAGCCGGGCATCAAGGACGCCGAAGCGGTGGGCCGCTTCATCAGGGCGTTCAGGCAGCTCCGGAAAACGCCTCCGCACTCCGGATGAAACGCCGCCGCATCCCGGACAAAATGCCGGGGCGTTTCACCCCAAGCCCCAAAAGATTTTTTAACGACAACCTCTAAAAAAATTATCATCATGAACCGTATCAACCAACTCTTCAACGAAAAGAAAAGCAATATTCTGTCGGTCTACTTCTGCGCCGGCGACCCTTCCCTCGAAAGCGTTCCGGACATCATCCGCACTCTCGAAAAGAAAGGTGTCGACATGATTGAAATCGGCATCCCGTTCAGCGACCCGATGGCCGACGGGCCTGTCATCCAAAACGCCTCCATGCGCGCCCTCCGCAACGGGATGACCCTCCGCAAGCTCTTCTCCCGACTCGAAGGCATCTGGAAGGACACGCGCATCCCCCTCATCCTGATGGGCTATCTCAACCCCATCCTGCAATACGGCTTTGAAAACTTCTGCCGGAAATGCAGCGAATGCGGCATCGACGGAGCAATCATCCCCGACCTGCCCTTCAAGGAATATCAGGCAGAGTTCCGCGCTACAGCCGAAAAATACGGTCTGAAGGTGATTATGCTCATCACTCCCGAAACCAGCGAAGAACGCATCCGGCAAATCGACGAGCATACCGACGGCTTCATCTACATGGTATCCTCGGCCGCCGTGACCGGAGCGCAAAGCAACTTCAACGAAAAGAAGCAGGCATACTTCCGCCGGATAGAAGGCATGGGCCTGAAAAACCCGCGCATGATAGGCTTCGGCATCTCCAACCGCCAGACGTTTGAAGCCGCCGCCTCCCATGCCGCAGGGTGCATCATCGGAAGCAAGTTCATCGCCTTGCTCGAAGAAGAACAGGGCGACGCCGAAAAAGCGGCCGACCGCCTGATAGACGCGCTGATGCGCTGAAAAGGCTTTCGGACGAACATTTTGACATTTTCCGCCCCCGTTTCTTCCCCGTTACGCCGAAAAAGAGTATCTTTGTGCCAAACTATCCAGACCAATATGCTAAGACCAGACTATCCTTCCGTGCTGCTCATCTACACAGGAGGCACAATCGGCATGATAGAGAATCCGGAAACGGGGGCTTTGGAAGCGTTCAACTTCGACCAGCTTCAGGAAAACGTGCCGGAACTCAAGCGGTTCAACTACCGCATCTCGTCGTATCAGTTCAATCCGCCCATCGACTCGTCCGACATGGAGCCGTCCCTCTGGGCCAAACTCGTAAAAATCATCAACTACAACTACGACAATTTCGACGGATTCGTAATCCTTCACGGCACGGACACGATGGCCTACACCGCTTCCGCCTTGAGCTTCATGCTCGAAAACCTGAGCAAGCCGGTCATCCTGACAGGAAGCCAGCTCCCCATCGGCGTGCTCCGCACGGACGGGAAAGAGAATCTCATCACTTCTATCGAGATAGCTGCAGCGAAACACCCCGACGGAACGGCTATCGTGCCGGAAGTCTGCATCTTCTTCGAGAACCACCTGCTCCGGGGAAACCGCACCACGAAAATCAACGCGGAAAACTTCAATGCCTTCCGCTCGTACAACTATCCCGCCCTTGCCACGGTAGGCATCCACATCAAATACGAATATGACAAGATTCGCAAAGTAGACCCGACCCTCCCGATGCACGCGCA
The DNA here is from genome assembly GCA_944320135.1 of uncultured Phocaeicola sp. Classification (GTDB taxonomy): domain Bacteria; phylum Bacteroidota; class Bacteroidia; order Bacteroidales; family Bacteroidaceae; genus Phocaeicola. Next base: position 15,826 of record CALUGI010000019.1, on the reverse strand, counting down.
CTACGTGTTCGACACAAACGTCATCATCCTCACGCTGTTCCCCGGCATCCAGGAAAACATCGTGAGCACGGTGCTCCATACGCCGGGATTGAAAGCGGTAGTGCTCAAGACTTACGGTTCGGGCAACGCGCCGCAGAAGGAATGGTTCGTCCGCCTGCTCGCAGAAGCCACCCGGCGGGGCATCATCATCGTGAATATCACGCAGTGTCAGACCGGCATGGTGGAAATGGCGCGCTACGAAACCGGGCTACAGCTGCTCGACGCAGGAGTGATCAGCGGCTACGACTCCACCGTAGAAAGCGTGCTTGCCAAACTGATGTTCCTGCTCGGCCACAACCTGACGCCGCGCGAAATCCGAAACGAAATGAACCGCTCGATAGCGGGAGAGTTCACCCGGCCGAAATTGTAACACAATTGTAACAGGTATTTCATAAGAGAGAAACAAAATTCGGTCACTTTTGCAAGTGCTAACAAACGAATATAACTTTGCAACAAACAACAATAGAAGAACCGCTATGAACGAGTATCGAATATTGGTCGTTGACGACGAAGAAGACTTGTGTGAAATCCTGAAGTTCAATCTCGAAATGGAGGGATATACGGTAGATACCGCCAACTCCGCCGAAGAAGCGCTGAAACTTGACCTTCCACAATACAACCTGTTGCTGCTGGACGTGATGATGGGCGAAATTTCCGGATTCAAAATGGCCAGTATGCTCCAGAAGAACAAGGACACCCAAAACATCCCTATCATCTTCATTACCGCCAAAGACACGGAAAACGACACGCTCACGGGCTTCAATCTGGGAGCGGACGACTACATCTCGAAACCTTTTTCTTTACGCGAAGTGATTATGCGCGTCAAAGCCGTGTTGCGCCGCACTGCGGGAGTGCAGGCACAAACGCCCGAACAGCTCGCCTATAAAGGGCTTGTGGTCAACATTCCACAAAAGAAAGTGACCATCAACGGAGAAGAAGCCCCCTTGACCAAGAAGGAGTTCGAGATTCTGCTTCTCCTGTTGCAGAACCAGGGGCGCGTATTCTCGCGTGAAGACATACTGGCCAAAGTGTGGCACGACGAAGTGTATGTGCTCGACCGCACCATCGACGTGAACATCACCCGCCTCCGCAAGAAAATAGGAGAATACGGGCAACGCATCGTCACGCGCTTAGGATATGGATATTGTTTTGAATGTGAATAAAGGCTACGCCGCAAATGCTATGACTAAGTTTTCTTTAGGTTTTCTTTCGTTCAGCCAAAAGCTGTTCCTGTCTGTCGTATTTCTTTTTCTGAGCTATGCCGTCTGCTTCATCCTTTTCCAATATCAGAGAGAGAAGTCATTCAAATCGGAACTGCTGAACATGCAATTGCAGAACTACAACAACCAAGTGTGCGATTTCATATCGGACAACAAAGGGTTTACCAGCGAAACGATGCAGCATTATGTCACCACGCACATGATACCTAACCTGCGCGTGACCATCATCAAGCCTTCGGGACAGGTGATTTACGACAACACGAATCCTAACTGGAAGTCGTTTGGGAACCATGCGGAACGCGAAGAAGTGGAAGATGCGCTGATGTACGGAAGCGGATATTCCATCGGACGCAAGTCGGAGTCGAACGAAGGAGAAGAATACTTCTACTCGGCACGCTACTACCCGCCATACCGCCTCATCATCCGCTCCGCTTTGCCTTACAATGTCAGTCTGGCGGAACACTTGAAAGCTGACTCCGGATACTTGTGGTTTGCATTTGCAATCTGCTTCATCCTTCTGGTTATCTTCTACCGCTTTACCCGCAAGCTGGGAGTGTCGGTCACCAAACTGCAGCAGTTCGCCATGAAAGCCGACCGCAACGAACCGATTGACATGGACATCCTACAGACATTTCCGAAAAACGAACTGGGAGAAATCTCGCAGCACATCATTAAAATCTACAAAAGGCTGCACCGCACGAAGAGCGCCCTCTACATCGAACGCGAGAAGCTGATTCTGCACTTGCAGACCTCCCACGAAGGACTTGGAGTGTTTACGAAAGAACGTAAAGAGATTCTGGTGAACAATCTCTTCACGCAATACATCAACAACATTTCCGACCGGCATCTGCATACGACGGAAAAGATTTTCTCCGTCCCCGAACTCCAGCCTATCACCGAGTTCCTGTCGCAGAACATCAGCACGGAGAGTTTCAGCAAAGAGGAAAAGCGCTTCTCGATGCACATCAACAAGAACGCGCGTTCGTTCATTGTCGAATGTATCATTTTCCAAGACATGTCGTTTGAAATATCCATCAACGACATGACGCAGGAAGAAGAACAGGCGCGCCTGAAACGCCAGCTGACGCAAAACATCGCGCACGAACTGAAAACGCCGGTCAGCAGCATACAAGGGTATCTGGAAACAATCATCAACAACCCTAACATTCCGGAAGAAAACAAACGGAAGTTTCTGGAAAGGAGCTACGCGCAAAGCAACCGGCTCACTTACCTGCTGCGCGACATCTCGGTGCTGACACGCATGGACGAAGCGCCGGACATGATGGAGAAAGAAACGGTCAACTTGAGCAAGATTATAGAAAACATACTCAACGAAGTGGCATTAGGGCTTGAAGAAAAGCGAATCGCCGTAGTCAACAAGATGCCCGATAACCTGACGGTCACAGGAAACAGTTCGCTCCTGTATTCCATTTTCCGCAACCTGACAGACAATGCCATCGCGTATGCCGGAACTGACATAAAAATCACCGTCAGCTGCTTCCGCGAAGACGAACGGTATTACTACTTCAGCTTCTCGGACACGGGAGTCGGGGTGCCGGAGGAACATCTGAACCGCCTTTTCGAACGGTTCTACCGGGTGGACAAGGGACGCTCACGCAAGCTCGGAGGCACCGGCCTGGGACTTGCCATAGTGAAAAATGCGGTGCTGTTTCACGGAGGGACGATTTTTGCAAAAAACATGCCCGGCGGAGGACTGGAGTTTGTGTTTACGCTCCTGAAAAATTCTGCATCCGGCACCCGCGAACAGCAGTAAGGCATCACCCCCAAAGCCCGCCGCATCCAGAGGACAAGCGCCTCCAACAAAACAAACGCCCGGATTCAGGGCAGAATTCCATCTTGAAAAAAGCAAAACGAAACGGGGCTGCCTCAAAATGAAGTTCGTTTTTGAGGCAGCCCCGCCAGGTTTTTACTTTGTCCTGCCCTTATCCGCGCAACTGCTTGTCCATTGCAGCTGCGGCACGGCGGCCGTCGCCCATCGCCAGAATCACGGTCGCTCCGCCGCGCACAATGTCGCCTCCGGCATAGATGGTCGGGATGGACGACTGCATGTTCTCGTTCACCGCAATCGTTCCTTTCCGCCCCAGTTCGAGACCTTCAATCGAGTTCGGCACAATCGGGTTCGGAGACACGCCCACGCTCACGATGGCCATGTCGATATCGACAGTTTCCACCGCTCCCGGAACAGGCACCGGACTGCGGCGGCCCGACGCATCGGGTTCGCCCAGCTCCATCTTCTGGAGCGCCACCTGCTTCACGCGGCCCTGCTCGTCGGCCTTGTATTCAATCGGATTGTGCAGGGTGAGGAACTCCACGCCTTCTTCCTTAGCGTGCTTCACTTCTTCGATACGCGCCGGCATTTCGGCTTCCGAGCGGCGGTAGATAATCATGGCACGCTCCGCGCCCAGACGCTTGGCGGTGCGCACGGAATCCATCGCCGTGTTTCCTCCGCCGATGACCGCCACACGCTTGCCGAACGGAACCGGCGTATCGGAATCCTCGCTCGCCGCATCCATCAGGTTGACACGGGTGAGATATTCGTTGGACGACATGATGTTGATGGAGTTCTCGCCCGGAATGTTCATGAAGTTGGGCAGACCGGCGCCAGACGCCACGAATATGCCTTTATATCCTTCCGCTTCCAGGTCGGCTACGCTGACGGTCTTCCCCACGATGCAGTCTTTCACGAAAGCGACGCCCATCTTCGAGAGGTTCTCGATTTCCACATCCACAATCTTGTTGGGCAGACGGAACTCCGGAATGCCGTATTTCAGCACGCCGCCAATCTCATGCAGGGCCTCGAACACGGTCACGTCGTAACCCTTCTTCGCCATGTCTCCGGCAAACGACAGTCCTGCAGGCCCTGAGCCTACCACCGCCACCTTGATGCCGTTCTTCTCCGCTATCTCCGGCACGGATATCTGTCCGCTTTCGCGCTCGTAATCAGCCGCAAAGCGTTCCAGATAGCCGATGGCAACCGCTTCGTGCCCCATTTTCAGATGGACGCACTTCGATTCGCACTGCTTTTCCTGCGGGCAAACGCGGCCGCAAACGGCAGGAAGCGCGCTTGTTTGTTTCAAAACTTTGGCGGCGTTCAGAAATTCTCCGCGCTCGATATTTTTGATGAAGGCGGGAATGTTGATTCCGACCGGACAGCCTTCCATGCACGACGGGTTCGGGCAATCCAGACAACGCTGCGCCTCGGTCAATGCCTGTTCCTCGTTCAATCCCAGATTCACTTCTTCCCGGCGGCTGTGCGAGCGATATTCCGGGTCGAGCTCGTTCATCTTCACGCGCGGGATGGCGGTGCGCTCCTTCGGTTTCATGCGCTTGCGAAGCCCTTCGCGCCAAAGGGCGTTACGGTCTGTCAGGCTCTCTTCCGCCCGGCACGCCTGCGGATGCTCGTCGAGCTTGTGAATTTCTTCACGCTCCACGTCCTTGAACGCGCCCATACGCTTCAGCATCTCGTCGAAATCCACCTGATGCCCGTCGAACTCCGGTCCGTCCACGCAAACGAAACGGGTCTTCCCCCCTACCGTGATTCGGCACGCGCCGCACATGCCCGTTCCGTCCACCATGATGGTGTTCAGCGAAACGTCGGTCGGGATGCCGTACTTTTTGGTAAGGAGGCACACGAACTTCATCATCACGGCGGGGCCGATGGCGAAACACTTGTCCACCTTTTCGCGCTTGATAACCGCTTCCACGCCTTCGGTCACCAAGCCCTTGTTGCCGTAAGAGCCGTCGTCGGTCATGATAATGACCTCGTCCGAACTCTCGCGCATCTCCTTTTCCAGAATTATCAGCTCCTTCGTGCGCCCGGCCAGCACCGTTATCACGCGGTTTCCGGCAGCTTTCAGCGCCTGCACAATCGGGAGCATCGGAGCTACTCCCACTCCGCCTCCGGCGCACACCACCGTTCCGAAATTTTCAATGTGCGTAGCCTTGCCTAACGGCCCCACCACGTCAGTGATATAGTCGCCTTCGTTCAACTCGCACAGGCGGGTGGACGAAAGCCCGACTTCCTGCACCACCAGCGTGATGGTACCCTTCACGGGGTCTGCCCCCGCAATGGTGAGCGGCATACGCTCGCCCTTTTCACCCACGCGCACAATCACGAAATGTCCCGCCTTGCGCGACTTCGCAATCAAAGGAGCTTCAACCACAAGTTTGAAGACCTTTTCAGAGAAATGCTCTTTCGAAATGATTCTATTCATCTTCTGTTTATTCAAATAAGTTAGTTATTTCAAGATTTATCGGATTGAACGCCGCAAAGTTAGTGCAAATCAATGACATTTTCAAACATCGGAATCACCTATTCCGAAGGAACCGCCCGACCTTCCCCTTCATCCGCAGCGTCTTCGTGCCTTCCGCCTTCACCGGCAGGGCCAGCAGTTCGCTTCCGATACGGACGGCAGAGGCCGTGTCTTGCCGCGAAAGATACAGACTGAACAAATGATATTTGGCCGTTATCCGCGAAGGAACCATATCGGCTGCCTCGCGGTAGCAGGCTTCCGCCTTCCCGTCATCGCCCTTTCTTTCATGGATGCCGCCCATAGCGCAATACGTTTCCACCGTCGGGATTATCCGGGCCGTTTCTTCCAGCAGCCCCAGTTCCCTTTGCGGCGCGCATGTTCCGAATCTTCCGGTCTGCGCATAAATATCCATGACTTCGGGATTGTAACGAAAGAAAGGATACAGGCTCCAATCGGACAACGCACCTTTATATATATGGTACGACCACAAAGAAACCGACAGAAGCGCAAACAAACAGATTCCGCCCAAACCGTACTTCACGCATGAAGACAATCTGAACACCCTCAGCGGACGACTTTTCATCATTCCGGCCATCGCAGCAAATGCCAGCGTCAAAGGAAACACATCTAACGGATAAGAGAAGAAAGCGAACGCAAGGAATGCCGACAGCATCCCTTTCAAGCAATTTTCCTCCCACCCGGCTGACGGATAGCGGAACCACTCATAAAGCATCCATACGGCCAAGGACAATCCCAACAGGCCCTGTTCCGCAGCGATACGCAAGAACTCGTTGTACGGATACGCCGCATTGTCTGCCAGCATTCCCCAAGATGAAGAAGGACGGAGCGCAAAGAAATCTGCCTGAAAGTGCATGTAGTTCGCCAACCATCCGCCCGTGCCTGCTCCGAAAAGAGGATTGTCCGCCCACATCGCCAAGGTGTTGTACCATATCAGCAGGCGGCCGTTTGCAGAATCCGGTCTCAGGAAGTACATTCCGGCCGCACACAGACACAGAATCCCCAATCCTGCAACAAGCGTCTTCCTTCGGATATGAAAAACACTGCCGCACAGCACTCCGGCTCCAACCAGTCCGCCCAACCATCCGGCACGCGAACCGGAAAGCAACAGACCGCAAAAGACAACGGCTATCGGCAATGCAACCCACACAGACCGCTTCCCCTGCCGCTTCCATTGCCTGCAAGCCATCCCAAAGGCCGACACAACCGCCATCCCCAACAAGCCGCCCAACGGACCGGGATTGCCGAACGTGCCCGTCACGTCAAACGCACGGTGGTTGCTCTCCAACAGACCGGTTTGCTGCAACACCGCCACTACACTTTCCACCACTCCCCAAAAAACGAAGCCATAAAGCAGCAGACGACGGCATTTGCACGGAATCATCCGCACACCAAGACAGACGGAAACAGCCGTCCCCATCCGCCACAATGAAGACATGTCCGCCGGAACATCCCGATGGAAACACGCCAGCAGGCAAAGAAGCAGGAGCGGCATTTCGCCGCTCCGCACAACAAAACTGCTCATCAAAACACAAACTCCTTTTCCTGAAACAAGTGTTCAATTTTACCGTCCTTCTCACAAAACATTGTCAAACAAACATTTGCTTTTCTAAGGATATGTACCCTCTCTAACGATAAATAAAAAGTACGTTCCAGTTTCCCATTAGGAGGAAGAACCTTCAAAACAACAGGTTCCCTATTCACTATATCATACTCGAACAAACTGAATGGGATATGCATCGAATAACCGTCTTTCGTTTCATAAAACATTTCCACCAGACTGCCTGACCACTCATCTAACGAAGACTGGTTGCGCACCCACAGTTCCTTATCACTCTTGTTGGTCAAGACAAGAGTCAGTTCATTCTTGTATCTGTCGTATGACATGTCTATTCCGACCTCTTGAGATACGCCGTAACCGGGAATAAGAACTAACATCAAGACTATTGCCAAATAACACTTCTTCATAATCGTTTTTCTGTCTTTAAAACAATAAAAATAGCACACCTAAAACACGAACTCCTTATTCAAATGTTCCAATTCAAAATGATCGTCCTTCCAATAAGCTACTGCTAAATAAACTTGAGCCTTTCTTGCATTCCATGCAAGTGCCTGGGTCAAATTATATACCTGTATGAGCTGTTGTCCGGCCGGCAATTCTTTCTGAATAACCCGTCTGCAATTTTCCGAATCATAATCTATCAACGGCAAAGAGGTTGAAGCAGGAACGCCATCAAATGTTTTATAATATAAAAAAATATGACTGCCTGCAGAAGCACCTCGACCCTGATTAATCAACAAGACATCATTATCCCCAATTGGACACCGTCAGAGTCATCTCGTTTTTCGACTTGTCATACGTCAAGCTAAAGTCGATTTTCACTTCCTGCGCTTTGCTGATACTGCAAATTGCGCTCAAAGTTCCAAATATAATTGTCAAACAAAATCGTTTCATTGTCTTAATCACACTTTCAACCAGTCCATATCATATAACATAAACCTTTGCTTTTCCAAAACCTGCCGGGCAAAACGATAGGCAAAGAAGCAGGAGCGGCAAACCGCCGCTCCGCACTATACTTACACACCGCAGGCTTAGGGAATCTCTTTCACTAACCTGACAATCTTAAACTTGCCCTGCTTATCATAAAACGACATACTGGCAACAGCACTGATTCTTTCTACTGTTCCATCTGAAGCATAACGAGATATGTCGATGGTACGAACATAGCTTTCTCCCTGTTCCACTTTTACGACATGCTTGTCCAGCACTGGCAAAACATCATCGTAAATTTTACCATCCGGCCTTTTACATCGCATAAAAAGATGAGAACCGGTACTCAGGCTCACATAAGTTTCACGCAACGCAATGAACTTTTCTCCATGATTAACGACCTTATAAATCACCTGGTTCCCTTCCTTTGTAAGACTGAAGTCTACATCCTGACCTTTAAGACACAAGACTGGAAAGAAACAAAACGTACAGAAACATATTGCCTTCAACTTTTTCATATTACCATTGATAAGTTTTGACTATTACTTCCTTGTAAACATCTTTGATACATCTTCCAATTGTTCATACTTTCACCAGCCCTGCCACACCCGCCGGAACATTTCGATGGGAACATGCCGACAGACAGAGAAGCAGGAGCGGCATTTCGCCGCTCCGCACAACAAAACAATTTTTCAATTCTATTCTCTTAGAAAACGAACTCCTTATGCAAATGTTCCAATTCAAAACGATTGTCTTTTCTATAAGCTGCTGCTAAATAAACTTGAGCCTTTCTTGCATTCCACGCAAGTGCCTGAGTCAAATTATATACCTGTATGAACTGTTGTCCGGCCGACAATTCTTTCAATGGAATTCTCCTTTTATTTTGTGAATCATAATCTATCAACGGCAAAGAGGTTGAAGCAGGAACGCCATCAAATGTTTTATAATATAAAAAAATATGACTGCCTGCAGAAGCACCTCGACCCTGATTAATCAACAAGACATCATTATCCCCAATTGGACACCGTCAGAGTCATCTCGTTTTTCGACTTGTCATACGTCAAGCTAAAGTCGATTTTCACTTCCTGCGCTTTGCTGATACTGCAAATTGCGCTCAAAGTTCCAAAAATGATTGTCAAACAAAATCGTTTCATTGTCTTAATCACACTTTCAACCAGTTCATATCATATAACATAAATCTTTGCTTTTCCAAAACCTGCCGGACAGAACGATAGGCAGAGAAGCAGGAGCGGCAAACCGCCGCTCCGCACTATACTTACACACCGCAGGCTTATGGAATCACTTTCACTAACCTGACAATCTTAAGTTTGCCCCGTTCATCATCAAAGCAAACATTGGCTACGGCACTGATTCTTTCTACTGTTCCATCTGAAACGTAACAAGATATATCAATGGTACGGAGGTAGCTTCCCCCGGATTCCACTTTTATGAAATGCTTGTCTTGTACCGGCAAAACATAATCACAAATCTTACCGTCCGACTTTTTACATCGTATAAAAAGATGGGAACCGGTACTTAAACTTACATAAGTTTCATACAGCAATATAAATTCTTCCATTTGATTAACAACCTTGTAGACTACCTTGTTTCCATCCCTTGTAAGACTGAAGTCTACATTCTGACCTTTAAGGCACAAAACAGGAAAGAAACAAAACATACAGAAACATATTGCCTTCAACTTTTTCATATTACCATCGATAAGTTTTGACTATTACTTCCTTATAAACATCTTTCTTGTCCTTTAAAGACACAGCTTCCATCTGAATATGAACATCTACTTCATAAATATCATTTATATTACCCTTATATAATTTCTTCAGGTCATAAACATACTTATTTTTACCGTACTTGAAAAGGAATTTGCCTTTCGTAGATTCAGATATAGGTAATTGCTCAGAAACAAAGAATGACCTTCTAAAAAGCACTTTTCCACTCACATCTTTATATCGTAAAACTATAAAAGAAGCACTTCCCGGTTCATAATAATCTTGCCCAGGAAAAGGACATAAGCGAAACAATTTACCCGTATTATTTTTTACTAAAAGAGTAAGTGTTTCCGTACTCGAATCATATAAAGATTGCACATCTATTTGTGCAAAACTTGTCAACGAAAAAAAGGTAAATATTAAAAGCAATATCTTTCTCATAAAATCTTATTTTATTTCCTTTGATACATTTTCCAATTGTTCATACTTCCAAAGCATAAAATCAATCAAACCCTCATAATAATCAGATTTGTTTATCCCATTATCTTTCTCTGCCTGATAAGTTTCCAATTCATTTGCATACCACTGAAAATTCCTAACATTGTCTTCATTTAACATATCATTTAAATGAGATATTTTTAAATCTTCCAACTGTACTCCTGGAACATTTGCTAAATCCTTATATACCCAATCAATATAAGCATTTACGCCTTCCAAAATCGCTCCTGATGGCATTGACACACAATAACTCTTTCCTGTCAATAACATGCCTCCATTATGGCCATGATTTATATGATAAATTTCATGCCAAAGAATGGAAGCCTGGTCATTGGACGAATAATTAAAAAATTCTTGACAAACTTCAATCGTATTGTCAGGAAGCGTTCTTGCATTTGACCAACACATTTCCTCATTCAAACGTATTTTGTACAGGCTCACATCAATTCCTTTGGCTTGCAATATCGGAGAAACGGTCCGTAGCACATCAGACAAACCAGACTAATTATAATTATGAGGGCCCTGATTCACTTCCGTATTATCCGGAGAAACAACATCATTCGTATCATTCGATGTGCCATCTTCCGGAGAAGGGTCCACATTGCTATCGGGAGTCGTGCTGCTCATCCATTCATCATTCGTCAGACCGTCAGCACCCACACCGTCCCATATAGGATCAGGAGTAACGACAATCTCATCAAGCCAGCCGCCACTATATATCTCATCGTAAGTGTCATCATAAGTATAGTCCACATAATAATCACCGTCATACTCCCCTCGGCTCAAAGGACGCTTGCCCCTCAATATCCGCAGGGAGGAAACAAGCGAACGCGCATAATCCGCTTTTGCATCCGACGTATCCCTATCCGTCCCGTTCAGGAGAAACACGCCCTCCTGCTTCACACCATCCTTATAGGTGTCCACACGGGCCGTATAAGCAGAGTAAACGCACGAATAGACAGCGATGCCGCTGAAACCTCCCTTGTCCGAACGGGTAATGAAACGGCTGCAGACGGAACTCCCGTAGCGTGCGTCATACGCCTTCGAGGGGATGAGTGTCAGGATGTACTGAGACATACGATCCGACTTCACGTCCTTCACGATTATCAGTTTCTGGTACACGCTCACCCGTTCGACAGACATTGTTCCGTGCCTTTCCTCCGCATAGACAGCCTCATACCTGTAATCCGCCTCGATAGGAATGTCATAACAAGCCAGCCCGCTGCTGGAAGAACCTACCGCACCGTCCCAGTCAGGCACAAAGTCACCGGGAGAAAGAGCCTTCACTTGCGATTCCCCACGCGAACGCGCACCCTCCTTTTCTGCCTCACTGCGGAAATACTCCTGAGCCTCGTCCAACGTAAAGTCCTTCATTCCGGTCTTTACCGAAGGGGAAGAAAGGAACTCGTCCGTACATCCCGCCAGCCAGAATACAAGGGCAGGCAGAAAAAAGGCTGCATAATAACAATACTTTTTCTTCATAACACCAACTATTTAAGTCCTTTCCGTTTCATCCTCCGCTCAAAGTCATACTGCCACCAGCCCTACCACTTCACGTAGTTCTCCGCAGAGAACAGCGGCTTGACTTTCCGGCAGAATTTGTCTCCCAACTTGTCTAACTGCGCATAGCGGTCAGCCGGAGAGAGTTTCTTTGCGTTCAGAATCTTGTATTCCTCGATGGCATACTTGCCGTATTCCGCCTTGAACTTGGTTATCTGCGACAGGTTCAGGCCATAGCGGTTCTGCAAGGCATAGTCCAGCACGGCGGCATTCACCTTCTTCCACCGGTTCGCCACGTCCGCCGGAACGGAAGCGAAGATTTCCTGCTCTTTCTTCTCGTCGTTCTTCATGGATTCTACCTCCTTTTCGGCATACTTCTTCTTCGTCTTCAGTATGTCGGCGCGCTTCTTCCTGTACTTCAGTTCTATCTCCGCTATGGCGTGACCGTTCTTATACGAAGTCTTGTATTTGTCCATGTTCATCAGCGCCATGAAGTCTAAGGTCTTGTACTCGATGTACCAGTTGCCCACGTCCGTGCCGAGCAGCTTGCGGATTTCTCCGTTCAGCTCGGCAATCATGTCCGCCTCCTTCGCTTGTTTCCGAGCTTCCGTGTCGCTGCCCTTCCACATCGCTTCACGCTCCTTCTCCCATTCGCCCTCTAACTTGTGCAGGGCAAGCATCTTGTCGCGCGGAATGAGCTTCACCTCGCTCAGCATCTGATAGCGTTCCAGTTCCTGCGTAATCCGGCTCCACGTGCGCGAGCGTCCCTTGTCGAAAAGCTGGCTGATGGTGTCGCCGTACAGACGGTAAAGTCTCTTCTGCTCGGCCCTGAAACGCTCCGCGCTCATCACCTTGTCCTTCAGCCTGTCGTTGGCCTTGAGCATCCGCTTGCGGAGCTGCTCGTAGTTGCGCGTCTTGACGCTGTGGATGTGATAAGTAGCGGTCATGTACGGCCTGCGGTCCTTGTTGGTGGCATCCTGCATCTGTTGCGCATAGCCCGCGCCTCCTATCAGAAGCGTGGACAGAAATAGGATTGTTCTCATATACTTTGTTTTAAAAGGTTTTCTTTCTCTCACCACCATACCTGCCGCCCGTTCTCGTATGTGAACGGACGTTCTTCCCTGCCCCGCGTCAAATCGCGCAGCCAGAGCAGCGCATGTCCCGGCACATTCTCATAGACCAGCGTATCGGAAGGAGCCGTGCGCACGCCGAAGCTTTTCCATTCTCCATTCCACCAGAACAGCTCATACGAATCGCGGGAATTGACCGCATTGTCATCGTTGCGGGGCGCAAAGCCGATCGAGCCGACAACCGTCGGCCTGCCCATGTCGGTGCCCGCCCACAGCCCGATGCCTCCGCCCGTCTGATAATAGGTGAGCGGGTCGGAATCGAACACATTGCTTGCCAAGCTGTCTTCCGAAAGGGCTTCGCAGACCATCGGACGGAACGGCACCGGAGTGCCGTCCGGACGGTACAGGGCAAGCTCCGCAATGCTGAACGTGCCTTTCGGACGGATGTAGCGGATATAGCGGAACGCCTTGTCCGTGTCCGGAACGACACGCTGCATCCGGCACTCCGGCGTGTCTGAAATGCGGCAAACGGTTTCCGCATCCGAGAAGTCCGCCCGGTTCGCCCCCTCGAACCGCCCCATGACCATCAGCTTTGCAAAATTGACAATGCGGGCGTTCAGCGGATATTTCCGAAGCAGGCGTACCGTTTCACGGGCTGCCGTGTCCGGAACAATCTCGCGGACAGTGCTGTCGGAAACGATTACGGGATTGCCCGCAGCCTCAGCCCTGCCATTGTTCCAGCGGACGGGAAGATACGCCACCCCGTCGCCCAGACCGACCGCCTCGCTCTCTTTCGGCATGTCAAGGCGCGTGCCGGTACTTACATCCCTGAACGAAGCGGTGCGGGACTCGGCAACCGGATTCCAACCGCCTGGAAGAAACGCGGCAAGATAAAGGCCGCCTTCCCGTTCCCTGTCCTTTACGCTGATTTCCACGTCGCGGAAACCTACCCGATGGAGAGAAGTCACGTCTAACAAGTCCCCGTAACGGAACAGCTCTGGAACGGAAGAACCGTCAAGCGAAACGTCTCCTTGCAGTTCATACATCTTGCGATAAATCTTGGTGGGCTTGCGCGAGAGGTAGCCGTCGCCCGTCGCCTTGTCCGTGTTCTGGAGCGGACGGACGGAACCGTCCGGCAGGATGACCGACACGAACGAATGCCCGTTGTTGCTGCTTCCCCATTGGGGAACGAACTCGTAAGCTGAAGGAATGCCGACGGCCCGCAATGCCATGACAAGCAGGGCGGTACGGTCGTCACACTTGCCGAAGCCGTTCTTCATGAGCGAGGAATACGACTGGGGAAGGTCGCCGTAGCTTGCCGGAGAGAGGTCGAGCCTTACCTGCTCGTTGACGGCATCGGCGGCTTCCCTTATGTCCATCCCCTCCCCCGGAAAGAAATGTTTCGGGCAGTCCTCCTTCCACCCGTACTCTAACGGCTCGTTCGCCACACGGTAAGGAAGCATGTATTCCAGAAACTACCCGAAGCTGTAGTCCTTCAGATAAGGTGAAGACTCGCGCAGGGCGAACGAGGCTTCTAACGATCGGACAAGCGAATCGGCCTTCACCACGTCCACGTCATAGACGGGCCTGCCCTCCGCCACGGAATACTTGCCCGGCATGTTGCAGACCAGGAAACAGGCGGCCTTGTACTTCTCCCTGTCGCCGCCGTCCCTGTAATGTTTCAGGAAGCGGGAAAGCTCATCCCCGTTGGTTGCGGAGGTTTCGGCAACCTCCCATGCTCCGTCCTCGTACCGGTTCGACGCGCATCCGCACACGAACGCCGCAAGCAAGAGCATCATAACAATGTTTTTCATTTGTTTTAAGGTTTGTTTTATTCTTGTGTGCAAATAAAAGAAAAAAAGCGCAAACATCCAAGGAAAACCCCGAAAACATTTTGCTGCAAACAACGCCGTTCCGCAAGCATCAAGACACCAAAAATGCCGTATCCGCTAACCGCACCTTAAAGGAATCCGCGCGTTCCGGAAGCGGTTTCCTAACGAAAGCAAAACGGCGGCCCGCTCAGAAGGCTTCTGAGAAGGGTCAACTTCCCGAATTCGTCCGCATGAATTGCCCGGTTTGTGCGGACGAATTGCTCATTTTCCCCCGTCAAACCGTCGGACTTCTGCGGGAGAACGGAGAAACGCTTGCCGGGAAGCGGTTTCCCGTCCCGTTATCCCTCTCAAAAACGGCCTTTTCTTTCCGGATTGTCCGAGAAAGAATGCAAAAACTTCCGAGCAAAGAGACAGCATCATCCGCACAAACACGTCAAATCAAGAAGCAAACCGAAAACAAACGCCGCAAAAAGAAAAGCATTCTCCCCCGTCAAACACAAAAAGTCAAACCGAAAAGTGCATTTCCTTGCGTTTTTTATCGCCTCGCCTGCTTCGGGCCGCAAACGACGCATCCTCGGCGAGCGGGAATATCAAAGTGACAAATACGCAGAAAAGCAGCGCGTTACGGCTATACGATGATTTTATTTTTCGATTTTCCGAACGATTTGTTTGAAAAAAACGGCCGTGGTATCAAATTAAAGACTATCTTTGTCAGGTTGCAACCAACAAGAAAAAAGCATGGACGAACTACTGATAAGCATCAAACGACAAATCAACAGCGGGGATACGGACGGAGCAATCAAAAGGCTCCGCGAGCTCATGGCCGCCTTCCCCCACACAAAAGCCGAAGCCTATTATCTCTTGGGCAACGCTTATCGCAAGCGGGGCGACTGGCAGGGGGCGCTGAACAACTATCAGGAGGCCATCGCGCTCGACCCCGAAAGTCCTGCGGCAGAAGCGAGGAAGATGGCGCTCGACATCCTCAACTTCTATAACAAAGACATGTTTAATCAATAACTAAAGATACGTAAACTTATGGCTAAGATGAAAGGTGTGGTCGTTGTGAATACGGAACGGTGCAAGGGATGCAACCTCTGTGTGGTTGCCTGCCCGCTCCACGTATTGTCACTCACCCCGAAAGTTAATCAGAAAGGATA